>NZ_JBVVPU010000001.1:0-680444 GCF_055811295.1 Mesorhizobium sp. WSM4871 | reverse complement strand
GCTCTCGCCCGCGCCTATGGCGGCCATGGCGAGACGGTCGACAAAACAGCCGATTTCGCGCCCGCCTTCGAGCGTGCGCGCGCCAGTGGCAAGCCGTCGATCGTCGAGATCAGGCTCGATCCCGAGGCCATCACACCGACCCGCACAATGACCCAGATTCGCGACAAAACCTGACAAACAGGACAATTGTCCTGTTTGTTGCTATTTTGCCTTCTCGATTTGCCCGCGGATCTCGCCGTCCTTGTTCGCGGCGGTGTGGACATTGACGTAGTAGTTGCCGGCCGCCAGGTCGGCGGTCTGCGCGTCCGTCAGTGTCTCCGAACCTTGTGCGGGCTCTTGAGCCTGCCCTTGAGGGGATGACGGGAGCGGCGTCCGCACCCATCGCCGCCGGGCCGTGAATGTGCGCAGCGATCGCCGGCCTGCTAAGGCCGGAATATTTGACGGTCCAGCTGAGCTTCTTCTTGGTTCTGTCGAAGGTGAAAGTAGCCGTGCCTTTGCCCTTGGTGGTGAGGGGTGGGTTGGGAATCGACTTCACCGCCTCGCAAGGCGCTGGACGCCTTGAATATACCCCGGGTCAGTGCTGTACGGACATCCGGGAGCAACGCTAGACCCCGCATCCACCTAAGCTTTTACTTGGAATGTCCGTCGCAATCCGCCAGATCTGGCGGATTGCGACCTCAGCCTTTCCACATGGCGGCGACCCTAGCGGCCATCATCATGATGACGACATTGGGGTTACCGCCAATCAGATGTGGCATGGCGGATCCGTCCACAACATAGAGTCTCTCCAGACCCTTCACACCAAGGTCGGCATTCAAGACCCCGCCTTCGTCACCTCCCATCCGGCATGTACTAGCGGGATGGTATTGCTGAAAGGAATTGCTGCGGATGAAGGCATCAATCTCGTCGTCGGTCTTCAGGGGCTTTGGCGGCAAGATCGCTTCGTCGCGGAAAGGCCCCATAGCCGCAGCCTCGCCGAGCGCGATTGTCTGATGATAGCCACGGCGCATGGTGGTCATATCTTCCGGTGCGCTCAGCGAATTGTACAAGATCCGAGGACGCTCGCGCGGGTTGGCCGAGCGCAGCAGGACCTCGCCACGGCTCTTCTGGTTCAGCAGGTTGACCTTGACGGCATATGTGCCGTTTCGAGGCCTGTTGACAAAGGGATACCAGAGATTTGCCTCAGGCGCGATCAAGGGGATAACAAGCTGGATGTCGGGCTGCGGCATCTCGGACTTGGTCTTCAGGAACCCCATGATCGCGCCGGGCAGGTTCGCTGCCGGTCCGGCCCCAAAGAACTGGGCTCGAAGCATGTTCACGGCAATTCGATCTATTCTCAGCGTTTGATGAAATGGATCGACCTGCTTGCGCCGCCATTGTAGCATGTAGGCTAGATGGTCCTCGAGCGATTGGCCGACTGGGAGATCCACGAGGGGCGTAATGCCCGTCGCCTTCAGGTGGTCCGCCGGCCCAACACCAGAGAGCAGGAGCAGGTGCGGTGTATTAATAGCGCCGAGACACAGTGCAGTTCGCTCAATAGCATGGACTATATTGCGTTGGCTGCCACTGACATATTCCACGCCGATGGCGCGCTTTCCTTCGAAAATCACTTTTGTCACAAAGGCGCCCGTTCGAACGGTTAGATTCTTGCGTCCTAGAACCGGGCGCAGGAAGGCACGCGCCGCCGACGTCCTACGGCCATTGCGAATAGTATACTGGATAACGCCGAAGCCCTCGCTTTGGGCCGCGTTGTAGTCCGGCGTTATCGCATGGCCAAGTTCCTTCGCCGCGTTGAACCACCCTTGAGCCAGGGCGTCCTTGTATTTCGGCGTGCAGGCGCCAAGCGGGCCGGAGCCGCCGCGCCAATGGTTTTCGCCCCCTTCCCAGGTTTCGCATTCCTTGAAGTAGGGCAGAACCTCATCGTAGCTCCACCCTTTTGCGCCCTGCTCGACCCAGCGAACATAGTCGTGCGGGTGACCTCGGACGTGCGCCATATAGTTCAGGGATGACGTCCCCCCGACGACCCTCCCATGCGGCACCTGCATACGCTGGTCGTTGGCACAAGGGTCCGGCTCGGAAACATCGCCCCACTGGTACATCCCGTATTCGAACATCTTGCGGGCGCCGTATGGGATGTGAATGAGCGGGTTCCAGTCCCAATTTCCGGCTTCAAGCAGCAGCACACGCTTGGTCGGATCCCTCGAAAGACGGTTGGCAAGGACACAGCCCGCCGATCCCGCACCGACGATCACGATGTCGAATGTCTCAGCCATGTATGAAGCCCTTGTCGCGGGAATATGATTGGCACTGGCGCCGCTTTGATCAAGCGCCGCGTAGGGCGCGGATGGCGGCGCGCTGTCCGCTGCGCACCCCGCTTTCCATATGAATGCTGTCGTAATCGGTTCCGGCGAACGATACGCCCCGAAACGCTTCCGACTGCTCCTTGAAATCGAGCACTTTGCGATACATTCCTGGTTCATACCGAGCCGCCGCCCGGTCGTGACGTACAACCTGGGCTTCCTCGATCCAAGGCGAAAAGCCTGGAAAGAACGCTTCTAGATCCTTTCTCGCCTGGTCGATGATCTCTGAATCAGGGCGTTTCATCAGGTCGACAGATTTCGGGAAGGCTGGCCAAGCAGAAATGATCGCCTTTCCAGAGGGGGCCAAGAAAGGCGTCTTCTTTGCATGGTTCAGCGCCATGTTGAAAGTTGCATCGCGAAACGGGTGGCCCATGAACGAATAAGCTTCTTTGTCGAGGGGTCTGTCGAGAAAGAAGAAGACCAGTGGAAGGGGCGTATGCGTATAGTTGGTCAGGAATTTTTTCGCCTCGGCAAAATCATCCGTAAGAATCCCGCCGGCGACGGCCGCCGTGCAGGACAGGATCACGTGTTTAGCCTGAAGAGTGCTGCCGTCCTCCAACTCGACGCCATCTACGACGCCCTTTGTGGTCAGCACGTTCTTGACCGGGGCACCGTACCGCACGGGGACGGTCCCCGCGACCTTGGCCAATAAAGACTCGTTGCCATGCAAGAGGCTCATGATCTTGGTCGTCATGCGGAGCCGCAGTCCATTGACGATGTAGTACATCCCGATCTTGTCCGGCGTGGAGTTGGCCATTGCCCAAGACATCGGCCTCAACACGAAATCAGTGAAATTGCGACCAGCCCAGCGGAGCTCGTCAGCCGCGCTGATGTTGTCGTATTGAGGAATGTCCCGCACTGCCTCGAACTGCGGAAATCGCTTGGCGAAGGTGAAATAGCGCGTCCAGAAATAGGCGAGGTCGAGCTTCCCTCGGGTTCCAACGATCTTTGCGAGATCGGAGTTACCGCCTGAAATGCGCGGCGTGCCCGAATGGTCGAGATATTGCACCTTGCCAAAAGACGGCCTCAAGTCGCCAGTCATGCCGAAACGAGCGATCATCCCAAGCATTTCGACGTAGTTGGAATGGATGCCCTGCGCACCGGCTTCAGCAGCATCCCCGTTTTTCCTGGTAATCTTCACCACCCGTCCGCCGGGGCGGTTTGTAGCTTCGAGCACAAGGACATTCTGACCTTTGCGCTGCAGCTCTTCCGCCGCCGTCAGCCCGCCAATTCCAGCTCCGACGATGATTGTATCGATCTTGGACACGACCCAGGCGCTTTCCTGCAAACACTCAAAAAAGAAACTTAATTCCGACATTCGCGCATTTTCGGCGCAGTTGCAACTTGTAAGGCTCGCGCTTTGCAAAGAAACGCAGCATACCCGCATCCGTCCGCTTCAGCTCAGGGCCGCGGTATCGGAGGAGTTCAAGGGAGGACTAGCATGCAGCGCGTGCTCACACGTTAAGGAGACACGGCGTTTTGCGTGACAACAAAATTGCGAAAGGTTACCATCGCTGGCCGATGCGAAGCCTCGACCTTCTGTTTCAAGCTCCGCGAGACGCTGCGATGGCCGGCGGTCTTTGGAGACCATCCGCGCAAGATCAGCACTCCACGACGTTGACGGCAAGACCGCCAAGACTGGTCTCCTTGTACTTCTCGTTCATGTCGAGGCCGGTCTGGCGCATGGTCTCGATTGCCGCGTCGAGCGGCACGAAATGAACGCCGTCGCCCTTGATGGCCAGTGAAGCGGCGGTCACCGCCTTGACGGCGCCCAGCGCATTGCGCTCGATGCACGGCACCTGCACCAGCCCGCCGACCGGATCGCAGGTCATGCCGAGATGATGTTCCAACGCGATCTCGGCCGCGTTCTCGACCTGCTCGGGCGTGCCGCCCATGACGGCGCACAGACCCGCCGCCGCCATTGCCGAGGCTGAACCGACCTCGCCCTGGCAGCCTACTTCAGCGCCCGAGATCGAGGCGTTGGTCTTGATGATGCCGCCGACCGCCGCAGCTGTCAGCAGGAAATCGCGGATGCTCGGCTGATCGGCCTCGGGGTGGAAATGCAGCCAGTAGCGCAGCACCGCGGGCAGCGTTCCGGCAGCGCCATTGGTCGGCGCGGTGACGACGCGCCCGCCGGCGGCGTTCTCCTCGTTGACTGCCATGGCGTAGATCGACAGCCAGTCATTGGCGAGCAAGGGATTGGGCCGGTTCTGCTGCCACTGCTCCTGCAGCTTGTCATGCAATTGCCGCGCTCGACGGCGCACCTTGAGCCCGCCCGGCATGATGCCGTCCTGCGACAGGCCACGATCGATACAACCCTTCATGGCGCTCCAGATGCCGTCGAGACCAGCGTCGAGCTCTTCGCGCGACATCTGCGTTTCCTCGTTGACGCGCTTCATGTCGGCGATGGAAAGGCCGTTTTTCGCCGCCATGGACAGCATCTCGACGGCGTTCTTGAATGGGTAGGGAACCTTCTTGCCTTCCGTCGTCACCGACCCCTTGGCCTTCATCCGCTGCAGCTCTTCCTCGGAAACCACGAAGCCACCGCCGATCGAATAGTAAATGCGCCTGAGCAGCAGCCGGCCGTCGGTGTCATAGGCCGAGAAGGCCATGCCGTTGGCGTGGCCGGTGAGCGGCGTCTTGCGGTCCAGCACCAGGTCCGTGGCCGGGTCAAAGCGATAGGATGGATGACCGGGCGGCGAAATCCGCTTCTCGGCGGCGATGCCAGCGACAATGCCGTCGGCCTGGTCGGGATCGACGGTCTGCGGTGTCTCACCGGCAAGGCCAAGCACCACCGCGCGGTCGGATCCATGGCCGATACCGGTGTAGGCGAGCGAGCCATGCAGGCTTGCGGCGATGCGATCGACCCTGGCGCCGGCCGGCCGCGGCCAGTCGTCTCCCGCGACTTCGTCGAGAAACCGCCGCGCCGCTGTCATCGGCCCCATCGTGTGCGAGCTTGATGGTCCGATGCCGATCTTGAACAGGTCGAAAACCGAAAGGAACAAAACGGAGGCTCCTTGTAGAATAAGTGGATCGCTCGGCTAAGAACGATGAGTATCGACCTTGCGGCCAGATAACGCTCTTCTTGACGTGTGATCGCAGCCGACAAAACTGGTGACAGCGAGGGACAGTTGCCGACATCGCTCTAAAGACTAAGTTTTGGTCGGAGCCTCTCCGGGCCCTCACCAACCTTTGCACTGTTGCTACAACTTCATCGCTATCGGGAGAGGCACACCTCACGCGCCAGAATGCGGGAGATGCCGTCACAGGTTAAAGCAGCGATGACGCATCCGTTGGACGGAAGTATACGCTGGCCGCATCTATATGGCTGTACCGGGTCCCGAACGGTCCAGACGCAGAATCTGACGAAATTGCTTTCGATCGCATCGCCCCGCTTGGCGGTTTGTACGTCGCTTCTGGCTCGCAGCCAGATCCTTTGCCGCTAGGCCCCACAGAATTCGCCCTCCCCATTCAAAGACAAGTCAAGACATTCGCTCATGATCGTTCTCCATTCGATAATTAGACCCGGCTTCCATTTTTGAGCCGCCATACGCCGTCTCTCGCGGAGAACAAGCCTCCCCCTTCAATATGTTACCGCTTCGTCCTTCAGGGCACCCGCTCCGCTATTTATCCCATATTCGAAACTGATACACCCCAACACTCCGTATAAATGGAATTTAGTTCCAATATTTTGTTGATGTCCAGACTTTTATGTGGCAGGGGTTACCATAGCTTGGCTTCTGGCCTCTGTGGCTAGGGTGCGGGGACGAGGGAAAGACGGTCGGATATCGCTACGGCGTGGAGTGTTAGCATGAATGGCGCGCAGAGCCTCGTCCATACGGCGGTCGGCTCCGGGATCGATACCTGCTTTGCAAACCCGGGCACCAGCGAAATGCATTTCGTTGCGGCTCTGGATCAAATTCCCGGGATTCGCTGCGTTCTGGGCCTGCAAGAAAATGTGGTGACCGGGATGGCCGACGGGTACTACCGTATGGCACAGCGCCCCGCCGCCAGCCTACTCCACTGCGGCCCTGGACTGGCAAACGGCTTCTCGAACGTCCACAATGCCCGGCGGGCCCGAAGCGGCATGGTGAACATTGTTGGCGATCAGGCGACCTGGCACCGCCCGTTCGACGCGCCGCTTACGAGCGACACCGAGTCGATTGCCCGCGCCTGCTCCGACTGGGTCATGACCTCCTCGGACTCAAGCGAAGTCGGACGCGATGCGGCCTTTGCGATACAGTTTGCACGCCGGTATGGAGGCGGCATCGCCACGCTTGTCTTGCCCTCGGACTCCTCCTGGAACGAAGGCGGTGTTGCAGCCGAGGCATTGCCCGTCGACGATCCGAGCGGGCCTGACGAACGTGCGATGGAAACCGCTGTCTCCATCTTGCGCGACCATGGAAAGGATACACTTATTCTGCTCGGGGCGCGTGCCACCTTGGCCGACGCGCAAGACGCCGCCTATCGGGTGGCACAAGCCACGGGTGCTTCGCTTCTGGCCGAATATGTCTGTGCCCGCATGTCCCGTGGCCGTGGGCGAATCCAGTTGGACCGCGTGGCGTATACGGGCAATGCAGCGGCCCGGCAGCTCTGGCGGTACAGCCACATTATTCTTGTGGGGGCCAGCCCGCCGGTCGGGTTCTTCGGTTATCCCGGCCAGCCGTCGATTCACCACAACCCCGAAACCGCCTTTCATGAGCTTTGCCGGCACGACCAGAACGCCGCGACCGCGCTGGCGAATCTCGCCGAAATGCTGAAGGCGCCGCAAGTGGCGCCCGCGGATCCCGGTCCCCGTCCGGACATTGTAACCGGCAGTCCGACGCCCGAGGGTTTCGCGCGAACCGTTGCCGCCGTGATGCCGGAGGGAGCCATCATTTCCGATGAAAGTATATCTTTCGGTCGGGGGTTCTACAGCGAGACGTTTGCTGCGCCCGAGCACGACTGGCTGCACCTGACAGGCGGTGCTATCGGCGATGGCATGCCTGTTGCGACGGGAGCATCCATCGCGGCAGGGCGCGGACGGCGTGTCATCAGCCTGCAGGCCGATGGATCGGCGATGTATTCGCTGCAGTCACTGTGGACACAGGCACGTGAACGTCTGCCGGTGACGACCGTCATCCTGTCCAATCGGAAGTACAAGATTCTGATCAACGAATACAAGGGCGTGGGCGCGACGCCTGGCCCCACGGCGATGAACATGCTCGATTTGTCCAATCCTGAAATCGACTGGGTGAATATCGCGGCTGGAATGGGTGTCGAGGCGGCGCGCGCCGATACGCTCGAGCACTGTGCCGATCTCATGAAGCAAAGCTTCACGGGCGATTCGCCCTTTCTTATTGAACTTGCTACCGACTGACGTTGGAGTCGGTCGCCGGAGCTGGAGAAAGCCGATGTCTGTTCGCGATGCCAAAGACCTGCGAAGCGCGCGCTGGTTCGTTCCCGACGACATGCGCACGCTCAGTCATCGCGCGCGCATGCGGCAGATGGGATATTCGCAGGAGGATTTCGACGGCAAGCCCGTCATTGCCATCCTGAACACGTGGAACGATCTCAACCCTTGCCACGCACTCTTCAAGACGCGGGTCGACGACGTGAAGCGGGGCATCACGCGCCCTTGTGGTACTCAAGGGAAGTCTTGCCCCAGACGGCGCCGTCATCAAGCGCAGCGCCGCCGAGGCGCGTCTTTTGAAACATCGCGCTCCGGCTGTCGTCTTCAAGGACTATAGCGACATGAAGAAGAGGATCGACCATCCAAATCTGGCCGTCGATGCGGATTCCGTAATCGTGCTGCAAAACAGTGGCCCGAACGGAGGCCCCGGCAAGCCCGAGTGGGACCAACTGCCGATTCCGAAAAAGCTTTTGGAAAAGGGCGTGCGCGACATGGTGCGGATTTCCGACGCCCGCATGAGCGGCACCTGCGTCCTGCACGTGGCTCCTGACTCCTTCACCGGCGGGCCGATCGGCATGTTGCGCGACGGCGATATGATCGAGCTCGATGTCGAAGCGCGACGCATCGACGTCATGATCTCGCCCGAGGAGATGGAAGAGCGCCGACGCGCTTGGCAGCCGCCGACCCGCCGGTATGAGCGCGGCTATGGCGTGATGTACAGCCGTCATGTCACCCAGGCGAATCTCGGTTGTGACTTCGATTTCATGACGGGCAACGTGCCGACAGCCGAACCCGAAATTCACTGAGCCAACCCGGCCTGGCCGTTTCAGCTTGATGAAGAGGAGCAAACAATTGTCGACGGCAATCAGCAGTGAAAGCGCGGCGAGGGTTGGGCCAGGAGCGCCGTTGCCCCCGATATCGCAGATCGCCTATGTGGTGGAGGATTTGCAGGAGGGCGTAAACTTTTGGGCCAAGCATATGGGTGTAGGGCCGTTTCTAGTTCTTCCCCATATTCAGTATACCGCGAGCGAATATCGTGGCAAATCCGAAGAATTCGACCTTAGCATCGCGCTCGCTTGGCGGGATGGGGTGCAGATCGAATTGATGCAATCGCACTCGAAGGCCCCCTCGATCATCGATCACGCGCCGGCTTTGGGCGGCCCTCACCACATTGGCATCCGCACGAAGAACCTTGCCGATGACGAACGCAAGCTGGTCGCGGCCGGCATGTCGCGGCTGCAGCGGAGCGTGTCCTCGACGGGTACGGAAACCATTTTCTTCGGTGGGCCGCTTGGAATCGTGGAACTGATTTGGGTTCCTTTCGTAAGCCAACTAGGGGAGAAGCTGAAGCAGGCAGCCCTTTCGTGGGACGGTGTCGATCCAATTCTACGGTAAGCGCCGTGGCGCTTTGTGACGCATGCTGCGTCAACTGCGCTCTTGCTTTGCGGCGATAAAAAATTATAATTGGAATTTAAATTCAATCTCACGCCTCTCATCGGCTGATTGTAAATGCCGGCTGCTTGGCGAAAGCATCACCTTTGCCCACTCACTAGCAAACAGCAGACAGGCTCCCGTGACCGTAACAATCGAGAAGCACTTTTTTGAGGGAAATGGACGCGTTCCCAATTCGCGCCTGCCGCTTCTAATCTATCGTAACGTGATCAGGTGGGACGTTCCCACGATGGAAGCGATCATGCGACAGAACAAATGGATCCCCGCTTGGCATGCGCATGACGGCATGTGGCCGCGACATCATTTCCACACCGAAGCGCATGAGTTCATCTGCGTGACGCGCGGCGTCCACATCGGCAAGTTTGGGGGGCATAAGGGCATCGTATCTCAGCTTAATGCCGGCGACGTAGTGGTGATCCCCGCTGGCGTGGGCCATTGTGGTCTGGAAATCAGCGAGGACCTGGATCTTACCGGCGGGTTCCATGAAGGTTTTGGCGTTGTCGACTTCCGCATGGGTTTCCCAGACGAGTACTATGAGTTGTGTCTGCGGGCGCGTGAGATACCTGTTATCGACTATGACCCATTCTTCGGCGTCGCTGGTCCCCTGGCGCAAGTATGGCGCGCGGCCGATAGGGGGATCCGCCAGCTTGAGCCCGAAATCCATCCCGCCGAAAAACTCTCGAAACTCATCTAGTATTCGACAACAATTGGACTTTCAAATGGCCATGAGAAAAGTAGATCCCGAAGAGCTCGACATCCTTGCGCACGCAGCTGAGTATGCCAAGGCAGGCGGCGCGGTGGAGAATCCCGACCACGTGAAAAATTTGCGGGATCTGCACGAAAAACTTCTTCAAAAGAGGCGCAATCTTGCACAGGACGTCGTGCAATATCCGATCGCCTATTTGGGTCGTAGCCTCGATATCGCCAAGATCCAGCCAGTCATCGAGGCGGTCGAGCGCGCCATTGCCGACGAGGAGCGTCGCGCCTCGAAATAGTCGTCCGATCAGCTCGCCTAAACTGTTGCTCATCGTTTCTCGCCGGCTTGTTGGCATTGCTACCCGGCGCAACAACAGCTTTTCCAACGGTCGATCCCCATAGTCGCGCTCGCGCGGTCAGCCGCACCGTCTAGTTTTAGGAATGGACCGATGGAACAATCTTTTACCGTCTCCGAGAAGCAGTTCAGCGTCTCCGAGAGAATGAGTGTCTTCGTCAAGGACTATCAGCCGCGCAAGCAGACGAGCACTATACCACTGGTATACCTCCCAGGGCTGATGCGGACGGCGCGCGATTTCGACCGCGTTGCTGTCCGCGTTGCCGCGGAACGCCGCGTCGTCACGGTCGATACGCGTGGACGGGGCAAGGGTGGCCGCTCGGCCAATCCGGCCGACTATCACTTCGACCTGCTCATCGACGATGTCTGGAAGCTTTGTGACTCTCTCGGCATAAAGCGGATGGTCCTTGCGGGACTTGCGATCGGCGTGTTCATGTCCTGGCGCATGGCCGCAAGCCGGCCCGATCGTATCGCGGGCGTCATCGCCAACGACACCGGCACCGAACTGTTCAATCCCCTTGGGAAGAAGATGGTGGCCCTTGCCGACCACGGCGAGTACAGCCTCGATGAAGCTGCTGACAAGTTGCGTGTCGCGAACGAAAAGAACTTTCCGGATTTCGGGACGGACGATTGGCTGGGCTATGCGCGGCAGGTCTACGGTGAAGTGTCTCCAGGGAAATGGGTGCGCGATTTCGATCCGAACATCCTCGAGGAGTGGGGCAGGACCAAGGTTGAGACGCCCAGTATGTTCGACGAGTTCGCAAAAATAGGTGACATACCGGTAGCGATCCTGCGCGGAGAGAACTCCGGCTTCCTCACATTGGAGCACGCGGAAAAGATGGCTGCAGCGCTGCCTTCTGCCTGGGTTGTCAGCGTCCAGGGCAGGGCCCATCCGCTTCTGCTTGATGAGCCGGCCTCGCTCAGCACCATCCGCAAGGTGTTGGCTGTGGCCGACGGCAAAACGGCGTAGCGGGATCACCTTGATGCGGATCCTTGTCACCGGCGCTGCCGGAACGATCGGCAGCAGATTGGTGAAGCGTCTGCTTGACCATGGAAGTCTGGCTGGAAAGCCTATCACGGCCCTGGATTTGTTCGACGCTTTTCTGCAACGCCCGCGGCCGAAGGCGTCGAAATACAGGGTTCGAAGGCGACATCGCCGACCCCGAAATGTCGAAGCGGCTTTCCGCTTCGAATCCGGATGTCGTTTTCCACCTTGCCAGCGTGGTCTCTGGCGAAGCGTGAACGAATTTCGACATCGGCTACCAGGTCAATTTGGATGGCGGGCGTGCTTTGCTTGATGCCGTGCGGATGCAGGGAAACAAGCCGCGTTTCGTGTTCGCATCGTCCGGAGCAGTCTTCGGCGGTCCCATGCCCGATCTGATCGACGATGACTCTGCGCCAACGCCGCTGACATCCTACGGCACTCAGAAAGTGATGATCGAGGCGCTGGTTCAGGATTATACGTCGGCGAGGATCAACGGTGGATGAGGCGGCGCTGGCGGATGCCTTGCGTCGGAGGGTTATCTTCGCTGCGGGCCTCGACGTGTTCGAGAACGAGCCGCACGTTCCAGCTGCATTGCTCGACCTCCCAAATGTTCGCCTGCTTCCGCGTATCGGATCGGCCACCGTATATATCCGCAATCTGATGGGCGAACTCGTGACGCGAAACCTGATCAACTGGTTCACTGAGCGCAAGGCGGTCACCCCCGTACCTGAGTGCGTTAGGTAGGCATCCTTTGGTTTGCGCGGGACGAGCGCCTTTACAGCCTCGACCTTTCCGGAGAAGCCGCAGGCATCGCGGCTGCAGGGCTTGACGCCTGCCTACCTGGCGCAAGTGAGGCTATGAAGTAACGACCGCCTTTAGAGTTCTTGACCCTTGTCAGCCATTATCCACTTTGTCGAACACTGCCTCGATCGCTGAAAGCGACTGCGGCTCATCCAGCAACAGAGGATGTCCGCGTCCGCTGACTGTCGTCAGGTGAGCGTTGGGATTGGCGCGAGCCATGCGCTCGGCGTGCTCCTGGGTGAGGTAGTCCGACATCTCGCCCCTCAAGATGGCAATTGGCACTGCCAGCCCGACAAACTCGTCCCAGAAAGAGGGTCTGTGATCACGGAAGCGTTTCGTCTCCTCGCTCGTCAACGCGTCGAGGTCACGGACGAACTGTCCGCTGGCGGTTTCGCTATGGGACAATTGTGCAAACCACTCCCAATCCTTGTCGATGAAATCGGGAAAATAGCGGCTGTTGATCGATTTCAGTTTCTCTACGAGTTCGCCGATCGGCCGCTCCTCGTGGTCGAGCGTGCCGCCCAGTCGTTCGGTCCCTGGGGGTGTCGTCTCGGTGCCGGCGTCGTTCAGGATGATGCCCGCGACGCGATCCGGACGATCATGCGCCATCTGAAGCGCCATAAAAGCGCCGAGGGCTGTGCCAACGAGAACCGGTCGGCCGATATCGAGATGGTCCATCAGTTTCCAGACATCTTCCATCAAGGTCTCGAACCTGTATTCGGCAGACAGGGTGGCGCGTGTCGATTTTCCGCGTCCCCTGAGGTCGGGCGTCAACAACCGGCGCTTGGGTGAAAGGTGCAGAGCGAGGCGCTCAAAATCCTTCGCATTGCGCCAGAAGCCGGGGAGGCAGACGACGGGCGTCGCAGCGTTGGAACCCTGGTACTCCCGATAGTAGAGCCGATGACCCTTCCCGACTTCGAAGAAGTCTTCACGGTATCCGACAACCGCTTCCGCACCTGTAGAGGCGGTCATGTTCTTTCCTCCTAGAGGGATTGCGTCCCACCTTGGGCAATCAACGGTGACCAGCCGAGAGTGCGGCCATTATGGAAGCGCAGGTTCCATTCTGTTGTAAATCGCCTTGATTCCGCCAAGCCTATGCTCCCCGCAAGGCCCTTTCAGCCGCGCGCTGACCGCTGCGGATCCCGCTTTCCATATGGATGCTGTCGTAGTCTGTGCCCGCGAAGGAGATCCCTCTCAGGCCTTCCGCATCACGCTTGAAGTCCAGGACCTTGCGATGCATGCCAGGCTCGTAGCGGGCAAGGCCCCAATTGTGACGGACCACATGCGCTTCTTCGATTGCATGGGGAAATTCCGGAAAGAAATCGCCCAGGTCCTTCTTCGCTTGCTCGATAAGCTCACTGTCGGGACGTGTGAAAAGGTCGACCGTCTTCGGAAACGCCGGCCAGGCGGAAATCAGGCCCTTGCCGCTTGGAACCAGATACGGCGTCTTGGCTGCGTGGTTCACCGCCATGTTGAAGGTCGCGTCACGGAATGCATGGCCCATATAGGCATAGGCAACGCTCTGGACGGGACGGTCCAGGAAGAAAAAGACCAGCGGCATCTGGGTATGGGTGAAATTGACCAGAAAGCGCTTTTGCGTGGGGAAGTCGTCCGTCAGAATTGACCCGGCCGCGCCGGCCGTACAGGCCAGGATCACGTGGTTTGCCTTGAGCGCGGTGCCGTCTTCCAGCATGACGCCTTCAACGGTCCCGGCCGTGGTCAAGACCGACACCACGCGATTGCCGTATCGCACAGGAACATCCTCGGCCATGCGTTCGAGAAGCGACGCGATGCCTCGCCGCAACCCAAGAATCTTGGTCGTCATCCTAAGCCGCAGCCCGTTAACGATATAGTACATGCTGATCTTGTCCGGCGTGGAATTCGCCATAGCCCAAGCCATCGGGCGCAGGACGAAATCGCGAAAATTGCTGCCCGCCCAGCTCAATTCATCCGCGGCGCTGACATTGTCGTACTCTGGGATGTCAGTATTTAATTCGAACTGCGGGAAGGGTTTGGCATAGGTAAAATAGCGCGTCCAGAAACGGGCGAGATCAAGGCTGCCGCGCACGCCGATGATTCGCGCCAGATCCATGTTCTTGCCCGATATCCGGGGACACCCCCTTCGATCCAGATATTGGAGCTTGGTACCTGTTGGCATGATTTCATCCGTCATACCGTAGTGGGCGATCATACCATGCATCTCGGTATAATTCGAGTGAAGGCCCTGCGCGCCGGCTTCGGCTCGGTCGCCATTGCTGCGGATGATGCGCGTCACACGTCCGCCAGGACGGTCGGAAGCTTCAAGCACGAGCACATTTTGCCCCGCCTGCTGCAATCGCACCGCCGCCGTCAGGCCGCCGATGCCGGCGCCCACTATGATAATATCAAAGGTCGACAAGGGCGACGTCCTGTATTTGTGGCTGAATGGAATTTCGTTTCAATAGTGGCCTGTCTCGGCGGTTGTTGCAACCGCAAAGTCGTCGCCGATTCGATAGGGATCAAATTCCATCCAGAATGTATGGCAGCGAAATGAGGACTCCCTCCGCGGCTGCCTTGCTCAGGCACTCCCGGCGTTCAAGCTCCGCGGGCAGGAACCGCGCCATAAAGGCAATTACCGCGCCTAACGTTTCGCGGAAGTAGTATTCGGTGATCTCGCCGTGAGCCCGGAATGATATGGCCCAGAACGCATTAATGATGGCCAGGCGCATCTCGAATATCTCCGCTGCCGTCTCCAGGACGGGCATATGGAAAATGCTGTCGAGACGGGCATACTGAGCCTCTGCAAGCTTGCGCGTGAACAACATGTCGATTTCCCGCGCTTCCACGCCGCCGTAGCCGCCATAGGTCATCTTCATCATCGGCAGATTGGCGTTGTGAAAGGTCATCGAGCGGCGCATATCGATTTCGAAGAGCGCGCGCCAATCCGATATCCGCGCCGCTTCCATCGGCTCGGAAAGGTGCTTCGACAGGCGGTCGATGTAGACCCGCGTCAGCGCCGTGAACACGGCCTCTTTCGTCGGGAAGAAGTGATAGACCGAGGCGGGCGGTACGCCTGCGCGAAACGCGATCTGATAGAGCCCGATGTCGTTGGGATTGTGCTGGTGAAGCAGTTCCTCGGTGGCGCTCAACAATAGATCGAAGCGACGAATCCCTTGGCTTCTCTGGGGCTTGCGCGGGGTGTGCGCTTCCCGGGCTTTTTCGGGGTCCCGCAAAGCAGTCGGTGACTGCACGTTTTGCCGGCTCACATGTCTTCCCATCAAAAATGCCTGAAAGGCTCAGTGCTGACGACGGACTGTTGAAGGTCTGCGTAGAATTCCAAAGGTCCGAGATCGACCGCTATGCGGACGGAGCGGGATCCATTTAAATCAGAATAATATTCCATTTTCATCCAATGCACTTGACGCATAGAGGATGCGAGCATAGTCGATATATAACGACTATCTCAAAAATTGCATCCAACAATTGGGGACGGCGGTGACTGAATTTCCATACAAGGTAAGCTTTTGGGCGCCGTCCGGCGTGACGCCGAGCAATCCGCTTGGCCCCAAGGACATCAGCGTTGACATTCTGGTGATCGGCGCCGGTTTTGCCGGAATTTCATCGGCCTACTACCTCAAGAAGACGCAGCCCGAACTCAACCTCACGGTCGTCGAGGCCGAGTATATCGGTTTCGGGCCGAGCGGGCGCAATTTTGGCGGCGTCACCACAGGCATGCGTGAACTGCGGACGTCCTTTATTACCGGCTTCGATCTCGAGGAAGAGCGTTTTGCGGCCCGCTACTTCCTGTCGTGTCGCGAGGAATTCGAACAGCGCATCGCCGAAGGCGGAATCGACTGCGAATACCGCAACGAACCGATCCTCATGCATGCTCTCGATGCCGACGCGTGGGAAACGCTGCAGCACGAATCGGAAGTTCTCCACCAGCGTGGCACACCCAACAAGCTTCTGAGCGGCGAGGAAGTGCGGCGGGCGCTTCCCGTCCCCTACAACATCCAGGGTGGAATGGTTCTGACGGCGTGGCGCTCGGCGCATCCTTTCAAGCTGGTCCGAGGTTTCGGCGAGCAGCTTCGGGGACTGGGCGTGACGATCCACGAGGCCACGAAAGTCTCGGATATCCAGGACGATGGTTCGAAGGTGACAGTCACTACAACCGATGGAGCCACCATCAAGGCCAGCAAGGTCGTGCTCGCCACGAATGCCTATACCTACCTCATGAAGCCGTTCTCGGACCTCCTTTTCCCCCGGCAATCCTATGTAGTCGCGACAGTTCGGCTGGAGGATGACCTCTTCAACAGCCTCGGTCTGAAGGATTACACCTATATCGAGGACGTCGGCATGACGTTCTACTATGCCCGCGCCTACCAGAATAAGATACTTTTTGGCGGCGGCATGCCGACCAAGGGGCTGTTTTCGCCGTCGACCGTCGACCAGGCGGCGGATACCGACCCTGTCGAGTTCCAGCGCGTCTACGACGAATTGCAGCGACGTTTCCCGCAGCTCGACGGCGTTGCCCTGGAAGCCGCCTGGTCCGGTCCGATCGACATCACGGAAAACTTCTCACCAATCATCAAGCCGGCCGCTGGAATGCCGAATGTCGTCACCAATATTGGCTTCAACGGCGAAGGGATGTTCAGTGGAAGTCTCTCCGGCAAGATGGTCGTCGGCCAAGTGCTGGGAAATGCCTCGATCTACCCCGACGCCGAACGAATCCGCCGTTATCTGAACCGGGATTGATCTCATTTCCATCGTGCCTAAGGGGCATGCGGTTTAAGGTTAGCCCAATGGCCCTTCTGGCCATCCTCGTCGCGAGATTGCCATGCGGATCAATGCGCCTTCAATGAAGCTGGACATGGTCCTTACCGATGTCGAAGTCCGGGACGGGCGACCGGTCATCATCTGCCAAATCGGCGCCTACAAGGCGACAACGGATCTGTCGCGGGACGACATCCGCAGCCTTCTCCGCTGTCTTGTGCGTCCGAGCATCGCCTTGGCCTTTGCGCGGGTCTTGTTTTCCAAGGCTCAGAAGACGGGCTCCAAGGCGGGCATCTGAAGAACTGATGCAGCGAGGAGCTTGTGGTTCTCCTACATGGATTGCTTCCGCGCCCACAAATCTGCGGCGCGCGCCGCCATCATCATGATGACGACATTGGGATTGCCCGATATCAGGTGGGGCATCGCCGAGGCATCGACCACGAAAAGATTTGCGCTCCCGCGCACCTTCAAATGGTCGGTCAGGACCGTCTGATCACCGTCTCCCATCGGGCATGTGCTTGACGGATGATACTGCTGGATTGCTGTGGCCTTGATGAAGTCGTCGATGTCGCGGTCGAGGTCGAGCACTCGGCCGGGGTCTTTGGGACGCCGTCTGAACGGAGCCAGCGCGGCTGAATTGCCAAGGTTTTGCGCAATCCTGAAACCGCTGCGCAGAACAGCCATGTCATCATCGTTCGAAAGGGAGTTGTAAACGATCCTTGGGCGCGTCCGGAAATCGTTCGACACGAGGGTAACTTCGCCCCTGCTTTTTTGCGACGACAGCTGGACTTTGATTGCGAAAACGCCTCGCCCATCGATGTTCTGGCCGGGCAGCCAAACATTCGCGCTTGGGCTGATAAAGGGAATGAGGAATTGAAGGTCGGGCGCCGACACATCAGGGCGCGAGCGTATGAAACCGCCGATCGAGCCAGGCAGATGTGCGGCCGGTCCCGCCCGCAACAGATAGGCCCGGATCATGTTGAGCGCGATCCGGTCGAGCCTGAGAGATCGGTGGAAGGGGTCGACGTCGATACGTTCCCATTCGACGAAATAGCCCAGATGATCCTCGAGATTCTTGCCGACCGGCAGATCAAGAACAGGTTGGATGCCGTGTTTTTTCAAATGGTCGGCCGGTCCCACGCCAGACAGCATGAGGACGTGCGGCGTGTTGATCGAGCCCATGGAAAGGACAACGCGTTGCGAACACAAAGCGCGTTCCGTTTTTCCCTTGCAGACATATTCGACGCCGATGGCGCGCAGGCCGTCGAACAAAACGCGGCTGACCGTTGCTCTCGTCAACAGGTGCAGGTTCGGGCGAGACAAAGTAGGCCTCAGGAAGCTCGATGCGGCCGAACTTCTTCGGCCGTCGTCGACCGAGTACTGCATCGGCCCGAAGCCCTCGGGATGTTCGCCATTATAGTCCGTCGTCCTCGCGTAGCCTTGGGAATCGATGGCGCCGAACCATGCTTCCGCAATCGGATCGCGAAGGGCGGACGGCTCCGCGCCTAGGGGTCCTTCGCCGCCCCGCCATGCATCGGCGCCGAGCTTCCAGCGCTCACAGGCGCGGAAGAAGGGCAGGACTGCTTCGTAGCTCCAGCTTTTTGCACCCCGCTCGACCCAATTTGCGTAGTCCTGGGGGTGGCCGCGGACATGCGCCATGAAATTGATGGAGGAGGTTCCGCCCAAGACCTTGCCATGCGGCACAGCTTGTCGGCGGTTGTTCAAGAGCGGATCCGGCTCCGACAGATCTTTCCATTGGTAGCAGCCCCAGTCGAGCAGTTTGCGGGCGCCAAGGGGTATCGACACCAGCGGGTTCCAGTCGCGACCGCCTGCTTCGACAAGCAAGACGCGGGCCCGGCCATCGCTGGTCAGCCGATTGGCCAACACGCAGCCGGCGGAGCCTGCGCCGACGATGATCACGTCATAGAGGTGACTTGCTTCTCTGCTCACGGTGGCTCGCTTGCTTCTATCGGATTCAAATCTTGGGTTCGGCGATTAAATCGACATGGTTCGCAACGGCCCCGCGAAGAAATACTGGAAAACACGATTCCCGCAGGCCTGCCATTTGCGTCCAATGATTGCCTCTTCGCATGTCGTAATGTCGACTGTGGTGTTTGACCACGTTCTCACCCGCGAGTTACAGAATTTAATTCCGAAAACGATTGCCACGATGACGCTCTTATGGCAAGCGTAGGGTGCGCAGCCAAATTTAAAGCAAAACAAAGTGGGGATGCGCGCAAATGGGAATAGGAGTTTTTGAGCTTTTTCGTTGCCTCGCTTGTCATGGGCGGAAGCCGGCTATGCCCACAGTCGAGCATGTCTTCGGCGCTGCGGGCTTGTCCACGTCGGGGACGAAAACATTCGGAAGAAGAGCTGGGGCCAGGTTGAACAGACTCGACACATGATCAAATAGGCGAGTCCTATTATGGAAATGCCTAGGTTGAAATTACACAATAAAGGAGATGCTATGATGATCCTCAATATGAATCGGCGTACCTTACTTAAAAGTGCAGTGACAACCGGCGCGTTTCTTGCCGCTCCGGCTATCATTTCGTCCAAGGCGTTGGCATCGTCTGGCGAACTCAATCTCCTGACTTATGCCGGCTTCCCGCTGCATAAGGACGTGTTTGACGCGTTCAAGGCCGAAACCGGCATCACGGTGAACGCGATCGGCCAACCCGACGCCGACAGCATCCTTTCGCAGGCGAAGCTCGCCAATCCTGGCGAGCTCGATCTCATCGAGGCGACGATCACCACGCTGCCGGTCTATCCCGATAGCGGACTCGTCCAGGCGCTCGACCCGTCGAAGCTTGAACTCGGCAACATCTCAAAGGGCATGCCCGGAACAACGGAAGGCGACAGCGCCCATGTCGATGGCAAGCTGTATTATATGACGGCTCTCTGGGGCGGCGAAGGCATGGCTTATGCCAGCGACGTCGAGGGCCACGAATTTGGTGCTGCCAGCCTCAAGGACCTGTTCGATCCGCAGTTCGAGGGCCAGGTGACCGTTCGCCCATACTCGGCCCTTGCGGCGCTTGGCCGGCTGATGGATGCCGACGGCAAGTTGCCCATGCCGTATCTGGATGCGTACAAGGACGAGAAGTCCATGCGCGCCGTTTACGACGTGATCACCGCCGAAGCGGTGAAGTACAAGAAGAACGTCGCTCAGTTCTGGACCAACGACAACGAAGGCATCGGTGCGTTCACGACCAACGGCTGCCGCGTTGGTCTGGTTTGGGAATCGATCGGCCGGTCGCTCGAAGACCAGGGAACCAAGGTCCGCTGGGTCGCCCCGAAAGAGGGTGCGTTCGGCTGGAACCAGGGCTATGTGCTTTCGAAGTCGTCGAAGAACGTCGACCAGGCCTACGAGTACATGCGCTGGATATCGCGACCGCAGAACGGCGTGCGCTGGGGCGTCGCGAACCAGGGTCTCTCCAGTTCGGCGGGCTCGATCGATCTGCTTACCGGACCGTTCAAGGACTTCAGCGTCAAAGCATATCCGCCTGAAGCGATCGCCAAAATGTGGTGGTGGCCGGCGCAGTCCCCGTGGTTCATCAAGCTGCGCGGCGAATACGCGGACCGCTTCCGTTCCGCTTAAGCACGAGCTGATTTCTGCGGGGCGCCAACTGGTTGCCCCGCAGATTCCATTGAATTTTCAACTTTACAATCTCGGACCGGGCATGAGCGAAGGCGTCGAAGTAGCCAATGTGAGCATCAATTTTGGCGCCTTCCGGGCGGTGGACAATGTGTCCGTCGACGTTAGGCCGGGAGAGTTTTTCTCGTTTCTGGGGCCATCTGGTTGCGGCAAGACAACGATCCTGCGGGCTATCTCAGGTTTTCTTGATCCAACTCAGGGCAGCATCAGCATTGGCGGCCGACCCATGAAAGGCATGGGTCCCAACAAGAGGCCAACGGCCCTGATCTTTCAGAACCTGGCGCTTTTCCCCTTGATGAGTGTCTGGGAAAACATCTCTTTCGGCCTCAAGGTGAGAGGCGTCGACAAAGCCGCGCGCCGGCGCCGCGCGGAGGAATTGCTGCGGATCGTCGATCTGCCCGATTCGGCGGACAAGATGATCGCGGAATTGTCGGGCGGACAAAAGCAGCGCATCGCCATTGCACGCGCCCTTGCGGTAGAGCCTAAGGTGATGCTGCTGGACGAACCCCTATCTGCGCTGGATTTAAAGCTTCGCCAGCACATGCGCGCCGAATTGCGGGCTATCCAGGAACGCACCGGAGTGACGTTCGTCTACATAACGCACGATCAGAATGAAGCCTTGGCGATGTCCGACCGCATCGGAGTGATGTCCAAGGGAAGGCTCCAGCAGGTGGATACGCCCGATCGCATCTACAACAATCCCGTCAATGGCTTCGTGGCGTCCTTCGTGGGGGAGAATTCCATCCTCGCTGGGAGCGTCGACTCGCTCAATGACGGCCGTGCGACGTTCGCAACGGCCGATGGTCCTGTTGACGCGACCGCGGGTCCCGACGTGACCGGCGTCACGCGAACGAAGCTTTATATTCGCCCCGAGATGATAAAGATCGGCGACGATCTGGCCAATACGTTGCCCGTGACGGTCGGGAGCGTTATCTTCGAAGGCAATGTCGTCAGCGTGATTGGGACGACGCAAAGCGGCGCGCATCTGACGTGCCAATTTACCAACCGTCCGGGAATGCAGCTCCCCAAGGTCGGCGAAGCGATCAAGCTCACCTTCGCTGCCGAAGCGGCGAAAATTCTCAACGTCGATTAAGCGTCGATCAAGAGGGAGCAACATGACCGGATTTGTTCGTCGCTATGGGTGGGGGCTGACCTGTCTGCTGTTCGGTCTGACAGCGTTCTGGATGCTTGCGCTCGTTTGGGTGCCGTATTCGGTGATGATCGAACAATCCTTCCGGCTCTCCCTTCCGGCAGTCCAAGTCGGCGGCCCGTCCGATACATACACGCTGGCGAATTATCTTTCGCTGTTCGACCCAAAGACAAGCGGCCCTTTCATGGGGATGATGGTCCCTATCGGTTTGCAGGTCTTCTTCATCACCGTGGCCTACAGCTGTGGCGTTACCCTGCTTTGCTTTGCTCTGGCCTATCCGGCGGCCTATTATCTCGCCAAGAAAGCGCCGCTCCGGGTCGTGCCAACGCTGTTCCTGCTTTTGGCGATCCCCTTGTTTGTGAGCGAGATGCTGAGAACCTTCGCCTGGTTCATCATCCTCTCCTATCAGGGCCCGCTCAATGCGATGCTCGATGGGGTGGGTCTATCCAAGGTGCGCTGGCTAAGCGGCTACAACGGCATCGTCATAGGAATGGTCTATACGTACATCATGTTCATGTTCTTCCCGATCTACAACAGCCTGACGGCATTAGATAACAATCAGATCGAAGCGGCGAAGGATCTTGGTGCCCGCAGCTGGCAGGTACATCGCAACGTCATCATTCCTCATGCAAAGGCGGGTATCAGCTCAGGCGCGACAATGGTTTTCATGTTCGCCGTCGGCTCCGTCTTGGTTCCCACCCTTCTGGGCTCGCCCAATTCGCGCTGGTTTACAGAAATTATCTTGCGTTCGATGTTCGAAGGCCAGGACTGGAACTCGGCGGCGGCGTACGCCTTCCTGCTCCTCCTGGTCTGTCTCCTGTTCGTTTCCCTGGTCATGAAACTGTTCCGTGTCAACCTCTCAGACATCACCAGATAGAGGCTCTGTGATATGAAAAGAGCTTACGGGAACGTCACGTCAGCGGGTTATGTCGCGCTTTTTCTCGGCTTTTTGCTGATACCCCTGCTTGTGGTGGCCGGCGCGGCCTTCAACGACACGCGATTTCCTTCGATTTGGCCATGGAAGGCCTGGACGCTCCACTGGTTTTACGACATCGCGAACAACCCCATCCTGCTGGTTGCAGTGACGAATACATTACTGCTCGCCATCGGCGTGACCGTTCTTTCGGTACCGATCGGAACGGCCGCCGCCATTGTCTTGAACAGCATGAAGGGCCGGTCGCGGGCGGTGATGTATGCGTTGATGACGGCGCCTATATTAACACCGGCCGCAGTGGTGGGCATTTCGACCCTGATCTTCTGGCGCAGCGTAAATGTCCCGGCGGGCATCTTCATGACGACGCTCGGCGTGACCTCGATCATATCGTCCTTCGTTATGCTGCTGGTGCTCGCCCGCTTGCAGAGTTTCGATCGCGCGCTTGAAGACGCCGCCTTGGACCTTGGCGCCAGTAACTGGGATGTCCTGAGGCTCATTGTCGTTCCGCATCTGCGTCCCGCGCTCATCGTCGGTGCCATGATAGCCTTTCTGCAGGCCCTCGAAGCCTACAATGTGCCGTTGTTTGCTCGCGGCAATGCGGAGACCCTGACCATTTACATTGCGTCGCAGGTGCGCGTAGGCGTGACGCCCCAGATCAATGCGGTGGCTGTCGCCATGATCCTGATTACGGTCGGCGGTGGTATCGCGTACGAGATCATCCGCCGCCGGGATCATCGCCGGAAATTGAAGTCGGAGAGGCTGGCGCACGAAGCACAGCAGGCGGAAGAGCAAGTGGGGCTTGTGCATTAGCTTGCCGGCGTCGGTGTTCGGAAATCAGGTTTTTGAAGCCGAGCGAGACTCCCCCGGCTCATAGCAATTCGGTTGTCGCCACGACGCTCCGCCGGCGTTTGCCGGTCAGACACAAACAGCGCAGCAAGGTTTCAGGAGTTCGCGCGACATGAAGAATCGCATCGATGACCCGGCCGTCCTTGAGCGGGAATGGGACGTCATCGTTATCGGCACCGGCATGGGAGGCGCGACCTTGGGTTACGCCTTGGCAAAGGCCGGCAAGTCTGTGCTTTTCTGCGAACGGGGACGCTATCATCCCGGAGCGCAGGATGTGATAGCCGGAAATTGGCTGGAAACGTTCACCATGGATCAGGCGGGTGGCGCAACAGCATCCCGGTATGCGCGATCCGGCCGATTTGAAGGGCCGGTCCTCGATCAGCAGGACGACGGCACCGAACGGCCTATCTATCCCGTCACGGGGATGGGCGCGGGCGGCACGAGCGCCCTTTTCGGGATGGTGCTCGAACGCTTCTTTCCTGAAGATTTCGTTCCCGGCCTCTACTTCCGAAAGTCCAAGGGCGCGAATGTGCCCGAGGCCTGGCCGATCACCTACGAAGAACTTGCGCCCTATTATACTGCCGCCGAAGCTCGTTACGGTGTCCATGCGGGCCGCGACCCCTGCGTCCGAAGGGCGAGAATAGGGGTGTACGCCCGCCGCTGCCTCTCACGGTTATCAATAGGGAGATGAAAGCCACCTACGAGGCCAGTGGAATGCATCCATACGAAGTCTCGGTGGCATGCAAATACCTTCCTGGATGCCAGGAATGTATCGGGTATATCTGTCCTCGCTCCTGCAAGATGGATAGCATGACGGCATGTCTGCGGCCTGCGATCGAACAGCACGGCGCGTGGATTCTCAGCGGGTGCCGGGTGGAGCGGCTCGATGCCAAGGGGGCGCGGGTGGATTCCGTCGTTGCGCATTGGCGCGGGGAAGAGAGACGGTTGAGGGCAAAAACGGTGGTGCTGGCCGCGGGCGCCCTTCACTCGCCCACCATTCTGTTGCGGTCGGGCGGCATCAAAGGCCTCGCCAACGGCTCGGATCAGGTCGGACGCAATCTGATGCGCCATTTTATCGACTATTACGCAATCTATCCGCGCGCGAAACGTGTGAAAGGTGAACCGAACAAGCAACTTGCATTCAACGACTTCTACCTGCGCGGCGGCATTAAGCTTGGCGCTGTCCAGGACAACGGGCCGGCGCCCCCGCCCAGGAATGTCGCTCTCATGCTCCAGGAAAGGCTAGGGAAGATCGGGTCCAGGCTTTTTCCTCTTATCCGGCCTTTCGTCGAATATGGCGTCCCGCGGGCGTTGACCGAAGCGCATCTCCTGATCTCGTATATGGAAGACCCTCCCTATGCCGAGAACCGTATCGGCCTTACGCCTGACAAATCCCAGATCACGATACGCTATAAGATTTCGCCAGTCGAGCAGGAGCATTTGGATGCCTACCGACGCGACCTGATGAAGGTTCTTGGCGGCGGCAAGATACGTACGATGTTTCGCGCGCATGAAAACAAGATGCTTGGTCATAGCTGCGGAACCTGTCGGTTCGGCGACCGCCCAGCCACCAGTGTGCTCGACCGCAACAACCGCGCCCACGAGGTCGAAAATTTGTACGTCGTTGACGGGTCGTTCATGCCAACAAGCGGCGGGACCAATCCCTCCCTCACCATCGCCAGCAACGCGTTGCGGGTCGCAGATCATCTGCGGGCGATATGACTGGAAAACGGCAGAGAGTATCGGCACTGCAGGAGCTCAAGACGGAACCGTCTTCAAGGCTGACGCAGACCGCCCTCGTCACTGCTTGCGATGTCGATCTTAGTTTTACGCCCAGGTACGGTGGTCCGTCTATCTGCTCTCAACTTGGCGATCCCAAACCCAGCAAAAAAAGGCAGCGGAGCTAGCCATGTCAGCAGACCCAAAAACCATGAACGGCGCCGAAAGCCTGGTCCACACCCTCGTGGCCAGCGGTGTCGATACCTGTTTTTCGAATCCGGGGACCAGCGAAATGCATTTCGTCGCTGCACTGGATCAGATTCCCGGAGTCCGGTGTGTACTCAGCCTGTTTGAAGGCGTCGCCACCGGCGCTGCCGACGGCTATGCGCGCATGACCGACAAGCCCGCCGCCGTCTTGCTTCATTGCGGGCCGGGCTTGGCAAACGGCATGGCCAATCTGCATAATGCACGGCGTGGCGGTGTCCCCATCGTCAACATCGTCGGCGACCAGGCGAGCTATCATCGCGTCAACGATCCTCTCCTGACAGCCGACACGGAAGTGTGGGCGGGAGGCGTGTCCAAGTGGGTGCGGACGTCGATGGACGCCAGCGAGGTGGGTAGGGATGCCGCGGCGGCTGTTCAAGCCTCGGTCGAAGGGCGGCCGGGGGTCGCCACTCTGATCCTCCCGTCGGATGTAAGCTGGAATCCTGGCGGCGTGGTTCATCGGCCGCTCGCTGTTTCGCCGACGACCAAGGTCGACCCGCATGCAATCGACGGCGCCGTACGCCTGCTTCGCTCTGGCGCTCCGACCGTGTTGCTGCTGGCCGGCATGGCGCTGCGTTCCGTCTCTCTTTCGGTTGCGGCGAAGATCGCCGAAGCGACGGGCGCATGGCTCGTTGCCCCGAACGCGAATGCGCGAATCGAGCGCGGTGCCGGCCGTCACGCCGTCACGCGCATGCCTTATCCGCTCGACCAGGCTATTGCCACGCTCAGCGGAACGGCCAATGTCATCCTGGTCGGCGCAAAATCGCCCGTGGCCTTCTTCGCCTATCCCGGCATGCCGTCCACTCCGCTGCCGTCGGGCGCCAAGGTCCACGTGCTTGCGCGTCCGGAGCAGGACGCGGTGGACGCCCTTCTTCAGCTTTGTAACGCAGTCGGCGCGGGCTCGGCGCGTCCTTTGCCCACGGCGCGCGATACGCGCGGCCGTCCGAGCGGAGCGATAAACTCGGCTTCGATTGCCCAGACCCTCAGCGCGCTTCTCCCGGAGGACGCTATCGTCGTGGATGAGGCGATTACCGTCGGCCGCCAGTTCTTCGCGGAAACCGTCGGCGCCGCGCCGCACGACTGGCTTCAGCTCACCGGTGGCGCAATCGGCGACGGAATCCCGATGGCGACAGGCGCATCGATCGGCGCACCGCAGCGGCGAGTGGTCAACATGCAGGCCGACGGCTCGGCGCTCTACACGTTACAGGGTCTGTGGACGCAGGCGCGGGAGCACTGCCCTGTCACCACGGTCATATTGTCCAATCGCCGCTATGCCATTCTCCTCGGCGAGTTTGCCAATGTCGGCGCCAAGCCTGGCCAGGTGGCAACCGAGATGATGAGCTTGAACAATCCGCCGATCGATTGGGTCGGACTGGGAAACTCCTTCGGCGTCGAGTCGGCCCGTGCCGAAACTCTAGAGCAGTTCGGGGATCTCCTCGTGGCGTCGTTCGCGAAGTCGGGACCTTTCTTGATCGAGCTAATGGTCGAGTAATCAAGTCACGCTGCGCGGTGTTAAGTCGGACTTTTCCCCTAGCAATTTCTCTAGCTGGGAAACCAGATTGATCATAGCAGGTCCGATTTTCTCTCGGGCAGAGCGTTCATCGATAATTTCGGCAATTCCCCCGCAAGTGAAAGCTAATGGCGGTGAGCCGTCACGAGCCCTGAAGGGAATACCGACTGCCCTCACATAACTCTGCCATGTACCAAAAGCAGTAATATAGCGATATTCTTGATACTCGTTTAGAGCGCGATCTAGGGTCCGTTCTAAAGCGTACCGATCGTCCTGGTGCGCCCACCCGAACCGCTCCTTGATCTCGGCCCTCTCGTCATTGGTTAGGCCGACCAGATACGCGAGCCCCATGCCACTCTTCCAAAGCGGCAACCGAGACCCGATGTTAAGGCGCAAGGTCACGAGGCTTTCCGACCGACAGTTCGAGAGATAGACCATTTCAGCTTGGTCACGCCCCCCCAGGGCGACAGCGGCTCCCGTATCGTCGGCTATCTTCTGCATAAGCGGTCGTGACAGCTGGACAATCGGATTCGAACTGAGGGCTGAGTACCCGAGGGCTACTGCTGCGGATCCAAGACTATAACGACCAAGCGTGTCGCTGTAGACCAGATATCCCAGACCAGCGAGCGTGTAGGTCAGTCGGGATACAGTCGCCTTTGGGAGTCCAGTGCGCTGAATCAACTCGAGGTTTCCCAGGGAACTGTCGCCAGGGCCGAAAGCGCGCAATATCTGTAGACCGCGTTCAAGCGACGTTGAGAAGCCACGCTGTTCGGCGGGTTCAGTATCGTCGATAGGAAACTGGCCTTTCTCTCTCTTTCGCAAGCGCGCTCCCCATTTTTGAGCCGCGTCGGACGGCACGGGCCATCAGTATAGCTTAAGCCAACGAGTCTCAACCATCCAAGACAGAACATACAGGGGGTTGGTCGAACGACTTAACGGTAAGGATCTCGCGTACGTACCTCTCAGCCCAAGGGCACGCATCGAACCACCCGGGTAAGACTCTGCGCGATCAAACAAAGGTGCCGTTTCGCTTCGTAACATCAGGATTGGAGGTCGAGGTAGCAAGCTGACTTGTTCGGAATCACTTCTGGAAGGAACGAGCGCAGATATGATACGGCGGCGCGCGCGGACTCTTCAGCATAGTGTGGTGTGACCGCATCGTGCAAAGCGTACGACATCGAGTGTATCCCGTCGACAAGTGCAATGGCGGTCGCGATTTTGCCAGTCAAGTCCTCGACCTCGGGCATGCGAAAAAAGTGGTTCATAGCCCGCACGCGTGCCGCGGCGACGCTGAAAACGCCGGTGACACCATCTCGCCTTAATTCGCGCGAGAAATAAGGGCCGAGTAGCAGCCGCATCACCCCAGGGTTGTTGTTACAGTATTCGGCCGATGCCCAAACGCGGTCCGATATGTATGACTGCCAACTGCCTGGATGACCGCCAACAGTCGTCTCTGAGAGACGCTCGAAATCCTGCAGGTATCGACTCGCGAGGAGGAAGAATGCTGCCTCGCGATTAGGCAAAAAGTGGTATACAGAACTCAGTGGGACTTTGGCCCTTTCAGCAATATGCTGAAGACTAATTTCCTCCAATTCCCGCTCTGCAACCAGATGTGCAGTCGCCGCAATTAGCAGCTCCAAGCGTGCCTTGCCACGTTCGCGCATGACCTTCGGCCTGTCAGAAGCCAAACTATCATTTCCGTGTTCGCTCGACACAAGGTTCCCGTTGTCGTCGTCCTTCATTTTGCATGCCTTTCCACCAACTTATACCGGACCTTATCCTTGCGCTACCGCATCACGGTTCGTGACTCAACTAACTTGCGGAAGCAGCAGGAAGGATTGAGGCTGTGCTAGAGAAACTGCCAGCCCGCCGACAGTACCGCGTGCAAATTCCTTGCCCAACGCCTTGTCGATCTCCGCCTAAAAGTCGAATAAATTCGGATATCAGTCAACACTACCCGGAAATCGCGAGCCAGATTGATGCAGGCACCTTACGTTACCATTCCTACCGGACGCTGCATAGCCCTCTTGCATAGGGCTCCGAAAGCCTCGCCAGAAATGCCATCCACATTAGGCAAGAAAGTCGAATAAATTCGGGTTTGTCTCTTTACTATGACATTGAGAGCCGCTAAAAGGTGATCGTTAGATACTCGCGCCCTGGCCGACCGGAGCCGTGGGTGATTTAGCAGTCTCTATCTACCGTTGGGTGATTTGCTGGATGAAAACCCCGCTGAAAAAGGAGTGGAATATAATTCTGCCTTAGTAGTGTCCGTGAGTTTTCCGACGGCGCCTCAAGGATCCGTCAATCTATTTGGGAGGTTCGAATGAAGCGTCAAATACATCTAGTCGGATACTGCTGCATCACGCCGACTTGGCATCACAATGGCGCTTGGCGGCACCCTGAAAGCGACGCCGTTCGCCCGCTTGATCCTGCGCGCTACGAAAACATCGCCCAGATACTGGAGCGTGGGAAGTTCGACGGCATGTTCGTGGTCGACCTGATGATGTTGCACGACACATACGGCGGTAGCTTCGAGGCGAACCTGAAGCAGCCAGGGCAAACGTGGATGTTGGAGCCCATGCAGGTCTTGTCTGCTGTCGCGCGCGTGACGTCTCGGTTGGGGCTGGCTGCGACGATGTCGACTTCCCTTTATCCTCCCTTTCATATTGCCAGGGCTTTCGCGACACTGGACCATATCAGCGGCGGGCGTGCCGGCTGGAACTGCGTAACGTCGACTAACGATCGCGAAATCCAGAACTTCGGCGGCGAGAGGCTCATGGAGAAGAGTCTCCGCTATGACTATGCCGACGAGGTTGTAGAGGCCTGCAAGGCCCTCTGGAACACTTGGGACGAGGGTGCTCTGATCGTCGACCAGAAAACCGGCATCTTCGCCGATCCGTCCAAGGTCCACTACGCAAACTACCAAGGCAAATATGTAAAAACCCGTGGACCGCTGACAACGCCGCGTTCGCCCCAAGGCTCACCGGTGATCATGCAGGCCGGCGCTTCCGATCGAGGCCGTGAGTTCGCCGCGCGCTGGGCCGAGGTGATCTTCACGCTGCATTCCGACACGCCCCACATGAAGAAATTCTACGACGACGTAAAGGGCAGGGTGGTCGCTGCCGGACGTGACCCCGGTCATTGCGCGATCCTTCCTTCCGTCGACGTGGTGATCGGCGAAACCGATTCGATAGCACAAGAAAAGGCGGACTATCTCAATTCGCTGGTAAGCACCGAGCTCGGCGTTGCAGAGGTTTCTAACGCCATTGGCGTTGATCTCTCCAAGTATCCTTTGGACAAACCGTTGGAGGATATGGAGATCACTCAGGGCGCCCGAGGCATGATGGACATCATTTTGCAGGGTTCGGAAAGCCGCACGCTTCGCGATGTCGGTTATATCTGGGGAGTAAGGCAAATGGCCCCACAGCTTATCGGCTCGCCAAGCACGATTGCCGATTCACTTCAGGAGATGTTTGAGGCAGAAGCCTGTGACGGTTTCATTATCTGTCCTTCGCTCACGCCTACGTCTTACTCCCAGTTCGTTGACATGGTCGTTCCCGAACTTCAGCGGCGTGGCATCTATCGTCAGGATTACCAGGGCCAGACTTTCCGCGAACATCTTCGCGAAACCATGTGAGGACCGTTATGCAAATGCTCCCGCACGAATCTGAATTCCAGGAAAACGCGTCAATGGAATGGATTTCCATATCACAGATCGATGGAGGCAGCCTGCGATCGGTTTTCGCCTGTTTTCCCTCAGGCGTGGTCGCCCTGTGCGCCATGATCGACGGCGTCCCGATCGGGATGGCCATCAGCTCCTTTACTTCGGTGTCGCTGGAGCCGCCACTTGTTTCAATCTGCATCCAGAAGAATTCGTCCACCTGGCAGAAATTGCAAAGCTGCGATTGGACAGGTCTGTCAATTCTGGGCGATTCTCAGAGCGAGGTCTGTCGTCAGCTTGCTCAGAAAGAAGGGGATCGCTTCGCCAACGTCGCTTGGACCAGCTCCGCTCGGGGAGCCGTCTTCATCGATGGGGCGATTGCCTGCCTGGAATGTAGATTCTACAAGACTGTTGACGCTGGCGATCACATCCTGGCCCTGTTGGAGCTCGCTGCCCATTCGGTGCCCGTGCCTGCACAGCCGCTGATCTTCCACGATCGGCGTTTTCGCCAGCTGGCCGCATCATGACGTCTCATGTCGTAGATCCCAGGATGACATGTGGGGAGCTGCCCGACGTAGCGCTTGACCGCCTGTTTCGTAAAGCGCGAAGTCAAAATGGGTGGCTAGATGAGCCTGTTTCGGACGCGAAGTTGCGCCAACTCTACGATCTCCTAAAAATGGGGCCGACCTCTGGCAATTGCTGCCCCGCGCGCTTCGTCTTCGTGCGCACCGCCGAGGGCAAGGAGAAGCTGCGTCCGGCGCTGTCTTCCGGCAATTTGTCGAAGACCATGGCGGCACCCGTCACTGTGATCGTGGCTTATGATTCAGCCTTTTACGACAAGCTCCAGGATCTGTTCCCGCATAGGGATGCCAGACCATGGTTCACGTCGAGTCCGGCGATGGCCCAGGAAACCGCGTTTCGCAATGGCACGCTACAGGGCGCGTATTTGATCATGGCTGCCAGGGCCTTGGGCCTGGACGCAGGACCGATGTCAGGATTTAAGCCGGACATCCTGGATAAGGCCTTCTTCTCGGGTACGACCTGGCAATCAAATTTTCTCGTGAACCTGGGGCATGGCGATCCGTCGATGGTGTTTGCGCGTTTGCCCCGCCTTCCATTCGAGGACGCTTGCCTGTTCGCATGAATGTTCAAAATCAAAATTAAATTTCATTTAGTTGACATCCGACCTGATAAAGGTATGTTAGGAAGCGCTAAGGTCGTGCAAAAACTGTAACCAAATAAGACCGGCGACTAGCCGGCTTTGACAAACCAATGGAAAATGGGAGCTTTCAAAATGAGCGATAATACTGTTAACGGGTGGTCGCGCCGGCAGCTGCTAAAGACAACGGTGGCAGGGTCGGCCGCAATTATGCTTTCAAGACTGGCAGCGCCAGCTATAGCGAAGGCTCAGCCTAGCGAGCTATTGGTGACATGCGGCGGCGGGGACTGGCTTGAGCTGCTGAAGAAGGCCTGGTTCAATGACTATGCGAAGGCAGGCATTCCCATTAGCCCTCAGCCTTACAAGGGTCTGGCCGAGCTGAAAGCCATGGTTGAGGCTAAGTCGTGGGGGCAGGCCGACGTCATTCTGGGGTCGGCCGGCGATGCAGCTATGGCCCAGGCCCTAGGGCTGTCGGAACCCATTGACTACAGCGTTGTCGACAAGTCCTCGCTCCTCCCGGACACATACGACGACAACTATATCATCGTCGATGTGGCGGCATCCGTTCTTGCTTGGAACACGGATGCCTTCCCGGCTGCCAAGGAGCCTAAGAGCTGGACGGAGTTCTTCAATCCGGCCCTGAAGTCGCCTCGTGGCCTGTTTAAAGGCTCGAATCAGACGCTCGAGATCGCCACGCTCAGCCGTGGCATTGCAATCAAGGATCTCTACCCGTTTGACATTACAAAAGCCTTGGACGTTCTGCAGAATGTGCGCGACTCCATCTCTTGGTATGAGGGCGGAGCGCAGTCGCAGCAGATGATCACGAGCCGCGAAGTCGATGTGGCGATGCTTTGGATCAATCGCGCCGACACCCTGGTGCAGGATAAGCGGCCAGTGAACTACACCCCGACGAATACTGTTTTGGACGGGGATGCGATCATCATTCCGAAAGGGCATCCAAACAAGGATGCAGCCATGAAGTTCGCCGCCTACATGGCCAGTCCAGAACCGCAAGCGCGTCTGACCAACCTGGTTGCGCTTGGCCCATCCAACACAAAGGCCGTTCCCCTTTGTGATCCGGCGCGTCTCGCCAGGACAGCGATGGACCCGAAATATGCCTCGACCAATCGCTTCCAGGACTTCAAATGGCTGGCGGCCAACGCCGACAAATTGAATGGCGAATGGAATAAGTGGCTCCTCGGCTGAGTATCCCTCTCGCGAACCTGGGTCGTCGATCAGATAATAGTCGACGACTCTCCTTTGGTGCCAGATACTCGGGCCGTAGATGTCGCAAAGAAGCAAGAGCTACGCATGGATTTTCGCACGTGACCCGTACCAAGGCCTGGACGCCCGAGAGGGCTCTTCAGTTCATGATCGTCCCGCCGGCGCTTCTGCTGGTGCCGACGTTCGTATTGCCATTGGCTGTGGTTTTGACGCGTAGCGTGAACGGGACGTCGCTGGACTTCAGCCAATTTCAAGACATCCTTACAAACGCGACATACCTCAAAGTTCTCTACATCACCTTCAAGACTGCTTTAATCTCGACCTTAACAGCGTTGTTGATCGGCTTCCCAATCGCCCACGTTATATCCCGCGCGCCGCCATTCCTTGCAAATTTGCTCTTCGCCTGTGTGATGGTGCCGCTCTGGACCAGCGTGGTCACGCGAACCTATGCATGGCTTGCGATACTTGGCCGCGGTGGAATTATCAACTCTGCCTTGATGGATCTCGGCATGGTCCACCAGCCGCTAACGCTGATACACAATCAGATTTCAGTGCAGATCGGTATGGTTCAGGTCATGATGCCAATGATGATCCTGCCTCTGGTCAGCGTGATGCGGCAGGTCGATCTGACCAAACTTATGGCGGCGGAGATTATGGGGGCTAATCCGATCCGCGCGTTCTTCAACACATACATCCCAATGTGTTTGCCAGGGATCGTCTCAGGTTCAGTCCTGGTCTTTATTACCGCACTGGGCTTCTACGTCACCCCGGCGCTTCTGGGAGGCGACCAGAACACGATGATCGCGGTGCTGATCGAGCAGCAAGTCACCAAGACGCTTAACTGGCCGCTTGCATCGGCCTTGGCGACAGTGCTCCTAGCCATTGTCGTAGCCACACTTTGGCTGTTTTCCCTCTTTGCCAAGTGGCGCGGCATCAAGATCGGTGTGTCGTGATGTGGCCCATGTTCAATCGGGCGATGAAAGGCTTGGCTGTCACGGTTACCGTGATCAGCATGGTCTACATGCTGACGCCCATCCTTGTGATCGTTCCCGTCTCCTTCAGCAGTGATCGATACATAAGTTTCCCGGTTCCTGGCTACTCAACACAATGGTACGAGAAGATGTTCGGCAGCGACGGATACAGGCTTGCCATCTGGAACACCCTAGTGACCGGCATCTCCGTAGCTGCAATTGCGGCAGTTTTCGGCACATTGGCCGCACTCGCCATCGTTCGCGGCAAGATCCGCTTCGGCGCTGTTTTGACTGGTCTGGCCGTTGCGCCGCTTATTATGCCGCAAATCATTGTAGCGATCGGTGCCTACCCTGTCGTGGCGGCCGCCGGGCTCGTAGGCACGAAGCTCGGGGTGATCCTGGTCCATTCGGCCATCGCGCTGCCGCTCGTCTTCATTACGGTGTCGACGTCGCTTCGCAGCTATTCGGCCAATATGGAACTGGCCGCCATGACGCTTGGCGCCAATGACTGGAAGACCTTCATCCACGTCACTTGGCCAATGATACGACTGGGCACGATCGTCGGTGCGATCTTCGCTTTTGCCTCGTCCTTTGACGAAATTATCATCGCGCTTTTCCTGACGGACGCTTCCTCTGTGACGCTTCCAGTGTACATGTGGAATGAATTGCGTTTCCAAATGGAGCCGACGATCGCCGCCGCCTCCACTGCCGCCATTGTCGTCTCGCTGAGCCTTCTGTCCGCAGTGGCTCTTTTGCAGCGATCAAGCGCCATGAAATTCCCTAAGTAAATCAGGACCGCCGGTCGATGGGTTTCGAATTTTCTCAGGTACAGACCGCAGGCCCAGTTGCCTCGAAGTCAACGATAGGAAAACGTATCGACTATCGAGGTATAACGAAGGCCTATGGCAAGCACGTAGCGCTGCATCCAACCGACCTTACGATCGAAGCCGGGGAGTTCTTCGCAATAATCGGCCCGAGCGGGTCGGGAAAGACAACACTTTTGGGCTTGACCGCCGGATTTGTTCCAGCATCGGCCGGAGATATCCTTATAGATGGTCATTCGATCGGCGGCGTGCCGCCGTTCAGGCGCAATATCGGAATGGTATTCCAGAACTATTCGCTTTTTCTACACAAGACGGTTGCACAGAATATTGCGTTTCCGCTGAAGATGCGTGGAATGGCTTCGGCTGAAATCGAGTCCCGGGTTGCCGATGCATTGGCACAGGTGCGGCTTACCGACTATGCCGGGCGCCTGCCAACTGCCCTTTCGGGCGGCCAGCAGCAGCGCGTGGCCTTTGCGCGGGCCGCGATCTACAATCCGGCGCTTCTGATTATGGACGAGCCTCTGAGCGCGCTGGACAAGAACCTGCGTGAGGGCCTGCAATTCGAGATAAAGCAGCTGCATGCGAAATTTGGCTCGACGGTGCTCTACGTTACGCACGACCAGGGCGAAGCTGCAGCAATGGCAAACCGCATCGCGATCATGAATGCGGGCGAGATAGTCCAGATCGGCTCTGCGAAGGAACTCTACAGCCGACCCCGAAACCGATTTGTTGCGGCATTCCTCGGTAGCGCTAATATTTTCCCAGTCCAAACCTTGGATCGACGGGGAACTGGCGCGGTGGCGCACTGCGAGAATGGACTGACCCTGAATGGGATGCTCTCCAGCGCGGTAGGCGATAAGGCATGTGTCTGTGTGAGACCGGAAGCAATTACCATCACGGCTGTGCGGATTGACAGAGACAACGCGCTGGAAGGCGAGGTCATTGACGCGACCTTCTCGAATGGCATCCAGCGGCACTGGGTCCGACTCAAGATGGGCACGATCGTGGAACAGCAGCAGCACATGAACCGCGACAGTTATGCCGCCCGCGTGGGCGAGACGGTCTACATTGAGTGGAACGCACATGACAGTTTGATAATCAACCGGGAGTAGCCCTGGGCGAGAAACCGCCTACCTTGCCGCTGGGGAACTTCATGCCGGCGCCAGCGGACCAATCAGGTCTGTGGCTGCCTCGATGCTCAGGACGCGACGTTTACCCTCGGTTCCCGCAATAAAACGGCGATCAGGTGAGATCGATCGGCTGGTCAACGCCATTGCCAAAGGCCATGGCGACCCAGCCGTCCTGGGACCGCCATCAACAACGTTGAATGAAGAGCGTAAAGGCATTTTGGCCGAGTTGGATCAGGTGCCCGCAGCGACCCGAGTGATCGCGCTGCACCCTGCGGTGTTGGCACGCTACGAGGAACAGCTGAATCAACTTCAAACGGGCCTCGCCAAGGGCATTGCAACTGGCGACTCCGAATGTGCAGAGGCGATGCGTGTCAATGACCACGGAATTGGGACCCTGTTTTTTCGCGCAAAACGCATTCCATGAAAAATCACAAGCTGGCTATCCAACCGAGCCATTGCTCGTCGTGCTCGGTCCGCGGTTCAATACCGGGCAGGATGGCGACGTCGCTTCACGGTTCAGGGAGTTGGAAAGCTGGGTACGCGACTATTTTGATGTCGGCGACGCAGCCTGGCGTTGGTGCAACGAGGACTACGACACGCCGGATCGGATCGCCTATGCCGGCGAGCCCGACGCCAGGAAAGCCCCCGGGTTCTACATCGCCACCGGCTTCAATGCCTGGGGTATCAGCAACGGCACGGCCGCCGGAATGCTGATCTGCGATCTGATTGTGGAGCGACGCAGCCGCTGGAAAGCCCTCTACGATCCCGCACGCTCTTCTCCTGATGATTTCCATCGCGATGGCGACAGCCAGTCTCGTCGCGTCAATCGATGAAATCGCGCCCGGACATGGCGGCGTGATCGAGAAGAATGGTGAAAAGATCGCCGTCTGCCGCGACGCTCAAGGCGGATTGCATGTGCTGTCGGCGAAATGCACCCACAAGGGTTGCACCGTGACCTGGAACAATGCCGACCAAACCTGGGACTGCCCCTGTCATGGCTCGCTATTCTTGGCGGACGGTTCGATCGTCCACGGTCCCGCCAAGAATCCGCTGCATCATCGGGTCGCGACGGCATGATCGCGCGAGGCGTCTTTGCAACTTGCAAATGGCAGGCAACAGGGTGCACTGTCTGTATTATGCCCCGGCAGCGCTATCTCAACCATCGACTGGAATGCCCCTACTGCCTCACTATCAGGCTGAGGATTCCAGCCGACGCCGGACCGGAAACCCGGATCGTTTGCGACGATTGCGGCCAATTTCTAGGCCTATGGGACGATCTGCTTGCCGACTTCGAGAGGCAGGGCGGTACTATTGGTGTGTACCGGCTCGACAAGGGCCGCATCAAACGGATTGATTAAGCGGTCGAAGTAGGTCAGCGCGACGGCTCCGAGGCCTCCAACTGTTGGGATCAGAAGCGAGCGGCGAGCCCGTGAAACATGGGAGCGCGAGGGCCATCGTTGCTCTCCTACTTGTTCGTGCGCATCTTCTGCCTCGGATTGATCCCGCCAGCGGCGGTGGTATCATTCTCGATGTCACCTTCGATGGTGTTCTCGCCCTCAAGTTCGAGATCGTCGCCTTCCTTGATTGTTCCCTTGGACGTGCCGATGCCGGGATTTCTTGCCAGGTCGGCGTTGCTCGGTATTTTCCACTTCGGATGTTTGGTTCCGGTCATGACAAAGCTCCAACAACGAGGTGTTCAGTTTTCTAAACCGTAACCGGGTTGAAATGTTCCAGGCCCGTTTTGGGTCCAAGGCACTGCCTTCCACGGCTCTTAGAGTCCGAACGGATAGGTATCGGGAACACCGGTTCTCGCGTGCTCCGGGCCAAGCGGTGTTACCGCAGCGGTTCTGTCGAACCATAGGAACGCGTCAAATTGTTGGGGCAGGGACGCGTCCGCATAGTGGCTGCGCAGTTCGGTTTCCGGCCGGTAGATCACGCCGATGAAGCGCTCCAGTTTGCGTTCCAGCAGCCGCCTACGCAATGCATCGTCGCGATCGAGATCGAGCAGGAAGCGCGGCACGCCAGCATCATGGCAAAGCCGCTCATAGCTGTCGGCGTGGGACGGGCGCATTTGCATGACCTCCATTTCCCCATCCCAGTCGGTGGCAGCGGCTACAGTGCCGGAATGCGTACCCATTCCGATCAGCGCCGCTTTTTCGCCGAAACGCTCCCGGCAGAGCTGACCGATGTTCAGTTCGTCCCTGACCACCCCCATCTCGGTATAGCGGGCATCGCCAATATGGGAATTGTGCGCCCAGACCACCGCCCTGGATTTGGGTCCGCCGGCATCCAGCAGATGCTCCAAAGTCTGGAACATGTGCGTGTCGCGCAGGTTCCAGGACTCCGCACCGCCGTAGTACATGATCCGGTAGTAGTGTTCGGCTGCGGCGATCAGCCGGGCATTCTGGCTGGCATCGAGAAAGTCGGCGCCGTCCTGCCGTGCGTAATCAAGTTGTTTGGCGAGCAGGTCCCGGCACTGCTGTAACACCGCCTTCTCACATTTTTGATAGCCGGCGGTAAGCACCGCCCGGCCATAGGTCGACGGCTCGTTTTGCCAGGGGGTCAGGCAGCCATAGCGCTCGCGCGCGATCTTTGCTGCCTGCGGGTCGACCCGATCGAGATAGTCAAGAACCGCCTCTATGGACCCGCTCATATTGTAGATGTCGAGGCCGTAAAAGCCTGCCTGTGCCGATGACTCGAGCTTATCGTTGTGATGGCGCATCCAGTCGGCGAAGGCCACGACATCGGCGTTGCGCCACATCCAGGTTGGAAACCGCTGGAACGGAGCAATGGCCGCGGCTCGCGGCTTGCGGTGGCGAACATAACGGTCGATCGCTGCGGCATCGGGCCAATCCGCCTCGACCGCAACGATGGTGAAACCGTGTTTTTCGACGAGCCTGCGGGTGATCGCCGCACGCGCTCTGTAGAACTCGGACGTCCCATGACTTGCCTCGCCGAGCAGAACGACGCGCCTGTCGGCAAACCGATCGAACAATTCGCCGAAAGCTGCATCATCGAAATCGGGCAGCGGTTCAGCCGCGGTCGCGATCATCTCGGGCAGGCTGAGCGGATGCGGATGTCGCAGCGAGTGACTGACCTCTGCGGGTCTGTCGCTTTCGGGCCAGCCCTGCTCGCCGATGAGGGGGACAAACCGCACGCCGCCGAAATCCTCCTCACTGTAGGTTGCAGCCCCCGTTCGAATAACCTTGAGCAGACGCTGCGACTCCGGATCGTCGCCAACGGGAATGATAAGTCTGCCGCCCACATCCAGTTGTTCCTGAAGCGCAAGCGGCGCGCCCGGGCCGCTGGCCGTTACCACGATGGCATCGAAGGGAGCCGCCTCCGGCCAGCCTTTGGTGCCGTCGCCCGTTCGGACCTCAATGTTCTCATAGCCAAGTTTTTCAAATCGCCGCTTGGCCGTTTCGGCCAGCGCTGGATGACGCTCGATCGTGTAAACCTGTTCGACGATCCGGCTCATCACGGCCGCCGCGTAACCGGAGCCGGTGCCGACCTCGAGCACGTGGTCGCCCGGTTTGACATCCGCCATTTCGATCATGAACGCGACGATGTAGGGTTGCGATATCGTCTGGCCGTCGGCGATCGGCAGTGGCGCATCCTCGTAAGCGAATTCCTCAAAGCCAGGATCGACGAAAGCCTCGCGCGGAACTTCACGCATCGCCTGCAGGATCTCACGGTCGCGGATGCCACGCCGGCTGATATGAACCTTGACCATTCGATCGCGGACTTGAGGAAGATCGAGCATTTCTAGCTCCTCCGGTGGGTTAAGCCCTCTTCACTGCTTCAGGAATCCTCGGCGACATTTTCCGCCCGTCATATCGCGTTGCCCGAGCAGCAATTTGGAGGCGGTTTCGCGATCTTTAACTCGCCGAAAGACTTCAAGGTTCCTCCCGTGCTTGCCCAAGGAGAGCTTGGAGATCGGCACCGCCCCGGGGATCTCCCATGGAGGGCAAGGTTGGCAATGCAATGCCTGAAACACGCCGAATCTTCCTCCGTTTTCGGAGTACGCCATCATTAAAATTTTCTACCAAGATGCCCTCCATTCGAGAAAGGAAGGAGATGCATGATGCTGCGCCTGAGCCAGGTGGCGCTGGCCTCTGCGGCCACCGCGCTCGCTGCGCCTGAGGGCAGGTGAATGCCACGGAAGTATGCTCAGCCGCCCGGCCGGTTGATGCGCGCGTTCGGGTCGGAGCCGACGCCGACGGCCGGATCTGGCGCGACCGGACCGCGCTCGGCTTCCGAACCCTCGGATTCGATCTCTTGCACAGCCTGATCCCAATGCTCTTGCCGACGACCTTCCGGCCGGCCATCCCGTTCCCAAATCTCATGGGCGCGGCGCCTGATGCGTTCTTCCCTGTCCATGATCGACCTCCTGGCGCCTAACCCGGCGCTGAATGGTTTGTTCCACGGAGGCAGATCCCGGAACAGTCTCGCTCGCACGAGGTTGGACTGCGGAATACTGCCGAAGAGCCATATCCGCACCGCTGACATCGCTTTTGGGTATCGGCTGTTTGTGCCGTGGCCAACAGGACGGCACGCCCGGTCTTGCTTCTTCACGTTTGGCCTGACGACACAACAACATTCTCGGAAATCGCGCCTTCTCTCCAGGCCGCGGGTTTCGCACCTTCGCCCCCTGGCTGCGCGGATTTGGGCCAACTGAATTTCTGTCCAACGAGACGATCCGCTCCGGCGAAATCGGCAGGCTAACTGTTGGCGCAGCATTCAGACGGGTTACTGGTTTCCTGGCATTTCCGTATTTTCTTGCGGGTTCTTTTTTATACCTGCCGCAGGCGAGGTGTCCTGCGGCGCGTTACCGCCCTGGTTTTGCTCAGGAGCCCGCTTCAATGGCGATGTCGGCCAGCCGCGATCTACATAAAGGAATGCCCAATAGGAGAGCACGAGAACCGCTGCGGTAAGCAACAGTGGCAGCAGTACTCGTCTCATACCGGACATTCCTTTCGCACTTGTCTAGCCGGCCGCTGTGATCACGCAGTATCCCGGCGAGCGCGATCGCGATCGGCGTCCAGTGCCGAATAGTCGCCGCCATAGGGGTCGAACCCGGTCCATCCGCCCGCTTCATACTCGCTGCGCCGGTTACCGACATTGACGGGACTGAAGCCGTTCAGGATCTCCTGCGCTTTTGGAGCAAGCTCGTCGTCGACGCGCGCGGTGACCAAAGTACCGCCACGGCGAACGCCCTCGGCATAGACGTCCGCATCTTCGCGCGAGACGCCCGAATCGGTCAGCGCGCCGACAATCCCTCCGGCGGCGCCACCGACCGCGGCGCCGGCGACGGCGCCGGCCGCGGTCGCCGCGAGCCACCCGGCGGCAACGACCGGGCCGACGCCGGGAATGGCCATCACGCCAAGTCCGGTAAGCAATCCTCCCGCGCCCCCGATCGCGGCCCCGATCCCGGCCCCTGCGGCGGCGTCTTCGCCGCTTTCGGAGTCGGCCTCCTGGTGTTGGCCGCCACTATTGCTCGCGACCATGCTGATGTCGGATATTCCCATCGATTCGAGTTCGCCGACGGCATCGGAAGCATCGTCATAGTCGTCGAACAGCGCTGTGATCGTTTGCATCTGGTATCTCCTTCGTGGTTCAGTGGTGCCGGGGCTCAATTGGTGCCGGCAAAGACATTGCCCTGATAGTCGAGCGCCACTTGCGTGCTCTTTCCGTCCTTTTTCGCCTGGCCACGCCAGATCCCCTGGTCATCCTTGGCGAGCCCGGAAACGTCGGTGTAGCCGGCGTCCTGAATGCGGCCCTTGGCCTGGTCCTCGGTGAAGCTGTTGGCGCCCGGGACCGGGGCGGCCGGTTTGGGGGTCGACGCCGACTTGACCGCTGGCGTGCTGGCATCCGCCGCAGGCTTGCCAGTGCCCGAGGCCGCGATCTTCTCGATCATGTCCTGGTGCATCTTGAGCGTCGGCAGCGTCTCGGCGGCAAAGGCCTTCAAACTGGTGTTGTCACCGTCCTTGGCGTAGGACTGGAACAGGTTCACTGCATCGGCATGTGCGCTGCGCTGCATCTGAACGTAAGGCTGGTCGAAATCCGCCGTGCTGTTCTGCAGTTTTTCCAGATCGCTTTTGTGTGCGGCATCGAGTTCAGCCGGCACCTTCAGTTTCTGCTCGCCGGCGATCGTTTGCAGCTTGGCATTCGCCGCGCCATGATCGTCGACCATCTTCTGAGCGAAATCCTTGACGTTCTGGTCCTTGGCCTTGTCGATCGCGATCTTGCTCGAATTCACTTCGAACAGACCGCCAACAGCAGCCTTGTCGACGAAACTCTGAGCGTCCTCGGCAGCGACGGCAGGGAAGGCCAGCGCTAGCGCGGTCGCGACGGCGAGTGGGGCGAGTAGTGTCCGCGTATTCATGATCCCAAGCTCCTTTGCTCGAATGGGTGAAGCCGAACAATCATCCATGGGCTTTGTTCCCAATCGAGATTTGCGATCCTCAATTTTGAACGACGCGCCACCTGCGGCTTGCCACGCTGCCTTATCGTCGAGATTTCCTGTTTCGGGTGGGCTTCGCGTCGCGGCCACGATTGTTATCGATCGCATCGTGATCTCCGATCATCAACTCGACGGCTTCGTCCTTCGTCAGGCCGCACTTGCGGGCAAAGTAGCTCGCCTCGAAAACGAGCTCTGCGCTGATCCGCTGCTGCTTGACGCGGGTTTTCAGTTTCGTCCTGCTCATCTCGGTCTCGCTGCTCGAAGGGCGTTGGGCTGCTCGTAGGAGGTTGGACTGCCTAACCGGCGAAATCGAAAAATGATCCATGCGCCGCTGCAACTCGCGTGCGGAACTGTGACGCAACCGACACGTTGCCGAGCCGATAGGCAAACACGCTTGGCTGACGGAGTGGCAGTGAAACTATTCGTCTTTGGCACGCTGAAGCGCGGATTCGCGCTGCATGAAAAAGGGCTGATCGGCGCACCCTATCTTGGACGCTACCGGACCGGGCACCCCTATCCGATGGTCATCGCAGGTCCGTGGTATGCCCCGATGATGATCAATCGTCCCGGCGAGGGAATGCAGGTCCGCGGCGAGCTTTACGAGGTCGACGCTGATCGCCTCGCCATTCTTGATGCATTGGAATCCGTCGGCAAACCCGGCAATTTTCGTATTGCCATCGATGTGGCGCCTGACGCCGACGGCTCTTCGATACGGGCCATGGTTTACATGAAGGCAGCGGAATTGGCCGTGCCGTTGCACTCGCAACCGCTGGCCGAGTACCTCGACAGGCGTTTCATCCCACAGTGGGAGCGTTAGGCCACGGGAGATGATCCGTAGACGTTCAATTGGTGGCGGAGGTCGCGCTGGCAGTCGGATCTGCTGGCGCCGAGATGGTTCCAACAATCTTGCACGTCATCTCAAACATATGGCCAAACGGAACAAAAGCGTTGGCAGGCGGTTCGACATATCATCCTCATAGCTGACTGCATGGCGATGTTACAGAAACTGGCTTGTGCCGATACCACCAAGGAATTTGACCTTTGGCGAAGACCCATCGGCCATAACGCGTTCAGCGATCTGGTACATGCGGCAGTGCTGGCCGCCAATGCGCACAATTCGCAGCCCTGGCGCTTTGCATTGTTCCCTAACGCGGTCGAGGTCCGCGCCGATCTCGAACGGCACCTCGGAAGTTTCGATCCGTTCCGGCGGGAAATGCATCAGTCGCTTGGATGCGCGATTGAAAATCTTGTTCAAGCCGCGCTCGCGCAAGGTCTCGATGCGCAGGTGGAAACCTTTCCTGCACGACTCCCGCCGAAGCGAGACGACACGCTTGCCGCACGACTGCGCTTTATTCCCGTCGCAGCGCGGCAGACCGAACTTTTCGGCGCGATCACCAAGCGACACACCAACCGCAGTGCCTATGATGGTGAACGCGGCGTGCCTGCCTATCTCTGCGAGGAAATGTCGGCGCTCGTCGACCATCCTCACCTTCGGTTGATCCTGTTCCAGGACGCACGCCGAGCAGAACTTGGCGACCTGATCCTGCAGTCGACACGCCAGATCGTCGATGACCACGAGATGGCCGTGGACAATGCAAAGTGGTTCCGGTTTCGCGCCGGGTACGTGGGCCGCCGGCGCGACGGATTGACCCTCGGCGCCAATGTGCCTTCGCGGCTGGTGGCAGCCGCTGCAAGGCTGATACCGCCGAGCGACCGGGCAGCGAACAAAAGCTGGATTGGAAGCACGAAGACCCAAGTTCGGACGGCCGCGCTGTTCGGGATCATCGCTGTTCCCGATGCCCATGAGAGAGCATTGGCGCTTGAAGCGGGGCGGGTCTGGCAACGACTTCATCTTTTTCTCACGACGCGTGGCATTGCAGCGCAACCGCTGAACCAGCCCGTGGAACGTGCTGACCGTGAGCGCGAACTCGGCCTCAAACCACGAGCCAGCGAGGCACTTGCACGCGCGGTTGCCACGGTCGGCTTGGAGGCCGCCTTTATCTTCCGCGCGGGCTTCCCGAAAAATCAGCCCTGTCTCAGCCCGCGCCGGTCATTGGAAGACATCATCATCGATGCCACGACAGGGGATGCCAGGGGGCCGGAAGCCTTAGGCGCACGACCAGCGCCTTACGCATAACGAGGTCTCTGCCGGGATTGCCCTCCGCCGTGAGCGGGAACCATTTGTGCCCCCCGCTGTTCAGTAGCTGCTGGCAACCTGACCGAAACGACAGGCGGTCCTGCGCAAGCGAGCAAGAAGCACGAAAACCTGGGCGTGGCGAGCGATAGTCGGGTCTCTGGTGTTCGGCCTATCCGGCGGAGAGGGAGATTGATGCTGGCGGATCCGACGGTGCTGATCCTGATGTATTTCGTGCTGCCGGTTTGGCTGATCGCCGGGTTTGCCGACTGGCTCTGTCATCGTGCGTCGCATATCGAGTCCACCACAGGCGCCAAGGAGTCGCTGATCCATCTTCTGATGTTTGTGGAAGTCGGCATCCCCTTGCTGGCCGCCATGTTCCTCGAGATCAATGCCCTGGTCATCGCCACGATGGTCGTTACCTTCTTTATCCATGAGGCGACGGCAATGTGGGACGTTCGCTACGCGACGACGGCGCGCACCGTCAGTCCGGTCGAACAGCACGTACATAGCTTTCTGGAGATGATTCCCCTTTTGGGACTGGTCAGCGTTATTTCACTTCATTGGCCGCAATTTCTTGCCCTGGTCGGTATCGGCCCCGAAGAAGCTCGCTTCGATCTGGTATGGAAACCACAACAGTTGCCGACAGCCTATATCGTGACGGTGATGACAGTAATCCTGCTTTTCGAATTGCTGCCGTATGTGGAAGAATTCGTGAGAGGGCTGCGGGCCAATGCAGGCAGGCTGGTCCCCTCGAAGGCCAGGCAAGGAGAAGCCGGCGAGACAACCCGGCGGTGAATGAACGGCCGAACCGCTCTGGTCAGTTAGGTTAGGCGCGAGCTAGTTGCGGCGCAATCCATCCATCGGCGCTGGTCAATCACTTGGCGCCCGGTTCCCTGTCGGCGAAGCGCTCAAGGACGTCAGCTAATGCGTCCGGCTGTTCATCGGGTGAGAAATGACCGCAACTGGCAAGGACTTCGCCGCACAAGTTCGTCAGCCCCGCTTTTCTGAAACCATCGAGATAAGACTGAAGCTCGCCCCTTTCCGCATCACCCCGAACATACAGGACCGGGATTGAGACCTCCGATCCAGCGCTTTCGAGGTTGTCCTGTTCGTCTTGCTTGAAGGCCCTGTACCAATCGAAGCCCGCGCCAAGCTGTCCTCGGTGGCATAAGCCTCGGCATAGAGACGCCGCGCCTCGGGAGATATCGCTTCCGGGCGAGCTGAAATGGCATCGAAAAAGAAGGCGAAATATGCGGCTTCATGTCGGTGCACCAGCAGTTCCGGCAGGTGCGGAACCGCATGAAAGCCGAAGTGCCAGATCTGCGGACTTCGAACGGCTTCCGACCATGGCTCTACGCCGGGGACCACGACATCGAGGATCGCGGCGCGTTCGATCGTGTGGCGGTACTGGCGAAGATAGGCATAGACGATCTGGCCACCCACGTCATGCCCGACCAAAGTCAGCCGATGGAAATCCGATGCTTCCACGGCCGCGTTTATGCAACGCGCCAGTGTGCGTTTGTCGCCAGTCGGCGGACGACCAGTCGAGCGGCCGATTCCGGGAAGGTCAATGGCGGCAACACGAAACCGACCAGAAAGCAGTTCCATCACCTTCACGAACGCATGACTGCTCTGCGGCCAGCCATGCAGGAAGAGAAACGAGGGAGCATCCGGCGGACCGGCCTCGATCATGTGCAAGCCTAGCTCACCAGCCTCTATCACTTTCTCGCGCATGGCAGGCTTTGCCCCTTGGGTATACCGGTATCCAACTAGAATGAAGCCAAGCCGAATTCGTTCGGCCCCACGCTCAGGCAGATCTGCTTTCTTCGACCAGGCGATAGTTATATCGATCTCGAATGTACGTGTTGAAGAAGCGGCCCTTCGATGAGGCCTTGCGGAAAGCGGCATAAGTCTGCGGGGCTACGTCTTCATAGTCATAACGATAGCCAGAAGGGACAAACCACACCGAAAGGATCCTCTTTGCGGCGTCGTAATGCATGTTTCGGATTGCTGTCGACGGCATGTTCCAAGCCTGATGGGATTCCCAAACGCGCATCAGGGAAACCCATTCGGCGATGGAGGGTTCCCGTATCGACACAAAGACGGCGAGCCGCGGCATGGAGCTTGGCCGGGCTTGCCGCCGGCCGCCGGCTTTACCAGTTATGAGGTTATGCCATCGCTGAAACCGAAAATCCCGGCTCCCATGCCTGCCTTTCAAGGCGATCTCTTCGCCGTCGCCGACGACCTGCCGGACGGGTTTGTCTACCGGCCTGACCTGATCACGCCGGACGAAGAACAGGATCTGCTGCGCCAGCTTGAAAGACTGCCTTTCCAACCCTTCGATTTCCATGGTCACCTGGCAAACCGCCGGGTGATCGGCTTCGGCCTGCGCTACGACTATGACCGGCGCGAAGTCGTCGAGGCGCCTCCGATACCGGGCTTTCTCATGCCGCTACGAGACAAAGTTGCGGCGTTCGCCGGATTGCCGGTCGAAAATTTCGTGCAGGTTCTGATCAACGAGTACCAGCCTGGCGCCGGCATAGGCTGGCATCGCGACAAGCCGCACTTCGAAGCGATAGCCGGCGTTTCTCTGCTTGCCGCCTGCAATTTCCGGCTTCGCCGGAAGAACGGTGCTGGATGGGATCGCAGGACGATCGTGGCCGAGCCAAGGTCGGCCTACCTGATGACAGGCCCGGCGCGCGCCGAATGGGAGCACAGCATCCCGCCTCTTGCCGAACATCGCTACTCGATCACCTTGCGCACCTTGCGGCCTGCCACAAGCCGCAACGCATAGGATCAGGTAAACGGTCTGAAGAAACACCTTTCTAATCCGTCCGCTCCTGGTGCTTTTCGGCAAGATCTCCGGGCACGGCGTACCGCCTATCACGACTCGTTGATCGGGGCGGAAGCCGTTCTGCTGGAACTTGGCGGCGCGGCGATTGTTGGACTGGAGCCAAACCGGCACGAGAGAAAACCATGAACAATCCTGATCTTGCTCCAGCAACCATCCTGGTCAGGCGGCCGATCTATTCCATGCTTGCGCCCGTCTCGAGCGCTTGCTTCGTCGCCACGCTGTTGACCGACCTTACTTATTGGCGAACGGCCGAAATGACCTGGGCAAATTTTTCAGCCTGGTTGCTGATGGCCGGCTTGGTGATGGGTGTTCTTGCGGTGATCGCCAGCCTGATCGATGTTTTCGGCAGAGACGTAACGCCCGCTCTGCGCCCCGGCTGGCCTTCCGTGCTCGGCACTGTCGCCGCGCTGGTGCTCTCGTTTTTCAACGCGCTGGTTCACAGCCGCGACGCCTGGACGTCCGTGGTGCCGACCGGTCTGATCCTTTCCGCTGTCGTCGTGGTCGTTTTGATCCTCACCGGTTGGATGGAGTGGTTCCTGGTTGATCGCAGCACAGGAGCGATCAAATGAGAGATGATCCCACTTTCAATAAAGGGGCCAGACGTGCAGCGGCACTGGCCCTGCTATTTGGCTCGGCTTTGGGCCTGCAGGCATGCAGTGCCGACGATCCGGATCCTGCCAGTGGAGTGGGTCCGAACCCGACATTGCCCGAGCCGACGCAGTACCTCTTCCCGCCGATGCATCTTGCCTCCGTCATCGGGTGGAAACAGGAGGAGCGGCCGACTGTGGCGCAAGGGCTGAAAATCCAGGCGTTGGCGACTGGGCTGAAACATCCGCGCTCACTCTACGTGCTGCCGAATGGCGATGTCCTTGCAGTCGAATCGGTGGCGCCCACAGAAGCCGCGGTGAAACGCCCAAAGGACCTGATCATGGGCTGGATTGAATCGCTGGTGACGTCGGGTGGAAGCGGCAATGAAGGTAGCAACCGCATTACCTTGCTGCGCGATGCCAACGGCGATGGCGTGCCCGAGTTGACCAGCGTTTTCCTCGATCATCTAAATTCGCCCTTCGGCGTCGCCCTGGTCGGCAATGATCTCTATGTCGCCAACACCGATGCCATCGTCCGCTACCCCTACAACCCCGGCGACACCAAGATTACCGCGCCAGGCACCACGCTCACCCCGCTGCCTGGCGGCCCGATCGACCACCATTGGACGAAAAGCCTTGTCGCGAGCGCGGATGGTTCACTGCTCTATGTCGGCGTCGGTTCAAACAGCAACATCACGGAGAATGGCATCCAGGCCGAGAAGGATCGCGCCGCCATCTGGGAGGTGGACCGGGCCAGCGGCCGTTCGCGGATTTTCGCCAGCGGATTACGCAATCCGAACGGCCTTACGTTCGAACCGCAGACCGGTGCGCTCTGGGCGGTCATCAACGAGCGGGATGAACTCGGCCCCAATCTGGTGCCTGACTACATGACATCGGTGAAGGACGGCGCTTTCTACGGTTGGCCCTATAGCTACTACGGACAGCATGTCGACCCGCGAGTGATGCCGCAGCGTCCCGATCTGGTCGCAAAGGCTATTCCTCCCGATTATGCGCTCAGCTCTCATGTCGCCCCGCTGGGGCTGGTCTTCTACACCGCAAGCAATCTGCCGCAATCCTACCGCGGCGGAGCGTTCGTCGGTGAACATGGCAGCTGGAACCGTTACAGCTTCAACGGCTATAAAGTCGTCTTCGTGCCATTCAGGGATGGTCATCCCGACGGCAAGCCACAGGACGTCGTCACCGGTTTTCTTGACGCCAAGAACGAGGCGCGCGGGCGACCGGTGGGACTGGCGGTCGATAAATCTGGCGCGCTTCTGATCGCCGACGATGTCGGAAATACGGTTTGGCGAGTGACCTCGGCAACGCCGTGACGGTTCGTGCTCCGTCCATCGAGAAACCGGGCCAGGCCCGTGAGACAAATTTTGCGATGTCGTTGACTGATGGCGGAACAAGTTTCCCCCAGTCGGGTTATCGAACGCCTCCTTTTTTCAGAGGCGCTTCAACCCAGAGGAAACGATCATGGCGACGACAAGGAAGGCCGCGAAGGCGGCAAGCAAAGGTCTCGAGGACCTGTTCCTCGATGGACTGAAAGATATCTACTATGCCGAAAAGAAAATACTGAAGGCGCTGCCGAAAATGGCCAAGGGCGCGGAGTCGGAGGAGGTCGCCGCGGCCTTCGAGAAACACCGTATGGAAACAGAGGGCCAGGTCGAGCGCCTCGAGGAGATTTTCGAGATCTTCGGCAAAGCCGCGCGAGGCAAGACCTGTCCGGCGATTGACGGTATCCTTGAAGAAGGTTCGGAAATCCTCGAAGACTATCAAGGCGCGCCCGCGCTCGACGCCGGCCTGGTTGCCGCCGCACAGGCAGTCGAGCATTACGAGATCGCGAGGTACGGCACTTTGGCTGCCTGGGCCGAGCAACTCGGAAAGAGCGATGTCGTCGACCTCCTCAATGCAACGCTCAAGGAGGAGGTCGCGACCGACGAAGCGCTTTCCGGTCTTGGCGAGGGCGGTGTCAACGAACGTGCTCTCCAGGAAGCCGCGTAGTCCCCATCGTTACCTGCTGCGGGCGGAACCCTGGCAGGCCCGCCAGGGCTCCGCCTTCGCTATGGAACGGTCCACCACGCTCCCACGCAAATTTTCGGCATCCTCCGCAGAGGAGCTGACTTAAGCGGAAGGAGGACAGCTTGATGAACAGGCTCGAGACCGGTGCTTGTTTCTGCGGCGCCATCAAGGCCGAGATGCATGGTGAGCCGTTCTGGATATGCTCCGATCACGATGACGATTGCCGCAAGGCGCTGGGAAGCCCTCTCACCGTGTGGGTCGGCTATCGGCCTGCGGAATTCAAATTGCTGACCGGCACGCCAAAGACGTTTTCAAAGACGAGAGGAGTGCTGCGCGGCTTTTGTTCGGATTGCGGGACATCGATATCCTATTTCGACCAGGGTCTGCCTGAAGAACTTTATTTGGCGATCGGCTTTTTCGACCATCCGGAGCGCTTTCCGCCGCAGGCGCATGCTTATTGGAACATGAGGTTGCCGTGGGTCGATTTTCGCGATGAATTGCCGCGCGTGGAGACCTATTCGAGACAACGCGATCCATCGTTCGGAAATCCGAGCGAGCGAGGAGGAATCTGACTGCCGCGACCTAGTCGAGCTGCTCGAACGTGCATTGGCGAGGCAGCTTGTCGGGCCGCCACCGCAACAATCTGGTGCCGTGCCGGAAACGGTCGCCGGTCACATGATCGAAACGCACCTCGACCACAAGCTCAGGCCTCACCGGCTCCCACTCTCCACTGCGCTCCGTACTCCAGCGGCTCGGCCCGCCCGGCGCCCTGCCGGTAAAACCAGGTTCGGCGCGAAGTCCCTCCAGTTGCCTGGTCAAGTCAGGCCTGGTCTCGTTGCCGATGGTCGAGGTGAAGCCGACATGGTCGAGCCTGCCCTCATCGTCATAAAGTCCAAGCAGGAGCGAGCCGACCTCGCGGCGGCCGGCCAGATAGCGAAATCCACCGACGACGCAATCGGCGGTGCGCATCCTTTTCACCTTGACCATCGCACGCTCGCCCGCACGATAGGTGTCGCCAAGCTGCTTGGCGACGATGCCGTCGGTCGACCCATGGCCGGCGTCCTTCAGCCAGCGTCCGGCGGTGGCGGCATCGCGGGTAAATTTCGAAAGCTGCAGCCCGGAGCTTCGCGCTGAGGCGAAAAAGGCCTCGAGCGCTTCTCTCCTTTCGGCGAGCGGATTTTCCATCATTACCTTGCCGCCTGGCGCTGCCAGCATGTCGAAAAGGACAAGCGTGCCAGGTGTCTGTGCGCTCAGCTTGCGAATCCTGCTTGCGGCAGGGTGAAGACGCGCCTGCAGCGCCTCAAACGAAAATGAGCCGCCGACGTCGATGACGATCTCACCGTCCACGACGAATTGTTTCGCCTTAAGTTCCTGCAACACGGCGACAAGTTCGGGAAAGTATCGGCCAAGCGGCTTTCCCGACTTGGCGCGCAATTCAACCGCAGCCCCGTCCTTGAACGCTAGGCAGCGGAAGCCATCCCACTTCGGTTCATATTGCCAAAGATCGCGATCGCTGGGGATATGGTCGGCGACCTTGGCTTCCATGGGCGGGGTGTCGAGTGGGAGGGCAAATGCGCTCATGACCGGATGTGTTCAGGCTGCACCAAGCCGACCACATCGGCTCTCAGAAGGGCGGACTAATGTTCCTTTTCCGAAGAATCCTTCTCTGCTTCGTCCAGCAAGTCCAGCGCGGCGTGGCGGGCGGCTTCGCTCTCTCCCCGCAGCCGTTTTGCCACCGGAATTAGCCTGAAGGCCTCCAGCAGTTTCTGCTCCGTCGCGGCAGCTTGCGGATGAAGGCTTGCCGCTGCCTCCTTTGCCAATTTCCTCGCCTGCAAGTCGGTCTCGACGTTGTCTTTCAGCACTCTGCGTACATTTGAAAGCTGTTTTGCCATGCCGGTTCCTACGCACTCTTGCGCTTGCGCGCTGACGCCTTGAACTTTGCGGAGGAGGCTCCGCCTTCCTTGGCGAGGCTCTTGCGCAATATGTCGGCGAGATTGACCACGTTTGTTTTCGGCTTGGGCGCCGCTTTCGGCGGCTTCTTGCCCTTGCGCTTTGCATCGATCATCGCAATCAGCGCGTTTTCGTAGGTATCTTCGAATTTTGACGGATCGAATTTGGCCGGCTTCTTTTCGATCAGCAACTGAGCGATTTCGAGCATCTCCGGGTCGACTTTGCGCGCCTTCAAGTCCTTGAACACGGTCTCGGCGGAGATCATCTCGTCATGGGTGCGCAGCTCGGTCAGCAGCATGCCCTTGCCCAGGGGTTGGATCAGCACTTCCCGGCCGCGCTGGTAGAGCACCACGCAGGAGCGCGCCGCGACCTTCTTTCTTGCCATGGCGTGACGGATCACGGCGAAAGCTTCGAGGGAAGCGCCGTCGGCAGGAACAAGATAATAGGGTTTTTCGAGATAGCGCGGGTCGATATCGGCAATCGACACGAACTCCTCGACCTCGAGCGTATGTTGCGACACCAGCTTGATCTTCTTGATCTCGTCCGGCTCAATGTGGATGAACTCGTCCTTTTCGGATTCGTATCCCTTGATTTGGTCTTCCGTTTCGACTGGTTCGCCAGTCTCTTCGTCGACATAAGCGCTCTTCACGGGGAGGCCATCCTCGCGGTTGAGGATTTTGAAATGGATTTTTTCGGCCTCGGTGACGGCGCCGATGATCTTGACGCCGCAGGACACCGTTCCGATCTTCAGGAAGCCTTTCCAGGCCGCACGTGGCGAAGCCATCTTTTCATCCCGGTCTGATGATCAGGTCTGACACTCGAACGGGCGGCGGCAAGATTCGTTCCTGACCGTGAAGATGAGGACGTTTCCGTTGGACGTAATTGGAGAAGGATTTGGCGCAGCGATCTGGAAGTGCTGATCTTCCGCTTCACGGCGGACGCGTGCCGAAATGGCTGGGCGATCGCATGACGCGCCTTGGCGCGGTCATGTGCGAGGCGATCGTCCATCACTACGGCCGCGAGGAATTGCTGCGTCGCTTGGCGCACCCGTTCTGGTTCCAGTCCTTCGGCGCCGTCATGGGCATGGACTGGCATTCTTCGGGGATCACGACCAGCGTCGTCGGCGCCCTGAAGCGTGGCCTGACGCCGCTCTCCGGCGAACTTGGCATTCATGTCTGCGGCGGCCGTGGCGCGCATTCGCGCAAGACCCCGCATGAGCTTGCCGCCATTGGCGAGCGCGTCGGTTTCGACGGGACCGCACTTGCAACCGCCAGCCGGCTGGTCGCCAAGGTGGACAGCGCCGCGGTCCAGGACGGCTTCGATCTCTACCTGCATGGTTTCATCGTCACCGATGACGGCGACTGGGTCGTCGTGCAGCAAGGCATGAATGGCGACAGCAAGGTGGCGCGCCGCTATCACTGGCTGTCCGAAGGCTTGAAAAGCTTCGTCGACCAGCCGCACGCGGCGATCGAGGGCGCCAACCAGGGCGAAATCGTCAATCTGACGGATCGGCGCGCTGATGCCTCGCGTCAGGGACAATTGGCGCTTTTGCAGGATCTCGGGCCAGACCGGATCGTGAGGGAATTCTCCGCTCTGGAGCGGGGCGCGCAAGCAAGTCCGGAACAGCCGATGCTGCCGCATCTGGTCATGCCGGCACATCACGATGTACGCGAAAGCGATGTTGTCATGCGCCGTCTGCACGGCAACATCGCGGCAGCCGCCGATCGCGGTCCAGCCGACTTTTCGGAACTCCTGCTGGTGCCTGGGGTTGGCGCGCGAACCGTGCGGGCGCTGGCGCTGATTGCGGAGGTACTGCATGGCGCGCCATGCCGATTTTCCGACCCCGGGCGCTTCTCGCTGGCGCATGGCGGCAAGGACCGGCACCCGTTTCCAGTGCCACTCAAGGTCTATGACGAGACGATCGGCGTCCTGAAATCAGCGGTGCGGAAGGCCAAACTTGGCGGGCATGAAGAGATCGGCGCGCTGAAGCGACTGGATGACCAATCCCGACAGGTTGAACGCTATGTCACCGGTCCGAGCCTCAAGGAAATCGTTGCCGGCGAGTTCGATCAGTCACACCTGCTCGGCGGCCGCAGTGTATTCGGTTGGGAGAAGGCGCCTGAGAAGTCGGCCCCGGAGCGGAAGAGGAATGGAAATGGAACCGAGTGAGGTTGGGCTGCCCGCTCAGGCGTCGAGATCGATCAGAGCGATGCCAAGCTCAGGACGCTTTTTGCGCCGGAGGTGGCCGGGAGTCTCGACCAGCATGACCTCAAGCGTCGGTCGGACAAGTCCGTTGAGCAGATGGCCGCCCCGCGTCGTGCCATCCCGCAACCCAAGCACCGCATGAACGTGAAGGCTGGGCTTGCCGTCGTCACCTGTCGCAACGTCGCCGATCGCACTCAGCACCTCGCACTGTTCAAGGATCGGTATCCTGCGATAGTCGTTTTCCTCGAAATCGAACCACCCGACGGTCGCCCTTTCGAAAGCTCCGATCGCGGTGAGCGAGGCGCCGCCGATGTTCTGATCGGCGGCAAACGAGGTCAGCGCGGCGAAGGCTTCCTCGCCGGGATCGAGCACCACAACGAATGTCCTTTGACCGCTGGCCTCACCGACAAGCTGTGATTTCATGCCTCTGCTCCGACGATGCCGACCAGTCAATGAGCACGGTGTTCGGCATTGCGCTTGCGGGTGGCCGCGGCTTTTTTGGCCGCTTCCGACCGGCTCGCGGCTGAGCGCGAGGCTGATGCCTTGCCGCCCTTTTCGCCACCTTTGTGGGCAGCCGGATTACCGGTGTGTTTGCCACGGCCGGAGCCGCCCGCTTTCTTGCCGCCGCCATCGTCCTTGTTGACCGTGGCCCATGCCCGGCGCTCAGCTTCCTTCTCCGAGACGCCGCGCTTTTCGTACCCTTCCGCAATATGATCGGCTTTACGTTCCTGCCTGTCGGTGTATTTCGATTTGTCGCCTCGTGGCATGACAGTTTCTCCTGCTGATGGAGTCTGAACGGAAAGCCAGCAATAGAGTTCCAACCACAAACAGCGCTATCGCCGGCATGGCTGCGGACCGGGCGGGACAGATGCTATTCCATTCGTTGGCCAGAATATGAAACCGGGAAAACTACCCTGTTCATCATACCGCCGTGCCCGGTTGACGCGGTCCGCAGCATTGAACCAACGCTGGCGCTCCGTGAAACGTTCCCCAGCACGGTTAGCACGCGCTTGATGATTTCCTCTCGGCCGAAGGTCTTGTCCGGATACGCATCGATATCGATGTCGACCGGCTGTCCGGCGCGCATCAGGTCGAGCTGCGTCTCCTTGAAGTTGGCTTTGACCCAGACTTCGTTGGGAACAAACATCATCAGGACCTGACCCGGCTGGGCATAAGTGCCGCTGGCGGCCGAAATGTTCGTTGCCCTGCCGGCGACAGGCGCTGTGATGGCTGTTCGCGCCAGCGCCGTGTGGGCCTGGTCCTGGCTGGCCTTCGCTTGCTGGAGCTTGGCTTCGGCGTTCTTCACTTGCGCCTGAAGAACCGTAATCTGGGTTCACACCAGTGTGAGGAGGGAACCTTGTTCCCACTCGATGGTTCGGGCCACTTGAGCCAGCCGGGAGCCAGCCATGTCCGATGCCACATCAACCAGCAGCCCGATCTCTCCAAGCCTCAGCCGGCGCAGCTTCATGACCGGATCTGTTTCGGCGGCCGCGGCAATGCCGCTGATGGCGCCGCCGACGAAAGCCGCCGAACCGTCATCTGCGAGGAGGGCGGAGCCGCATGATCTCTCGGCGGTCGCGATGCGGATCAACGGACAGGTCTACAATCTTGCCCTCGACAACCGTACGAGCCTGCTGGACGCGTTGCGCGACCATGTCGGCCTGACCGGCACCAAGAAGGGCTGCGACCACGGCCAGTGTGGGGCCTGCACCGTGCTTGTCGACGGCAAGCGGGTACTCTCGTGCCTGAGCTTCGCCATCATGAACGAGGGCAGGGAGGTGACGACCGTGGAGGGACTCGTATCGGCCGATGATAGCCTGCACCCGATGCAGCAGGCCTTCATCGACAATGATGCCTTCCAATGCGGCTATTGCACACCGGGCCAGATCCTATCCGCCGTTGGCTGTATCAGCGAAGGCCACGCCGGCTCGGAGGACGACATCCGCGAATATATGAGCGGCAACCTATGCCGGTGCGCGGCCTATCCGAACATTGTCGCCGCCATCCTCCAGGCCCGGGACGAGATGAGGAGAGCCTGAGATGCGCCCGTTCGTCCTTGAACGACCGACCAACATTTCCGCGGCGGTAGCCCTGGCCTCACCTTTTGCCGACGGGCGCGCTCCGACACAGGCCGATGCTCAATTCATCGCCGGCGGGACCAATCTGGTCGATTACATGAAGCTGGGAGTGGCGCGGCCAGAGCGCCTGGTCGATCTCAATGAGCTTGCCGAACCCGCGCTGCGGCAGATCAGGATCAGCGAAGGCACCATTCGCTTCGGCGCCCTTGTCAGGATGGGTGAAGCAGCCGACAGCAACGACGTCAAACGCCATTGCCCGCTACTCGCCGAAAGCCTGAAATTCGCCGCCAGCGGCCAAATCCGCAACATGGCCAGCCTTGCCGGCAATGTGTTGCAACGGACGCGATGCGAATATTTCCGCGAGACGTCCTGGCCATGCAACAAACGCCAGCCGGGCTCCGGCTGCGCGGCAATGGAGGGCTTGAACAGGCAGCATGCGGTGCTTGGCACAAGCGACGCCTGCATTGCCACCTATCACGGTGATTTCGCCCAGGCGTTGATCGCGCTCGGCGCCGTGGTCGATGTCGAGGGAAGGCGCGGCGCGCGGCAAATACCGTTTGCCAAGCTGCATCGTCTGCCCGGCGATACGCCCGATGTGGAGACCGATCTGGCCGCCGACGAAGTGATCACGGCGATCAACGTCCCCTTCAGTGAGTGGAGCCGCCGCTCGCGCTACCTCAAAATACGCGATCGCGAATCCTATGCGTTCGCGCTGGCTTCAGCGGCTGTGGCTCTCGACATGGACGGCGACACGGTGAGGCAGGCACGCATAGCGCTTGGTGGCGTGGCGACCGTTCCATGGCGGGCGCGATCAGCGGAAGAAGCGCTGGAGGGAAAGCGGCTCGATCAGAACATGGCCGAAGCTGCCGCCGACGCGGCGTTCGCCGAAGCGAAGCCGCGCCGGCACAACGCATTCAAAATACCGCTCGGCAAACGCACGCTGGTGCGGGCCCTGCTCGAAACGCGCGATATGGAGGTCTAGGACAATGAACCAAGCTGCTCCCGCGCCAAAGCAGAACATGGGAAATCCCGTCCCGCGGGTCGACGCCCGGCTGAAGGTCACCGGGCAAGCCGGCTATCCTGCCGATCTTGCCGTCGCCAATGTCGCCTATGGCGCACTTGCCGCCAGCACCATTGCCAAAGGCAGGGTTTCCGCTCTCAGGCTCGAGAAAGCCCGCGCCGTGCCCGGTGTCCTCGACATCGTCAGCATCGGCGACATGGATGGCGTCGACAAGCCGAAATTTGGCAACACTGGCGCCAGCTCGATCGCCCCGTTGCACGACAGGACCATTTTCCATGACGGCCAGATCATAGCGTTGGTGGTGGCCGAAACATTCGAGGCGGCGGAGGAGGGCGCGATGCAGATCAGCGCCGACTATACGCAAGAGACTCCCAGCGCCAGCTTCGATTCCGCAGGAACGGAGATGGAGCCAGCGGCCGGCAAGAGCCCGCTGTTCAAGGAGGACGTCAAGGCAGGTGATTTTGAAGCAGCCTACTCGACCGCCGCCGTGAAGATCGACCAGAAGTATTCGACGCCGACCCAGCATCACAATCCGATCGAACTGTTTTCGACAACCGCTATGTGGGAAGGCGACAAGCTCACGATTTACGAACCAAGCCAGAACGTTACCGGCTGGAAGATCGAGCTGGCACGGCAGTTGAAGATCGACCCGGCCAATGTGCGGATCGTCAGCCCCTATATCGGCGGCGCCTTCGGTTCGAAGGGACCTATGACAGCCCGTACGGCGATCGTGGCTGTTGCCGCCCGCCGTGTGCGCCGGCCGGTGCGCTGCGTGGTCAGCCGCATGCAGGCGTTTAGTACGCAAACCTACAGGGCGGAGACGCGTCATCGCATCCGGATCGGAGCGGGCAAGGATGGCCGCATCACGGCATTCGCGCACGAAGGCTGGGAGGTGACCTCGCGGCCGGACGCCTATGTCGTCGGCGGCACGTCCGCGACCGGCCGCATGTATGGTTACGGCTCCGTCCTGACGCGGGTTTCACTGGTGCATGCCGACCGCAACACACCCGGCTACATGCGATCGCCTCCCGAGACGCCCTATGTCTATGCGCTGGAGAACGCGATGGACGAAATGGCGGTGGCGCTCGGCATGGATCCGGTGCAGTTCCGTCGCATCAATGAGCCTGAGAAAGAGCCGATCGGCGGCAAGCCTTTCTCTAGCCGATCCCTGATCAAATGCTACGACGAGGCCGCTGAGGCTTTCGGCTGGTCGAAGCGCGATCCGGCCGTCGGCTCGATGCGCGACGGCGACTGGCTGGTCGGCATGGGATGCGCGACCGCGATTTACCCGACCGCGGCGGCGCCATGCGCCGCGCGGGTCAGGCTGACAGCCGATGGCCAGGTTCGGGTTCAGTGCGGTTCGCATGAGATTGGCACCGGTGTGCGCACCGTTGCGGCCCAAATGGCGGCCGAGAGACTTGGCGTCGATGTCGGCAAGGTAGCCGTCGAGATGGGTGACAGCGCCCTGCCGCCGGCCCCGGTATCGGGCGGCTCGATTTCGACGGCGAGCGTGTGCTCGGCGGTGCTCAAGGCGTGCGAGGCGGTGCGCGAGAAGCTGTTCGCGGCGGCAGCGGGCAACGATGGTCCTCTTGCCGGGTCAGGCAATGCGAAGCTGGACATGACGAACGAAGAGGTCGTCACCGAGACCGGCAAATCCGCAAAGCTCGCCGACGTCTTCAAGGCGATGCAGATCGGCGCGATCGAGGAATACGCCGAATTCACGCCAAAGGGTTCTTCGCCCGAGGCGCTGAAAAAACTCTATGCCGGGCAAGCCGAATTCCATGGCGGCGACCAGGACAAGGATTCGGTGAAATACGCCTTTGGCGCGGAGTTCGTCGAAGTGCGCATCAACAGCTATACGCGGGAGATACGGGTGCCAAGGATGGTCGGCGCCTTTGCCGCCGGGCGGATCATGAACACGCGGACGGCGCGAAGCCAGCTGATGGGCGGCATGATCTGGGGCATCGGCCAGGCGCTGCATGAAGCGACGGAGATCGACCAGCGCCACGCCCGCTATGTCAACCGCGACCTGCAGGACTATCTCGTGCCGGTCAATGCCGATATCAAAGCGGTCGACGTGATCCTTGTCCCGGAGGTTGACCATGAGGTCAATCCCGCCGGCGTCAAAGGGCTGGGCGAACTCGGCAATGTCGGAACGGCGGCCGCCGTGGCGAGTGCGGTCTATCATGCCACGGGAAAACGCATCCGCGATCTGCCGATCAGGATCGACGATTTGATCACCTGACCGTGTGCACCGATCCCAAGCAAGAGGGCAAGGGTAGAACTTACGCACCTTGCCCCTTGGGCATGGTTTGCGGGCGAAGCCGTTCCCTCACTTGCAAGAATCGACCCCAGTGAGTCAGGGTTCTCAATAGCCGCCGACCACAGGCAATATTTCGCCGGTGATGTAGCTCGAGCAGTGCGGCGAGGCGAGGAAGACGTAGGCCGGAGCGAGTTCCTCGGGCTGTGCCGGCCGTTTCATTGGGGTGTCGGCGCCAAACTTCGCCACGTCGCCGGCTTCCTTGTCCGATGGGTTGAGCGGCGTCCACACCGGGCCTGGCGCCACGGCATTAACTCTGATCCCCTTGCCGATCAGATTGCCCGAGAGCGCCCGCGTAAAGGCGTGAATGCCGCCCTTGGTCATGGAATAGTCGACGAGTGCTTTCGACCCCTCGATGCCGGTTACCGAACCCGTATTGATGATCGCCGAGCCGGGCTTCATGTGCGGCACCGCTTCCTGGGCCATATGAAAATAGCCGTAGAGATTTGTCTTCAGCGTCGTGTCGAAATGCTCTTCGGTCAGCTCGCCGAAATCGCTGGAGTGGATCTGAAAGGCCGCGTTGTTGACCAGCACATCGATCCGGCCGAATTTTTCCGCCGTCTCCGCAACCGCTTTGCGGCAATGGTCGCGTTCGCTGACATCCGCCTTGATCAGGATGCAGCGCCGGCCTTCCTTCTCTACCGCCGCCTTCGTCACTTCGGCGTCCTTGTCCTCGGCCAGGTAGACGATCGCAATGTCGGCGCCCTCGCGGGCGAACAGCACGGCGACCGAGCGGCCGATGCCTGAATCGCCTCCCGTTATCAGGGCTATCTTGCCGTCGAGTTTTTTCGACCCGAGATAATATGGCGCATCATAGAGTGGCGCCGGCTCTATCGCCCATTCATGTCCCGGTTTCGGCTGGTGCTGCTCGGGGAAGGGTGGCTCCGGATAGTTGCGAGCGCCCGCCTGCATGGCGCCTTGCTGCTTGCCGTTGGTCTTTGCCTTGTCCTTGGCGTCGATGCCGCGCTGGATATGGCGTTGCTTGGCGGCCTCGCCGGTGATTTCCGATTTCATTTGCATGATCGTCTCCCTGGTCTGGAGAATGAACAACGCATATCGCCCGAAAAGGTTTACGCCTGCGGCTTCATTCTTCTATCCGGCTTCGGAAATGGCCGTTTGCGGTATCGGAAGACGAGCAACCACCTGAAAGCCGCGTTCTGGGTCAGCTCCGACGACTAGAGAAGGTCGCGCTTGTTTCATGGCTTTATTTGCGGCTTTTGCGGGCACGGCGCGCCGTGGGACGAGAGAGCCAAATCTGTCCCGCAACCAACGACAACCAAACGCCCATAGCGAACAAACGCCCATAGCGAAAGCCGCTGGCGTTTTTTGGTCTTTTCCAACGGCTTGGTGTCTCAGCCCTTCAGCCGATGCGGCCTCCGACCAATGCGTACGGCACACTCCGGTCTGGCAGGCGTCATCAATCCATGGACAGCACAAGTCTCGCTGTGTTCTCGTCCGTTATCAGCGAATTTGCCAGTCGGCCCTTTAGGGCGGCGCGTATTGCCGGCGCCCTGTAGACGCCCGAGGCCACAATGGTCGTGGGTCGGTCCGCCGGCTGCGTCCTGACAAAGGAAGTCAGCCGGTCGTGATAGGCCGCGTCGACGATTTCACCGTCGGCCGATATGGCGCAGCCGAGCAGTTCGCCGACCCCGCCGGCGTCCATCGCCTGGGCGGTTTCGGCCGCGGTGATGAAACCGTCGCGATAGAGCGTCGCCTGGGGGCCCCAAAAGCCTATGCCCATGATGAGCAAGGTGGCCTCTTCCACCAGGGAACGCAGGACGCCATAGCCCGGCTGGGCCTGCAGCACCTCGCGCTCCTCGATCGTATTGGTAACGACAGGCACGGGAAGCGGATAGCATTGGGCATTGAGGCGCTCGGCCAATCTCGTGACGACATCGTAATGCGTTGCACGGCCGTCGCGCGTCAGGTTACCCATCAGCGAGACACAATGATGCTGGGGCCTGTCCATGGGCGGCAGGCGGCGTGAGACTTCGCGCATCGCGCCGCCGCTTCCCATGCCGATGGTCAGGGGAGCCTTCTGCTGGATGATGTTCTCGAGATAGAACGTGGCCTGCGTGGCGACGGAAGGAATGTCCTCGCTGCTGCCGCTCTCGCTCAGGCACACGTCGCAATAGATCAGCTCGAAACGATCCCTCAGCCGGTCAGCCAGTTCGATCGATTCCGCCAGGGGATGTATGAGCTGAAACCGGATCAGCCGCTCGGAGTTGGCGAGCGCGATCAATCGCTGGACGATCTGGCGGGAAATGTTGAGCTCGGTCGCGATCTGCTCCTGCGTCCGGCTTTTGAAATAGTAGAGCCAGGCCGCGCGCGCGGCGAGATCCAGCCGGCGCTCTCCAGCCGGATCCGAACGCTCGATCATCGTCGTCAAGAAAACACCTTCCAAATCATGTCAGCCCACCCCTGGAGCATGATCCCGAAAAATTGCACTTTCGGACAAGATCATGCGCAAAAACAAAGACTTAGAGCAGGATGTCAGCTTCAACTCATCCAGCTCTATGCAAGCCTGGCGTCAGAGCTTGAGCAGGCGAGCGATATTTCCGCCAACAATCGATGCGTAGCCCTCTCGGTCCTGTGTCGAGCGCTCCATCTTCTTGAACTCGAACTCGTAGTCCACGAATGGAGAATCCGTCCCCCAAATGACTTTATGAGGCCCCAATTTCTTGACGGCTGTCTGGATCTCGAAAATCGGCGCCCTGGACGTTTCCAGATAGAGATTCTCGAACTGGCTGGCAAAGGAAATAGCCTGATCGACCGCCCAGAAGAAACCCATATGGGCCATCATCAGCGGTACGCGGGGGAAACGGGCGGCCATCATCGCGAACTCCGGCGGGCTGTTGAACAGGTCGCTTGCGCCATGGACGATGATCGGAAATCCCAGTTCGTCCGCGACCTTGAACAGCGGATCGACCAGTTCGGGATCGGCGAGATGGAACCCGTTTATGGTGGGATGAAGCTTCAGCCCCTTGAAGCCCCATTGCGTAATGCAATGGCGCACAGTGTCGGCCGCGTCGCGTTCCCAGGGGTTGACCGCGCAATAGGGGATCAGCCGGTCGGGGAACTGATCATAGGCGTCCTTGACGAAATCGTTGGTGAAATTGCCCTCCACGAACGGAAATACCACCGCCTTGTCGACACCGGCGGCGTCAAGCTTGGCAACCAGTTCCGCACCGGTCTGGCGGGCGCCTGGACGGTCGCCGAGATGGTTGTGGGCGTCGATGACGAGGCTCATGATGTTCTCCCTTATTGATTGCGCTTCAGAGCGCCGACGGCCATGGCCAGCAGGATGAAACCGCCGTTCAGGGCATAACGGTAGGGCGCGCCGAGGCCGAGCAAGGTCAGGCCGTTGCCGAGAAAAGTGATGAACAGACCGCCCAGCAGCGTGCCCCAGATGGTTATCTCGGCGCGCCGCGACAGCAGGGTGCCGAGATAGACCGCGGCGAAGGCGTCGAGCAGATAGGGCTCGGCGCCTCGGGGCACGGCAATGCTGGTGCGCGCAACAAGCGCCACTCCGGCGATGCTGGACAGCAGGCCGGCAAGGACGAAGCCGCTTGCGAACACCGCGCGGACGTTGACGCCGGCAAGGTAGGCCGCGCGCGAATTGCCGCCGACCGCCCTGGCACGGCGTGCGAATGTCGTCAGGTTGGTGACGATCATCATCAGGACGAACACCGCGACGCCAAGCACGACGAGCGCCGACACCGGGCCGATCGAGCCTTGACCGATGAACAGGAAATCGCGGGTAAGTCCCCTTGGCAGTGTGAACAGGATCTGGGGCTCGGCCCCGTTGGTCATCAGCAGTTCGCCGGAGCGGATCACGAACATCATCCCCAGCGTGGAGATGATCGCGGGTATGCCGGCATAGGCCGTCAGCAGTCCGTTGATGAGGCCCGCGATCAGTCCGAACGCGATCGGAACGAGAATGACGATCCAAAGCGGCTCCCTGTGCAGCATGAGCACCGCGGCGAGCAGACCGGCGCCGTCGGCGATCTGCGCGATCGACAGATCAACCCCGCGCATCGCCATGACCACGGCGAGACCAAACGACATGATGATGAGGATGACGCTCTGGTGCAGGACGTTGCCGACATTGGCGGCGCTCAGGAAGGACGGCTTCAGCACCGCAAAGATCAACAGGACCGCGAGCATGCCGATGACCGGCCCATAGGCGCGAAGCTGCTCGAGCAGAAAGGCGTCGAGGGAGCGTTTCGCGGCAGCGAAGGATTGCATGGAGCCGACCTCTAGAAAATCATGATCTGCCCGATGGAGCGCTTGCGCACCAGGCCGAGCGAAATGGAGAGCACAAGCACAATCCCCTGAATCCCTGGCAGAGCCTGGCTTGAGACGCCGATCAGGATCAGGCCGTTGGACAGTGAGGCCAGGAAGATCGCCGCCACGACGGTGCCGATCACGTTGAGCTCGCCGGCGCGGGAGATGGTGCTGCCGAGAAAGGTCGCGGCGAGCGCGCTGATCAGGAAGTCGACCCCGGTGGCGAGCGCCGATGCACCATAGCTGTAGGAGGCCAGGAACACGCCAGCCAGGCCCAGCACCAGCCCGCCGAGCGCGCAGGAAGCAAACGCATATTGTTTCAGTCCGACCCCGCGCAGCGCCGCCGCCGCCGCGTTCTGGCCCACCGCATACATGCGCAGTCCGAGCCGCGTTTCCTTGAGAATGACGTGAAGGACGAAGGTGAAGGCGACGAGCAGGATGAAGACGAAAGGAACAGGCCCGACATAGCCTTGTCCCAGAAAGAAGAAGCCCGGCGCATCGCTGAGCGTCAGCGCCTGGCCGCCATTGTAAAGCAGCGTCGCTCCCATGATGACGAACATCATGCCCAGCGTGGCGACGAAGGCGGGAATGCGAAGGAACAAGATCAGGCCGGCATTGATGACGCCGATCAGGAGGCCGAGGGAACCGCCAAGGCCGATGGCCGCGGCTGAACCGAACCCGCCGATCAGCGTGCCGGCCGCGACATTGGCGGCGAACTGGCTGGCCGCGCCGGCAGACATGTCGAAGCCGCCGGCAATCAGAACCACCGTCAGGCCGAGCGCGATAAAGGCCAGGACACTGCCTTGCTTCAGCACATCGAAGATATTGCCCAGGCCGACGAACTGCGGGGCAAGGGCGGCGATGACCGCGACCGTCAGAAGCATTCCGGCAATCGTGCTCCAGCGCGAGAACATGGCGTCGAGGGCGGTCTGCATCGGCGATCTGGCCGCCTGCGCTGTAGCCGCTTCGGCCGTTTCCGGGGCCGCGCTGCCCGAGGCCCAGTAAAGCAAGGCCTCCGGCGTTGCTTGCGCCTGATCGTCGATCACCTTGTTGATGCGCCCTCTCCGCATCACCACGGTCCGGTCGCACATGGCGGATATCTCCTCGAAATCCGAGGAGATGAAGATCACGGCCGCGCCGGAACGCGCCAATTCCACCATCTGCCGGTAGATCTCGATCTTGGAGCCGACATCCACGCCAGTCGTGGGCTCGTCGAACAGGAAAACCCGGGACTCGCCCGTCAGCCAGCGGCCGACGACCACTTTCTGCTGGTTACCGCCCGAGAGGTTTCGTGCGAGCGTCTTTATGGATGGCGGCTGGATGGCGAGACGGTCGACAAGCTCGCGCGCGGCTCCCGCTTCCAGGCGAGGATTGAGCAGCCCGAACCGCGCCCAGCGCGCGATGTTGGAAAGCGTGAGGTTCTCGCGGACCGGCAGGTCGGCGATAAGTCCTTCCTGCCGGCGATCTTCAGGGATCAGCGCGAAACCTTGCTCATTGGCGATGCGTGGATCGGCGGGATTGGACGGGCGGCCGTCAATGCTGACGGTGCCTGCGTCGCGCTTGAGCGCCCCCATGAGCGTAAGCGCCAACTCCGAGCGTCCCGCGCCGACAAGGCCCGCTATGCCGAGGATTTCGCCGCGGCGAACCGTGAGGTCGACGCCTCGCAGCGCCGAACCGTGCGCCAGGCCGCGGACTTCAAGCAATGGCGAACCGATCGGCACTTTCTCCTTGGGATAGAGCTGCGAGACTTCGCGGCCGACGATCATTTTGACAATGTCGCCGCGCGAGACCCCGGCGGCGGGCGTCGTCGCAACCAGCCTGCCGTCGCGCAGCACGGAAATCCGGTCGACGAGGCCCAGCACTTCATCGAGATAGTGGGAAATGTAGATGATGGTGACACCCTGCGCCCGCAGCGAGCGGATGACCTCAAACAGGTGTTCGGCTTCCTTGTCGCTGAGCGAGGCCGTCGGCTCGTCCAGTATGAGGGCCGTCGGATTGCGCAGCAGCGCGGCAGCGATCGCCACCTGGGCTCTCTGCGCCACGGACAGGTCGCGAACGAGCGCGTTGGGGGAGAACTCGGCCTGGACGCGGTCGAGCGCCTCCTGCACGCGCAGGCGCATGGTCTTGCGGTCCAGCAGGCCACCTATGCGCACGATCTCGTTGCCGAGAAGCGCGTTGCTCACCACATCGAACTGGGCGATGAGCTGCTGATCCTGATGAACGATGGCTATGCCCTTGGCTTCCGCCTCGCGGACGTCGCGCAGACGGACTTCCTTGCCATCGATGAAGATCTGTCCGGCGTCCGCCTGGTAGACCCCGGTCAGTATCTTGACCAGCGTCGACTTGCCGGCCCCGTTCTGGCCGAGGAGAGCGTGGATTTCGCCTTGTGCTATCGACAGGGATACATCGTCGAGGGCAACGACGCCCGGAAAAGACTTCCTTATCGAACGACATTCCACGGCCGGCCGAACAGCCGGCGCGGAGAGCGTTTCCGGACTTACCATGGACATTCCAACGACCTTTAAGAAAGTGCTGGAGCGGGGCTTCCGCTCCAGCGATGCGCATCACGGGAGGACGGGCCGTACGACGATGAGGTCGCTGTCTTGAGGCCAACGGCCTTCCACGTCTTTCTTGGCGATGGCGAGGTCATCCCAGACCGAGGGCCCCCAGCGCTTTTCCGCCGCGGCGGCGCCGTTGGCGTGGGTTGCGACATAGACCTCGGTGAAGATGGCGCTTGGAAAGTCCTTCTTGCCGCCGATGGCGGAAACGAGAGTCTCGGCTGCAAGCCGACCGATCGCCGGCACATCCTGCACGATGGTCGCCACGAACGGACTGCCTTCGTCGAGCAGCATCTGGAAACCGATCCGGTCGCCGTCGATGGAGGCTATCTTGATCTCATCGCGTCCGGAGCGCCTGACAGCTTCGACCGCGCCGGACACCAACAGATCGTAGGCACCCCAGACGCCGGCAATGCTGCCCTTTTCGGGATTGGCGGTCAGCAGATCTTCCATCTGCGTCTGCACCTTGGCGGCGCTGTGCTCGGTCGGCACCCACTGCACCTTGACGGTGGGATAGTCGGCGACAACGGCCTCGAAGACGCGCTTGCGTGTCTCGAGGAGCGGCGCGCCGGGCACCCAGAAGGCGACGACATTGCCCTTGTAATCGATGCTGGAAAGAAGCGAGCGCGCCAGCATGGCGGCCATCAGGGCCTCGTCGCCACCGACATCGGCGATCGCGCCCTTCGTCTTGGAGCCGATCGACGTCGTGATCACCGGAATTCCGGCGGCATTCGCCTTGGCGACGACCGGCGCAAGCTGCTTTGGATCACCCAGTTGCACGATGATGCCGGCGACGCCGGAATTGACAAGGCTCTCGATATTCTCGTTGTGTTTGCGCGGATCTGTCCCGCCATCGGTCACCACGACCTCGGCGCCGGCCGCCTTGAGCACGGCGGTGGCGCCCGCGATGATGTCACGGTTGTAGTCGTTGGTGATCTCACGCGCAGCGATCCCGATCTTCTTTCCAGACAGCGCCTGGGCATAAGCCGGTCCCGCCGCAATCGCGGCGGCCAACGCCAGCAGCACGGCGGCCGCCAGCCCCCTGAGCAATTTCATGGCATTCCTCCCTTTGGTCCTCTCCCGGCGGTGCGCAAGCACCTCCATGTGCCGATCATTTGCTCGGCTAGAGAATAATTGCGCGGCAATTTCGCAAAGTCAACGGCAAAGTTGAGGCCTGCTTCGGGCGTTTGATCGATAGGTAGGCAATTATTTAAATGGTCGCTGACAGACAGATCAAAGACGAGAGGCGGCGCGCGTCGGCGCTTAAGATGGCCGCAGAAGCGATGATCGAGTCGATGGCAAACCCTGCGCGAGCCGTCCGGATTTCGCTATGCCGCTGACATCGACGCCCTTGTGGAGGCAACGGTCACCAGGCACTCCTCCGATCGCAGCAGGCCCAGCGCCTCCTTGGAGGCGCTGTCGTCGGTGATGACTTCGTCAATCTCGGAGATATCACAGAGCGTGCAGAAGCCAGGTGCCGTAAACTTCGAACCATCCACAAGCAGAATTGTTCGCCTGGCTGACGCAATCATGGCCCGCTTGAGGGATGCAACCTCGAGCGCCGTCTCGGTGAGCAGGGTGCCGGTTACCGCTGATGCGCCGGTCATGCAAAGGTCGGCGTGGAGCGTCCTGATGAAGCTTTCACCCGGCTCGCCGGCAAGATGGCGATAGCCCGGCCTGACGGTGCCGCCGGGCAGGATGATGCGCCAGGATTTGATGTCAGCGGCAAAGTCGGCGATCTGCAGGCTGTTGGTCACCACGGTCAGAGGCAGATCGCGCTCGGCAGCCGCGCGAACCGCCTCCATGACCGTCGAGGAACTGTCGAAGATGACGCTGTCTCGCGCACTGAGGCGCAGGGCGGCCTCGCGGCCGATCGCCACCTTTTCCGCGTGCTGGAGTTCGGCGTTGACCGTCATCTCCCTTTCGAAGGTGGCCCGCATCGGCTGAAGCAGGTGCGCTCCGCCATGGGTGCGTTCCAGGTAGCCCTTTTCCACGAGATCCTCGAGGTCGCGCCGAACGGTCGATTGAGAACCGCCGATCGTGTCGGCCAGTTCCTGGATGCTGGCTGCCCCGTTGATCCGCAGATGCTCCAAGATCAGAGCCCGCCGTTTGGCCGGAACGATGTCGACGCGCTTACTCGGAGACTCCATGCATCACCCGGTTGGTGGCTGGCTATGATGCCGGCCGGTTTCCGATCAATTTCGGTCAATCTCTACCAAATCGTGTATCCACAATCCACCACGACCACCGAGCCGGTCATCGCACTGGAAGCACTGGAGGCAAGAAAGAGGATGGGTGCTGCGATCTCGTCCGCCCGCGCCACGCGCTTCATCGGCGTCATGTCCATCCAGACCGGCATGAGTTTGTCGTCGGTGAAGCCGTCGCGGGACATGACAGTGTCCACATAGGTCGGAGCCACACAGTTGACGCGCACGCCCCGCTCCGCCCATTCGCCGGCAAGCGAGCGTGTCAGGTGATGAACGGCCGCCTTGGCCGCATTGTAGTGCGCCTGACGCTGCGGCTTGTTCGAAATCAGGCCGGACATGGAGCCGAGCGTGACGATGGAACCGCGACCGCGTTCCAGCATCGGCCTGGCGAATTCCCGGCATGACCAGTAGGCGCCGTTGAGATCGACATCGACCACCTTCAGCCAGGCCTCATCCGCCATCTCCTCGCCACCTGTATCCGGCCAAGCGATGCCGGCATTGGCAATCAGGATATCGACGGCCTGATAACGCTGGTTGGCCGATCGGGCGGCGGCCGCGACTGCCTTGGAATCGGTAACGTCGAGTACGACAGCTTCGACCGTGTAGCCTTTCTCGGTCAATTCCCGCCGGCCGGCTTCGAGCACGTCTGGGTTCATGTCTGAAATGATCACCCGCGCGCCGGCTTCGGCCAGCGCCTCGGCCGTCGCCAGGCCGATGCCGCGTCCTCCACCGGTGATGAATGCCGTTTGTCCATCCAGGCGGAATCGTTCGAGATACATCGGATATTCCTTCATGCTTGCTTGAGTGCGGTGCGCGTGTCGGCCCGGTTGTGCCGGCCAAGCATCAGCAGGCAACCGGCCGTGAAACTGTCGCCGAGGCCAAGTGTGGTGGCCGGCTTTTCGACGTAAGGCGAAGCGCATGCGACGAAGGCCCAGCGCCCTTTGCGCACCGGCATTTCGAACGGCACGGTGTGGAACTGAACCTCGGGCGCCGTGGTAATGATCTCGGCTGGTGCGCCCGTAGCGGCGCGTGAGCTGGCGATGGCGCAGCCAGTCATCAAGGCAAGTTCCTCCTCGCGCGGATCGTTGATCGTGATGGCCGCGGCCCAGGTGTCGGCGTGAACGCACACGCGTTCAAGATCCAGGCGCTCCGCGAGCGCCATCATCGCCTGCTGGGGTGATTGGGCCGAAGGGTCCATGGCGAGAAGCTCGGAATGGCTCATGCCGAGAGAAGTAATTGTGCCTTTTGCCTGGGCGAGCAATTCTTCCACGGCGGCCAGCGAGGCGTAACCGGCGAGCTCGAAATGGATGGTCTTGAGCCCCGCCGCCTTCCAGGCCCGACTGAGTTCGAAGACATGCCGGCTGGCCGTGCCGACATTCTCCACCGCCTCGTCATTGAGGCCGGAAAGCAAGCCGGTGGCAGCCGATGACGCCAGTTGCCGGGACAGTGCCTCGAAATCTGCATCGCGCTGGATGCCCCGGTCGCAGAAACGGACGATGACGCGTGATGAGCGCGGAGGCACCAGCGTGCCGATCGGCTGGCCTGCCGTGTATTCGAAGATAAATATTTCGGGAATGTGCGGTCCGGCCGGCTTGATCGCGTCGACCGTCTTCATCACACCACCTTCGGCGAGCAGAACACCGCTCGGGATTTGCCGCAGCATCTGCTCGTGGCGATCCTCGAGCGCGATCAGCGCGGGCACGCCCAGCCGCGAGAGAACCCAGGCGGCCTGCGGACCGGTTCCGCCGAGCGCATAGCGTGGCTCGAGCCGCTCACGCAGCCAGGCCGGACCTTGCGGCCATTCAAAACGGACCTCGCCGCCGATACCGCGCGCGGCGCGTGAGAGCAGAAGCGATGCAAGTTCCCCGGCCGGGCTTGCCTCGGGCGCGTCCAGCAAGGGCTGAATGTCGCGCATGTCGATCCTGGCATCCACGCAGGCGCTTATGCCGCACAGAACCAATCCGGACCGGGACAGGGCGCTCGCGCTCAACGGACCCGATCGCGGGTTCGTCAGGGCGGCATAGCGATCGGCCCAAGATCCAGTGAAAACCTCTTGCATGGCCGCGTAAATCCTCCCTACCCGGCAATGATGTCAATTGCTACCATTATCTTCCAAATCGTCAATGCGGTTTTGCGGAAGGCTGCCAGAATTATGCATATCCGGCGAGTTCCGGAACCGGCCGTAGCCATGATGTTGAAAATTCCTACTCCCTGCATCGCACATTGAAAGGGCATCCGATGGCATCGATTTTCTAGTATAAACTGTTGTTATTAAATAGGATTTGTAAATCCATACGCAAAAAATCCTGCTCATTGATGCCTGCGAACAGGTGTCGACTGGTAAAATTTCGAGAGAGTTAGATAGCTATTGACAGATTATGAAAAGAATCGGCATATGGCTGCAGGTCTTTGGCGGCGAGAGGACGCGCCGCGGCCCGAGCCGTCCAGAATTTTGAGGAACACCGATGCTCACGAGACTCGATAGAAAACTGGCGAACATCCGGGCGGGCAACTACAAGCCCACCGACTTCATCATCGCCGATGCCAAGGACAGCGATGTCGGAGCGGGCGTGACCGCGACCGGGTTCGACTATTCGGCAAGACCGCCGCGCCGCCGCAGCCGCCAGGAATTCATCGCGCAGATCGAGGCGATCATCAGGCAGGACATCGTCGACATCATGCTGGTGTCGCAGTCGAATCTCGAACTGCTGGACGAACGTGCCGCCTTTCTTGGCAGCGAGGTGAAGCCGGCGATCCGCGCCAATCTCGAAACCATGTGCTGGGGGGCGGTCCGGCATGGCGTCTATACGCAGACGCCATCCATTCCCTTTCGCGATGCCAATCTCGCCCGCCTCGTTGCCAACTATCCGACGAGCGGCACAAATCTCGGCCTGTACTCGGTCTCCTTCAGCAACAATATCGAGCTCGATATCCGCACGTTGAACGCCTTTGCCGAATTCCGGGCAGAGGCTGCCAGCCACAATTTCAAATATTTCTACGAGGTCTTCAATCCAAGCGTCGACATCGGGCTCAGCCGCGAGGAGATCGGCGAGTTCGTCAACGACAATATCATCAAGTCGCTGGCAAGCGTGCCGCGCGCCGATCGGCCGCTCTTCCTCAAAACCCCGTACAACGGACCGAAGGCGCTGGAAGAGCTCGTCAATTTCGATTCCGAACTCATTGTCGGCGTGCTCGGCGGCGGCGCCGGAACAACGCGCGACACATTCGAGCTCGTCGCTCAATCCGAGCGCTACGGCGCGCGGCTGGCCCTCTTCGGGCGCAAGATCAACCTCGCCGAGGCGCCGCTTCAGCTGATCATTCTGATGCGAGCGGTCGCCGACGGGGAGATGGGGCCGGAAGAGGCTGTCCGCGCCTATCACGGTGAACTGCAGAAACTGGGCCTTGCCCCCAACCGGTCGCTGGCGGACGACCGGGCCATTACGGAGGACGTCTTGAAGGTCGCGGCCGCCAAGGCCGCCTGACCACTGACAGGGAGACGCCATTTCGTCTCCTTCGGAACGTGGCCCCTGAGGGGTTACGACGCCCGCGAGTAAGAGGCCGCGTGGCGCGCATGCTTGGAGAAAAAGGGAGGAACATAATGAGGAAAATGCTGTTTCTTGCGACGACCATCCTTACGGCGGCTCTTGCCGCCGGTTCGGCCTGGGCCGACGAGAAGGAAGTGACGGTCTGGTCCTGGTTCATCCAGAGCACGATGGACAAGTCGATCGCGGCTTTCGAGAAGGCCCATCCGGACATCAAGGTCAAATACACCTACTACAACTATTCTCCTGAATACATCACGGCGCTGAAGGCGGCGGCGGCCTCAGGCAGCCTGCCTGACGTCATCGGCCTGCAGCCGGGATCGCTGACACAGCAGTACCGGGACAATCTGGAGGCAGTGAACGAGCGCGCCGAGAAGGAATGGGGCGCGGACTGGGCGCAGAAGATCTTCCCGGTCAATCGCAAGCAGATGCTGATGGGCAATCCGGCGGGAGACAAGAACTACTACATTGTCCCGCAGGAATCGCAGGTCCTATGCATCTGGTACAACCGCAAGATCTTCGAAAAACTCAACATTGCCGCGCCGAAGACCTATGACGAGCTCAAGGCGGCGGCCAAGGCGCTGACCGACGGCGGCTATATCCCGATGTTCCAGGGAGCGGCCGACGGCTGGCAGAACGAGAACGTGTTCCTGATGCTCGCCAACCAGTTCTCGCCCGGCATCGTCGACAAGGCACAGGCCGGCGAGACGCCATGGACCGCGCCTGAACTGGTCGAGGCCATGAAGGCCTGGAAGGGCCTCTTCGACGACGGCATCTTCCAGCAGGGCGCGCTTGGCGCCCATGCCTATCCGACGGGCGCCCAGCTCTTCGCGCAGGGCAAGGTCGGCATGATGGCGCTCGGCTCGTGGTGGATGCAGGAAAGCAAGTTCCCGCCGCCGCTTTCGGAGTATGTTCAGAACATGGAAGGCTTCGACTTCTTCTACATGCCGCCAGTCAAGCAAGGCAATCCGGCGAGCCCGCCGGTCGGTGGCATCGACATCGGCTACGGGCTGACAAAGAACGGAGGCAAGAACCCCGCTGCATGGACCTTCCTGGCGGAGCTGACCAATGGCGCCGGCCTCCAGGAAGCGCTGAACGACCTCAACGATCTGCCGGCCTTCGAAGGCCATTCACCGAAGGGCGATATCACCGACCACGTGAAGGAGATGTCGGCACGCTTCATGGCCGACCTGCCAAGGGCCGAGAACCAGAGGTTTGCCTCGCCGGCCGTCGCCGAGGCGCTGGACAACGCCCTTGCCGCTGTCGCGGCCGGCAGCACCGAGCCGGAGGCAGCACTTGCGACCGTGGAGGCGGCGACCGAAAAGGCGCTCGCCGCTCAATGAACCGCAGCGGCCGGCCGGGCGCCTGCGAGCGCCCGGTCCCCGTTGATCTGACAGGGTGAGCATTATGCGCGCAGAAGCCGTGCGAGCCGGACCCGCGGCGGCGATCGAACGGCGGCCGGCATCGAGAACCTCGACGCTCTATCTCTTCGCTCTGCCGGCGACGCTTCTGTTCGTCGTCTTCATTGCCTATCCCATCCTCTGGGTGGCCGGACAGAGCCTCTACATTCGTTCGGGCAGCGGCGTATCTTCCTTCGCCGGCCTCGCGAATTATGTGACGGTTCTCGGTGATCCGACTTTCTGGATCGTGGTGCGCAACATGCTTTTGTGGGGCGTGATCACCATCCCGGTGCAGATGCTTATCGGTGGGCTGCTTGCCTATTTCATCGAGCGGCATACCCATGCCCTGCGCGGCTTCTTCCGCACCATGTTCTTTCTGCCGGTCGTCACCTCGGTTTCGGTCATCAGCCTGGTGTGGGTGCAGATCTATGCGCCTTACTACGGCATCGCCCAGGAATATCTGAAGCATGTCGGGTTCGTCATGATGACCTCGCCGATCGGCGACCCGAAGATGGCGATCTATGCGCTCATCCTCGTCAACATCTGGCAGTGGACCGGCTTTTCGATGCTCATGTACATCGCCGGCATCGCAAACCTGCCGAGCGAGGTGCTGGACGCGGCGCGCGTCGACGGGGCGAGGGGCTGGCGGCTTGCAGTATACGTCATCGTGCCAATGCTGGCGCCGGCAACCAAGTCGCTGCTGCTGCTGGGCGTCATCGGCACGTTGCAGACCTTCCCGATCGTCCATCTGATGACCGGCGGCGGCCCGAACCGCGCCAGCGAGGTGTTCGGCACATTCATCTTCAAGCAGAGCTTCGTGCTCGGCGACACCGGCAGCGGTGCGGCCCTTTCCGTCATCGTGCTCGTCGTCGCGCTGGTCCTTTCGCTGCTCCAGATCGTGACGCTCGGCGCCCGCCTGACGCCGGCCGGAAAGGAGCGCGCGTGACCCCGCTTGCCCGCTCCCGTCTTCGCAGCACCGTGATCCATCTGGTTCTCTTCATCGTGCTCGGCTTCTGGATGATCCCGCAGGTCTACATGCTGTCGATCGGTCTCAGGACGCCGGCCCAGGCCTTCGATGCGGCGCTCTTCACCTGGCCGGTCACCTTCGACAACTTCGTCACGGTCATCCGTGACAATCCGCTTGGCGGCATCTTCCTCAACAGCCTTATCGTGACGGTCGCGACGGTGGCGATCGTGGTGGCCGTCGCCTCGCTCTTCGCCTTCGCTTGCGCCATCCTGCGGCTCAAGGGCTCGCTCTTCCTCTACACGACGCTGCTGACGACACTCATGGTGCCGCTCGCCTCCATGGTGCTGCCGCTTGCCATACTGCTCAAGAATTTCGGCTGGGTGAACACTTATATCGGCCTGATCCTGCCCTATGCTGCGCTTGGCGTACCCTTTGCCATGGTCATCCTCAAATCCTTCCTGGAGGATGCGCCGCGCGAGCTTTTCGAAGCGGCGCGCGTCGATGGCTGCAATGCTTGGCAGACCTATTGGCACGTGGCGCTGCCGCTGGTCAGGCCAGCACTTGTCTTCGTCACGATCTGGCAGTTCATCGTCACCTGGAACGAATTCTTCCTCGCCCTCATCGTGCTCACCAAAGCCGAGATGAAGACACTCACCATCGTGCCGATGCAGTATTCGGGCCTGTACATGGCCAATCCCGGTGCGCTGTTTGCGGTGCTCACGCTGATCGCGCTTCCCCTCATCCTCCTCTATGTGCTGGTCCAGCGCGCCTTCGTGCGCGGGCTGCTCGCCGGCGCGGTGAAAGGCTAGATCCATGGCGACGCTTTCGATCGACAAGATCACCAAGGCTTTCGGCAGCGTGACGGTCATTCCCGAACTGTCGCTCACCATCCCCGACGGCGAGTTTTGCGTGCTTGTGGGACCGTCGGGCTGCGGCAAGTCCACGCTGCTGAGGATCATCGCCGGCCTGGAACCGGTTAATTCAGGGCGTATCCTGGTGGATGGCGTCGACATGAGCGATGCCGAGCCGCCGGAACGCGGCGTGGCCATGGTCTTCCAGTCCTACGCGCTCTATCCGCACATGGATGTCGGCCGCAACATCGGCTTCGGCCTCGAGATCGCCCGCACCCCTTCGGCCGAGATTGCCGAGCGGGTGCGCCGGGCAGCCGACAAGCTGCGCCTGTCGTCCTATCTGCGGCGCAAGCCGCGCGAACTCTCCGGCGGTCAGCGGCAGCGCGTGGCGATCGGCCGGGCCATAACCCGCAAGCCGAAGCTCTTCCTGCTCGACGAGCCGCTCTCCAATCTCGATGCGGCGTTGCGTGTCGGCATGCGCGTCGAGATCGCGCGCCTCAAAGCCGAACTCGCATCGACGATGATCTACGTCACCCATGACCAGGTGGAGGCGATGACGCTTGCCGACCGCATCGTCGTGATGGATGGCGGGCGGATCGAGCAGGTAGGCACGCCGCTCGAACTCTACCACCGGCCCGCCAATCTGTTCGTTGCAGGCTTCATCGGCTCGCCTGCCATGAATTTCCTCGATGGCCGGGTTGCCTCCGTTCAGGACAATCGAGCGACGGTCCGTCTGGCATTAGGCCCCACGCTTGATGTCGCTATCTCCAGGCCCCTTGAACCGGGCGAGGAAGTCATCCTTGGCATTCGGCCGGAACATATTCTGCTCTCGGCAGACGCGGATGCACATGTCGTGGAAGCTGGCGTGGTCGAATTGTTGGGCAGCGACACCTTCATTCATGTGCGGAACGGCGAAGAGAACCTGGTTATCCGCGACAGCAGCGGGCGCGTGGCGCGCGCCGGAGATCGCATCGCGATCTCCTTGCCGCCTGCCGCCTGCCATCTCTTCGACAAGACCGGCCACAGAATCTCCGAAAACGCACCCACGCGCTGGGAACCCACACCCGCAGAAGCGCGGATCAACTGACGGCAGCCAAGGAATACAAGGAGGAAAATATGACGGATTTCCAGGGGCGACCCATTCTGGTCACCGGCGGCAGTGGCGGAATCGGGGGCGCTGTCGTTCGCCATCTGGTGGCGGCCAATGCTGATGTCATCGCCGCCGGCCGCTCGCGCGAAGCACTCGATGCGATCGCCGGCGAGACCGGCTGCCGCACTCTGACCTTCGATCTCGCCTCGGAAGAGGAAATCCGCAATGCCCTCGAAGGGCTCGACCTCTGGGGCGTCGTCAACTGCGGCGGCTTCGGCGGCGAAATCGCAACGCCCATGGATACCGACATCGCCATCTTCGACAAGGTCATCACCATCAATGCGCGCGGCGCACTGCTCGTCACCAAATATGCTACGCAGTCGATGGTCCGGCTCAAGAAGGGCGGTGCGATCGTCAATGTGTCGAGCCAGGCCGCGCTCGTCGCCCTGGAAGGGCATATTTCCTACGGATCGTCGAAGGCGGCGCTGGAAAACATCACGCGCGTTTCAGCCCTTGAGCTCGGCAAATACGGGATACGTGTCAACAGCGTCAACCCGACGGTGGTGATGACGCCGATCTCTTCCGGGCATTGGAGCCAGCCGCATGTCGCGGAGCCGTTCCTGAAGCAGATGCCGCTCGGCCGCTGGGCCACCGAGGATGAAGTCGCAGCGCCGATCGTTTTCCTGCTCAGTGATGCGGCCTCGATGATTACCGGCGTCTCGTTGCCGATAGATGGCGGCTATACCTGTCGTTAAAGCGCGTCCCGTTTGAATGTCGCTCGTGCCGATAGACCTATGGCCGGTGGCCTGACGAGACAAGCTCGGCCTTGAGCCGCGCCGTCTCCAGCCCGATAGCGATGAAGCGGCGCGCATGGCGGGCCAGCTGCATATTGTCGGTCCACAGATTGCGCCAGATCGCGGTCTTCTTCGACAGGTTCTCGTCGACGATCTCGGACGAGAAGGATTCGAAGCTGAGGTCGTCATGATAGCCGATCGCGGTGAGCGCATCGAAGATCGCGGCAAAGTCGATGTTGCCGGTGCCGAGGAAACCGCGATGGCTCTCGCCGATGTGGACGTAGCCGATCTTCCTTGCCGCATGGCGGATGGCCAATCCGACATCGGCCTCCTCGATGTTCATGTGGAAAGTGTCGAGATGCAGGAAGATGTTGTCGGAGCCGGTGTCCTCGATGAAGGCGAGCCCTTGGGCTGCGGTGTTGAGCAGATTGCTTTCGAAGCGGTTGACGATCTCGAGGTTGAGCGTGACGCCGGCGGCCTTGGCCGTCTCCGCCACCTTTGCAAGCGTCGAGGCGCTGCGGTTCCATTGGTCGCGCGTCGGCGCCTCGCTCTGCAATCCGTGGCTGGTCGAGAGGATGCCGGCGACCTTGCTGCCGCCGAGATCGCGGGTCAGCGCGATCGTACGTTGCAGGATTTCGACGCCGTGTGCGGCAATCGTCTTGTCGGCGCTGGAAATGTCGCCATCGGCCGGCAGCCCGATGCTGATCGCCACGGCGAGATCGAGATCGGCGATGCGCTTGGCCAGCCTGCCGATATCGACATTGGCCGGGTCGAGATAGGAGAATTCGATCAGGTCGAAGCCGGCCTCCCTGGTGTTGGCCAGCGTGCGTTCAAGATCGCCCTGCGCCGAGCTCGCCGACCAGACGAAGGAATGGATGCCAATGCGCGACATGATCGTCTCCGGTTGCGCGGGAGCACCGGACCCAAAGCGGGAACCGTTTTTGCAAATCCGCTGCTAAAAAAAGGGTGCGGCCGGTCATCCCGGCCGCACCAGGCCTGGGAGGTTTAGCGGGCCGCGGTCCAGCCCTTGTAGTCCTTCAGGTTCTCGGCCGTGATCAGCTTGGGGTCGAGCAAGACGGTAGGCTCGGCCGGCTTCTTACCGGCAAGCAGGTCAGCCGCCATCGTCAGCGACTGGCCGGCCATCACATAAGGATCCTGAGAGGCAGACGCCTTGATCATCGAGGTGCCGGAAGAGAGCTCCTTCTCGATGTCCGGCGCGCCGTCGACCGCGGTGAAGATGAACTCGGAGCGGTTGAGCTGCTTGGCCGCAAGCTGGGCGCCGATCGCCGTCGGATCGTTGATGGCAAAGACCGCGTCGATCTTGTCGAATCGGGTGAGCAGCGACTGGAACACCTTCAGGCCGCCATCGCGCGAGCCTTCGGCGTTCTGGTCGTCGGACAGGATCTTGATGTCGGGATGCTTTGCCAGCACGTTCTTGCAGCCCTGCACCCGCTCGAGAATCGACGACGACGCCGGGCCGTTCAGGATCACATAGTCGCCCTTGCCGCCAGTGTGGTCGACCAGATACTGGCAAGCCTCTTCGCCGGCCTTGACGTTGTTGGTCATCACGGTGACGTCGGCGCCCGGCGCCGAAACGTCAAAGGCGGCAACCACGATACCAGCCGCTTGCGCCTTCTTCACCGCCGGCGCGATTGCCTTGGCGTCGACGGCGTTGAGCATGATCACGTCGACGCCGGCGGCGATGAAGGAATCGACCTGCGAGACCTGCTTGTTGAGGTCGTAGTCGGCCGACACCGACGTCACCTCGACATTCGGGTTGATCTTCTTGGCCGCATCCTCGATGCCCTTGATGGTGGCGACGAAGAAGGGGTTGCCGAGCAGGCCGACGGAGATGCCGACCTTGTTCAGGTCCTTGGCCGATGCCGGCGCGATGGCGACGGCCGCGAATGCAGCGCCGCAGAGCAGTTTAGCGATGGTCTTCATTGCTTTCCTCCTGATGCCCCGCGCCTCTCACGGTGCGTTACACATGAAACCGGGTCGTTGACGCCGGCGACTAAGGTCAATCACGTTCTTGCTCCTGCCTGGAGCCTGTAGCGGTCGAGGGCGACCGCCACGATGATGACCAATCCCTTGATGATGTACTGCCAGATGTCGGAAACGCCGGCCAAGATGAGCCCGTTTGAGAGCACCGCAATGATCAGGCCGCCGATCAGCGTGCCCCAGATCGAGCCGACGCCGCCGACGAAGCTGGTGCCGCCGAGAATGACCGCGGCGATGGCGTCGAGTTCGTAAGACTGCCCGAGCTGCAGCCCGTTGGCGGCATAGAGCCTGGCCGCCGACATAGCGCCGCCAAGGCCGGCCAGCAGGCCGGAAACGCCATAGACGAAGAGCAGCACCAGCGGCACCTTGATGCCGGTGAGGCGGGCGGCCTCGGCATTGCCGCCGACGGCATAAATCCAGGTGCCGAGCACGGTGCGCTTGAGCACCAGCCAGGACAGGACGACGACCGTGAGCGCGATTATCACCAGCCAGGGAATGCCGAACAGCGAACCGTTGCCGATGAAATCGAACGGCAGGTCCGAATTGAACACCGTCGTATCCTGGCCGAGCAGGCGCGCGACGCCGCGCACGGCGGTCAGCGATCCCAGCGTGACGATGAAGGGCGGCAGCTTGATGTAGGCGACGAGCAGCCCGTTGATGAGGCCGAAGCCGAGGCCGACCAGAATGGCGGCCGGAACGCCGAGCATGCCCCAGTCCGGCACCAGCGAAACGATCACCGCCACCATCGCCGAGGCGGCCAGGATGGCGCCGACGGACAGGTCGATGCCGCCAGTCAGAATGACGAAGGTCATGCCGGCCGCGAGCACGATGTTGATCGACGATTGCTGCGTGACGATGAGCAGATTGGTTTCGGTCAGAAAACGCGGATTCAGGAACTGGAAGCCGGCCGCCAGCAGGACCAGCACCGGCAACATGCCGAGTGCAGCGAAGGCGGTGCGCAACCGCCGGCTCCTGGCGACGGTTTGGTCGCTTGTGCTCATTGTTCCGGTCGCCCTGTCGGTCATCCCTTGGCCGCTCCCGTTGCAAGTTCCATGATCTTTTCCTGGCTGAGCGGCTCGCCTTCGGATGCCGTCACCTCGCCCGATATGGCGCCGTCGCGCATCACCAGCACGCGGTCGGCGACGCCGATCACCTCCGGCAGTTCGCTGGAGATCATCAGGATGGCGATGCCCCTGTTGGCGAGATTGTCGATCAGCCGGTAGATTTCCGATTTCGCCCCGACATCGACGCCACGGGTCGGCTCATCGAGGATGAGGACCCGCGGCTCGGTCTCGAGCAGGCGGGCAAGCAGCACCTTCTGCTGGTTGCCGCCCGACAGCGAACCGGCATTGGCCGCAACCGAACTGGTACGGATGGAGAGGTCGGATACGGATTTGGCGGCACGCTTTTCGGCCGCCGTGAAGTCGCGGAATCCGCCGGCCCGCGCATCCCTCGCGAGCACGCCCATGCTGATGTTGTCGGAGATCGACATGTCGAGGAACAGGCCAAGCTCCTTGCGATCCTCGGTGAGATAGGCGATGCCGGCATCGAGCGCCTCGCGCGGCGAGCCGATGGTTACAGGCTTGCCGTCGAGCTCCAGCGTGCCTGATGTGTGCCGATCGGCGCCGAAGATCAGCCGGGCAAGCTCGGTGCGACCCGAGCCGACGAGGCCGGCCAGCGCCAGCACTTCGCCCTTGTGCAGGTCGAAGGAACAGTCCTTCAGGAGCTTGCCGTCCGACATGCCGCGCACCGAAAGTGCCACCGCGCGCTTTGCGTCCGGCGGTCGGTGATCCTTCTTGTAGAAAGCGGACAGATCACGGCCGACCATCATCGAAACGAGTCGCGAGGCGTTCAGGTCGGCGCGATCGAGCGTGCCGACATAGCCGCTGTCGCGCAGCACGCTGACGCGGTCGGCGAGCTGGTAGACTTCCTCCATGCGGTGGCTGATATAGATGATGGCGATGCCTTGCGACTTCAGCGTTGCGATGACCTCGAACAGCCGGTCGGTCTCGCGCGAGGTCAGCGACGTGGTCGGCTCGTCCATGACGATGATGCGCGCATTGGTCGACAGCGCGCGGGCGATCTCGACCAGCTGGCGCTCGCCCAGCGACAGGCTGGAGACAAGGGCGCGCGCCGAGAAGGAGACGCCAAGCCGTGTGATGATTTCCTTGGCGCGCCGGTTGCACTGGTCGCGGTCGACGACGCCGAAACGCCGCGGCTCATTGCCAAGGAAGATGTTCTGCGCCACCGTCAGATTGGGCGCCAGCGACAGTTCCTGATAGATCACCGCAATGCCCTGGGCGCGGGCCTTGATCGGATTGCCGGTCACGCTAGGCGCGCCGTCGATCAGGATCTCGCCGCCGGGGTCAGGCCGGTAGGCGCCGGACAGCACTTTCATCAGGGTCGATTTGCCGGCGCCGTTCTCGCCCATCAGCGCATGCAGTTCGCCGGCATGAACGGTGAGCGAAACGTCCTGCAAGGCGCGGATGGCGCCGAAGGTCTTCGAGATATGCCGCATTTCCAGCACCGGCTGGCGCGCTGTCTCGATGCTGGCGGCTACGGTCATCGCGCACCTCCAACGGCTGCGCCAGCCATGCCGCGATCGGCGGCCAGACCGCGCCAGCGATCGCGGTAGCCGACGAGACCGGCGAAGTTCGAGGCGCGAACAGCCTCCGGCACTTCCGCGGCAAATTCGCGTCCGACACTCTCAAAAGCGAGAGCCGCCGCCCCGGTGGCGCTGCCTTCCAGCGTCGCCCCTTGCATGAAGGCCTGGCCGGGACGCAGCTCAGCCAGCAGGGAAGCGAGCAGGCCGCCAGTATTCAGCCCGCCATCGACGATCACGGTGTTGTTCGACTGGATCAGGTCGAGGCAGAGGTCGATCATCAGCGCCACGTAGAGCAGCGCCACGGCCGCGCGTTCCCCAGCGCTGGGCATGCGCCCTGTCAGTTCGCCGGAGTGGTGAGGCATCGGCCCGCCCGGCGCGAAGCTCGGCAGGGCCATGATGCCAGCGTCGATCACCTGCTGCACCGAGGAGCGGTCGATCGCGCCCTGCCAGTCGCCGCTGATCGTTGCGAATTCGCGCCCACCCATGAAGCGGATGGTTGGCACCGGACCGCCATCGACGTCGACATTGACAAGCATGTCGCGGTCGCGATCGAGCACATCGAGCGGGCAGTCCGGATTGAGCACGACGACCCAGGTGCCGGTCGAGACGACAGTGACCGGGCCAAGCTGCTGCCTGCGGTAGGCATGGAGCGCGGCGTTCGAGTCGTGGACGCCATTGTGGATGGCAATCGGCCGCGCCGCGTCGCCGAGGCGCTGCTCGCCGATGACGGCGCCGGCTCGCTCGAAGGCAGGCATCCGGCCGCGCCAGCCCTCGGCGTCGACCAACGAGGAAAAGTCGCGCTTGCGCGGCGCCCACAGATGCGAGTGACAGCCGAGATAGGACACTTCCGAGACCGCTTGGCCGCCAAAGCGCCAGCTCCAGTATTGCGGATAGCCGAGGATTGATTTCGCCGTCGTGAAGGCGCTCGGTTCCACCGCCTGCAGCCACAGCATGTGGCGGCCATAGTTGAAGCCGAGCGGCAATTTCGGCGAGAAGGTCTCGGCAAAATCCGGAATGCGGCGATCGATCTCGGCGGCGATTTCCGCAGGCGGCTCCTGCTCGTAGTCGAGGATCGGATGCGTCAGGCTGGTATCGTCGACCAGGGCAAAGGTGCAGCCATGGCCCGACACCATCAAACCCTCCACGCCGTGGTCATCGATCGCATCGCTGACGGCGCGAACTGCCCAACCGTGAAGCGCCGGCTCATCGAGCACGCTGAAGCCACCCTTGCGCATCCAGTTCGGCCGGGTCCGGCGTTCGTCGAGGATGCGTCCGTCCTGGGCGAAGACGAACAGCTTCGAATTGGTCTTGCCGAAGTCGAGCACGGCCATCTTCACTGGATAGCCCCCGCGGTTGAGGCGATCCGCACCGTCACGCCGGCGTCCTCCAGCATGCGGGCGTCGGCGTCGGCGAGGCCGTCATCTGTGACCAGCGTGCCGATGCGCGCCAGAGGCAGCGCCACATTGCGCGCATGGATCGACAGTTTGCGGCTGTCGGCCAGCACCACAATCTGGTCGGCGCACAGGCTGAGGTCGACGATCGAGCGGACCAGCAACGGATGCGATTCCAGCACGCCTTCCTGGCCAAGGCCCTGCGCGCCAAGAAAGAACTTCGAGGCATAGAAGGGCACGGCCTGGGTGAGCGAATGGATGATGCCTGGCTCACGGTGCAACTCGCCGCCGGCAACCGTCAGGCCGCAATGGCCGTGGTCGCTCAAATAGGCCGCGAGCGGCATCGAGTTGGTGTAGAGCCGGATGTTGCGGTCGGCGAGCTTGACGCCGAGGTGAAAGCAGGTCGAGCCACCATGCACGATGACCGCGTCGCCGTCGCGCACCATGGTTGCGGCGACAGCGGCGATCTGCCGCTTGGCTTCGACCGCGAGGTCGCGGTTCTCGTCATAGGGCCGGGCATAGGCGACACCTGCCTGCGACGCGCCATCGAGCGCCGAGATGCCGCCATAGACTTTCCGCGCTTCGCCAGCCTCGTCGATTCTGTCGATATCGCGCCTGACCGTCGCTGCCGACACGCCGAGCCGCTCCTGCAGCTCGCGCACCGAGGCGAAAGGCCGATCCCGCAAGAGCTCGACGATCTGACGCTGGCGGCCGGAGTCGCTCAACCGTTTCCTCCTGAATGCCGTTCTGTGGCGGCTTTGATGCAACTTACTCAACGTTGACCAGATTGCAAGTCGATTTGATGATGTTGGATCACTATTGACGTAACTCACTCGCATCTGCGATACCAGCACCAATAATTGTCCCGGCGACGGGACAGGCAAGCTGCGGGACACGTGGCCGGACTGTTGGAGGAAATGCGCGATGGCGACGCAAGCTGATACGCTGGCGGATGCACGGGAACTGGCCGCTTTGCGGACGCTTTCAGCCGGCATCGGGCGCGATCCGCATTTGACCCAGGCCGCCGGCGGCAACACCTCGCTGAAGACTGGTGAGACGCTCTGGATCAAGGCGTCCGGCACCTGGCTGAGGGAGGCGCTGGCCGAGGACATCATGGTGCCGGTGGCGATCCCTCCGCTGCTGAGCGCCGTCCGACAGCGCGACCCGGCCGCCGACCGGCCGCAGGGTTTCGCCATCGAGGAGCTCAATCCGCGCGGGTTGCGCCCCTCGATCGAGACAACGGTGCATGCGTTGATGCCGCAGCGTGTCGTTTTGCATGTCCACTGCGTCGACACCATTTCGCTCGCCGTGCAGGCCGATGGCGAGGCTGAGGCCGCCAGGCGTCTCGACGGCCTTGAATGGGCCTATGTCCCCTATCGCCGGCCGGGCCTGCCGCTGGCCCAGGGCATTGCCGAGCGCCTTCGGCCAGGCGTCGATGTGCTGATCCTTGGCAATCACGGGCTTGTCGTCGCGGCCGAGACAGTCACTGAGGCCGAGGCGCTGCTGCGCCGCGTCACGCAGCTTCTGGCACGGTCGCCGCGCGACGTGGCGGAACCGGATATTGCGGCATTGACGGCACTCGCCGGAAACAGTGGTTACAGATTGCCGGCCGACATCGAGGCACATGCCGTAGCGATCGATCCCGAGAGCTGCCGCATGGCATCGGGCGGCAGCCTTTATCCGGACCACGTCATATTTCTCGGCATAGGTTCCATCGTGGCAAGGTCTGGCGAAGGTGCCGCCGGTATCATCGAGCGGCTGGGCACGGCGCCGGCGGCGATCCTGTTTCCCGGCCTTGGCGTGCTGATGCGCGGCGACGCCAGCGCCGGCGCCCATGCCATGCAGCGCTGCCTGGCCGACGTGACCGCGCGGGTCGACGCCACGGCGAGGCTGAACTACCTTACCGATGCCGAGAACGACGAACTGATCAACTGGGACGCCGAGCAGTATCGCCAGAAACTCAATGCCGCCGGCAGTTAGATCATGATCCCGAACCAAAGGTCAGCGCGGCAAGAAAAGTCAGCGCAGCAAGACTTGGAAACCGGTTCGGGCAAGATCATCGCCACGCAAGAAGCGCTTGCCATCGGCATCGACATCGGCACGTCGGGCGCACGCGCCGTTGCCATGCGACCGGATTTTTCCATTGCCGCGCATACCGCTGTCTCGCTCGAACGATTTGGGCCGAACGGCCGCGACCCCGGCGTGTGGTGGGAGGCGGTTGGGGCGGCGCTGGCGGAGCTGCTCAAATCTATCGACCGCTCTGCCGTCCGCTCGATCGCCGTCGACGGTACGTCGGGCACGCTGCTGCCGGTCGACAGTGCCGGGCGGCCGCTGGCCGAACCGCTGATGTACAGCGACAAGGTCACCGACGACGCCATCCTTGCCGCGGTTGCCCGCGCGGCGCCGGCAACGAGCGCAGCGCTTGGGGCGACGTCCGGTCTCGCCAAGGCGCTGTCTTTCCAGCGCCTGCCCGGCGTCGCTGCCGTGCTGCACCAGGCCGACTGGATCGCGGGACAATTCTCCGGCCGCTTCGATGTCAGCGACGAAAACAACGCGCTGAAAACCGGCTACGACGTCGAGACCCGCTGTTGGCCGGACTGGATCGCGGCCACCGGCATGCGCGTGGGATTGCTGCCTGGCGTCGTCAGGCCGGGCGATGTTGTCGGCACGATCGCGGCGCGCGCCGCCGAGCTGTTCGGCCTGCCGCGTGACGTGGTTATCGTCGCCGGCACGACGGATGGATGCGCTTCGTTCCTGGCGACGGGTGCGGCGACAGTCGGCGACGGCGTTACTGCGCTGGGATCTTCGCTGACCATCAAGATCCTGTCCGACCGGCCGATCTCGGCGCCGCATTTCGGCATCTACAGCCATCGGCTCGGCGATGCCTATCTGGCGGGCGGTGCGTCGAATTCCGGCGGCAAGGTGCTCGCACAGCACTTTTCGCTTGCGCGCATCATCGAACTCAGTGCGGTTATCGACCCGATGACCGAGACCGGCCTCGACTACTATCCGCTTCCCGCGACGGGCGAACGCTTTCCGATCGCCGATCCGGCGCTGCCGCCACGGCTTGTTCCGCGGCCGGTGGACGACGCGGACTACCTGAAGGCGATGCTGGAGGGGATCGCCGCGATCGAGACGCTCGGCTACAGCAGGCTTGCCGAACTCGGCGCGCCTCGGCTGACATCGGTCAGGAGCGTCGGCGGTGGCGCGGCAAATCCCGCCTGGACCGCGATCCGCCAACGCAAGCTCGGCGTCGATTTCCTGCCGGCGCTTTCCGACGAGGCCGCCGCCGGCACGGCGCGGCTGGCGCTGACGGGTGCAAGTGCTGCGGGGCTGTTGTGAGCGCGAAAACGGCTGAGCATCTCCACGGGATCGGAGCGCTGGCCGCGCGGTACGACGTCTTCCTGCTCGACCAGTTCGGTGTGCTGCATGACGGCACCAGCCCCTATCCGGGCGCGGTGGAAGCATTGTCGGCGCTGAAGCGCGCGGGCAAGACCGTCGTGCTGATCTCGAATTCCGGCAAGCGGGCCGAGCCCAACGAGCGTCGCCTGCTGAAGCTTGGCTTCGAAGCGGGGAGTTGGGACCACTTCGTCTCTTCCGGCGAGGTGGCGTGGCGATCCTTCCACGATATGGTGGCACATGGAAGCCTGCGACCGGGCACGAAATGCCTGCTGATCAGCCGCGACGACGACCGCTCGGCGATCGACGGCCTGCCGTTCGAACTGACCAGGAGTGGCGACGATGCCGAACTGGTGCTGATTTCCGCAAGCGAGGGCGACCGTCACGACCTCGATCATTATCGCCGACTCCTCGCGCCGGCAGCGGCGCGGCGGGTGCCGTGCTTCTGCACCAATCCCGACAAGATCATGCTGACGGCCGTGGGGCCGCGTTTCGGCGCCGGCCGGCTGGCGGATCTCTACGAAAGCCTCGGCGGCAGAGTCACCCGCATCGGCAAACCCTATCTTCCGATTTTCACCGCCGCCCTGGCGCTGGCGGGCGATCCCGATCGCAGCACGGTGGTATGTGTCGGTGACAGCGTTGAACACGATATCGCCGGCGGGCTTGGCGCCGGCGTGGCGACGGCGCTGGTCTTGTCCGGAATATTGGCGGACACTACCGACCTTGCCGGACTTTTCGACGGGCTGGACGCCTATCCGGATTACACCATCGATCTGTTCAGATTCCGCTGACCGAGCCGGCAATTTCCGAGGTAAACGACATAGCCAATTGAAGGAGCGAAAGATGCGGCAAGCGCTGATCGTATGGGGCGGCTGGGATGGACACGAGCCGGAACAAGGCGCGCGCGCCGTCAAGGCGATGCTCGAGGAGGAAGGGTTCGAGGTTCGCGTCGAGACCACGACCGAGGTTTTCGCCGACCCTGCGATCATCGATCTGAGCCTGATCGTGCCGATCTACACGATGTCCAAGCTAGCGAAGAACGAAGAGCTCAACCTGACGAAGGCGGTCGAGAGCGGTGTCGGTCTTGGCGGCTATCACGGCGGCATGTGCGATGCGTTTCGTGAAGCCACGGAGTATCAATTCATGTGCGGCGGCCAATGGGTCGCCCATCCCGGCAACATCATCGACTACAAGGTCGACATCGCCAGGCGCAACGATCCCATCATGCATGGCATCGACGATTTTTCGTATCGCTCCGAGCAGTATTACATGCATGTGGATCCGTCGAATGAGGTGCTGGCGACCACGACTTTCTCCGGTGAGCACGCACCTTGGATAGACGGTGTCGTGATGCCTGTGGTCTGGAAGCGCCGGCATGGCAGGGGAAGGGTTTTCTACTCGTCGCTCGGGCATGCCGCCAAGGAGTTCGAGGTGCCGCAGATGCAGACGATATTTCGTCGCGGCCTGGTCTGGGCGGCGCGTTGAGGAGGTTTTTGATCCCGCATGCGTGATTTTCAATTCCCCGGACGGCCGCCGTTCGTGCGACGCGCGTCCGATCCCCGCAAGGACGGTTGCGCGCTGGGTTATTGACGGCGCCACACCTTAGCCGGCATCCCTGTTCGTCAGGGCGATGTGGCAGCAGCCGGAGCCGTGATCCGGCGTCCAGGTGACGTTGTCGAAGCGTATACCGGTCGCCTCGAACAGGCCACGATCGAAGGCGCCGGCGATGCGGCAAAGCGTGGCGAGCTTGTCTTGGTCAACGCCGGCCTCGATCCAGGCGTCCTTCAGCGGGCAGCGTTTCACCTTGAAGGCGATGCGGTCGGCGCTGCGTTCGACGTCGGCCGGATACATGCGGCCGCCATCCGGGCTGACGGCCAGGAACGCCTCGCCGATTGCCGGCGCATCATTGGGGCCGAAACCGGCGAAGGCCGCCGCCGCCACCTCCTTGCCGCGCTGCTCGATGGTGCGGGTCATGATCGCTTCGGCCCTTTCCGCGCCCAGTTCTGCGGTCAACTCGTCCAGGAACAGGCGATAGAGATCGGCCCGGTTGCGAAAGGCTGAATCGAGTTCGCGCGACAGTTTTTCGGCTCTGGCTTCGGGGTCTGTCATGATGCGTCCTGGCTTGTCGTCGGGGTCATGGTCCGGTTCGGTCGAGTTTTGGCGCCGCGGTCACCAGCGCCTTGCCGATGGCCGATTGCGGCGCGTCAATTACCGTGCGGGCATCGCCGCTCTCGGCGATCGTGCCGGCGTCAAGGACGACGAGGCGATGGGCGATGGCACGGACCACGCCGAGATCATGCGAAATGAACAGATAGGCGATCCGATCCTCACGCTGCAGATCGAGCAGCAGCCTGAGGACCTGTCCGCGTACCGACACGTCGAGCGCCGACACGGCTTCGTCGAGCACGATCAGCGACGGTTTCGTGGCGATGGCGCGGGCGATCGCGACACGCTGACGCTGGCCGCCGGAGACTTCGTGAATGGCTCGCGGCGCAAGATCAGGGCTAAGGCCAACGCGCTCCAATAGGTCGGCGATGCGGCGCGGGCGCTCCTGCCGGGACGCGATGCCATGGATACGCAAGGGATCGTCGAGCACACGCGCCACGGTGGCACGGGGGTTGAAAGCGGCGAGCGGATCTTGGAACACCATTTGCAAGCGTGCGCGCCGGCTGCGCAAGGTGGCGCCACCGAGGGCGAGAAAATCCTCGCCCTCGAACTGGATATCGCCGGCGTCGGGTTGGACCAGTCTGAGCACCAGCCGTGCGATCGTGGACTTGCCGCTGCCTGATGGTCCGGCCAGCGCCAGCGTTTCTCCGGGTTCGATGTGGAAGGAGACATCATCGACGGCGGCGATGGTCTTGCCGCCGCGGCGGTATCGTTTGGTGAGGCCGGAAACGCTCAGCAACGGACTGCTCATGCCGAAGGTCCGGCCTGCCGCGAAAGCGGTTCGGCGTCGAGGCCGAGATGGGCGTCGAGCAGCGAGCGTGTGTATGCGTGGCGCGGGGCGCTGACGATCTGCCTGGCCGCACCGATTTCGACCAGTTTGCCATGCCGGAATACGGCGATGCGCGCGGCAAGCTCGGCGGCCAGCGCGATGTCGTGGCTGATGAACAGCAGCGTCATGCCGTCCTCGGTCACCAACTTCCGGATCAATGCAACGATCTCGGCCTGCACGATGGTGTCCAGCGCGCTGGTCGCCTCGTCGGCGATGAGCAGTTTAGGGCCGGCCGCTATCGCGGCGGCGATCGCCACGCGCTGTTTCTGGCCGCCGGAAAGCTGGTGCGGAAAGGCGCGCAAGGCGGCGTCCGGATCGGGCAAGCGGACGCGTTCGAGCAGGATCTTTGCCTTGGCATAGGCTTGCGGCCAATTGAGGCCGAGATGGGTGTGGGCAACTTCGGCGATCTGCTTGCCGACCGTCATCACCGGATCGAGGCTTGCCGACGGGTCCTGGAAGACGAAGCCGATGTCGCGGCCACCGAGCGGGGTGTGGTCCGGGTTGGCGGCGGATTTTTGAGCCTTGCGTTCCATGAGGCCCCCCTCTGTCCTGCCGGACATCTCCCCCTCAAGGGGGGAGATTGCGCTCTCATCTCCGCCTTCGCCAATCTCCAAGGTCGCAGGAGAGGACCCAACAGCGAAACAGCCAATCTCCCCCCTTGAGGGGGAGATGTCCGGCAGGACAGAGGGGGGTGCCTTGGCACCCAGGGTTGGTGAGAGCGGCAAAGACCAGTCGATGCGGCCGCCGACTATGGCGGGAGCCGGCAACAGCCCGGCAATCGCCAGCGCCAGCGTGCTCTTGCCAGACCCACTCTCGCCGATGACGGCCAGCCGCTCGCCGGCGGCAATATCCAGGCTGATGTCTTTCAGGGCCGCCACCTCGCTGCCGTCGCGGCGGTAGGTCACTGTCAGATCGCGGATCGAAAGCAGCGCCGTCACGACAGGCTCCGTCTCACCGCCGTCGTTTCGACGACGCCTTCGCCGGCGAGATAGACGCCAAGCACGGTTAGCACGAGCGCGATGCCCGGAATGACCGACAGGAAGGGCGCCGTGCGCAAAACGGCACGGCCTTCGGCGATCATGCCGCCCCAGGTGACGCGATTGGGATCGCCAAGACCGAGGAAGGATAGAGCGGCTTCGGTGAGGATGGCGGCAGCGACGATCACCGAGGACAATGCCGCCACCGGCGGCAAGGCGTTGGGAAGAATTTCGCGAAAGGCGATCTCCAGCGGGCGCATGCCGATGACGCGGGCGCCGGCGACGAAATCGCGCTCGCGGATCGACAGCACTTCGGCTCGCGCCACGCGCGCTGGCCCAGTCCAGGCGCCAAGCGCGATCGCCACGACGACGACCCCGAGCGAAGGCCCGACGACGCTGACGAAGGCCAGCGCCAGGAGGAAGCTCGGCACGGTCTGGAAGGCATCGGTGATGCGCATCAGCACGTCGTCGACGAGGCCGCCGGCAAAGCCTGCCAGCGTGCCGACTATCGCGCCGACGGCAAGAGCGGCGGCCGCCGCCGCCAGTCCGACAGCCAGCGACGTGCGGGCGCCGTGAAACAACTCGGCCAGCACGTCGCGACCGAGCCGGTCGGTGCCGAGCGGCAGCGACCAGTCCTGGAAAGGCGGCAGCAGCGCCGGCCCGGCAATGGCTTGCGGATCGCCGGGAAAGATCCAGGGTGCGGCGAGCGCCATGGCGAACAGCACCGCCAGAATGACCGTGCCGGCGAGTGCTTCCGGCATGCGAAGAAAGCGGCGAAGCGGGCTCACGCGCCGGCCTCGCTGGCGCCGACGCGCGGATCAAGCAAAGCATAGGCGATGTCGACGAGAAGGTTGATGAGGATGACCAGAACGGCGCTGACCAGGATGATACCGAGCAACAATGGTGTGTCACGCGCGGCCACCGCTTCCTGCGCCAGCCGGCCGAGACCGGGCACGGCAAAGACGCTTTCGATGACGACGCTGCCGCCCAGCATCTGCGCCGACTGCAGGCCGAGCATGGTGACCAGCGGCAGCAGTGCGTTGCGGGCGACATGGGCGAGCACGATGCGGCGGCGCGAAATGCCCCTGGCGCGGGCGGCGAGGACAAAATCCTGCCGCCAGGCCTCGGCCATGCCAGCGCGCATCATGCGCAGATAGAGCGCCAGATAGATGAAGCCGAGCGCGGAGACCGGCAGGACGAGATGGATAGCAATGTCGGTGGCACGGGCAAGGCCGGTCTTGGTCGACGCGATGCTCTCGATGCCGCCGATCGGCAGCCAGCGCAGGTCGACGGCGAAGATGACGATCAGCACCAGGCCGAGCCAGAAACCGGGGACCGCATAGAGCGCCAGGGAGCCGACCGACAGGAAACGATCGCGAAAGCTGCCGGGCCTGGCGCCGGCGTAGATGCCGAGCGCCGAGCCGAGACCGAAGGAAAGCGCGGTGGCGCTGCCCATCAGGATGAGCGTTGTCGGCAGGCGCTCGAGGATGACGTCGCGGATCGGCCTGGAAAAAGTCACCGACTGGCCGAGGTCGAGATGCAGCAGCGCCCAGAGATAGTTGGCCAGCCGCGTCAGTTCCGACTGGTCGAGACCCCAGCGATGGCGCAGCAGTTCGATCATGCCGGCATCGCCGCCGGTCGAGACGATATAGGCGTCGACCGCATCGCCGGGAGCGAGTTCCAGCAAAAGGAAGGTGCCGATGACGACGATCAGCAGCACGAAGACGCTGCCGACGAGACGGCGGCGGAGGAGGGTGAGGGCGCGGTTCATGGCGATGACTTGACGCCGTGCCCGTCAAGAGAGGTGCTGCGCCAAGGCACCCCCCTCTGTCCTGCCGGACATCTCCCCCGCAAGGGGGGAGATCGGATGTCATCAACGATTTCGCCAATCTTCAACGCGGCAGGCAAGTGAGTCGACGTTGCGGACAGCCAATCTCCCCCCTTGCGGGGGAGATGTCCGGCAGGACAGAGGGGGGTGTGAAGGAACTCGGCATTTGACGAAGTTTCCTCACCGATTTTATCGCGAACTCTCATCCGTGAGAGTGTGTCACGATTCCAAATACGTGTCCGCCCAGTTCGACACCGCCCAGCGCGGGTTGTTGGCGATATTCTCGACGGTATCCCGCGCGACGCTGATGAAACTCCATTCGGCGACGTTGATCAGCGGCAGGTCGGTGGCGACTTGTCTCTGGAACTCCTTGTAGAGTTCGGTGCGGGCCGATGTGTCGAGTGTCTCGGAGGCCTTGGCGATGAGGGCGTCGAGATCGGCGTTCTTGTAACCGCCCTGGTTGGAGAAAGGCACGCCGTCCGGAATGCCGCTCTGCACCAGAATTGTGGTCGAGATCGCCGGATCGCCGCGAAACACCGGCGGGCCGACGGCAAGGTCGAAGGCATGATCGGTGTAGACGGCCTTGATATGCGCGGGCGAGTCGTTGTTGACCAGTTCGGCGTCGATGCCGATGGCGGCGAGCGCCTGGCGCAGATAATCGCCGAACTGCCTGGTCTCGTTGAAATAGGGAGCCGGCAAAAGTTTCAGGGAAAAACGCTTGCCGTCGTCGCCTCTGATGTAGCCGGCTTCGTCGAGCAGCGCATTGGCCTTGGCGACGTCGAAAGCGTAGGTCGGCACGTCGGCGGTGTAGAACTGCGGATCGTTCTTCGGCACCGGACCAGTGGCGGCGGCGGCATAGCCGAGGAAGATCGTCTTGACGACGAAATTCTTGTCGATGGCGTGGGCGATCGCCCGGCGCACCTTGAGGTCGGCGAGTTCCTTGCGGCGATGGTTGATCTCGACGACGAGCTGATAGGTCAGTCCCTCGTAACCCTTGGTGATCACCTTGAGACCCGGCACCTTGGAGATGCGCTCAAGGTCGGCCAGCGGCACGGCGGAGAAGGCGGCAAGGTGGATCTCCTCGGCCTCCAGGGCGCTGGCCGCCGAGGTGCGATCGGGCAGCACCTGGTAGATGATCTCGTCGAGATAGGGTTCGTCCTTGCCCCAATAGTCAGTGTTCTTCTGCAGCCGGTAATACTGGCCGGCCTTGTATTCGGCGAATTTGAACGGGCCGGTACCGATCGGCGCGTTGTTAGCCGGGTTGTCCTCGATCTTACCGGTGTCATAGACGTGTTTCGGCACGACGCTGCTCAACGCCGGCAAGGCATTGCGGATCAGCTGGAACGGCGTCGGCTTGGCGAATTTGAACACGGCGGTGAAATCATCCGGCGTTTCGACGGCCTCCAGATCCTTGAACACGGTGCGACCGAGATTTTGCAGCGGCTTCCATATTTGCAGCGCCGAGAAAGCGACATCGGCCGATGTGAACGGCTTGCCGTCATGCCATTTGACGCCTTCGCGCAATTTGAACGTCGCCGACAGGCCGTCGGCAGCTCCTTCCCAACTGAGCGCAAGGCGCGGAGCCAGCCCGTCCTTGCCGTCGAAAGAGGCTTCGGCCAGCGTTTCGACGATCTTGCTCGAAATGAAGAAGACGCCGTTGGAGGCAACGATCGCCGGATTGAGATTGCGCGGCTCGGAATCGGCGGCAACCACCAGCCGGCCGCCCCTTTTCGGCGTCTGCGCCCAGCCGATACCGGGCATGGCGGTGGAGGCCAGAAGCATTGCCGAACCGGCAAGCATGGTGCGTCTGGAAATCGTGAAGCCTGACATGATCGAACTCCGTCCTCGCCGTGATCCGGCCGGTGCGCCAATACCCCTCGGATACTCGCGAGCCCGCCAGCATCCTGCAACAGCGATTATGGGCTTTGTCCGGGGTTTCGCCAGAGATGGATTTGGCGCATCTTCATGTGGCTTTGAAAATTCCGTCCGCTGGACCAGTTGTAGCGAAGCGGCTCTATTCGACCTGATCTGGTAGGACCAGGTCAGGTTGATGTCACGACGTACGGGCGACAAAACATGCGAGCGTAGCCGTTCGGGCTATTGCTGGCTGGACCAGACCCGGCAAAATAGTGCAGATTTGATCGACAGCGAGCGTATCGGGATCGAAAACAGCCGGCGATCCCACCGGCCGCCTAGGAATTCAGGGAGAGAGAAATGAACATCGCCCCGGGCAAGAATGCCGTCAGTGCCATTCCGTTCGACCATGCCAGGGTTGACCGGTTGATGGAGGAGGCCGGCATCGATGTGCTGCTCGCCACCTCCAAGCACAATACGCAGTACCTGCTTGGTGGCTACAAGTTCATCTTCTTCGCCGCCATGGATGCGATCGGCCATAGCCGCTATCTGCCCGTGGTCGTGTACGAAAAGGGCGGGCCGGACCATGCCGCCTATATCGGCAACCGCATGGAAGGCGGCGAGCACCAGAACCACCCGTTCTGGACACCGACGCTGCATACCGCCTGCTGGGGCACGCTCGATGCCGCCAATCTCGCCGTCGAGCACTTGAAGACGATCGGCAGGGGCGCTGCCCGCATCGGCATCGAGCCGGCTTTTCTGCCCTCGGACGCGTATATGCTGATCCGCAAGGCGCTGCCGGACGCCAAGCTGATCGATGCGACCGACATGCTGGAGCGCATGCGCGCCATCAAGACTGATGCCGAACTGGAGAAGCTGCGCATCGCCTCGGAACTGATCACCGATTCCATGCTGGCGACCATCCAATGGGCGCGCGAGGGCACGACCAAGACCGAGATCATCGAACAGCTCAGGCGCGAGGAGACCAATCGCGGCGCGCATTTCGAATATTGCCTGCTGACGCTTGGTTCCAGCCACAACCGCGCCGCCTCGCCGCAAGCATGGAAGAAGGGCGAGGTGCTGTCGATCGATTCCGGCGGCAATTATCACGGCTATATCGGCGATCTCTGCCGGATGGGCATTCTGGGCGAGCCAGACGCCGAACTGGAGGATCTGCTGGCCGAGGTCGAGACGGTGCAGCAAGCGGCCTTCTCCCAGGTCAGAGCAGGCACGCTGGGCGGCGACATGATTTCTCACGCGGAGGGCGTGCTTAAGAGATCCAAGGTCGCGTCGTATACCGATTTCTTCGCCCACGGCATGGGGCTGATCACGCATGAGGCGCCGTTCCTGATGACCAACCATCCGGTGACCTACGAAGGCACCTATGCCGGACAGCCGCTGGAAAAAAACATGGTGCTGTCGGTCGAGACAACCATGCTTCATCCAACGCGCGGCTTCATCAAGCTGGAGGACACGGTTGCGGTCACCGACACCGGTTATGTGATGTTCGGTGACCGGGGCCGGGGGTGGAACAGGGGCGGGGTGGCTTAGCGCGCGTTTTTGCGGCCAGAACCCCGGTAACTCTGGAAGAGTTCGATCCCCTTTGGAAGACGGCGCAGAACCCTGGGTGCCTCGAGAGACGTCAGGGCTCCGTCGTATCGAAATCAACAGCAAATCCCGCGTAGATCGCGCTTCGCGCAATGAGATCGCCAAGTTCCCAGTCCGTGAGTTCGCAAAGCGGAAACGCTCTTCTCACGGCGTGGTTAACTTCGGATATCGAAACGCTCGGGTGGTCGACATTGTCAATCAGGTAGCGGACGATCGCAAGGCGAACGTCCGACAAGGTAGGCGTCTGCGCGAGCGCGGGCATCTCCGGCCTTACGAATGGAGCCGTGGTTCTGCGCCCTCGGCTGCCGTTACGTCGAAAGCGACGGGCACGCCGTGAGTGACGCATGCCGCCGCCAGCATCTCCTCCAACTCGTGGTCGGTTGCGATGCAAGCCGGTATGAGCGTTCGGATGGCGCGGATTGCCTGTGCGATGGAGAGAAAGTGTGCCTTGCCCCTGGAGAGAACATAGGCTTCGGCGGCTCTTTCAACCGTGAGTGTGTGAAAGGTACTGGCCATCGAGAATTTCCTCCCTGAAATTCTGCCAAAGATGATTTACGGCCAATACGCGGCGGCCTTCAAGATTATGTCTGAAAGCGGACAATCAGGCGGAGGCCAAGCCAAAATAGCGCTGCTCCTCCTCGCCGTAAGCGCCATGGGTCAGCTTTATCATCCCGGCGCGGTCGACAATGGTGATCTCGCCCCGCTTGGCGTGAACCAGCCCCCTGTATTCAAGCATTTGCAAGGCGGTGGTAACGCCAGGACGCCGGGCGCCGAGCATGGTCGCCAGGAATTCATGCGTCAGGTAGATCTTGTTGCCTTCGACGCGGTCGTGGACCATCAGCAACCAGCGGGCCAGCCGTTCCTCGATTTTCGAATGGCCGTTGACCAATGCCGTCCGGGACGACTGGATAAGGAACGCGTGGGCATAGCGGAGCAGTGACTCGCGAAGGGACAGGCTTTTTGCAATCGCGGAGCGGAGATTTTCAACCGGCAGGCTCCAGCCTTTGCTGGCGACCTGGATATAGGTTTCATTGGAAGACCTGTCCTGGCCGAGTATGACTGCCACCCCGGTCATACCGTCGTAACCGATGATGCCGACTTCGCTTTGCCGGCCTCCGGTCATGGTGGCGACCACAGAAGCGATACCCATCTCTGGAAAATACACATGCTCGATCGGTTGATACGGGATTTCCAGCTGGGCTTTGATGGCCAGTTCGACGTGACGCATTGCCGGCTGCAAAAGCGCGAAATCCTCCGGGGAAAGGGCCTTCAATAGCTGGTTGCGAAAAAGAGACTGGGGCATGGCTCTCTCCCAGACGGGCAAGAGCACGTACCCTCTTACTGTCGGCTGCATCCGAAGCGCTGGCGGCCGATACGCAAGCATAAGCTTAAATGCGCGGTTGGCAAAGCCCCGCCGCGCAGAAGCCACGTTTCCTCACTAGAGCATGATGCCGAAAAGTGTGAAGCGGTTTTCGGACGACATCATGCTGTATCTCTTTGATTTAGAACCGGATTCAGATTTCAGGTCGACTTTGGCGTGAAATCATCCGGCTCTAGTCAGGCGGAGGTGGTTTGCCAGCAAACCGGTGAGAGCCTTTCGAACCGCCACCGGCGAACAGTGCTATCAACGACTCCCGCCAGGCGGCAGCAGCCTGAAATCCGGCAATTCCCGCAAGCCCAGTTCCGGCCCGGCCGGCGAATAGACGACGAAGAGCTGCATAGGCCCGTCGCCGGTGTTCAGCGTCGAATGGAAGCGGCTTTCCGGCACATAGATGGTGCAGCCGGGGCCGACCTTTTCGACCACTGGATTGCCTTTCTCGTCCTCGACCATCTGTTCGCCATGGCCGGAGATGACGAAGATGATCTCTTCCGCACCCGGATGGTTGTGACGTGTGTGGCCCTTGCCGGAGGGCAGGTCGACGACGCCGCCGGAAAAGCGCTCCGCGCCGTTCACTTCGGGCGCCACCGTCAGCGAGAGCTTGCCCCAGTCGAAGCCGAAGGCGCTGACGTCCTTCGGATAGACAAACACCTTGCTCTTGTCGGTCATCGTCTCATCCCTTCTTTTTCTTCGCAGTCGTTTTGGCAGCAAGCGTCACGGCCTTGAAATCGGCGGTCTGCCTAGCGATCGCCGCTTCCGCCGGCAGCCGCTCCATCGAGCTTGCGCCATAGAAACCATGCAGGCCCTTGCAGCGATCAAGAATGTAGCGGGCGTCGTCCGGCATCGAGATCGGGCCGCCGTGACAAAGCAGGATGATATCCTTGCGCACCGAACGGGCGGCGGCGGCGATGGCGTCGATCTCCCGCACGCAGTCGTCGAGCGACTTGGCCGAGGTTGCGCCGATCGAACCGCCTGTCGTCACGCCCATATGGGCGACGACGATGTCGGCGCCGGCTCGTGCCATGGCGCGTGCCTCATCCGAATTGAACACATAGGGCGTGGTCAGGAGGTCGAGCTTGTGCGCCTCGGCGATCATGTCGACCTCGAGCCCGAAGCCCATGCCGGTCTCCTCGAAGCTCAGCCGCATCTGGCCGTCGAACAGGCCGATGGTGGGAAAGTTCTGCACGCCGGAAAAGCCCATCGTCTTCAGTTCGGCCAGGAACAGCGGCATGATGACGAAAGGATCGGTGCCGTTGACGCCGGCCAGCACCGGCGTCTTCTTCACCACCGGCAGCACCTCATAGGCCATCTCCTTGACGATCTCGTTGGCGTTGCCATAGGCGAGCAGGCCGGCGGCCGAGCCGCGCCCGGCCATGCGATAGCGGCCGGAATTGTAGATGATGATGAGGTCGATGCCGCCGGCTTCCTCGGCCTTGGCCGAAAGGCCGGTGCCGGCGCCGCCGCCGACGATCGGCACGCCGTCGGCGATCATCTTGCGGAATTTCTCCAGGATCTTCTTGCGCGGGATAGCGGCCATGCTGTCAGGTCTCACTTGCTGGCGATGTCGAGGAAGGCCGCTACCGCGGCCTTGGCGAATTCGGTGTCGTTGATGTGCAGCGGCAGGCGGGTCACGCGCCGGTTGGCGCCCGGCTGGATCGTGCGCTCGATGGCTTCGAACAGCGCGGCATCGGCTTCCGGATCGAAGAAGGCGCCGCCTTCGATGTCGAGAGCCGAGACGCCCTTCTCCGGGATGAGGAAGCGGACCGGACCATCGCAGCGGGCCAGTCCTTCGCCGATCCATTCGCCGATTGCGCGGCATTCGTCCGGCGTCGTGCGCATCAGCGTCACGTTCGGATTGTGCTCGTAGAATAGCCGCCCGCGATAGCGTTCCGGAATGGTCGGCGGCGCCCAGAAATTGACCATGTCGAGCGCGCCGACCGAACCGACATAGGGCAGTCCGGTGCGGGCAATGGCGCCGAAACGATCCTCGGTCGCCGGCAGCACACCGCCGAACAGGAGATCGCAGACTTCCGTCGTGGTGATATCGATGACGCCGGACAGCATCCCGCTGTCGGCGAGCTTTTCCATGGCGCGGCCGCCGGTGCCGGTGGCATGGAAGACCATGCAGTCATAGGTCGAGCGCAGCTCGTCGGCGATGGCCGTCACGCATGGCGTGGTGACGCCGAACATGGTGAGGCCCAGCGCGGGTTTGCCGTCGGGCGGCGGCGCAGGGTTCGCCGCCATGCCTGATATCGCCTGGGCGGCATTGTGCAGCACGACTCGCGACAGCCGGTTCAAGCCAGCCATGTCGGTCACTGCAGGCATCATGACAATATCGGAGACGTCGACATAAGGCGCGGTATCGCCCGAGGCGAGCGTCGAGACCATGATCTTGGGCAGGCCGAGCGGCAGCGTGCGCATGCCTGAAGTGATGATCGAGGTGCCGCCGCCGCCGCCAATGCCGATCACGCCTGCGATGTCGGCGCGCGACTGCGCGAACCGGGCGAACGCGATGGCCATGGCCGCGACCGCGCTGCCGCGGTCATCGATGCCGAGCACGGCAGGGCTGCCGCCGGGATGGTGGCCGGCGACGTCTTCGGCCGAAACATCGACCGGTACGGTGGCCGTGCGCGTGCCAACATCGACACGCACGACAGCGGCTCCGGTAGCGGTGATCGCGTCGGCCAGGAAGGCGAGTTCCTCGCCCTTGGTGTCGGCAGTGCCCACCACGTAGATGCGCTTCATCGCGTTTCCCGCTCCCCGGCGCGCTCGGCGTCGTTGCCTGCCGCTCTTTTGCCCGGCCGCGAAGGCCATTGCAATTTTTTGAGACGCGCGTATCGTATTGATATGAAAGTCTCACGTCAACAAGCAGTGAACGACGATGCCGATCGCAGTGGCGGCCGAGGAGCCGAGCGCGGTGCCCGGGCACGTACAAGGCGATTGATGCTGGAGACGGCGACGAGGCTGATGCAGGAAGGCGCAACGCCTTCGGTCAGCGAGGTCGCGGAGGCGGCGGAGGTTTCCCGCGCGACCGCCTATCGCTACTTCCCGAGCCAGGCGGCACTGGTGCAAGCAGTGGTCGACGAGGGGCTCGGGCCGATCCTCACCTGGCAATCGAGTTCCACCGATTCCGAGCGCCGGGTCGCCGAACTGTTCGAGACGGCGATGCCGCGCATCGAGGCCTTCGAGGCGACGTTCAAGGCGGCGCTGAAACTGTCGCTCGACCAGTGGGCTCGCCGACAGGCAGGCACGCTGGGCGGCGAGCCGGCTTTTACGCGCGGCCATCGCGTCGACCTGTTGAAGGATGCAATCGCACCGCTCAAGGGCCGGCTTCCGCCACGCGAGTTCAAGCGCCTGGCGCAGGCCCTGTCGCTGATCTTCGGCGTCGAACTGCTCATCGTGCTGAAGGACATATGGGGGCTGGACAGCCGCAAGATGATGTCGGTCGCGCAGTGGGCGGCCGGCGCCCTGGTGCGTGCGGCGGTGGCGGAATCGATGCGCGAGGGAGGCGGAATTACGCCCGCGACGGCTGCGGAATAGTCTCAATCTGGTTCGACCAGATTGGAGTGCCAGTTACGCACAATAGTTGCAATGCTAGGGCCGAAACAAGGCTCTCGTGTATCAAGGAGTAGGAAAATCGAGAGAAAACAGGCAGATAATGCAGCAATCCGCTTGCGGGGCTGTCCGCTAACGTCCAAGAAAGAGCTTGACGCGCGTCCGAAATTGGTAATACCAGATCAGGACTGACAATGCAGATCGAAAGTGAGGGCTTGAGATCCATTTCCGACTGGGCGAGGAGGCTCAAAACCGGAATGGTGCCATCACGGCAGGAACTACCAGGGCCGACCTCGCAGCCGGCTCGCATGACAAGGTAGAATGCGCACAAGGGAGGAAATCATTATGCGCAAGACAATGACCAGCATGCTTGCTGGTATCGGCTTAGTGCTCGCCTGCGGAACGTCCGTCTACGCGCAGGACAAGGAACTCACCATATTCTGGGCTGAATGGGATCCGGCGAACTATTTGCAGGAACTCGTCAACCTTTACGAGGCCGAGACCGGCGTGAAGGTCACGGTCGAAACCACGCCTTGGTCCGACTTCCAGACGAAGGCCTTCACCGAGTTCAACGCCAAGGGCAGCGCCTACGATATGGTCGTCGGCGACTCGCAGTGGATCGGCGCGGCTTCCGAGGCGGGCCACTATGTCGATCTCACCGACTTCTTCAACAAACACAATCTGAAGGAGGTGATGGCGCCGGCGACTGTCAAGTACTACGCCGAATATCCGTCGGACTCCGGCAAGTACTGGTCGATCCCGGCCGAGGGCGACGCGGTCGGCTGGTCCTACCGCAAGGACTGGTTCGAAGACCCGAAGGAGATGGAAGCCTTCAAGGCCAAGTATGGCTACGATCTCGGCGTGCCGAAGGACTGGAAGCAGTTGCGCGACATCGCCGAATTCTTCCACCGTCCCGACGAGAAGCGCTACGGCGTCGCCATCTACACCGACAACTCGTATGACGCTCTGGTGATGGGCGTCGAGAACGCCATCTTCTCCTACGGCGGCGAACTTGGCGACTATGCCAACTACAAGGTCGACGGGATCATCAACTCCGAGCAGAACGTCAAGGCGCTCGAAGCCTATAAGGAGCTCTATTCCTTCACTCCTCCTGGTTGGGCCAAGAGCTTCTTCATCGAGGACAACCAGGCGATCACCGAGAACCTGGCGGCGATGAGCATGAACTACTTCGCCTTCTTCCCGGCGCTCATCAACGAAGCTTCGAACCCGAATGCCAAGGCCACCGGCTTCTTTGCCAATCCTCCAGGGCCGAACGGCGACCAGTTCGCCGCGCTCGGCGGCCAGGGCATCTCCGTCATTTCCTATTCCGAGAACCAGGAAGAGGCGATGAAGTTCCTGGAATGGTTCATCAAGGAAGATACGCAGAAGAAATGGGCGGAACTCGGCGGTTACACGGCAAGCGCCAAGGTGCTCGAGTCGCCTGAATTCCAGAACGCCACGCCTTACAACAAGGCCTTCTACGAAACCATGTTCAAGGTGAAGGACTTCTGGGCGACGCCGGAATATGCCGAGTTGCTCATCCAGATGAACCAACGCGTCTATCCGTACATCACCGGCAATCAGGGCACGGCCAAGGAAGTGCTCGATTCGCTCGCCGCGGACTGGAACGCGACGTTCAAGAAATACAACCGCGTGAAGTAAACGAGACTAACGCTCGGAGGGGGCGGAAGCCGCCCCCTCCGTTTTCTTTTCCGGACAATGAAGGAACGGGCCTTGGCCACTGCAGTCATGACCACGCTGGATCCCAATTCGCGCTCCGCCGCCCGCGGCATGAGCGATCTCACGATCCGCAATCTCTTCATCATTCCGACGATCGTTTTCCTGATCGTCTTCAACATCTTTCCGCTGATCTATTCGCTCGGCTATTCGTTCACCGATTTTCGCGCGTCGAGCCCGGCGGCTGCCAATTTCGTCGGACTGCAGAATTACCGCGAGTTGCTCAACGACCCGTTCATCTGGTCGAATTTCGCCATCACCGCCAAGTATGTCATCGTCTCCGTAGCCGGCCAGGTCATCGTCGGCTTCGGCGTGGCGTTGCTGCTCAACCGCGATATCCCGTTGAAGGGTCTGCTGACGACGCTGCTGCTGTTGCCAATGATGCTGTCGATGGCTGTCGTCGGCCTGTTCTGGAAACTGCTCTACGATCCGTCCTTCGGCATCATCAACTACACGCTCGGCCTCGGCTCCTTCGAGTGGTTGTCCAACCCGGACATGGCGCTCTACGCGGTTGCCATAACCGACATCTGGATGTGGTCGCCGTTCGTGATGCTGCTGTCGCTTGCCGGCCTGTCGGCGGTGCCGAAGCACCTCTACGAGGCGGCCGCGATCGACCGCGCCGGCTCGTTCTACACCTTCTTTCGCATTACGCTGCCCTTGGTCGCGCCGATCCTGATGATCGCGGTCATCTTCCGCACCATGGAGGCGTTCAAGACCTTCGACCTCGCCTACATCCTGACCAGCCAGCCAACCACCGAGGTGATCTCGATCCGGCTCTACAAGATGGCGTTCCAGGAATGGCAGACCGGGCGCTCCTGCGCGCTTGCCTACATCGTGCTGATCATGATCCTGGCGATCACCAACATCTACGTCAAATACCTGAACAAGGTGAAGGAGCGCTAGAATGGCCGCTGTCACCACCTCTACCGAGCGTTCGCTCAACAAGCTGGCCATCGTCAGTGTGCTGATCATCACAATGATCTTCCTGGCGCCGATCTACTGGATAGCCTCGACGGCGTTCAAGCCGCGCAACCTTGCCACCACCATTCCGCCGACGGTGGTGTTCCAGCCTGAGATATCACCCTTCGTGAAGCTCTTCACCAAGCGGTCGCAGTTGCGCACCGCGCCGACTCCGGAACAATACGCCGCCGCCCCGTGGTGGGAGCGGCTGGTGTTCGACGGCGGCGAGAAGGTGGTGCGCTCAGGCAGGGGCGAAGTGCAGTGGTCGGGTTATCCGAGCCGCTTCATGAACTCACTGATCGTCGCCATAACCTCGACCGTCCTGGCCGTCGGCATGGGCACCTTCACCGCCTACGGTTTCTCGCGCTTCAAGGTAAAGGGGGAGCAGGATCTGCTCTTCTTCATCCTGTCGACGCGCATGCTGCCGCCAGTGGTGGTGGCGATCCCGATGTTCCTGATGTACCGGGTCGTCGGCCTCAACGACACGCATTGGGGCCTGATCATCCTCTATACCGCCTTCAACCTCAGCTTCTCGGTCTGGCTGATGAAGGGGTTCATGGACGAGATTCCGAAGGAGTATGAGGAGGCGGCCCTTGTCGACGGCTATACGCGCATGGAGGCCTTCTTCAAGATCGTGCTGCCGGAGGCGGCCACCGGCATCGCCGCCACCGCCGTGTTCTGCTTCATTACGGCGTGGAACGAATATGCCTTCGCGCTGATCATGACCAACCGCCGCGCCCAGACAGCACCGCCCTTCATCCCCAGCCAGGTCGGTTCGGGCCTGCCGGACTGGACTGTGATTGCCGCCGGAACCTTCCTGTTCCTGCTGCCGGTCGCGATCTTCACCTTCCTGCTCCGCAACCATCTCTTGCGCGGCATGTCCTTCGGAGCGATCCGCAAATGAGCTTTCGCGCCATCAATCAGAAATATCTCGAGCCCGGCAGCCAGGTGCTGATGGTGCTTGGCATCATCGCGCTCTGCCAGCCGTGGAACATGCTGCTGCACAGCTATGGCGTGACCATCATCCTGATCGGCCTGATCGGGTTCAACATCACGTCGAAGATCGCGCCGGAGGAAAAAGCCGGTACCGGGCAGGTAGCAAATCCCGGGGCAGCACATCCGGGAGCACAGCATTGACCCAGATCGAGCTTCGCGGTGTCCAGAAGTATTTTGGCGCCGTCCAGGTCATCAAGGACCTCAACCTGAAGATCGACGACAACGAGTTCATCGTGCTGCTCGGCCAGTCGGGCTGCGGCAAGACGACGACGCTTCGCGCCATCGCGGGGCTGGAGACGATCGACGGCGGCGATATCCTCATCGACGGCAAGCCGGTCCAGCATCTCAAGGCCGCTGACCGCGACATCGCCATGGTGTTCCAATCGTTCTCGCTCTATCCGCATATGAGCGTCTACGAGAACATCGCCTTTCCGCTGAGGGCGACGCGCAAGAGCAAGGCCGAGATCGACCAGGAAGTGCGCTCGGTCGCCAAGACGCTGCAGATATCGGATCTGCTGGCGAAGAAGCCGTCGGCATTGTCGGGCGGCGACATGCAGCGCGTCGCCATTGGCCGGGCACTGGTGCGGCGTCCCAAGGCGATGCTGATGGACGAGCCGATCGGGGCACTCGATGCCAAGCTGCGCGAGGAGATGCGGGCCGAGATCAAGCGGTTGCACATCAAGCAGGGCTCGACCACCATCTATGTCACCCATGACCAGATCGAGGCGATGAGCCTCGCGGACCGCATCGTCATCATGCATGAAGGCGTGCTGCAGCAGGTCGGTTCGCCGGACGAGGTCTATTCGCGGCCGGCCAATCTGTTCGTTGCGCAGTTCGTCGGCAGCCCGGTGATGAACGTCGCCGACGCGGCGGTGGTGGAAAAAGCCTCGTCCGCCTCGGTGACGGTCGGCGGAGCCGCCACCGGCTTCGAATTCCCGGGCGTGTTGCTGTCGAAGCTCAACGGCCATGCCAGCGACAGACTTGCGCTCGGCATCCGCCCGGAAGGCGTCATCGTTCGCCGCGAAGCCGCCGATGGCTTCTTGCCGGTCGAGGCGCAGATCGTCGAACCGCTCGGATCCTTCGACATCGTCGACCTCAAGGTCGGCTCCCAGATGCTGCGCGCCCGCACCAAGAGCGGTTTTATCAGCGGGCCCGGCGTGAAGGTCTTTGCCAGGATCGATCCGGCCCAGACGCATTTCTTCGATAAGGCGAGCGGCAAGTCGCTGGGGGTGAGACTCTGATGGCCCATATCCAGCTCAAGAACATCTCGAAGACATTCGGCAATCACACCGCATTGACCGGGCTCGATCTCGACATTGGCGACGGCGAGTTCTTCGTGTTGCTCGGCGAGACTGGCGCCGGCAAGACGACAACGCTGCGCATGATCGCCGGCCTGGAGAAGCCGACCGAAGGCCAGGTCTTCATCGACGGCGTCGATGTCGCCAACTGGGGTGCGGCCGAGCGCGACGTGGCGCTGGTTCTGCAGCAATACTCGCTCTATCCGCGCTACACGGTGCGCCAAAACCTCGAATTTCCGCTGAAGCCGAAGATCCGCCGGCTGCCCGATGCCGAGATCAAGGATCGTGTCGATCGTGCCGCCCGGACGCTGCGGATAGAACATCTGCTCGACCGCAAGACCGACCGTCTTTCGGGCGGCGAGATGCAGCGCGTCTCCATCGGCCGCGCCATCGTGCGCAAGCCGCGCGTGTTCCTGATGGACGAGCCGCTGTCGGCGCTCGACGCCAAATTGCGTGAGGCGCTGCGCACCGAGCTGAAGAACCTGCAGATGCAGCTCGGCGCGACCTTCCTGTTCGTGACGCACGACCAGATCGAGGCGATGTCGATGGGCGACAAAGTTGGCGTGCTCAACCATGGCCGCATCGTCCAGACCGGCACGCCGTATGAGATCTACAACAATCCGCGCGACACCTATGTGGCTAGCTTCGTCGGTTCGCCGCCGATGAACCTGATCGACGGCAAGCTCGTCAACGGCCGCGCGGTGATGGCGCCACTGAATTTCGAGCTGCCTTTTGAGGGGAGAGCCAAGACAAGCGGCGCGACCGACGGCCGCCCGCTCGTCTTCGGCATTCGTCCCGAGGATGTCTATCTCGAGAGCGGGGCGCCGGTGGAAGCGCGCGTCCACGATGTCGAGAACCATGGCGTCGAGAAGATCCTGACTCTGCGGGTCGGCGACGCCATGCTGCGCGCCACGGTGCCGGCCAGGACCGATGTCGAGATCGAGCAGCCGGTGCGCTTTGCCTGGGATCCGGACAAGGTGGTGCTGTTCGACAAGGGCAGCGGCATCAATCTGCGCCACGCGGGATGAGGCGGGCGTCCGCTACTTCTGCAGATAGGTTTCGTAAGGTGCGTCGTTGATCAAGAGGATCACGCACTCGGTGTCCGAGAGGCACGCGTCGCCATGCATCTCATTGGCTTTCTGGGTCCAGTAGGATCCGGGAGGAAGCTCGACCTTGGTGGCCTCGCCGCCGTCCATTTGCCAATGCGCCCATAGACCCTGGATGACCACGGCGCGATAGTCGGCGGTGTGCGCGTGAACCGGTGCGCGCCAGTTGCCAGGGACCTTGAGCAGGGTTCCCGCCGGGCCCTTGGCCCGCTCGCCCCAGAGCGCTCCGAGGCGTTGCGGCTGGTCCGGCGCTTCGGCGACATAGGGGATCTTGCCGGCCGGCAGGTAGCTGTCTTCAAGAGCGAATGCCTGCCCGGGAACGAAGGACAGGGCGGCGAGCGCAAGCAGTAGAGAATGATTGGCCATAGCGGGTTCCTCCGCTTGCCAGATTATTCACGGGACGTTGCCGGGCAATGACGCGCCGTCCAAAAGACTTGGCAATTCCTCCGGGCTTAAATTAGGACGCGTCGTCGCCGCCGGTGTTGCGCAGATGGCTCGGCGCCACGCCGATGACCCGCTTGAACGCGCGGCTGAAAGACGCTTCCGAATCGTAACCCAGTTTCGCCGCCGCCACGGAAACCCTCATCCTGTCGCGGGCCAGCCATTGGCGGGCCTGGTGCATGCGCACGCGCAGCACATATCTGGCCGGCGTCTCGCCGACCACCGTGGCGAAGCGCTGGGCAAAGGCGGAGCGTGAGGCCCCCATCATCCGCGCCAGGGCTTCGACCGTCCATTCGCGTTCCGGCTGCAGATGAATGGCCGCCAGCACCTTGCCGACATCGGGATTTCTGACCGCCTCGATCCATCCGGTCGCGTCGCCGCAGCCATTCTCGACCCAGGAGCGAATGATCGTCGCCGCCAGCACGTCGGCGAGGCGCGCCAGAATGCCGCCTGATCCCACCCGATCCATCGTCACTTCGCCCGCCATCGCATCAAGCAGATGCTGGATGCCCGGCGCGTTCGCCATCAGCTTATGCGCCTGCATCAAGTCCGGCATCATGTCGAGCAACGGGTGCGAGCCGTCGAGGTTGAAATGCATGCTGCCGCAGAATAGCAGGGTCTTGGGCCCCCCGCACTCGTTCGAAACGTCGTAGATGTTCTCGCAGACCGGCTGGATCGTGTAGCGGCCGATCGGCACCGGAGGCACGCCCGGCGCGCTGGCCAGCACATGCTCGTCGCCGCGCGGGATCAGGAGCGCGTCGCCCACCGACAGCTCGACCCATTCCTTCGCGGGAGCGAACAGCCAGCAGCCCTGCTGGCCAATAAAGTGAAACCGGGCTGCCTTTTGGGCAGGGAAGGACACCGCCCAGGGTTCTCCCAACACGCAGCGTCCATAGTCGACGCCATCAAGGCGCAGGCCACGCAGCATGTCGGTCAGCGGATCGCCGGAAGTCGCCCGCGTTGTTTTGGACGAATTGTAATTCATTTCGGCGTTTCTAGCATGGAAACTCCAACTTGTCACTCCCATGTTGCAGTGCAGCCAAATGTTGCGCCGCAACCAGACGGAGATCCCAGCATGACCGAACCCGCCGCAGGCGTCATCGACGCCGCTGTTCTCGACGCCTCCGAATCCGAAGAACGGGCCGAGCCGGCCTGGGGCGCGGTGGTATCGCTGGCGCTTGGCGTGTTCGGGCTCGTGACGGCAGAATTCCTGCCCGCCAGCCTGCTGACGCGGCTGGCGCAGGATCTCGGCATCACCGAAGGTGCTGCCGGGCAAGCCGTCACGGCGACCGCGGTGGTTGGCGCGATTGCGGCGCCAACCATGGCCATCGTCACCAAGCGGCTCGACCGCAGGCTGGTCATGTGGGGGCTGACGGTGCTGCTGATCGTCTCGAACCTGCTCGCGGCCTTCGCATCGTCGCTTCCCGTGCTTCTGGCGGCCCGCGTCGTGCTTGGCGTCGCCCTTGGCGGTTTCTGGTCGATGTCGGCGGCGATGGCCATGCGGCTCGTGCCGATGCGGCTGATGCCGCGCGCCATGTCGATCATCCTCACCGGCGTTTCGGTCGCCACTGTCACCGCAGCTCCGGTTGGCGCCTATGTCGGCGACGTCTGGGGATGGCGCACCGCCTTCATGATCGCAGCCGTCGTCGGCGCCCTGGCGCTGGTGGTACAGATCGCCACGATTCCGCGACTGCCGCCGGCGGGCGTTGCCAGTTTTCGCACCTTGCTCGAGGTGATCAAGCGGCCGACGATCAGGGCGGCACTTCTGGTAGTGCTGCTGGTCGCCTCGGGACACTTTGCCGGCTTCACCTATGTCCGGCCATTTCTCGAGAAGGTTCCGGCGCTGGACATCGAGACGATCTCGCTGGTGCTGCTTGCCTATGGCATCGGTGGGTTCTTCGGCAATTTCGCCGGCGGCTTCATGGCCGAGCGCAACCTCAGCGCAGCCGTCGGCCTGGCGCCTCTGCTGATTGCATTGTCGGCGCTCATGCTACTCGTTCTTGGCGCCTCGCCAGTGGTGGCGGCGGTGGCGGTCACCGCCTGGGGCTTTGCCTTCGGCGCGGTGCCGGTCGGGCTGCAGACCTGGCTGGTGCGCGCCGCTCCCGACCAGGCCGAGAGCGCCGGCGGGCTGATGGTCGCCACATTCCAGGTGGCGATCGCGCTGGGCGCCGTCTTCGGCGGCCTGCTGGTCGATCACGCAGGCGTGGCCAGCGCCTTCGCCTATTGCGGTATCGCGACGCTGCTGGCGGCCTTGGCGACGTTCCTGATGGGACCGAAGTCCGAAAGAGCCTAAGCCGAGCGGCCGTCGAAGTCGAAAACCTCCACCGCGGCAAGGTCGAGGCCGTCCAGACAATTGATGTTGACATAAGCGCTTCGCTCACTCCCTTCGCTGACATCCTCGGCGAAGGGATGGATGCCGCAGGTGCGGCAGAAACGATGCGCGATGCCGCCCTTGCCGAACGTGTACCGGCCGAGATCATCGCCCCAAGCCAGCAGCCGCAACTTCTGATACGGCACGGCCCACAACAGCGCGCCTTTGCGAGAGCAGATCGAGCAATTGCAGTGCACGGCTCCGCCAAGCTCGCCCTCCACCTCGAATGCCACTTTGCCGCAATGGCAGCTGCCTCTGTAGTGCATCGGATTTCCTCTTTCGTCGCTTCGACAGGTGCAAACTCGCCCCCGCCGGGTTATGCCTTTCGCACGCCAGACGTTGGCCGCTGCCTGAAAGACGTTCAAGGCCTCCGGAGTCCGACACCGAAAATGCAATCCGCCCGCGATCGCCTCGAAGCCGTCCTTTCACGCCTCGCCGCGCGTGCGGACGATGAACGCGTTTTCGTAAAGCTCTATGCCGAAGCAGCACGAGCCGCGGCCGAAGCCAGCGATGCGCGCAAGCGGGCGGGCGTGAGGCTCAGCCCACTCGATGGCACCCTTGTCTCGATCAAGGATCTGTTCGATGTCGCTGGCGAGCCGACCACGGCCGGTTCGCTGCTGCTGGCCACCACGGCGCCGGCGGTGCGGGACGCCGTCATCGTCAGCCGGGTGCGGCAGGCCGGCGCGATCATCATCGGCAAGACCAACATGACCGAATTCGCCTTCACCGCGATCGGCGACAACCAGCACTACGGCACGCCTGGCAATGCGGTCGATGCCAGCCTGATCCCGGGCGGCTCGTCCTCCGGCGCCGGCGTTTCGGCCGGCGAGGCCACCAGCGACATCGCCATCGGCTCCGATACTGGCGGCTCGGTGCGCATCCCAGCCTCGCTCAACGGTGTCGTCGGCTTCAAGCCGACGGCGCGGCGCGTGCCTCTCGGTGGCGCCTTCCCGCTCTCCGCCACGCTGGACTCCATCGGCCCGCTCGCCCGCTCCGTCGCCGAATGTGCCGTGGCCGACGCGGTGATGGCGGGCGAGGAACCTGCAGCGCTTGTACCGCTTGCGCTTGCGGCGCTTCGTGTCGGCATCCCGCGCGGCCTGCTTTTCGAAGACACCGAAAGCGAGGTCGCCACGGTATTCGATCGTTGCCTTGCCAAGATCGCGCGGACAGGCGCGCGCCTGGCGGACCTGTCGATCGACGATTTGCTTGCCGATATGCGCGCGGCCACCAAGCGTGGTTCGATCGCTGCCATGGAAGGCGCCGAGATCCATGCCGACTGGCTGGCGACGGGCGCATCGGTGCCCGTCGACCCATGGGTGAGCGAGCCACTGTCGCGGGCCGCCACAATACCGACGCCGGTTTACATCAGGGCACTGCGCCGTCGCACGGCACTCTGCGCCGCCATGGACGAGCGGCTGGCGTCGGTCGATGTGCTGGCGCTGCCAACCACACCGGTGACGGCGCCGACCATCGTTTCGATGGCCGGGAATGCCGATCTGCGTGAACGCACTGAAGGTCTGCTGCTGCGCAACACGCAGGTCGCCAACCAGTTCGATCTCTGCGCGATCTCATTGCCGATACCAGGGACCGCGCGGCCGGCCGGGCTGATGCTGGTGTCGCGCAGTGGCCACGACCGGCATCTGCTGCGGATCGCTGCGGCAATCGAAGCGCTGCTTGGCCGTTGAGGCGCTTACACGTTGGCCGGAAAGCGCCGGCGGTAGTGCTCGACTACTTCGGGATTGCGCAGATTGACCGGCAATTTGTTGGCCAGCACCAGCAAGGCCTCGGCCGCCGCGCCGGTGCCCATGCGCATCATCGATTGCTCGGTGATCCCCGCCATGTGCGGGGTGACGATGACATTGTCGAAGCCGAAATAGGGATGATCCGGTGGCAGCGGCTGCGTCGCAAAGACGTCGAGCGCGGCGCCGCCGATGCGGCCTTTTTCCAGCGCTTCGATCAGTGCGTCATCGTCGATCACCGGTCCGCGCGAAACATTGATCAGCAAGGCATCCGGCTTCATCCGGGAGATGCGCTCGCGGTTGATCAGGCCACGCGTCTCCGGTGTCAGCGGGCAGCACAGAACGATGATGTCGCTCTGTTCGACCAGCGCATCGATCGACAGGAAGCCGACCCGGTCCGGCGCCGGCCGCATGCTGCGCGCCGCTGCCACCACGTTGAGGTCGAAGCCATGTGCGGCGATATGGCCGACCGCCTGGCCGATGGCGCCGAGGCCGACAATGCCGATCGTCTTGCCGGCGAGTTCGCTGGCCACCACGGTGTGCTCGCGACCGGCCAGCCAGCCCTTCGTGCGCAAGTCACGATCCAGCACGCGGAAACGCCGAAGCAACGCCAGGGCCGCGAACATGATGTATTCGGCGACGGACCGCGCGTTCACTCCCGGTACGTTTGCCACCAGCACGCCGGCGGCGGCTGCCGCTTCCATCGGGACCATGTCGAGGCCGGCGCCGTGGCGGATCGCGGCCCGGAGCTTGTTCGCCCCTTCGAAGAGCGCTGATGGCAGTGGGGCGCGAACGATGATGACATCGGCGTCCCGCGCCTCGGCGGCCAGCGTGGCGGCGTCGAGGGCGGAGGCGACAACGAGGTCGCCGGCGCTGGTCAGCATGGCGGAGGCGCGCGGGTGCAACGTGTGCGTCGACAGAATCCTGGGCATGTCAGACCTGTTCCAGCGCCGGGTTCTGAGGTTCCGTCCCGCCGCCTTCGATCAGGCCCTTCCAGTAGCTTTCCGCACCTTGCAGATGGGCGCTCATCAGCGCCTGGGCGAGGTTGCCGTCACGGCGCAGCAGCGCCTCGTAGATCTGGATGTGCTCGGCATGCGAGCGCACGTTGCGTTCGGGATCGTTGAAATAGATCGGCAGGCGTTGCTCGCCCATCATGTAGTAGACGCTGCACACATTGTGAAAGACGCTGTTCTTGGTTGCCCGCACGATCTCGAGGTGAAACTCGCGGTCCTCCTTGGCGAGGCCTTCGCCGGCCGCAATGCGCTCTTCCGAAGCTTTCAGAATCTCGCGCAGCCGCTCGAAATTCTCCTCCGTGGCGCGCGAACAGGCCAGCTCCGCCGCCTTGATCTCGTGGATCTTGCGCAATTCGACCGTTTCATAGATCCGCACCGGATCGAGCGGCAGGCCGGCCCGTGCGAACAGCGCCATCGCCTCGACACTGGCCTGCTTGGTGTCGATATAGATGCCGGATTTGGCGCGGCGCTCGACGATGCGCATGGCTTCGAGAATGGCCAGCGCCTCGCGGATCTGGCCGCGGCTGACGGCGAAATGCTCGGCCAGTTCGCGCTCCGACGGCGTCCGGCCCGTCCCGTTGTCGGAGTGGGAGAACAGATAAGCGGCGAGCTCGGCCAGAAGGTTCTTTTCTTTCATTGTCAATTGCGTTGCGCGTGCGCCTCCAGGAACCGCTCTGAAATGGTGAACCCCAGTCCGGGTTTCTCGGGGATCGCTATCATACCGTCCTTTGCTTCGACAGTCTCCTCGACCAGGTCGTGGATCATCGGGTTGGCGCCGAGCGAATATTCCACGATGAAGCTCGCCGGAGAGGCGGCGCAGACATGGAGCCCGGCAAAGAAGCAAGGCGCACCGGCCCACAGATGCGGCGCGAAGCGCAGATTGAAGGCGCTGGCGATGGTGCCGATCTTCATCGCCTCGCTGATGCCGCCGCAGAAGGCGGGGTCCGGCTGGAAGATATCGGCCGCCTTGAGCGTGGCGAGGTCGCGGAACGCGTAGCGCGTCGCCTCGCTTTCGCCGGTGGCGATCGGGATGGAGCCGGAGGCCCGCACCTCGGCCATCCCTGGTTTGTCGTCGGCGATGACGGGTTCCTCGAACCAGGCCAGATCGAGATCGCCGGCGAGATGGATGAAGCGTTTGGCTTCCGCCACCGTATAGGTGCCATGCGCATCGACCATCAGGTCGACTGCCGGGCCAAGTGTCTGTCTTGCGGCGCGGACGCGGGCAGCGGAAACGTGCGGAGCGCCGTCCATGGCGCCGACCCGCATCTTCAGCGCCTTGAAGCCGCCCTTGGCGATGTAGGACTTCAATTGGTCGCCGATCGCCTCGCTGGAGGCCCAGCCGCCGGAAGCGTAGGCCGGCATACGGTCAAGCTTGCGGCCGCCAAGCAACCGCCAGACCGGGACCCCGAGCGACTTGCCCAGAATGTCCCACAGTGCGATGTCGACGGCGCTGATGGCGGCGACGCTGACGCCGCGCCGCGCCAGTTGCGGCATGGCGTGGCCGGCACATGCGGCGGTGTCGTGGCGCACGCCGTTGTAGAGCCTCTCCCAGATGACCCCGATGTCGGCCGGATCGCTGCCGATCAGTTGCGGGCCGATTTCGTGGTTCAGCATGTGGACGAGGGCGCCATAGCTGCCGGCGCTACCGGCGGCATTCTTGCCTTCACCCCAGCCGACCAGCCCGTCGTCAGTCTCGATGCGCAGGATGGCGGCGTCGAACGTCGTCACCTGACCGAAGTCGCTGCGATGCTGCTTCGCGGCTTCGATCGGCACGCGGACCCACCAGGCTTGGACCGTCTTAACCCGCATTTCTCGCACTCCATGCGGCCTGCGTCGCACTTTCGGCGCGGCAGATACGGTGTCGGGCGGTGAAGAGCGTATCGAGACATACGGTCGAGCCGCCCGACATCGGAGATGCCCGCCGAAAGGCGACCGGAGAGGGCCGGTTGAAGAAGCCGGCAGGGGGTGTCGCCGCGCTCGCGCGATGGAGCCGCATCGCTCTTCGCACGGCTCCTACCCTGCCGGCTTCTTGAACCGGCGCAGGCCACATGGAGTGCGAGAAAGGCGGGTTAGTGCGCATGTTCATCCCCGGCCCCACCGCCGGCGGGCGGAAGGGCTCATTCCCAATCGGATCGGCTACTTGATCAGCGGCAGCAGCGTTTCGGCGGTGATGCGCATCTGGTCGGTGTAGAATTTCTCCGTCAACACGCTGGAGCCGTGATCCTGGATGAATTTCAGTTGTTCGGGCGAAATGTCGACCGGGTGGCGCTCGACCATGTCGGGATAGGGTGCGGCTGGCGTGCGGTCGACAGGGGCGACGAACTCATTGGTCAGCGCGCCGTCATAGCCGACCTCCTTCAGCGTCGCGACGATCTTCGGCCAGTCGATCTGGCCGAGGCCGGCGGCGAAGCGGTTATTGTCGGCGACGTGGAAGTCGAACAGGCGTTTTCCCACCTTACGGATGGCGTCATAGACGTTAAATTCTTCCATGTGGATGTGGTAGGCGTCGAGGCAGACGCCGCATTCCGGGCTGACAGCATCGGCCAGCGCCAGCGCCTGGGCGCCGCGATTGAACAGATAAGTCTCGAAGCGGTTGAGCGGCTCGACCGCGATCTTGACACCGACCTTCTTGGCATGGGTGAAGCATTCCCTGGTGGCGTCGACCACCCATTTCCACTCTTCCTCCTCGGTGCCGTCCGGCACCACCTTGCCGACGGTCGCGGGAACCAGCGTGATGATCTCGCCATCGAGTTCGCTGACCATCGTCAGCACGTCCTTGACATATTGCACCGAGCGTTCGCGCTGGCCCTGGTCCTTGGCGGCGAGGTTGCGCTCGCCCAGCATCAGCGTCACCGCCCCCCAGCAGCGAATGCCGTGCTCCTTCAGAAGCGCACGCGTTTCCTTGGTCTTGTACTGTTCGGGTTCGCCGGAAATCTCGATCGACTCGTAGCCGAATTTCTTGATGCGCTTGAGCGTCGTCTCCAGCGGCTCGGCCCGCATCCAGTTGTGTGTCGAAAGATGCATGATCTATCCTTCCCAGAAATCGCCCGTCACGTTTCCCGCGTCCGTCCTCCAGCGAGGTCCGCCGCATGCTTCCTCCCCAGGGGCGCTCCAGTGCTTTTTGACAAACTGGTTCGACCAATTGGGCTGGCTGGCAGGTCTACAGCAAATTCCCCTGGACGGCAAGAAGTCGCACGCTGCAACCCGTTGCGCCGGTTACGTTATTGAATAGATTAATGTATTTTTGCATTTTGTGAGGACTGGCGACGCTTCGGCGGCGGGTCGGGCCGCTTGACCATTCGTCCATATTTGGTAATACCAGAATGGCGACACAAACAAGTGTCTTCGGGAAAACACCAAACGGGCTGGCCCCACTTCCAATCGGCGCTATGCTTGGTAATGCAAACAACGAGGGAGGATGCCGATGCCGTCGACGATGAAGGGTCCAGGCCTGTTTCTTGCGCAGTTCGCGGGCGACGCCGCGCCGTTCAATTCGCTTCCCTCGATCACCAAATGGGCGGCCGGGTTGGGCTACAAGGGCGTGCAGATCCCGACCTGGGACAGCCGGCTGTTCGACCTCGAGAAAGCAGCGTCTTCCCAGGTCTATTGCGACGAGGTGAAGGGCATCTGTGCCGACGCCGGTGTCGAGATCACCGAACTGTCCACGCATTTGCAGGGGCAGTTGGTGGCGGTGCATCCGGCCTATGACGCGCAGTTCGACGGCTTCGCGCCGCCTGCCGTGCACAACAATCCGAAGGCCAGGCAGAAATGGGCGGTCGAGCAGATGCAGTTCGGCGCCAAGGCTTCGAAAAATCTCGGGCTCAAGGCGTCGGTGTCCTTTTGCGGAGCGTTGGCTTTCCCTTACCTTTATCCATGGCCGCAGCGCCCTGCCGGATTGATCGAGGAAGCGTTCGCCGAACTGGGAAAGCGCTGGAAGCCGATCCTCGATGTCTATGAGGACAATGGCGTCGACCTTGGCTACGAGATCCACCCGGGCGAGGACGTGTTCGATGGCGCGACCTTCGAGATGTTCCTCGATGCGGTTGGCGGCCACAAGCGCTGCAACATCAACTACGATCCGTCGCATTTCCTGCTGCAGCAGCTCGACTATCTCGAATTCATCGACATCTATCACGAGCGGATCAAGGCGTTCCACGTCAAGGATGCCGAGTTCAACCCGACCGGCAGGCAAGGCGTCTATTCCGGCTACCAGAGCTGGACCAACCGGGCCGGGCGTTTCCGCTCGCTCGGCGACGGTCAGGTGGATTTCGGCGGCATCTTCTCCAAGCTTGCCCAGTATGACTACGATTCATGGGCGGTGCTGGAATGGGAATGCTGCCTGAAGCATCCCGAGGATGGTGCCGCCGAAGGCGCGCCCTTCATACAGCATCACATCATCAGGGTGACGGAAAAGGCATTCGACGATTTTGCCGGCGGCACGACCGACAAGAAGATGCTGCGCGCCATGATGGGAATTTGAGGCGGCTTTCCCTCCCCCTCGAGGGGAGGGTGGCCCGAAGGGCCGGGTGGGGTCGGTTCATGCCGAGCTCCACGCCCGGCGACCCCACCCGATCCGCTGCGCGGATCGACCTCCCCTCAAGAGGGAGGTAAGCAACGACGAGGGAGAAAAATCATGGTCGGCGCATCGAAGTCGGAAACGGGAGGCGGCCCGATCCGCTATGGCATGGTCGGCGGCGGGCAGGGCGCCTTCATCGGTGCCGTGCACCGGATCGCGGCGCGCATGGACAATGATTTCGTGCTGGTCGCTGGCGCGCTGTCGTCGGATCCGGCGCGTGCCAAGGCATCGGCCGCCGAACTCGGGCTCGACCCGGCACGCAGCTATGGCTCCTTCGCCGAAATGGCCAAGGCCGAGGCCAAACGGCCCGACGGCATCGAGGCGGTGGCCATCGTCACCCCCAACAATGTGCATGTGCCGGCGGCGAAGGCCTTTCTCGAAGCCGGCATCCATGTCATCTGTGACAAGCCGCTGGCCACCACGCTGGCGGAAGCAAAGAAGCTTGCCGCCCTGGTCGAGAAGACCGGCAAGGTGTTCGTGCTCACCCACAATTACACCGCCTATCCAATGGTGCGGCAGGCGCGCGAGATGGTGGCCAAGGGTGTCCTCGGCGACATCCGCATCGTGCAGTCGGAATATCCGCAGGACTGGCTGACCGAGGACCTCGCGGCGACAGGCCAGAAGCAGGCGTCCTGGCGCTCCGACCCGAAGCAGGCCGGTGCGGGTGGCGCGCTGGGCGACATCGGCACGCATGCCTACAATCTGGCGCGCTTCGTCTCCGGGCTGGAGCTCGACGCGCTGTCGGCCGATCTCGATGCCTTCGTGCCGGGGCGACAGCTCGACGACAATGTCAATGTGATGCTGCGCTTCAAACCCGTCGGCAAGACGCATCCGGCCAAGGGCATGTTGTGGGCGAGCCAGGTGGCGCCCGGCCACGAGAACGGGCTGAAATTGCGCATCTACGGTACGAAGGGCGGGCTGGAATGGGTGCAGGCCGACCCGAACTATCTCTGGTACACACCGTTCGGCCAGCCGAAGCAATTGCTCACCCGAAATGGCGCCGGCGCGCTGCCGGTCGCGGGGCGTGTCAGCCGCGTGCCGTCAGGCCATCCGGAAGGCTATCTCGAAGGCTTCGCCAACATCTACCAGGAGGCGGCCCGCGCCATCCGCGCGGCGCGCAGGAAGGGTGGCAAGCCGGCAAAGGATGTCGTCTTCCCGACCATCGAAGATGGCGTCGAAGGCATGGCCTTCATCGAAGCCTGCGTGAAGTCGTCGAAGAAGAATGGGGCGTGGACGAAGCTCTAAAACAACCGAGAACTCAGGGGGAGGGGGCGTCGATGAAAATCGGCATGTGCATGCTCTTGTGGACAACGACCGTTTCGAAGAAACACGAGCCGCTGCTCCGGGACATCAAGGCGACCGGTTTCGACGGCGTCGAGATCCCGATCTTTTCCGGCACGCCGGACGATTACAAAAAGCTCGGCGCGCTGCTTGACCGCATCGGGCTGGAACGCACCGCCGTTTCGGCCATGGGCGATCCGGCGATGAACCTGATCTCGGCCGATGGCTCAACGCGCAAGGCCGGCATCGACTACATGAAATGGGCGATCGACTGCGCTCAGGCGCTTGGCGCGAGCACGTTGAGCGGCCCGCTGCATTCGACATTGGGCGCCTTCTCCGGCAGCGGGCCGACAGCGGCGGAAAAAAAGCGTTCGGTCGCCTCGCAACGCGCCATCGGCGACCATGCCGGCAAGAGGGACGTCACCATCGGGCTAGAGGCGCTCAACCGCTTCGAATGCTACCTGTTCAATACGATGGACGATTTGTCCGAGCATATCGACGCCATTGACCGGTCGCACATCAAGGCGATGTACGACACCTTCCACGCCAATATCGAGGAGGCCGATCCGATCGGCGCCTATAGGCGGAACCGGAAAAACATCGTCCACATCCACATTTCAGAGAATGATCGCGGTGTGCCGGGCCGAGGCAATATTCCGTGGCAAGAGACGTTTTCGGCCATCCGCAAGAGCGGCTATGATGACTGGTTGACGATCGAGGCCTTTGGCCGCTCGCTCAAGGATCTGGCAGCGGCCACCAAGGTGTGGCGCGATTTTTCGGAAAGCCCGGAGGCTGTCTACCGCGACGGCTACAAGCACATCAAGAACGGCTGGAAGAAGGCAGGCGCCTAGGGCGGCGCAAGCTTCCTCTCAGGCGATCTGAGCTGCCGGCAGCACGTGAGCGCGCCGCTCGTCATTGCCGTTTGCGGAGCCCCCCATCAGCTTGCGGCGGAGATAGCTGGAGATGTTGTCGAAGACAAAAACCACGACCAGGATCAGCAGAACCATATAGAATACATTGGCCCAATTGGTGTTGGTGCGCATGGCCTCCCACAATTTCAGGCCGATGCCACCGGCGCCGACGGCTCCTATGATCGTCGCTGACCGCGTGTTCGATTCCCAGAAATAGAGGGATTGGCTAAGGAATACCGGCAGAACCTGGGGCAGCACGCCGTAGCGCTGCACCATTGCCGGCGCGGCGCCAACCGAACGGATGCCCTCGCGCTGCTTGTCGTCGATGTTTTCCAGCGCCTCGGAATAGAGTTTGCCCAGGGTTCCGGTGTCGGTGAAGAAGATCGCCGACATGCCGGCCAGCGGCCCCGGACCGAAGCCGCGCGTAAAGAACAGCGCCCAGATCAGCATGTCGACAGACCGCAGGAAATCGAAGAAGCGCTTTGTCAGCTGATTGGCTATCCGGCTCGGCGTGACGTTGCGTGCTGCCAGGAAGGCGAGCGGAAAGGCGACGATCGAGGCCAGAACCGTGCCGACAAAAGCCATGACGATGGTCTGCAAAAGTTTCAGCCAGACGTCGCCGTGCTGCCACTCGGCATTGTTGAGGATGTTGTCCCAGGCGAGCGCTGCGTTTGAGCGCGACGGGTCGATGCGTGCCCCGGAAACGATCAGTGAAGCGACCTCACCGATCGGCTTTCCCCAGAATGGCGAATTCGTGTCGAACACGAAATTGGCCCAGCCGAAGAAACGTCTCCAGGCGATCACTTCGTCATTTTGCACCTCGGCGCGACCGAGAAAGCCGAACGAAACATAGGCTGTCGAGCCTGGCCTGCGTTGCTCGATCCAGTCAGGCAGCGGTGTGCGCGGTGTCACAGAACTGTTCTTGGCGATGTCGAAGGTGACGCTTTCGGCGCCGCGCGTCACGGTGACAAGGTTTGGCATGATGGCGATCTGCCCATTGCCAAGGGTGACGGTCGCCGCCACGACGGCGTTTTCGCGCATCGTTTTAGGAGCAGCCGGAACCGATTGCCCTGGCGCGGCGGCCGGGCTCTCGGCGGTTGGGGCGCCAGGCGCCATAAACGAATCCTGCGACGACTTGTTGGTCGTGATCGCCGGCGCTGCTGCTGCGTCGACCCGCCGTTCGATCACGGCCATCTGCTTGGTCACCCAGTCGGGGTTTGGATTGGATCCCAGCTTGGAGAAGCGGGAGTAGTTGATCGTCAGGTGGTTGTCCTTGAACTCGATGTCGGGCCGGATTTCGTAGGATACCCAGTCAGCGAGATAGGCGCCGGCAAGGTTCCAGTTCGCTTTTTCGAGAACGGCGCCGACCGAGAAAAACCACGCGCAATAGAAGGTGTAGAGAATGCAGAGAAGGATGCCGATCGGGGTGGCATAACGCTTCCACAGGGATGGCCGGAACGCATCTGGATGGCGAGCGGCGATGTCGTTGATGGCGTCGGCGTTCATGGCGTTACTCTCCGCGCCCGTATGCGAACGCCTGCCGGCCGACAAGACGGTGTCTCAGCCAGGCGGAAAACTGGTCGACGGCGACAATCGTGCAGAACAGCAGAAAGACGATGGCAATGGTCTTGGCCTCATGGCCCTGGCCGATCGAAAGACGCAGGGATTCGCCGATGCCGCCGGCGCCGACGGCGCCGAGAATGGTCGAAGCGCGCACATTGATCTCGAAGCGGAGCAGGAAATAGCTCATGAAGTTGGGCAAAACCTGAGGCACGATGCCGAACCATACCCGTTCGACCCAGTTGGCGCCGACGGCCCGCAAGCCTTCTTCAGGCTTCATGTCGGCATTCTCGACCACTTCGAAGAACATTTTTCCAAGTGCGCCGACAGTGTGGATGCTGACCGCGAGGATCGCCGGAATGGGTCCAAGCGAGAAGATCGCCAGGAAGAAGCCGGCGATGACGATTTCGGGAAAGGCGCGGACAATTTCAAGGAAGCGGCGCGTGGTGAAACGGAGCCAGCGGCTGGTCGTGATGTTGCCTGCCGCCAGGAAGCAGAGCAGGAAACCGAATGTGGAGCCCACCAGCGTCGAAAACAGGGCAATGTTCAGCGTCTCGATCATCCGGTGGAAATACTCCGGAATGTAGATGCTTTGGGTCAGGTAGACCCGGCCTTCGGGGTAGTCGAATTTGAGGCTGCCATCATCATAGGGGGACGGCAGGTCGAACAGCGCGCGCACCGGGTCGAACCAGTCGCGCGGCTTCAACTCGGTGAAAAAATCGGCGACGTGGGGAAGGCGGTCGAAGAATTTTCCGGCGTTGGTCTCGTTGGCGAACCAGAGCGAGCCGGAGAGCGCAAGAAGCAGGAAAACCAGACCGCCGATCGTGTAAAGGCGCCGGCGGGCGGCGAGGTCGCGCCAGTGCCGCTCGACTGTGGCCCCCTCCGGTGAAAGCGCAGGCGCGCGGTAAACATCGGTCGCACTCATCGATAGATCCCCGGCCCTGATGCGGCAACGCCGCCGGCGGCACATGGCCCCGGCGGCGTTGTGGCAGTTTGCTTACGAGCCGATCTTCGCCTTACGGGCGTCAATGATCGGCTGATAGAACGCCGGCGTAACCGGCGAATAGCCCTTGTAATCGCCACCTTGTACAGCCGAGAAACAGGCCGGATCGGTTTGCGGAAGCTTGGTCAGGAAATCGGTGATCTTCTGCTTGGCGCCGGCATCGATCGACGTACGCACGACCAGCGGGCCGTTCGGGATCAGCGGCGACTGCCACAATTCGACGAGATCGTCCATCTTGAGGACGCCCTTGTCGACCATCTTGCGCAGATTGCCCGAGCTGTAGCCGTCCTTGAAGTCGCCGACGCCGGAAGCCCAGGTGGTGCCGGCATCGAAGGTGCCTTTCAGCACTTCAAGGACGAGCTGTTCATGGCCGCCGCCGAAACCGGTCGAGGCGAAGTAGCTTTTCACATCCATGCCGATGTCCTTGGGCAGTGAAGTGACCGGGACCAGATAACCCGAAGTCGAATCCGGATCGGCGAAACCGAGCTTCTTGCCCTTCATGTCGGCGAGCGTCTTGATGCCGGAATCCGCACGGGCGACCATGACCGAGTGGTAGCCGGTCGAACCGTCGGTCTGGACCGTCGTCAGGATCGGTTCAACCGCGTCCTTGTTTTCAAGATAAACCTTGGCGTAGGCGGAAGCGCCCAGTTCGGCATAGTCAAGCGTGCCGCCGAGCAGGCCCTGGATGACGCCGTCATAGTCGGCGGCCGGGAACAGCGAAACCTTCTCGACGCCGAGGACTTCCTTGATGTGGTCGGCGAAGCACTGGTAGTTGCGCAGACGGTCGGCTTCGTTCTCGCCGCCCAGAATGCCGATGCGGAACTCCTTCAGATCCTGTGCCTGGACCGCGCCCATCGCCATGGCGAGGATGGAAACGGCACCGAGAAGTATCTTTCTAAACATTTCGCGTCTCTCCTGTTGGTTCCGGCATCGCGCCGGCAGCGTTCGAATTTTGACAGCGCCCTTGACGCGGGCTGGCGATCCAGGCGCTCTTTTGCCTGTCCATGATCTTTTTCGTATACCGGTATCCACTGGTTGGGATCATGGAGCTAGTAGCCAGGAAATGCGGGCTCGAGCGGTCCGGCGGATGCGGCGATTTTTGGCTTGATGGTGACGCTGGTCGAGGTGATGGCCTCGGAGATTTCGCCGCCATTGCTGTCGGCGCCGTAGACCATGCGCACGGCCTCGCGGTTGAGGTCTTCGGGCGGGCCGTCGAACACGACCTTGCCGGCGGCCATGCCGATGATGCGGTTGCAATAGGTGCGCGCGGTATCCAGCGTGTGCAGATTGGTGACGACGGTGAGGCCCTCGCGCAGATTGATATCCTGCAGCGAATCCATAACCACCTTGGCGTTGAGCGGGTCGAGCGAGGCGATCGGCTCGTCGGCGAGGATCACCTTGGGCTGCTGCATCATGGCGCGGGCGATGGCGACACGCTGCTGCTGGCCGCCGGACAAGGTGCCGGCCGGCTGCAACGCCGTGCGGGCAATGTCGAGGCGCTCGAGCGCCGCGATCGCCTCGGCCCGTTCCTCGCGGGAGAAGACGCCGAGCAGATTGACAAGGGTCGATCGATGATTGAGCCGGCCGAGCAGCACATTGGTCAGCACGTCGAGGCGCGGCACCAGGTTGAACTGCTGGAAGATCATGGCGCAGTCACGCTGCCAGCGCCGGAGCGGCGAGCCGCGCAGCCGCGAAACTTCGGCACCGTCAAAAAAAATCGACCCTTGGCTCGGATCGATGAGGCGGTTGATCATGCGCAAAAGGGTCGATTTGCCGGCGCCGGAGCGACCGATGATCCCGACCATCTGTCCGTGCGGGATCGAGATGTCGACATTGCTGACAGCAGTGTTCTTGCCAAACCGGCGTGTGACGCCGCGAATTTCGAGCGTTGCTGACATTTCTTGCGTTGCCGACATGGGGTAAGCTCCAGTCCAATCGCGGTTGAAGGTCTGTTAACCCTCGCTAGCGCAACGGCATGAACCTGCGGTGTCGGATTGATGTCAGTTTTGTTACCGCCCACAGGCGCGTCGAGCGGGAGGGCGAGTTGACCCAAACCCTGCCGTCTGGGCGGCACGCAAGGGATCAGCCGAGCACCAGCAACTCCTCGAAATGCTCCATGTCCCTGAAGCTGCAAAAGGCGGGTGGCCGCAGCTCGATCACCGGAGCCTGCCGGGCAAACAGCGAGAGGCAATCGTCGAACAGATCTTGCCATCCGGACGCTTTTTCGTCCGCCAGGCGCCGGATCTGGTAGGCGAAAGTGATATGGAAGACATAAGCATGGTGGTCGGGATGCCGGTATCCGAACGGCACTGCCAAGGCATCGCGCCATTCGCGCATGATACGCACGTCCTCATCGGTCGCGCCGGCGACGGTCAACCCGGTCGGCACGACATCGGTCACTTTGACCTTGAAGGCACCGCGACCTTCGAAGCCGTTCAGGCGTTCCCGATAGAGGCGGGTCATGTCGTCGATGCTGGTGTCGAGCGGCACATCCTGAGGCCAATAGGGAAGTCTGCGCCGATATTCGATGATGCCCTGGAACAGGGTCATGTGCAGGCTGGAGACCGGCGTGAAGGCCAACCGGTCGGCATCGGGCATGGCGCGCATCCGCTCACGCACGTCGACCACCACTGCCTCGGACGGCGAGCCGCTGACGAGATGGCAGACGACGGTGTTGCCGGGCTCGTTGAGAAAATTACCAGAGGTGTCGTAGCGCCTGCCGAGATGCACCGGAGGGGTCGGGTTGGTGCCTTCGAAAAATCCGGCGAGCGAGGATCTTGGCTTGTCGAGCATGGCGATCTCCTTGGGGAGACAGCGTCCTGTCCGAGTCATGTGTCAGGGGTGTGAATGGTGAATGGTGAATGGTGAATGGTGAATGGTGAATGGTGAATGGTGAATGGTGAATGGTGAATGGTGAATGGTGACAAGAAAGGCTTCATGAGCCTCGAACTCTATCGTTAGCCATTCACCATTCACTAATTGCCATATTTCTCCAGAAAGGCTTCCGCCTCCAGCGCGCGAAAATCGTCGAGCGCGGCGCGCAGCCTTGCGTGATCCCAGTCCCACCAGGCCAGCGCCTGATAGCGTTCCGCTGTGCGGCGGTCGAAGCGTTCGCGGATCGGTCTGGCCGGCACGCCACCGACGATCGTGTACGGGGCGACATCCCTGGACACGACAGCGCCGGCGCCGACCGCCGCGCCGTCGCCGACGGTGACGCCGGGCAGGATGGTCGAGCCGTGGCCAAGCCAGGTGTCGTGGCCGATGGTGACGCGTTTGGTGCGACGTTGGGCAAAGAACTCACCCTCGTGCTCGGCGTCGTCCCAATAGTCCGAGGCGCGGTAGGTGAAATGATGCAGCGTCGGCCGCCAGGTCGGATGATTGGTGGCGTTGATGCGCACGCTGGCGGCGATGTTGGAAAACTTGCCGATCGTCGCGCACCAGACGGCGCAGTCCTGCATCATGTAGGAATAGTCGCCGAGCGTGCTTTCCGAAACCCGGCTGCGATCGGCGATCTCGGTCCAGCGGCCGAGCGTCGAATTCTCGACTTGCGCCGTCTCATGGACCAGCGGCGCTTCCGACAACTTCTTGCTCATGCGGCGATTTTCCCGGCTGCGAAGGCGGTCACATCGATGATGCGGTCGGCCACCGCCTCGCGCACGTCGTGATCGTGGAAGATGCCGAGCAAGGCGATGCCGGCGGCCTTCTTGGCGGCGATGAGTTCGATCACCACGTCGCGGTTCCTGGCGTCGAGCGAAGCGGTCGGCTCGTCGAGCAGCAGGATCGGGTGCTCGGTGATGAAGCCGCGCGCGATGTTGACGCGCTGCTGCTCGCCGCCGGAAAACGTTGCCGGCGGCAGCGCCCAGAGCTTTTCCGGCAGGTTGAGCTCAGCCAGCAGAGAACGAGATTTCTCCCGCGCGATCTCGCGTTCCTCGCCGCGCTCGACCAGCGGCTCGGCGACGACGTCGAGTGCTGAAACGCGCGGTACGGTGCGCAGGAACTGGCTGACATAGCCGATGGTTTGCCGGCGCACGGCAAGCACCGTGCGCGGGCTGGCTGTCGCGAGATCGATGAGACCGCCATCATGCTGGACGATGATCTGTCCTTCGTCGACGGCATAGTTGCCGTAGAGCATCTTCAGGATCGAGCTCTTGCCGGCGCCGGAAGGACCGCCGAGCACGGCGCATTCTCCGGCCTGGATCGAGAACGAGACGCCGGCGACAACAGGTAGCCTGATGCCGTCGCGCAGATGCATGGTGAAGCTCTTGGCGACGTCGGAGACGACGAGCGGGGTTGCCATGGTCACACCTGCAATATCGAGGAAACAAGGAGCTGGGTGTAGGGTGCGCGCGGATCGTCGAGCACGCGGTCGGTGAGGCCGCTTTCGACGACGCGGCCGTCCTTCATCACCATCATGCGCTGCGACAGGAGCCGCGCCACCGCAAGGTCGTGGGTGACGACGATCGCGGCGAGGCCGAGGTCGGTGACCAGGCCGCGCAACAGGTCGAGCAGGCGCGCCTGCACCGAGACGTCGAGGCCGCCGGTCGGCTCGTCCATGAACACCAGCCGAGGCCCGGTGACGAGGTTGCGGGCGATCTGCAGGCGCTGGCGCATGCCGCCGGAAAAGGCGCGCGGCTCGTCGTCGATGCGATCCTCGTCGATCTCGACGCGCGACAGCCAGTCGACGGCCGTGGCGCGGATCCTGCCATAGTGGCGGTCGCCGACCGCCATCAGCCGCTCGCCGACATTGGCGCCGGCCGACACCGTCATGCGCAGCCCGTCAGCCGGGTTCTGATGGACGAAGCCCCAGTCGGTGCGCATCAGGAAGCGGCGTTCCGCCTCGCTCATGCGGTAGAGCTCGCGGAACTGGCCATCGCGCATGCGGTAGCTGGCAGTGCCGGAACTGGGCAGCAGCCGGGTCGACAGGCAGTTGAGCAGCGTCGTCTTGCCCGAACCGGATTCGCCGACGACAGCCAGCACCTCACCGGGCCACAGGTCGAAGGTGACGTTCTCGCAGCCGACGCGCGAGCCATAGAATTTGGACAGCGCCGAGACGCGCAGCAGCGGTTCGTCGGTCATCGCGCCGGCTCCACTTTTTCTGGGGCAAGAGGGGTCGCGGGTGCGAGATGGCCGCGATGGCCCTGTTCGCGGCGCTTCTCGCAATGATCGGTGTCGGAGCAGACGAACATGTGGCCGCCATGGTCGTCGAGGATAACCTCGTCGAGATAGACATTCTCGGCCGCGCACAGCGCGCAGGGCTGGTCGAAGGTCTGCACCTCGAAGGGATGATCCTCGAAGTCGAGGCTGACCACTTCGGTGAACGGCGGCAGTGCATAGATGCGCTTCTCGCGGCCGGCGCCGAACAGTTGCAAAGCCGGCGAATTGTGCATCTTCGGATTGTCGAATTTCGGCGTCGGCGACGGGTCCATCACATAGCGGCCTTCGACCTTGACCGGATAGGCGTAGGTGGTGGCGATGCGGCCGTGCCTGGCGATGTCCTCGTAGAGCTTCACATGCATGAGGCCGTATTCCTCCAGCGCATGCATCTTGCGCGTTTCGGTTTCACGCGGTTCGAGGAAGCGCAAAGGTTCGGGGATCGGCACCTGGTAGACCAGCACCTGGCCGGCCGCCAGCGGATGCTCGGGAATGCGGTGGCGGGTCTGGATGATGGTCGCCTTAGCCGTCTCGGTGGTGACGGCGACATTGGCGACCTTCTTGAAGAAGGCGCGGATCGAAACGGCATTGGTGGTGTCGTCGGCGCCCTGGTCGATGACCTTGAGCACATCATCCGGGCCGATGATCGAGGCGGTAACCTGCACGCCGCCAGTGCCCCAGCCATAGGGCATCGGCATTTCGCGCGAAGCGAACGGCACTTGATAGCCGGGGATGGCGATACCCTTGAGGATCGCGCGGCGGATCATGCGCTTGGTCTGCTCGTCGAGATAGGCGAAGTTGTAGGTGGCGATGTCGGTTGGTTGTGCGGTCATTCCGCGGCCTCCCTCTTTTCCTCGGCCTTGCCGGCATTCTCGCGGGCATCGTGCTCGGCGCGCATGCGGCGCACGAGGTCGAGTTCGGCCTGGAAGTCGACATAGTGCGGCAATTTCAGATGCTCGACGAAGCCGGTTGCCTGGACATTGTCGGAATGCGAGATGACGAATTCCTCGTCCTGGGCCGCGGCGACGACATCCTCGCCGAATTCGCTCGCCCGCAAGGCACGGTCGCAGAGCGCCATGGCCATCGCCTTGCGCTCGCTCTGACCGAAGACAAGGCCGTAGCCGCGGGTGAATTGCGGCGGCGCCTTGGCGGAGCCCTTGAACTGGTTGACCATCTGGCACTCGGTGACGCGGATGCTGCCGAGCGGCACGGCGAAGGGCAGTTCCGGTATGTCGAGTTCCAGTTCGACCTCGCCGATGCGGACCTCGCCGACGAAGGGATGGTTGCGGGCATAGCCGCGCTGGGTGGAATAGCCGAGAGCCAGCAGGAAGCCCTCGTCGCCGCGTGACAGCGCCTGCAGGCGGATGTCGCGCGCCATCGGGAATTCCAGCGGTTCGCGGGTGATGTCGCCGGGGACATGGTCCTGCGGCATGTCGCCGTCGGGTTCGATCAGGCCCTCGCGGGCGAGGATCGCGGAGACGCGCGGCATGGCTTCGGCTTCGCTCTCGCGCTGCTGCGGCTCCTCGACATCGCCGCCGGCGGCAAGCTCGGGATCGAGCAGGCGATGCGTGTAGTCGAAGGTCGGGCCGAGAAGCTGACCGCCGGGCAGGTCCTTGTAGGTCGCGGACACGCGCCGCTCGATTAGCATCGCGCCGGTTTCGACCGCCCTGGTGTAGCCGAAGCGGGGCAGCGTGGTGCGATAGGCGCGGACCAGGAAGATCGCCTCGATCATGTCGCCGCGCGCCTGGACGATGGCAAGCGCGGCCAATTCCCTGTCGTAGAGCGAGCCTTCGCTCATCACCCGGTCGACGCCGAGCGCCAGCTGCTCGACGATCTGGTCGAGGCGAAGTGCTGGCACCGAGCGGTCGCCGCGCCGGCGATCGGCGAGCAGGCGATGGGCGTTGGCGATTGCGGCTTCACCGCCCTTTACCGCGACATACATCTCACGCCTCCATCGTCTTGATACGCGTCGTGCGCGGCAGGCAGGCGATGCTGTCGGCGGCGGCCAGGATGATGTCGATGCCACGCGGGAAGCGCTGGTTGTTCTGCTTCCATTGCTCGACGAAATGACGCGGCATCCGCGCCGGCGCGATCGTCGCTGATTTCTCGATGCCGGGGCCTTCAAGCAGCAAAGGCGTGCCCGACGTCAGATCGCTCACCTGCAGGATCAGCGTGGTGGAACGGTCGGGATAATCCTGGGTGCCTTGCGAAAAGCCGTCGAGCGCCATCATCTCGGCCGGCGAAGCGATCAGCGCGAAATGCGCGTCGGCGGGCGTGTTGGCCAGCGGCGCGCCGGCATGAAAACCGAGCCAGGATTTCACCGCCGGGGAAGCCTGCAAAGCCGGGTCGAGCCAGAGCGGCGTGTCGTTGTCGCACAGCGCCAGAGCGACGGCGCCAGCGGTCGCGGACAGTGGCGCCGGCGGATGGGCGAAAGCCGGTAGGGCTTGCACGCTGCCGGGCTGGGCCATGGCGTCCATGACCGCACGGAACACCGTCTGCGCGTTGAACACCGGATCGACGAACCCGCCCTCGATCGCTTGCGCCGTCATATCCATCAGTCTTCTCCGCGCACCATGGTGAAGAAATCGACTTTCGTCGCCGCCGTCTCGGCGCGACGCTGCTCATGCGACTTGACCAGCGCCGCCTGCAAAGGCGCGACCAGTTTGGCCTCGATCGCGTCGCGATGGGCGGGGTCCTGCCACAGCGCGTCAGCGATCGCCGCCAGCCTTGCCTTCTCCCGATCGCGGCCGAGCGCGTAGCAATGGCCGACCTGACCGGAGGCCAGCCGGACGGTGGCGCGGGTGACCGTCGCCTCGCCGACATTGAATGGCGCGCCGCCACCGCCGATGCGGCCACGCACGGTGACCAGGCCGGTTTCGGGACCGCGCAGCAGTTCCGCCTCCGAAGGCAGTCCGGCCTCGTTCCAGAGGCGCACGATGTCGTCGCCGGAGGATTGCGCCAGCGTCACCATGACCGCCTTGCGCTCTGCCTGTTCGCGCGCTTCTTGTCCTCTCATGGCCTGCACTCCGGTTGTGTAAAATTTGTCTATTGATATAGACAACTATACAATTTATACCTTTGCTTAGCGTGAGTCCATGACGAGTGCGTGACAAGCGGAAAATCGGGACAGGAAATGACCGGACAAGCGATGATCAAGAGGGCAATGGTCGAGAGGACGATGGCCAATAGCATCGAGCGGCGCAGCGGCGTCTCGCTGTGGCGGCAGATCGCCGACCAGATCCTGCATTCGATAGCGATCGGCGACTTCGTCGAGAACGCGGCGCTGCCGCCGGAAATGGCACTTGCCGAACGCTATGGCGTCAACCGCCACACGGTGCGCGCCGCGATCGGCGCATTGGTGCAGGAGGGGGTGCTTCGGGCCGAGCAGGGGCGCGGCACCTTCGTGCTGTCGCGCAAGCGGCTGTCCTATCCGATCGGCACGCGCACGCGTTTTTCGGCCGGCCTGCAAGGGCAGGCATTCGAACGCCGCAGCGTGCTGCTCGAATCCAAGGTCGAGCCGGCCAGCCGTCGCATCGCCGATGCCTTGAAGCTTGCCAGAGGGGCCGATGTGATACGCCTGGAGGCGCGCGGTGAAGCCGACGGACAGTCCGTCTCGCGCGCCACGAGTTGGTTCGACGCCAGGCGTTTTGCCGGCATCGATGCGGCCATGGCGGAAACCGGATCGATCACCGCCTCGCTCGAGCGCTTCGGTGTCAGCGATTATCTCAGGCAATCGACGGTGCTGTCGGCGCGCCATGCCGATGCCGCCGATCTCGCCGATCTCGACCTGCAGCCCGGCGCCATCGTGCTGGTCACCGTCGCCGTCAACGTCACGCCCGATGGCCAGCCGATCCAGTTCGCCGAGACGCGGTTTCCGGCGGAGCGGGTGGAGCTGAAACTGTCAGCCTTGTGAGCCGGTTAGAGCCTATCCGATTTCGATCACAGCCTTGATCAGGCCGGATTTCTCATGCGCCCAGCGGGCGAGGTCGCGCGGCGTCTCATCAAGCGTCGTGCGATGGGTGAGGAGCTTTGCCAGCGGCACCGCGCCGTTACGGATCGAGGCGGCGACATGGTCGAAGTCGGCGCGCAGCGCGTTGCGGCTGCCGATAAGCGTCATCTCGCGCTTGTGGAATTCGGGGTCGGAAAAGATGATGTCGTCCTTGACGACACTGACCAGGACCAGGGTTCCGCCATGCGCGACATGAGCGAAGGCCGATTGCACGGACCGGGTGTTGCCGGTGGCGTCGAAGACCATGTCGAAGCCCTCACCGCCAGTCGCGTCCCGCACCAGATCGGCCGCCGCTGCCCGCGAACCGTCGAGGGTCGCGAAGCCAAGTTCGCTCGCTGCGAAGTCCAGCCGCTCCGTGCTCATGTCGAGCAGGCTCACATTTAGCCCGGCGATGCGGGCAAACAGCGCCGTGCCGAGCCCGATCGGGCCGGCGCCGATGACCAGCGTGCGTGCGCCTTGCTCGGCGCGGGAGCGTCGCACCGCGTGCGCGCCAATGGCCAGGAACTCGATCGCGGCGGCGTGCGCCAGCGACAGGCCGTTGGCCGGATAGAGATTTTGCGCCGGCACCAGGATTTTCTCGCACATGGCGCCGTCGCGGTGGACGCCGAGCACCTCAATGCTGACGCAGCAATTCGGCTTGCCGTGCCGGCAGGCGATGCATTTGCCGCAAGCGAGATAGGGGTTGATGATCACGGCTTCGCCAATGGCAAGGTCGACGCCCTGGCCGGCCTCGATCACCGTGCCGGACACCTCGTGGCCCATGATGCGGGGATAGGCGAGGAACGGATGCTTGCCTTCGAAGATGTGATAGTCGGTGCCGCAAATGCCGACATGGCTGACCGCGACCAGCGCCCAGCCGGGCGGCGGGGCGCCCGGCACTTGGCGGTCTTCGATAGCAAGGTCGCCGGGAGAGCGGCAGACGACGGCTTTCATGCTTCTATCCAGTCGGTTCGTGGGTGCCACCGGCCGTCGGCTGTCGCCGAGGCCGGTGGCCTTGGATGGGGTCTATTTGCCGCGGCGGCGCAATCCGTCGAAATAGACGATGACGATGATCAGCGCGCCGGTAATGATGCGTTGCCAGAAGGCGTTGACGTTCAGCAGATTGGCGCCGTTGTTGATGGTGGCGAGGATGAAGGCGCCGAGCAGCGGCCCATGCACAGAGCCGACCGCGCCGAACAGCGAGGTGCCGCCGATCACCGACGAGGCGATCGCCTGCAATTCCCAGCCTTCCGCCTGTGTTGGATTGCCGATGCCGATGCGTGAGGCGAGCAGTACGCCGACGAAAGCCGCGCACAGGCCAGACAGCGTGTAGGCCATGTAGATGGTGCGCTGGACATTGACGCCGGACAGACGCGAGGCCTCGGCGTTGGAGCCGACCGAGAACAGATAGCGGCCCCAGCGGCTGTGATGCAGGAAGATGTAGGCCGGGATACCGACCAGGATCACCATCCAGAACAGATTGGGGACGCCGAGGAAGGAACTGCGCGAGAAAAGCTGGAAGGCATCGTTGTTGATTGAGATCGAGTTGCCGTTGGTCATCAGCAGGCCAATGCCGCGCAGGGACGTCAGCGTCGCCAGCGTGATGATGAAGGGCGGCAGGCCCATCTTGACGATGCCGAAGCCATGGAACATGCCGATGGCGACGCCGACCAGCAAGGTGATCAGGATAGCGAGGAAGAGCGGTACCCCGGCATTGATCAGCATCGCCACGATGACGGTAGCGAAGCCAACGACGGCGCCGACGGAAAGGTCGATGCCGCCGGTGATGATGACGAAGGTTTGGCCGACCGCCAGGATCGCGATCATCGAGCCCTGCCGCAACAGGTTCGAGATGTTGTTGGCCGAGGCGAAACTTGGCGTCGCCACCGACAGGATGATCCACAAAAGAACCAGCAGCGCCAGCAGCGTCAGCCCGAACAGGGCGTTGTAGTTGCGCTTCGGCTTTTCGGCGGGAATAGCCTCTGTGCTCATGTCTGTCCTCCCAGCTTTTCTTGTTTCTCGGCGAGGGCCTGTGTGAGAATTTCCTCGTGATCGGCGGTGCGGAACCCATGCGTGGCCACCAGCTTGCCGCGCCGGAAGACGTGCAGCGTGTCGGCCAGTTCATAGACCTCCGGCAGATAGGACGAGATCAGGATGATGCCGGCGCCCTTGGACAGAAGCGCCCCGAACAGGCGATAGATCTCGGCCTTGGTGCCGACGTCGACGCCGACCGTCGGCTCGTCGAAGATGAACAGCTTGGCGCCATGGGCCAGCCATTTGCCGATGACGATCTTCTGCTGGTTGCCGCCGGACAGGCTGGAAGCCAAGGCGTTGCGTGTCGGCGTCTTGATCCTCAAATCGGCGATCTGGCGATCGGCCTCGGTCTTCTCCTGCGCATTCGAGATCAGGAGATTGTTCGAGATGCGCTTGTAGATCGGCAAATTGAGATTGAGGCTGACCGGCAAATTGAGGCAAAGGCCCTGGTCGCGGCGGCTTTCCGGCGCCAGCGCCATGCCAAGCCTGATCGCATCGTGCTCGGAGTTGACCTGGACTGGCCTGCCCTCCCAGAGGATCTGGCCGGCCGACTTGCGGTGGCGGCCGTAGAGCGTGGTGACGAATTCGCTGCGCCCGGCGCCGATCAGACCGTAGAGCCCGACGATCTCGCCGGCGCGGACGGACATCGAGACATTCTCGAAACCCTTGCCCGACAGGTTCCGCGCTTCGACGATCACCGCGCCCGGTGTGAAATGCTCCTTGTGGTAGACTTGCTCGATCGACCGGTTGATCATCATCTTGACCAGCTCGGTATCGTTAGTCTCACTGATGTTCCTGGTACCGACCAGCGTGCCGTCGCGCAGCACCGAGACGCGGTCGGCAAGCTCGAACACCTCCTCCATGCGATGGCTGATATAGATGATGGTGACGCCTTCGCCCTTCAGCCGGCGGATCAGCGTGAACAGCTGGTCGGCCTCCTTGCGCGTGAGGTAGGCGGTCGGTTCGTCGAAGATGAGGAATTTGGTGCCGCGCACGGTGGCGCGGGCGGCGGCGATCAATTGCTGCTGGCCGATGGTGAGATCGCCAAGCACGACGTGCGCCGGCAGGTCGAAGCCGAGATCGTCGATGATCTTCTGCGCCTGCCTGACCATGGCCCGCTGCTGCAGGATGCCGAAGCGCGAATCCTCCTCGCCGAGGAACATGTTAGCCGCAACGGTGAGGTGGCGGCACAGCACGACCTCCTGGTGCACGGCATTGATACCAAGCGCCATCGCTTCATGCGGGGTTGCCAGTGCCGCCGGCTGGCCCTCCCACACGACGTCGCCGGACGTGCGCGGCATGACGCCGGTCAGAAGCTTGATCAGGGTCGACTTGCCGGCACCGTTCTCGCCGACGATGGCGTGAATCTCTCCGGCCTTGAAAGCGAGGTCCACCGGCTTCAGCGCGTGCGTGCCGGGATAGCGCTTTTCCAGCCCCTTCAGTTCGAGGATGGTCCTGCCAGGTTCCAGCGTTGGGGCCGGGTGCAGTTCCTGCACTGTCGACGTCATGACAATCCTCCCAGACTGGCCTCACGATTGGCACGAGTGTAGGTCGTTTCCGGGGCAAAGCCCCGGAAACGGTGCGCCTGTGCGATGCTCAGTCGAGCTTCGGGTTGAGCAGCGCGTCGATCTTCGGCTCTTTCATGTTGGCCTTGGTCACCAGATTGGCGCCGGTGTCGACATTGGCTTCGACCTTCTCGCCCTTCGAGGCGGCAAGCGCCGTCTTGATGCCGTCGTAGCCCATCCGGTAGGGATCCTGCACGACGAGCGCCGAAATGACGCCGTCATTGAGGAACTTGATCAGCTTCTCGTCGCTGTCGAAACCGACGAGCCCGACCTTGCCGGCAAGATTGTTCTCGGCGATCGCCTGTCCGACGCCCTGCGCCATGATCAGGTTGGAAGCGAAGATGCCCTTGAGGTTGGGGTTGGCGGTGATCAGGTCGGTCGCGATGTTGAGGCCGGTCGTTGCCTGGCCGTCGGCATATTTGTCGGCGACAAGCTTGAGGCCGGGATATTTGGCGGCGAGCTGTTCCTTGAAGCCCTGGGCGCGCTGTTCGAGCGAGCCGGCGCCCGGAAGTGCGGTGATCAGGGCGACATCGCCCTCGACCTTGCCGCCATTGGCCTCGCCGATCGCCGCCGCCAAGCCGTCAGCGGCGACGCGGCCGCCCTGGATGTTGTCGGTGGTCAGGAACGAGGTGAAGGCCTTGGAATCGGCGCCGGAGTCGATGCCGATGATCTTGACCTTGGTGGCGGCCTCGTCGATCGGCTTGCCGAGGGCCTTGGCTTCGGTCGGTGCGATGACGACGGCGGCCGGGTTGCCGGCGACGGCGTTTTCGAGGATCGAGATCTGGCCGTTGACGTCGGTCTCGGCCTGGGCGCCAAGTTCCGGCACGTTGACACCGAGGTCCTTGCCGGCCTTGCGGGCGCCGGCCAGAACGATCTGCCAGTAGAAAGAGGTGGTGTCTTTGACGATGATCGGGATGGTCACGTCCGCCGCCGAAGCTGGCGCCGAATGCACCACGCCGGCAAGCATCGAGGCGGCTGCAAGCGCCACGAAGGCGCGGCGGTTGAGAATGCTGGTCACGAATTTCATTTAGGATTCCTCCCTAAGTCGCCCGGTGAACGTTACGGAAGCCCCATTCGGATAGGCGCGGCCCAAACAGAACTTTATCAATAAAAAACATTTACCGCATTTTGATATTGCATCGCTTCGGCCGACGCAAGCGATGTTTCGTAACGTTTCCGTATGGCCCGGCAGGAAAGAGACTTCTCGTCCCCATTCAACTGTTCTCGATCCTTCCCGATCGAGATGGAATATTAATTCCATCTTTGTGTCAATATGGAATGTTCATTCTTTGTTGGAGTCGCAGGCGTTCGGCGCCTGTCGACTGTGGTTCAGGGCGGTTCTGGTTCAGAGCGCGTGGCGCCGGATGAGAATGATGCGACATGCATCAGAGGGTCGCTCCGAGATGCCAGGGCACGAATTCATTGTCGCCGTAGCCGAACTGTTCGCTCTTGGTCTTGCGACCCGAAGCGGTCTCGACGATCAGCTCGAAGATCTCGCGTCCCATCCCGGCGATGGTCTTCTCGCCCGAGGCGATGACGCCGCAATTGACGTCCATGTCCTCTTCCATCTGGTGATACATGGTCGAGTTGGTGGCGACCTTGATCGACGGCGTCGGCCGGCAGCCGAAGCAGGAGCCGCGGCCGGTGGTGAAGACGATGACATTGGCGCCGCCGGCCACCTGGCCGGTTGCCGAGACCGGGTCGTAGCCGGGCGTGTCCATGAACACCAGCCCGTGCCCGCTGACCTTCTCCGCATAGCCGAAAACGCCGTTGAGCGGCGTCTGGCCACCCTTGGCCACCGCGCCCAGCGACTTTTCCAGGATGGTGGTCAGGCCGCCGCGCTTGTTGCCGGGCGAGGGGTTGTTGTCGATGGAGGCGCCGTGCTTGGCGACATGGTCTTCCCACCATTTGATATAGCCGTCGAGCTTAGCCGCAATCTCAGGGGTCGCGGCGCGATAGGCGAGCAGGTGCTCGGCGCCGTAGATCTCCGTGGTCTCGGAGAGGATGCCGATGCCGCCGACGTCGGCGAGGATGTCGACGGCGGCGCCCAGCGCCGGATTGGCTGTTATACCCGACATGCCGTCGGAGCCGCCGCATTGCAGGCCGACGACGATCTCGCTGACCGGGATCGGCTCACGCTTCAACTGGCCGACTTCCTCGCAGATCTCGGCCAGCACGCCCATCGCCTTCTCGACCGATTTGCGCGAGCCGCCAGCCTCCTGGATGTTGAAATGGCGTTTACCGGCTGCGACGCCCTTCTGGCCATAAAGGGTGAGCTGGTTGACCTCGCAGCCCAAGCCCACCATCAACACGCCGCCGAAATTCGGATGCCGGGCATAACCGGCAAGCGTGCGGTGCAGCACCATCATGCCGTCGCCGGTGGCGCTCATGCCGCAGCCCTGACCATGGACGATCGGGACGAAGCCGTCGATCCCCGGATATTTCGGCAGCAGCTCGCGGTTGGCCTGATCGGCGATGGAGTGGCAGACGGTGGCCGAGCAGTTGACGCTGGCGAGGATGCCGATGAAATTGCGGGTGCCGGCGCGGCCGTCGGCGCGGCGGTAGCCCATGAAGGTGCGGGCGCGATCGGCCTCCGTCGCATGCTCGGCCTCGCTCGGCGGCACCACCGGCAGACGCCCGGACTCGAAAACCAGATTGTGCGAGTGGACATGCTCGCCGGATGCGATGGCTTCAGTGGCGCGGCCGATCGCCTGGGCGTATTTGACCACGGCCTCGCCGGCGGCGATCGGCTTGATCGCAACTTTGTGGCCGGGCTCGATCAGCGCGGTGGCGACGGCCCCGCCCGGCAATGGCGTACCGATCTCGATACGGCCATTGGCGACCGCGACATTGTCGGCGGGAGACAGAAGAATGCTGTTTGCGGCGTTCACGGGCGGTTTCCTGGGTATGGTCCTGGGATGGGCGCGGATTGACACGCGCTGCTTAACATATAATGTCTTTTATCGTGAAAAAACATTTTTGCGTCAATCGTTTTTTCATGGATGCGCCGGGCGTCTTGGGTCTTGCAGGGCGCTCCGGCATCGGAGCCGCGCATCCCTTTTGGAAAGCGATTCCGCTTTTCGGGGGCATACGCTAGGAACATCTGTCATATCGCGCTTCAAGCCAGCCGCTGCAAGCGTCGGCGCGCAACGGGGCAGGGGATGTCGAAGAGCAACAACGTCTATAAGGACGCCTATAATCGCGGTCTCAGGCTGCTCGACGAAACGAAAAGCCTGCCGTCGGAACCGGAGCTCGGCACGCTGCTCGGCGTCAGCCGTACGACGATCCGCACCATCCTTGCGCGGATGGAAGAGACGGGGCTGATCGCCTGGAACAAGCGCAGCAAGACGGTGCTGCGCGCGCCGCGGCCGGACGATTTTTTTCCCGAGGAAGAGACCGACACGCTGTCGCAGATCATCGAGCGCTCCTTCATGCGGCGGCTGCTCGCGGGCGGCGCCGAGGCCGGAATGCAGATCAACGAGCTTGAGCTGGCGCGCGAGATCGGCGTCGGCACCACCAGCGTGCGCGAGTTCCTGATCCGCTTTTCCCGCTTCGGGCTGATCGAGAAGCGCCGCAACAGTCACTGGGTGCTGAAGGGCTTCACCCGCGCCTTCGCGCTGGAACTGACCGAAATCCGCGAGATGTTCGAACTGCGCTCGGCCGCCGCCTTTGCCGCGCTGCCGCAGGACAGTCCGGTGTGGGCCGATCTCGACCTGCTGGAGGAAGAGCATCGCGTGCTGGCGCGCGAGATCGCAACGCGCTTCAACGAATTCTCGGAGCTCGACGAACGGTTCCACCGGCTGATCCACCGCGCCTCGCACAACCGCTTCATCGTCGATTTCTATGACGTGATCGCCATGATCTTCCACTACCATTACCAGTGGAACAAGGCGCAGGAGCGCGAGCGCAACGAAGTGGCGGTCGCCGAACACCTGGCCTACATAGCCGCGCTCAAGTCGCGCGATCTCGGCAAGGTCGACGCGGCCTGCCGCAAGCACCTGAAATCGGCGCGCCACACGCTTTTGACCTCCATCCCCGATCGTGCCGCGTTGCCGCAGCAGTGATTTGACGATTTTCGGCGTGCCTGCCCCGTGCTAGAGCGGGATGCATTTGGATTGAACGGGGCATCCCGCTCTATCTGTTTGTTAGCCGCATTTGTGCGACGCCAAGTGATTCCACTTGGCTGCAAAATGCTCTAGTAGCTGACGTTGCTGCGAGAAGAGGCAGGGCTTTGAACATCCGGCGGAGACGATGGAGCATGCCGGCCGCGCTGGTCGCGGCCTATCTGCTCGTGCTCCAGTCGGCGCTTGGCGCATTCGCCTTCGGCTTAAGCCTGGCCGCTTCGCAGCTCGATGCCTTCGGCAATGTCATCTGCACCCATGACGGCGCGGCGGAGCTTCCCGGCGGCGATCCGCACCGCCAACACATGCCGGCCTGCTGCATGCTTGGCTGCAGCATGGTTTCAGCAGCTCATGCACCGCCGCCCGATGCCGCCGCGCTGGCCCGCAGCCTCGTTTTCGAAGCCGTCGCCTTCGTGCAGCCGGCGTTCAGGCATCTCGACTTCGCCCGCGCCCGCTCTCCATCGAACCCGCGCGCGCCGCCTGTCGTGTGAGCCAGCATGGCTCGCGGAACCTTTCGCGGGCGCACTCGTCCAACGCTGAAATCATTCGCGGCCGGCCAACGGCGCGATCCATATCCATGGAGCCATCATGTCCTGCTTCTTCCGCGCCGCCGCGCATGCGCGCGCACCCGGCCACAGAGCCTCTCTCCTGCGCAGCGCCGGGCAACGCCTCGGCATCATTGTCGTCACGTTTGTTCTTTTGGTCGCGGGCGCCCAGTCGTCCTTCGCGCATGAGTTCAAGCTCGGTGATCTCGAAATCGAACATCCCTGGTCGCGGGCGACGCCTGCCGGCGCCAAGGTCGCCGGCGGCTATTTCACCATCACCAATACCGGCAGCTCGGTGGACCGGCTGCTGTCGATCTCTTCCGATCTCTCGGACAAGACCGAATTGCACGAAATGGGCGTCAAGGATGGCGTCATGACCATGCGGCCGGTCGCCGGTGGCCTAGAAATCCCGGCCGGCGGCAAGGTCGCGCTCAAGCCCGGCGGCTATCATCTGATGTTCATCGGCCTGAAGCAGCAGCCCAAGCAAGGCGAAAAGTTTTCCGCCACGCTGACCTTCGAGAAGGCCGGCACGGTCACCGTCGAATTCGCCGTCGAAGGCATCGGCGGAACGGGCGGCATGGACGACCATGCCAATTGAGCCGGCCGCAAAATTGAAGATCAGAGGGACCATAATGAACAAATATCTTCTGTCGGGCTGCGCGCTGGCTCTCGGGACGGGCACGGCTTTCGCCCACATCACGCTCGAAACCCAGGAAGCTGCTGTCGGTTCGACCTACAAGGCAATCTTGCGCGTGCCGCATGGCTGCGAGGGCAAGGCGACGACCGCTGTGCGCGTGCAGATCCCGGAAGGGGTGATTTCTGTGAAGCCGATGCCGAAGCCCGGCTGGACGCTGCAGGTCAAGAAAGGCAAATACGAGAAGTCCTACCAGCTCTATGGCGAGGCGGTGACATCGGGCGTCCGGGAAGTCGACTGGAGCGGCGGCAGCCTGCCGGACGAATTTTACGACGAGTTCGTCTTCCGCGGCACACTGGCGGCGGACCTGACGGCCGGCCAAACGCTTTACTTCCCGGTGGTGCAGGAATGCGACGGCGCCGCCGAGCGCTGGATCGAGATTCCGGCGGCCGGGCAGTACGAGGACGCGCTGGAATATCCGGCGCCCGGCCTCAAGCTCTTGCCCAAGCAATAATCTCTCTGACGGCGCGCTCGGTTCGAAAGAGCGCGCCGCCGTTCTTTGTGACGGTGACATGAACCTGGCATCATTTCTGCGAACGGTCTGTGCGGCGGGAAAGCAAACCGTTAGCAGTGCCGTTGGTCTGCTGGCCGCGATAATGCTGCTTGCCGCCATTGCCACGCCAAATCAGGCCTTTGCCCATGCGGCGCTGGTCGCGGCCGATCCGGCCGACGGCATGGTGCTGGGACAAAGCCCGACACAGTTTTCGCTGACTTTCAGCGAGCCGATGTCACCGCTGGTGCTCACCCTGGTGCGGCCCGACGGGACGCCGGTTCCGCTGACATCCTTTCGCCTCAGCGACCAGACCGTCGAGATCGACAACCCGCAGGCGCTCGGGCCCGGCACGCATGTGCTGAGCTGGCGGGTGATTTCCGCCGATGGCCATCCTGTGGGCGGCTCGTTGCTGTTTTCCATCGGCGCGCCGAGCGCGGCGCCCATCGTCTCCGAGGCCGTCGACTGGGGGCTGCGGTCGGCGATCTGGACCGGCAAGGTCCTGCTCTATATCGGCTTGTTTCTCGGCGTCGGCGGCGCTTTCGCCATTGCCTGGCTTGCAAAGGGCGGGCGGTCCGGCCAACGCTTCGCAATCGCCGCGATGCTGTGCGGACTGGTGGCGGCGCCTCTGTCACTCGGCCTGCAAGGGCTCGACGCGCTCGGCGCGCCGCTTACGCATCTGGCGCAGCCGGTTGTCTGGCAGACCGGACTTGGCACCAGCTTTGGCTGGACGGTGCTGATTGCGCTGATGGCGCTCGGGCTTGGGCTTTTCTCGCTGGTCGGGCCGCGCGCCGACGCAAGACTGTTCGCCCTTGCCGGATTGGCGAGTGTCGGCGCCGCGCTCGCCGCCAGCGGGCATGCCAGTGCCGCCGAGCCGCAATGGCTGACGCGGCCGATGGTGTTTCTGCACGGCGTCGGCATTGCCTTCTGGGCCGGAGCGCTGGCGCCGCTCGGCCTTGCCGTCTGGCGGCAGCCGGCCGAGGCGGGGCTATTCCTGCACCGGTTCTCCCAAGCGATCCTGCCCGTCGTTGCGGTGCTCGTCGCTACCGGCATCGCGCTGGCCGTCATCCAGGTGCAGACGCCCGCAGCGCTGCTCGGGACAGCCTATGGCCGGCTGCTGCTGGTCAAACTGGCGCTGCTGTTCTTTCTGTTCACACTCGCCGCGACCAACCGCTGGAAGCTCACTGCTCCGGCTGAAGCGGGAGAGACCGAAGTCCAGAGGCGGCTGGTCCGCTCGATCGGCGTCGAAATGCTGATCGTGCTGGCGATCTTCGGCGTTGCCGCCGGCTGGCGCTTCACGCCGCCGCCGCGCGCGCTGGCAATCGCCGCGGCACAGCCGGCATCGATCCATATCCATACGGCGAAAGCGATGGCCGACCTCAGCATCACGCCCGGCCATGCCGGGCCGGCTATTGCTTCGATCGTCATCATGAGCGGCGATTTCGGCCCGCTCGACGCAAAGGAAGTGACGCTGGTCCTGTCGAAGCCCGATTCCGGCATTGAACCGATCAAGCGTCCGGCGACCAAGGCCGGCGACGGCACATGGCGCGTCGACGATCTCGTCATCCCGGTTGCCGGCCGATGGACGGCGCGGCTCGACATCCTCGTCTCCGACTTTGAGATGGTGAAGATCGAGGCACCGATCGACATCCGCGCTGAGTGATATTCAGGTGATGCCGGCCTGCGAACGGCGGTCTCCTGCGCTTCCGGTGCTCACGTACTTCAAGTACGCTCCGCTCCGGTTCTCGGAAACCACCGCTCTCGGCACGGCCTGACCTGAATCTCACTCAGCACGAGCTCGACACAATTCGGCGAGGCGGTTGACGTAGGCGCCAAGGCCCGTCAATCATCAGGGAACAATGGGCATCGCCACAAAACGCGGTCCCAACAAAATCCGGAAGCAGGGAAGAAACGATGGAAAAAGCCGAAATCGGCCTGATCGGCCTTGGCACGATGGGCTCCAACCTGGCGCTCAACATCGCCGAGCACGGGCACCGCATCGCCGTCTTCAACCGCACCAGGGCGCGCACCGACGCCTTTGTCGAAAACGCCGGCGCGCTGAAGGACATGGTGGTGCCTTGCTACAGCCTCGAGGAACTCGCCGCCGCGATCCGGCCGCCGCGCCCGATCATCATCATGGTGCTGGCCGGCAAGCCGGTCGACGAACAGATCGCGTCGCTGCGCGGCGTGCTGTCGGCCAACGACATCGTCATCGATGCCGGCAACGCCAATTTCCGCGATACGATGCGGCGTTTCTCCGAACTTTCCGGCTCGGGCCTTACCTTCATCGGCATGGGTGTGTCGGGCGGCGAGGAAGGCGCGCGCCATGGCCCCTCGATCATGGTCGGCGGCACCGAAGAGTCCTGGAAGCGCGTGGAAAAAGTGCTGACCGCGATTTCGGCCAAATTCAGGGACGAACCCTGCGCGGCATGGCTCGGCACCGACGGCGCCGGCCATTTCGTCAAGACCATCCATAATGGCATCGAATATGCCGACATGCAGATGATCGCCGAGATCTACGGCATCCTGCGCGACGGCCTGGGCATGGGGCCGAAGGAGATCGGCGATGTGTTTGCCGGCTGGAACAAGGGCCGGCTCAACTCCTACCTGATCGAGATCACCGCCAAGGTGCTGGCCGCCGACGATCCGAAGACCGGCAAGCCGGTGGTCGACATCATCCTCGACCGCGCCGGCCAGAAAGGCACCGGCAAATGGTCGGTCATCGAGGCGCAGCAGCTCGGCATACCTGCCACCGCGATCGAAGCGGCGGTGGCGGCGCGCGTGCTGTCGTCGATCAAGGATGAGCGTCTGGCCGCCGAGAAGGCCTATGGCAACGGCGGCGTCACCAGGATTTCCGGTGACAAGGACGCGCTTCTCAGGGATCTCGAACTGGCGCTGTTCGCCGGCAAGATCGCCGCCTACGCGCAGGGCTTCGCGGTGATGAGCGGCGCCTCGAAGGAGTTCAACTGGAACCTGCCGATGCCGACCATCGCCAAGATCTGGCGGGCCGGCTGCATCATCCGCTCGCAAATGCTGGACACGATGGCGGAAGCCTTCGGCGCCGGTGGCGCTTCGACCAATCTGTTGATGGCGCCGGCCTTCATCACGATGATGCAGGAGGCGCATCCGTCGCTCAGGCGCATCGTGGCGCGAGCGTCCGAGGCTGGCGCGCCCGTGCCGGCGCTGTCTTCGGCGCTTGCCTATTTCGACAGCTATCGCCAGGGCCGAGGCACCTCGAACCTGATCCAGGCGCAGCGCGATTTCTTCGGCGCGCACGGCTTCGAGCGCATCGACGGGCAGGGCGCGTTCCATGGCCCGTGGGGGAGCGGAGCGGCGGGTTAGCGCCTAAACTTGAACGTAGAGACCAATTTTGCGGTTGCCCGAAAGCAGACATCTTCCAGCGATCAACTGGGTGTCGGGTCGCGCCAGGAACCTGCTATGCCGGTAGCGACGATTAGCGGTCTCATCGGTATCGGCGGAGCCGCGAATCTGTGGTAAGCCGCCGCTCAATCAACCAAAGGACGACACCTGTGAGCGAACCGACCGTGGCCCAGGCGACCGAAAGTATCTATGCCTCGCTGCGGGCGGACAATGCCGACATCGACGCACATATCGCGACGCTTAAAGCGGCGTTGACACGAGAAGGTATAAAACAGGCGGTGTTCGATCCGACCAAGTTGGCGCAGAACAACCGCTCGGGGCGCAAGTTGATGCAGGCCTATTTTCGGCAGCGCGGCGTGAGCGTGAGGTTTTCGGACTAGTAGAGCCGCGCTCGGGTGATCTCAAGCGAGCCGTTTCTCGGGCCGGTCCGGCGGTTCGCCATCTGGACGTCGGGACTGCGCCTCAGATCGGACATAGGACAGCGCCGCCCACCACTGACAGCGGACATGAAGGCAATCGCATCAGAAAGAGATAGATCGTTCTGCGTTTCCGTGAAACCCACTCTGAAAAGAAGACGCTTATCGATAATGTCGGCTGGCTCCTATTCAGCCGCCTGGGCGGCATCAGTCAAAGCCTTTCTGACTTCCTCGGGTAGCAGTCCTAGCTTGTCGAAGAACGCTCTGTTTCGCATTTCCGCATCTCTGAATACCTTCGCATAGCTTAGCACTCTAATCGCCGCTCGGTGGGGTGTCGAAAAACCGTAGTATCCCATGCCATCGGGCGTCGGCGTTTGAGCGATACTCCGCGTGAATTTTTTCCGTGCTGTCTCGGTCAGATCGCATATCACGATGCATTCAAACGGAGTGTGATCACTAATGTCCGATACGACCGCCCCCTCCACGTCGCGGACCGTCTTATTGCGAAGGCGCTCGACGTAATCGAGCACTTGGTCAACTGGGTCGCTGGATAGCGCCTCGTCGCCCGGTCGCTTGAATTCGATAACTACAACCGGGTCATTAGTGCCCTCGCGCCGGAAGCCATGAGGATTCAAGAAAATCAAATCAGGCTCTTTCCGTTCACCGTCGACACCCAGCGAAGCCATGGATTTATCCGAAGCAAAAAAGCTGTAGTACGAGAGTAAATCGTCGATCAACCAGAGATTATGTTCATCGTAATCCTTCGCCGAAAGCATCTTACCCATCGGGCAAATTACATTATGCACAGCACTTTCAAAGTAATAATTTCTTGAAGATGTGTCCTTGAAGCGTAGGAGCGTTCTGGCTAGCTGTATTATCTGATGTCGCTTTATTGTATATTCCGCGAGTCGGCGTTTAGCGTCGTCAGTGACGGTGTTCACTAGTGCTTCGATCTTCTCCCGGCTGATTTCATTTTCAATGGGTGAGGGCTGGTCAGTGATTGCACTGATCTGAGATCGTACCTTTCGCTCGTGGCGATAAAGCAAAGTGAATAGGGTTTTACCAATGTCTTCTTCGGCCATACTCGGCGAAAGACTAGCCACATACCCATCAACATCTTTTACCGATATCGCGAGTTGCGGGTGCTCTTCCAACAGGCTGATCACGAGAGTCTTCTGAGTCGCTCGCACCGTTTTTATGTGAGCTTCCAGAAATCGCTCGGCCGCCTCCAAAGCCGCTTCTTTGATCGCCTCGATTTCCGATTCCAATGATTTGAAACCAGTCCGCTCTTGATCCACTCGAGCATTCAAGAAATCGCCCTTCACGACGCATACATACGCCCGACCATTTTCGAGACCTTTGAGGGCGAACTTCTTCTCGATCTCCACGCTCTGCACAACACGGCCCTGAGCCGTTAGAAGAATTGAGTTCGAAAGGTTCTGCGAAATCGATTTGTCGACATAGACATGGTCGATTTGGATTGTGCCGACGGATCCGACTGCGACATCGATAGTCTCGTCTGCCTGTCTATCAATCTTCGAAGAGAGATAATCCACGACATCAATGTTGCGACGCCCGAACTGCACGATCAGCCGCGGCATGCTTCCAGCGATGAAGTACGGAAAAAAGTGATGGCAGATATTCCGAGTCAGAATGGCAGGGCTTATCGCGGCATTTTCATCCGCTTTAATGCCCGCGAGGACAATCTTTGTCCCGACGTCGTCAATCCGTCCTTTTTCCTTCTTAAGGTTGACCAAGGAGTTTTCTGCGGTTGGGTCGAAAGTGAATGACACTTGCTCGCAACGGTCTAATCCGACCTCATAAGTACTCTGAACACCAATTTTGCTGAAAACTTTGATCCAAACAAGCCTGCCGACCCCCTTTCCACCCAGTGCATATTTTTGTCTGGTGTCGCAGGTCTCAAATGCTTCGAGGTGCGCTGAGTTTAGCCCAATTCCGTTATCCGATATCGCAATGTGGCGAAGAGATTTGTCCGAGTTGAACTCGACCAAAATACTTATTATCCCACGCTTGGTGAAATCTGCTCGACCGAAGCGCTCCTCAGCAGCTTGTATGGCATTACTTATCGCTTCGTAAATCGAATACAGCAGCGCAGTCCGCCCATCGGGCAATTGCATGTTGCTGATGCGGCCCAAGACATCGAATTTCATGACCCCTCCCGCCTTATGATGAAGCCGACGCCCCAGTCGACTAATTCCAATAGTTTAATTGCTCTGAAAAGCTCACGATAATAGCAGCTATCACTAGCCAGCGAAACGACAGGCGTTAGCGTGAAGACCTAAAGCGAACGTCCAACCGCCCTGAGCTACAGAACGATTAAGCGGTAGACGCCGATGGCGAACAACGCGACGCCGACAACGTCGAAAGCAATACCGAATGGTTTAGGTCGCCAAGGATGGCCGGTGACGATGCCGTTCATTCCATAGCCTTGGTGAAGGGACTGCTGGATGGGGCGGTTAATCCACTCCCCGATTCCAAGGCAGGAGAACCCGACCCCCACCAGAATGAGTGCATTGTGACCGATTGCTGCGGCGGCAACCGCGAGCGCGATCCCTCCCGCAAAGCTTGCGGTCCACCAGTGCGAAAGGTCAATCTTCTCCATCATGTCGGTTCCCCAGCATCGCCATAGGAGCTTCGCTCAGGTGCTCACTAAGGGCAAGACGGCAGACGAGGCGTTGTGCAAGTCGCCTACAAGTATTTGCCGTACCTTGGCCAGAAGCGGACATTCCGCTCTCGGCCCAAGGTTGCCAATCAGCGGTGCGCATTTTGCAGCCAAGTGGATTCACTTGGCGTCGCAGAAAAGCGGCTAAGACAAATAGAGGGAGCGGGATGCCCGGTTCAATTTGATCGTCTCCGCTCTAGTCGGAGCGGCGATAAGCCACAACCTCGCCCGGCGCGCTCAGGCTCTGCAAGGAGCCAGGCTCCGCACCGCCGATCCAGCCGAGCACGGCGCGGGCGAGTTCGGAGCCGGCCAGCCGGAAGTTCTCGTTGACGACCAGCAATTCGCGCCGGAACAGATGCAGCAGTTCCGAGGACTGTTTGGACACCACGTCGACATCGCGGCCGAGCTTGAGGCCGGCGTCCTCGATGCCGGCGACGATTGCGAGCGTCGCGGCGGCGGCGCTGCTGACAAAGCCGTCCGGCCGGTCCTGGCGGCGCATCACTTGCGCCGTGCGCATCCTGATCTGCTCGATCGAATGGTCGATCGAAACGGTGTTGAACGGCACCTCGCTGGCGCCGACTTCGCTCAGCGCATCGGCGAAGCCGTTCACCGTGTGGCCGTGATAGGTCAGGCCGACAGGCGGCGCCAGCAGAGCCAGCCTGCGGCGGCCGATGCCGGCGAGATGGCGCACCGCTTCGGCCGCGAAAGCGTAATTGTCGAAATCATGATAGGGGTGAACGAGCCCCATGTCGGTGCGGCCATGCGTGGCGAAGGGGATGCCGCGCTCCAGCATGTAGCGGGCCCTGGGATCATTCGGCTGCGTGCGCGAAATGATGACGCCATCGGCGGAACCGGTCTCCACGAGATAGCGTATCGGGTCGAGCGGATCCTGCGAGCGTGAATAGGGCGTGACGATCAGGTGATAGGGCGTGTCGGCGATCACTTCCGACACGCCATAGATAATATCGGAGACAAAGCTCATGATCTCGCGCTCGGTGTTGAGCACGAGGCTGATGACGTTGGTCTTGCCGGTTCTGAGGCGTACACCGGCGCGGTTCGGCCGATAGCCGATCTGCTTGGCGACGAGCTGGACGCGCCGCCTCGTCTCGGCGCCGATCTCGGGCGCGTCCTTGAGCGCGCGCGAGACGGTGGTGACGCCCAGCCCGGTCATGAAGGCGAGCGTCTTCAGCGTCGGCCGGCCTGGCGCCGACGTCTCGTCGTCCTTCTCGGTTTGATGTCTGTCCATTCGTCCCGCCCGTCAGGCGCATAGCAGTTGCCGGGCTGGCCGGCAATCGGCGCGCCGCGTCCATCGCGGTTCTCCGCCGATCTGAATTGCAATATACTGAAACGTTACAGCTTGTCACGACTGCGCGAGGAATGATCCTGACAGGTATCCTATGGCCCCGGTGCCCCTGGGATGGAAAACCGTTGGAAATCAGTGCCCCGGGCGTATCGAGCATGCTCCTTGCCGGCTTTTGTCGTTTTGCCGCGCAGTTCTGTGCGCTGCGGCGCACAAAAACGCGTTCGGCGATGGGATTTTGTTCGGGTTTCGAAAAAATATCGACCGCCCTTTTACCCGAGGGGTTGCGCGCATCGCTCAATTGCCGTATCGAAATTCTGTAACGTTTCAGATTCTGGGAGGAACCGAAATGCGATACAGACTTATGACTGCTGCGCTGGCAGCGACGGCCGCATTGCAGCTCGCCGGCCCGGCGGCGGCGACGGATCTGGAAGTCACCCATTGGTGGACTTCCGGCGGCGAGGCGGCGGCGGTTGCCGAACTGGCCAAGGCTTTCGATGCCACCGGCAATCACTGGGTGGATGGCGCCATCGCCGGTTCCGGCGGCACCGCGCGGCCGATCATGATCAGCCGCATCACCGGCGGCGACCCGATGGGCGCGACCCAGTTCAACCACGGCCGGCAGGCCGAGGAACTGGTGCAGGCCGGGCTGATGCGCGACCTCACCGATATCGCCACCAAGGGCAAATGGACGGAAGTCGTGCGGCCGAAGAGCCTGCTCGACAGCTGCACCATCGACGGCAAGATCTATTGCGTGCCGGTCAACATCCATTCCTGGCAGTGGCTGTGGCTGTCGAACGCCGCTTTCGAAAAAGCCGGCGTGCCGGTGCCGAAAAACTGGAATGAATATGTGGCCGCCGCTCCCGCGCTGGAGAAGGCAGGCATCATTCCGCTCGCCGTCGGCGGGCAGCCCTGGCAGTCCTCCGGCGCCTTCGACGTGCTGCTGGCGGCGGTGGGCGGCACCGACGCCTTCCTCAAGGTCTACAAGGACAAGGACGCGACATTCGCCGCCGGACCCGAAGTCGCCAAGGTCTTCAAGGCCGCCGACGATGCCCGCAAGATGGCGAAGAACACCAATGTGCAGGACTGGAACCAGGCGACCAACCTCGTCATCACCGGCAAGGCCGGCGGCCAGATCATGGGCGACTGGGCGCAGGGCGAATTCCAGGTCGCCGGCCAGACCGCTGGCAAGGACTATACCTGCCTTCCGGGCCTCGGCCTCAATGAGGTGATCGCCACGGGCGGCGACGCCTTCTACTTCCCGCTGCTGAAGGACGCCGACAAGGCCAAGGCGCAGGAAGCGCTGGCCGAAACCCTGCTCGATCCCAAAACGCAGGTCGCCTTCAACCTCAAGAAGGGTTCGCTGCCGGTGCGCGGCGATGTCGACCTGCAAGCGGCGAATGACTGCATGAAGAAGGGCCTCGACATCCTGGCCAAGGGCAGCGTCATGCCCTGGACGGACCAGCTGCTGTCGCAGGATACCCAGAAGCAGAAGGAGGATCTTTTCTCCGAATTCTTCGCCAAGCCCGACATGACGGTGGAAGAGGCGCAGAAGCGCTTCGCCGACATCGTCGGCTCGGCCGACTGACCTTTCGGCCAATCGCGCCCTCCCGGCCGCGCGAGCGCGTGGCCGGAATCTCACGGTCAGGACCTCGGTCCTGATCCTCCCGCCCTTACCCGATCCAGCCCGGCTGTCGAGATGAGCAAGAGCGAACGCCCCAACCAGCTTTTCCGCAATCTCAATGCGAAGGTCGCATCGATCCCGATGATCCTCACTGCACTGGTGGTGTTCGTCGGCGGCACCGCATGGACGGTGCTCTATTCCTTCACCAACTCGAAGCTGCTGCCGCGGCTGAACTTCGTCGGGCTCGACCAGTATTACCGGCTGTGGTCGACGCCGCGCTGGCTGGTCTCGATCGAGAACCTCTTGATCTACGGTGTGCTGTCGCTGGTGTTCTCGCTGGTCATCGGTTTCGTCCTCGCCGCGCTGCTCGACCAGAAGATCCGTTTCGAGGACACGTTCCGCACCATCTTCCTCTATCCCTTCGCGCTCTCCTTCATCGTCACCGGCCTCGTCTGGCAGTGGCTGCTCAATCCGGATTTCGGTATACAGCATGTGATGCGGGAGCTGGGCTGGGAAAGCTTCAGCTTCAATCCGCTCTATGATTCCAGCATCGTCATCTACGGCATATCGATCGCCGCACTCTGGCAAGGCACCGGGCTCATCATGTGCCTGATGCTGGCCGGCCTGCGCGGCATTGACGAGGACATCTGGAAGGCCGCGCGGGTGGATGGGATACCGATGTGGAAGACCTATCTGTTCATCATCATCCCGATGATGCGGCCGGTCTTCATCACCACGCTCGTCATCATCGCCTCCGGCATCGTCAAGGTCTATGACCTCGTCGTCGCCCAGACCAGCGGCGGTCCCGGCATCGCTTCCGAAGTGCCGGCAAAGTATGTCTACGACTACATGTTCTTCGCCCAGAATCTCGGCCAGGGCTTCGCCGCCTCGACGATGATGCTGCTGTCGGTAATGATCGTCATCGTGCCGTGGGCCTATCTCGAATTCGGAGGCAGGAAGCGTGGCTGATCAGGATGTCTCCTTGACCCCTGCCGGCGTCGGGCGCGAAGCCTTGGGGCCGCGTGGGCCGAAGCCGCGCCATACATTCTCGCGCCGCAATATTTTCCTTTATGGCACGCTCATCGTCGTGGCGCTCTACTATCTGCTGCCGCTCTATGTGATGGTCGTCACCTCGCTCAAGGGCATGCCCGAGATACGCCTCGGCAACATCTTCTCGCCGCCGCTCGAGATCACTTTCGAACCGTGGGTCAAGGCCTGGTCGCAGGCCTGCACCGGGCTCAACTGCGACGGGCTCTCGCGTGGGTTCTGGAACTCGGTGCGCATCACCATTCCCTCGGTGATCCTCTCGATCGCCATTGCCTCGGTGAACGGTTACGCACTCGCCAACTGGCGCTTCAAGGGCGCCGACACGTTCTTCGTCATCCTGATCGTCGGCGCCTTCATCCCCTATCAGGTGATGATCTATCCGATCGTCATCATCCTGCGCGAGATCGGCCTCTATGGCAGCCTGAGCGGCCTGGTGATCGTCCATTCCATTTTCGGCATGCCGATCCTGACGCTCCTGTTCCGCAACTATTTCTCCTCCATGCCGGAGGAGCTGTTCCGGGCCGCGCGCGTCGACGGCGCCGGTTTCTGGGGCATCTATCTCAGGATCATGCTGCCGATGTCGCTGCCGATCTTCGTCGTCGCCGTCATCCTGCAGGTGACCGGCATCTGGAACGACTTCCTGTTTGGCGTCGTCTACACCCGCCCCGACACCTATCCGATGACGGTGCAGCTCAACAACATCGTCAACTCGGTGCAGGGCGTGAAGGAATACAACGTCAACATGGCCGCCACCATCCTGACCGGCCTTGTGCCGCTCATCGTCTACTTCCTCTCCGGCAAGCTCTTCGTGCGCGGCATCGCCGCCGGCGCGGTGAAAGGGTGATAATGACAGCAATCGCCAACCCCAGCGTGTCGATCCAGGACCTGTCGCTGAATTTCGGCGCGATCTCGGTGCTGGAGACGCTCAACCTCGACGTCGCCGAGGGCGAGTTCATCGTGCTGCTCGGGCCGTCCGGCTGCGGCAAGTCGACCTTGCTCAACTGCATCGCCGGCCTGCTCGACATTTCGGACGGCCGCATCTTCATCAAGGGCAAGAACGTCACCTGGGAAGAGCCCAAGGACCGCGGCATCGGCATGGTGTTCCAGTCTTACGCGCTCTATCCGCAAATGACGGTGGAGAAGAACCTCTCCTTCGGCCTGCGCGTCGCCGGCCTGGCCAAGGACGAGATCGCCAAGCGCATCGCGCGCGCCGCGGAAATCCTGCAGATCGAGCCGCTGCTGCAGCGCAAACCTGCCGCCCTGTCCGGTGGCCAGCGCCAACGCGTCGCGATCGGGCGGGCGCTGGTGCGCGACGTCGATGTCTTCCTGTTCGACGAGCCGCTCTCCAATCTCGACGCCAAGCTGCGCTCCGAGCTCAGGGTCGAGATCAAGCTTCTGCACCGCAAGCTTGAGAACACGATGATCTATGTCACCCACGACCAGATCGAGGCGATGACGCTGGCCGACCGCATCGCGGTGATGAAGGGCGGCGTCATCCAGCAGCTCGACGCGCCGCAGACGATCTACAACCGGCCGGTCAACCGGTTTGTCGCCGGCTTCCTTGGCTCACCGGCGATGAATTTCCTCGAAGGCAGGCTGGAGAAGGACAAAGGCGACTGGCACTTCGCCGTCGAGGACGTGCGTATCCCGCTCGCAACCTACACCTTCGAGAAAGAACCGACGCCGGGTCCGGCGGTGTTCGGCATTCGCCCCGAGCACGTTGCCTTCAACAGCGGGGCGGGCTGGCCATTTACCGCGACGACAAGTGTCGAGGTCGTCGAGCCGATGGGCTCCGACACGCTGGTGTGGCTGAAGCTCGGCGGGCAGAATTTCACCGTCCGAGTTACCTCGGAACGCACGCCAAACAATGCGGACACGGTGAGCGTCGGTTTCGACCCGATGCGCGCCTCGCTGTTCGATGCCAAAACCGGCAACCGCCTTTAGACTCCAATCCACCTATTCCCCAAGAGATCCATCCCCCAAGAAACGGACAGAGACGATGAACTGGTCATTCCAACTTTACAGCGCCCGCAATTTCCTGCCCTGGGAGGGCGTGCTGAAGACGCTCGGCGAACTCGGCTACGCGCAGGTCGAAGGCTTTGGCGGCGTCTATGACGATCCCAAATCCTTCCGCGCCGAGCTCGACAAGAACGGGCTTGCCATGCCGACCGGGCATTTCTCGATCGATGCGCTGGAGAAGGATTTCGACGGCGTGCGCAAAATCGCCGACGCGCTCGGCATCACGCTGCTGATCTGCCCCCATCTGGCCGCCGACGCCAGGCCGGCGGACACAGCCGGCTGGCGCGGTTTCGGCGAGCGTCTGGCCAAGGTCGGCGAGGCCGCAAAAAAAGCCGGCTACGGCTTTGCCTGGCACAACCATGATTTCGAATTCAAGACGCTTGCCGACGGCTCGGTGCCGCAGGATCACATCCTGTCTTCCGCACCCAACACCGGCTGGGAAATGGACGTCGCCTGGGTGGTGCGCGGCGGTGGCGATCCGCTGCCGTGGATCGAAAAGCACGGCAAGCGCATCGTCGCCGTCCACGTCAAGGACATGGCCAGGCCCGGCGAGGGGCTCGACGAGGACGGTTGGTCGGATGTCGGCCACGGCACGATCGACTGGGCCGGCCTGATCAAGGCATTGCGCTCTAACAGCGCCGCCAAGTACTACGTCATGGAGCAGGACAATCCCAACGATGTCGAGCGTTTCGCCCGCCGCTCGATCGCATCCGTCAAGAATTACTAGGAACAACCAACATGGCAAAAAAACTGGGTATCGGCGTTATCGGCTGCGGCAACATCTCGAAGGCGTATTTCTCGCTTGCCCCGCTGTTCCGCGGCATCGAGATGCGGGCTTGCGCCGACATCAATATGGATGCCGCAAGGGCGCGGGCGAAGGAATTCAAGCTGCGCGCGGAAACCGTCGACGATCTGCTCAAGGACGACGACATAGACATCATCGTCAACCTCACCATTCCGGCGGTGCATTACGAGGTGTCGAAGCAGATCCTCGATGCCGGCAAGCACGTCTATTCGGAAAAGCCCTTCGTGCTGTCGGTCAAGGAAGGGCTCGACCTGAAGAAGCGGGCAGAGAAAAAGGGGCTGCGCATCGGCTCGGCGCCCGACACCTTCCTCGGCGGCGCGCATCAGCTTGTGCGCGACCTGATCGACACCGGCAAGCTCGGCAAGATCACCAGCGGCACCTGCCATGTGATGAGCCACGGCATGGAGCACTGGCATCCCAATCCGGACTTCTTCTTCCTGCCTGGCGCGGGACCGGTGCTCGATATCGGACCCTACTACATCACCAATCTGATCCAGTTGATCGGGCCGGTTAGCCGGGTCGCGGCCTTCGCCTCGATCCCTGCGAAAGAGCGGACGATTTCGTCCAGGCCGCGCGCGGGCGAAAAAATCCCGGTCGCCACGCCGACGACCATCCACGGTCTGCTGGAGTTCGAGAATGGCGCCGTGGTCACGCTCAACACCAGCTGGGACGTCTGGAGCCATGGCCATGCGCCGATGGAGCTCTATGGCGAGGCGGGCACGGTGTTCGTGCCGGATCCGAATTTCTTCGGTGGCGAAGTGCGTCTCACCGAGGCGGCCAAGCCGGTCAAGAAGCTGCCGAAATGGAAGCATCCGTTCGGCGTGGCCAATGAGATGCATTCGCACGGCATGATGGCCAATTACCGGACCGCCGGCCTGGCCGACATGGCATTGGCGATCACCGAAGGGCGGCCGCACCGCTGCTCGATGGAACTGGCGCTGCATGCCGTCGACGTCATGACCGGCATATTGCTCTCCGGCGAGACCGGCAAGTTCGTCGCCATGCAGACGAGCTGCGAACGGCCGGCCGCACTCGGCATCGAGGAAGCGAAGGCGCTGCTGGCCAAGAAGAAATAAACCCGCAGCGATTATCGATAATTTTGATTGTCCCTCTCCCCGTTGCCTTGGGGAGAGGGTAAGGATGGCGCGCGGGGCTTCTCGTCATATTCGTGACGACGGCTCCTAGAGCGGTTCATCGTTTCACAGAAACGCCCAACCACTCTATCTCTTTGTTCTTGCGCAATTCCGGGCGGAAAACCGTTTCACACTTTTCCTGGAATTGCTCTAGTCCGTTCAGATACGAGGATTTCCCCATGCCCTATGTTGCCGCCGAAAACCGCTACGAGAAGATGATCTACAACCGCTGTGGGCGATCCGGCCTGAAGCTGCCGGCCATCTCGCTCGGGCTTTGGCACAATTTCGGCAACGACACGCCGCACAAAACCAAGCAGGCCATCGTGCGCAAGGCCTTTGACCTTGGCATCACGCATTTCGACCTTGCCAACAATTACGGCCCGCCGCCGGGCTCGGCCGAGACCGCTTTCGGCGAAATCCTGCGCACGGACTTTGCCGCCTATCGCGACGAGCTGATCATCTCGACCAAGGCGGGCTATGAAATGTGGGCCGGACCCTACGGTGAATGGGGCGGACGCAAATATGTGCTGGCAAGCCTCGACCAGAGCCTGAAGCGGATGGGGCTCGACTATGTCGACATCTTCTATTCGCATCGTTTCGACCCCGATACGCCGCTGGAGGAGACGATGGGTGCGCTCGACCATGCGGTGCGTTCGGGCAAGGCGCTCTATGCCGGGATCTCCTCTTATAATTCGCAGCGTACGCGTGAAGCGGCCGACATTTTGAAGCAGCTCGGCACGCCCTGCATCATCCACCAGCCGAGCTATTCGATGCTCAACCGCTGGGTCGAGGACGATGGTCTGCTCGACACGCTGGAGGGTCTCGGCGTCGGCTCGATCGTGTTCACGCCGCTGGCGCAAGGCATGCTGACCGACAAATATCTCGGCGGCATCCCCGAGGGCAGCCGCGCCAGCCAGGGCAAGTCGCTGAAGCCGGCCTTCATCAACGACAAGACCATCGCCAACATCAAGGCGCTGAACGCGATTGCCGGCCGCCGCGGCCAGACGTTGGCGCAGATGGCGCTGGCCTGGGTGCTGCGCAAGGGCCGGGTGACCTCGGCGCTGATCGGCGCCAGCCGGCCGGAACAGGTCGAGGATTGCGTCGGCGCGCTGAAGGCGCTCGATTTCAGTGACGCCGAACTCGCCGAGATCGACACCTACGCGCGCGAAGCCGACATCAATCTGTGGGCGGCCTCGGCAGAGCGCAAAGGCCCCCCGAGGAAGTGACCGGAAATCAATAGCCGGCAAAATATAAGGTGGCGGGGCCTGGTCCCGCCGTCTTTCATTCGAACGTGTACCCGCTCGGGTATTTCGAATGCGGCGCTACGCTCGGCCCGCGATGCGCCATCGCGCCACGAAGCCTTCAGGCGGAAACAGTAGCAAAAACGCCTGTTCGTCGCTATCTGGGTAGGGACGAGGATCCATTGGCATGCAGACGTGGCGTGCGGATGGCGCAGACAGGCTGGAAACGGGATCATGGCGGCTAGGGATGTGCTGACGAAGAACCAATTGTGCGTGCTCGAGAAACTCGAGGCCGCCAGCGGACCGCTCAGCGCCTACACATTGCTCGACCAGCTGCGCGAGCGTGGTTTCCGGGCGCCGCTCCAGGTCTATCGCGCGCTCGATACGCTGGTTAAGTCCGGTCTCGTGCACAGGCTCGAAAGCCTCAACTCGTTCGTCGCCTGCGCCGAACCGCACGATCACAGCCATTCGATGACCGCCTTTGCCATCTGTGACACATGCGGGCAAGTGACCGAAATGTCCGACCACGATGTCGGCCACCAGCTGGACGAATGGGTGCGCTCGACCGGTTTCGCCGCGAAGAAGGCGGTGATCGAATTTCGGGGGACGTGCGCCAAGTGTTTGGCGGAGGCGGCTTGAAGGCCTGCCTTGTCGACGCTGGAGGGACAGTACCCCCCTCTGTCCTGCCGGACATCTCCCCCGCAAGGGGGGAGATTAGTTGTCGCTTCAGCTTTCGCCAGTTGCCAGCGTTGAAATGAAAGCGCTGCCCGTGAAACTGCCGATCTCCCCCCTTGCGGGGGAGATGTCCGGCAGGACGGAGGGGTGTGAAGGAACGCGGCGCGTCCAGCCGTTCGGATTGCTAATGCGCCTCGTCCCAGTTGCTGGCGGCGCGGGCGTCGACATGCAGTGGCACCGACATTGAAACCGCCGGCATCGGCGCGTGCTCCATCACCTGGCGCACGACGGGGATCGTCGCCTCGACTTCCGCTTCCACCGTTTCGAAGATCAGCTCGTCATGCACCTGCAACAGCATGCGGGCCGAGAGCCCTGCCTTCTCCAGCGCCTCGTCCATATGGACCATGGCGCGGCGGATGATGTCGGCGGCGGTGCCTTGCAGGCGCGCATTGATCGAGGCGCGCTCGTTGAAGGCGCGGATCGAAGGATTTGACGAGCGTATCTCCGGGTAATGGATGCGGCGGCCGAAGATAGTTTCGACGAAGCCGTATTCGCGGGCATAGGCCTTGGTCGCCTCGATATAGTCGCGGATGCCGGGGAAGCGTTCGAAATATTTCTTGATATAGGCGCTGGCTTCCTCGCGCGGGATCGACAGCTGGTTGGCCAGGCCGAAAGCCGAGATGCCATAGATGATGCCGAAATTGATCGCCTTGGCGCGACGGCGCACCTCTGATGGCATGCCCTCGACCGGGACGTTGAACATCTCCGAGGCGGTGATGGCGTGGATGTCGGCGCCTTCGGCGAAAGCCTGCGTGAGCTGCGGGATTTCGGCGACATGGGCAAGCACGCGCAGCTCGATCTGGCTGTAGTCGGCCGACACCAGCTTGTGGCCCTTGTCGGCAATGAAGGCCGTCCTGATCTTGCGCCCCTCGGCGGTGCGCACCGGGATGTTCTGCAAATTGGGGTCGGAGGACGACAACCGGCCCGTCGTTGTCGCGGCCAGCGCGTAGGAGGTGTGGACGCGCCTGGTGTCGGGGTGGATGAAACCGGGCAGGGCGTCGGTGTAGGTCGATTTCAGCTTGGTGAGCTGGCGCCAGTCGACGATTTTTCTGGGCAGCTCGTGGCCCTCGGCGGCGAGATCCTCCAGCAATTGCGCCGAGGTCGACCACTGTCCGGTCTTGGTTTTCGAACCGCCCGGCAGGCCCATGCGACCAAACAGGATGTCGCCAAGCTGCTTGGGCGAGCCGATATTGATGCGCTCGCCGACCAGCCCATAGATTTCCTCTTCCAGCCGTGCCGCGCCTTGCGCCAGCTCGCCGGAGAGCCGCGACAGGATCTGCCGGTCGACCGAGATGCCGCGCTGTTCCATCCTGGCCAGAACAGGCACCAGCGGCCGTTCCAGACGCTCGTAGACCGAGACGAGGCCCTTGGCGGCCAGCCGCGGCTTCAGCACCCGCCACAGCCTCAGCGTCACGTCGGCGTGCTCGGCGGCGTAGCTGGCCGCCCTGTCGATGTCGACCTGGTCGAAGCCGACCAGGCTCCTGCCGGAACCGGCGAGATCCCTGAGTGGGGTCGGCGCATGGCCAAGCCATTTTTCGGACAGAGCCGCCAAGGTGTGGTGGCCGGTGCCGGCGTCGAGCACGTAGGAGATCAGCATGGTGTCGTCGAAGGGCGCGACGTCGATGCCATGGCGGTTCATCACGACGATGTCGTACTTGACGTCCTGCACGATCTTGAGGACGGAGCGATCCTCGAGCAAGGGTTTCAGGAGGGCCAGCGCTTCGCGGACCGGGACCTGGTTCTCGATCAGCCCGCCGCCGAGCAGGTCGCCGTTTCCGCTCGTGTGGGCGAGCGGCACATAGGCGGCGCGGCCTGGCGCGATGGCCATGGAGAAACCGACGAGGTCAGCCAGCATCGGATCGGACGAGGTGGTCTGCGTATCGAAGGCGACGACACCTGTCTCCCTGGCCTCCGCCAACCAAGCCTTCAGCGTCGCGGCATTACGGATGGCGACATAGGCTGATGTGTCGATCTTGCCGGCGGAAGCTGCCTCCAGGCGCAGCGCCGAGAGCAGGGAGGGGGTGTCGCCTTGCGAGGGTGCCTGCGCCTTGGCGGACGCTGCTTCGTCAGGCCCGGCACCAGCCGCGCTTTCGGCGGCTGCCGGCGCTCCGGACCCGACATCGGGGCCATGCGCGGTGTCGGCGCGTTCGATGGTGACCGCAACGGCCTGGACATCGCCGATTTCGGTCCCGGTTGCTTCACCGACACGGCGGGTCAGCGTGGTGAATTCCATGGTCTTGAGGAAGCCGATCAGCTTCGGTCCGTCGGGCGCATTCAGGACGAAATCGTCCAAGCCTTCGGCAACAGGCACGTCGTTCTTCAGCGTCACCAACTCGCGTGAAATGCGCGCCTTGTCGGCATTGGCGATGATCGATTCCCGCCGCTTGTCCTGCTTGATCTCGCCGGCGCGGGCGAGCAGGCCGTCGAGATCGCCGAACTGTTCGAGCAATTGCGCCGCCGTCTTCGGGCCGATGCCGGGCACACCCGGCACGTTGTCGACGGAGTCGCCGGTCAGCGCCTGCAGGTCGATCATCTTTTCCGGCGGCACGCCCCATTTCTCGATGACTTCGGGAATGCCGATCTGGCGGTCTTTCATCGGGTCGTACATGCCGACGGTAGCGCCGACCAACTGCATCAGGTCCTTGTCGGAGGAGATGATGGTGGTGTCGCCGCCGGCATCGCAGGCGAGCCGGCAATAGGTGGCGATGAGGTCGTCGGCCTCGAACCCTTCCATTTCGATGCAGGGCAGGTTGAACGCCGCGGTCGCCTGGCGGATCAGGCCGAATTGTGGAATCAGGTCTTCCGGCGGGGCCGAGCGGTTGGCCTTGTATTCGGGGTAGAGGTCGTTGCGAAAGGTCTTCGACGAATAGTCGAAGATGACCGCGAAATGCGTAGGCACCACGCCAACGTCGGTATTGCGGGCATCCTGCATCAGCTTCCACACCATATTGCAGAAGCCGAGCACGGCACCGGTCGGCAAGCCGTCCGATTTGCGGTTGAGCGGCGGCAGCGCGTGATAGGCGCGAAAGATGTAGCCGGAGCCGTCGACAAGAAAGAGATGATCGCCTTTTTTCATGCCGGCAGGGATAGCGCGGCGCGGCGTTGCGGTCCATGCCAAAGGCGGCGCTGATCACCGGTTCCGGCAACACCCTGACAGAACTGGCCACCTGATGTGGTTTCCAGCCCGAGGGCCGGGCCGATCACGGGCACGTTACAAAAGTGTAATTTTGGTGCCCTTGAATCGCCACGTTCGAAGACACAGATAGAGGGCATCGGCAGTTTTTCGCCGACGTCCGGAGCAAGGCCCGTCCCCCGCCTATCCCGGACACTTGCGGCAGCCTATCCCCCCTCTCCGGGCTGCCGCATCGTTTCGAGTAAAGGCCGCCGTGGTTCCCCCTCCACCACGGCGGCATTTTTTTGCCTTTTGCCAGGCATTCACGTTGCCAGGCGTTCACCGGCCGTGGTCCAACGATCGCGGGCTTTTCGTTTTCCAGTCCTGCCTTTACGGTGCCGGTTCTGAATCGAAAGGCTTTGAAAATGTCAGCAGTTTCCCCCGTTCTCGACCGTCTCGACAACAACCTCGACCAGAGCCTGGAGCGCCTGTTCGGCCTGCTCAGGATCAAGTCGATCTCCACCGATCCGGCCTATGCCGCGGAGTGTCGCAAAGCGGCGGAATGGCTGGTAGCGGAGCTCAAGCTGATCGGCTTCGACGCCAATATGCGCGACACGCCAGGCCATCCGATGGTGGTGGCGCATCACGAAGGCCCGGCGGGCGCGCCGCATGTGCTGTTCTACGGCCATTATGACGTGCAGCCGGTCGACCCGATCGAGCTCTGGGAAAACGACCCGTTCGCGCCCGCCGTCAAGGAGATCGGGCCCGGCCACAAGGTGATCACCGGGCGCGGTTCGGCCGACGACAAGGGGCAGTTGATGACCTTCGTCGAAGCCTGCCGCGCCTGGAAGCAGGTGCATGGCAGCCTGCCGTGCCGCATTACGATCCTGTTCGAGGGCGAGGAGGAGTCCGGCTCGCCGTCGCTGAAGCCGTTCCTCGAGGCAAACGCGGCCGAGCTCAAGGCCGATTTCGCGCTTGTCTGCGACACCGGCATGTGGGACCGCGATACGCCCTCGATCTGCGTTTCGCTGCGCGGGCTGGTCGGCGAGGAGATCACGGTGAAAGCCGCCGACCGCGACTTGCATTCCGGTCTCTATGGCGGCGCCGCGGCCAATCCGATCCGCATCCTGGCCAGGATCCTCGCCGACATCCACGACAAGGACGGCCATGTCACCATTCCGGGTTTCTATGACGGCGTCGAGGAAACGCCTTCGCAGGTACTGAAATCGTGGGAAACGCTGGGCGAGACCGCCGAGACCTTCCTCGGCCCGGTCGGCCTGTCGATCCCCTCGGGCGAAAAGGGCCGCTCGGTGCTCGAACTCACCTGGGCGCGGCCGACTGCCGAATTCAACGGCATCACCGGCGGCTATACCGGCAAGGGTTTCAAGACGGTGATTGCCGCGGAAGCCTCGGCAAAGGTGTCGTTCCGTCTGGTCCACAAGCAAGACCCCGAGAAGATCCGCGCTGCTTTCCAGGCCTTCGTACGGGAACGTATCCCGGCCGATTGCTCGGTCGAATTCCATCCGCATGGCGGTTCGCCGGCAATCCAGCTCTCCTACGACTCGCCGTTCCTCGCCAAGGCCAAGAACGCGCTGTCCGACGAATGGCCGAAGCCGGCGGTGACCACGGGGAGCGGCGGTTCTATCCCGGTGGTCGGCGATTTCCAGACCTATCTCGGCATCGAATCCCTGCTGGTCGGTTTCGGCCTCGACGACGACCGCATCCATTCACCCAATGAGAAATACGAGATGAGTTCCTTCCACAAGGGACAGCGCTCCTGGGCGCGCATTCTCGATGCGCTGAAAAGCTGAAGTGGTGGAAAGACAAGTTTTTGTTGATTTTTCGCCGGATCGCGGCGAGGACGATGCACGCCCTCACCGGAGAAGACGATGAGCGACATCCGCTTCCACAAAAATGACCTGCCCGACCTTGCCCACTACAATGTCGGGGCGGTCGCCATCGACACCGAGACGCTGGGGCTGAACCCGCATCGCGACCGGTTGTGCGTGGTGCAGATCTCACCGGGCGACGGCTCGGCCGACGTCATCCAGATCGCGCCCGGCCAGAAGAGGGCGCCGAACCTGGTCAGCCTGTTGAGGAACCGCAATGTGACCAAGCTGTTCCACTACGGCCGCTTCGACCTGGCCGTGCTCTACAACGCCTTCGGCGTCATGGCGGAGCCGGTGTTCTGCACCAAGATCGCCTCGCGGCTGACCCGCACCTACACCGACCGGCACGGGCTGAAGGATATCTGCTTCGAGCTTCTCGGCGTCGGCCTGTCGAAGGCGCAGCAATCGTCGGACTGGGCGGCGGAGACATTGTCGCCCGAGCAGCTCGAATACGCCGCCTCCGACGTGCTCTACCTGCACCGGCTGCGCGAGGTGCTGAGCGCACGGCTGGCGCGCGAGAACCGGACGAAGGAGGCCGAGGCCTGCTTCCGCTTCCTGCCGACGCGTGCCAAGCTCGACCTGATGGGCTGGGACGAAGAGGATATTTTTGCACATAGTTGATGACGGAACCGGGCGTGCTCCCCGGCGTTTCCGTCGGTCCATGGAGGGGATGAGATGGCTGCCCGTCAACCAATCGAGACAGCGCCGAAGGACGGTTCCAAGGTCACCATCTACTGGAAAGACAGCAACGGCGTGATCAACGAATCCATCGCACAGTATCGCGATGCGGGCTGGTGGACCTATATCGACAGCGATACCCAGAAGCGGGTCGATCCGACGAGCTGGCGGCCGACCTCCGAAGGCAGCGACGACGAATGACGCCGCCGCTGGCGGGACCGGTCACTTTCGCATAGCTTGAAGCCGTTGATATCGAGGCTGATTCGGATTTTCCGCTGCAGCCTCTTCTCGCGGAGGAACGCTCTATGGGTATCGAAAGCCTTCTCGTTTTCATCATCATCGGCGCCATCGCCGGTTGGCTCGCCGGCCTCATCGTCTCGGGTTTCGGCTTCGGGTTGATCGGCAACATCGTTGTCGGCATCGTCGGCGCCTTGATCGCCGGCTGGCTTTTCCCCAGGTTGGGCTTCGCCATTGGCGGCGGCACCATCGCCGCCATCATCAATGCCACGATCGGTGCCGTCATCCTGCTGGTGCTGGTCAAGGTCCTGAAGCGAGCATGATGCTCGATATGAACAAGGGCGCGCCATGAAACAGAATACGCTCTATCTTCTCGTTGGCGCGCTTCTGGTCGTGGTCGTAGCGCTCGGCATCTATGTCTACGGCGAGCAGACCAAGCCGAAGGGCGTGGAGCTCAAGATCGACGACAAGGGCATTTCGATCCAGCAGAACTGATCGCTTTGGGTCAGCCGCGCCATGGTGGCCGTTCGGTACGAGTCGTGGGGCCGGCTCAGCTTTCCCGTCTGTAACAGACGCTGGCTTCTTCCGGTTGAAATCGATGATCCAGCCGGCCCCGGTTACGGCATCTGCAGCTCGAACTTGATCACGACTTGCATAAGCTGGTTGCCGCGCTCGTCGCGGACCTTGAACGCCAGTTCGCGATATGATCCGTCCGGCAAAACCTCTTTTACTATTTCAACGAGCGCCCTTACCGCTTCGTCCTTCGCGGCGTCGAAGTCTGGAAGCTCCGTCCCCTCGTCGTCGAAATAGGCTTCGCTGGTGTCGACAAAGTCGAAGAAATAGCGCGGCATCACCTCAAACAGCCGAACCACGGAATTGGTTCAATATTCTGAGGTGCCTAAAGTCGCACGATTTCGGCCAGTTTGAGCCGCAGCCGCTGGCCCTCGGCGAAAGCGAGAGCATAAGATTCCAGATCGAAGGATCGATTGTCTTCCTTGCCGTCCTCGACTACGCGCACGAACCATTCGCCGCAGGCTTCCACGACCTCAACCGTTGTCAGGCTTGCGCCTTCTTTGACCGTGCCGCCCACCGCATTGCCCCGCGCTCAGAAATTGCGCCGTAAAAATTTATATGTTTGGCTGAACCGGGCTTTCAAGATCACTTTTCTGTACGTTTTTTACCAAGCCGGGCGCATCATTGCCGGCCGTTTGGTGCGTGTTAGCTTGGTTAGACGGCAAACCCCCAAAGTGCGCCGTAGTGGCCGACGCGGGTTCAGGCAATGCTGCCTTCACTGGCACCATCGCGTCGGCCATTTGCAATTTGCCTCGATCCCGGTCGCGGACCAGCAGCTACTTCCAACCCGTACAAACATATCGATGGTCAGGTGGGGGGACGTTCCTGCCTCGAAGGGTTCTTTGAACCCAGATCTCCGACCAGCCGACGGTATTCGACTTCAGGAGGGCCGTAAGACTCTTTCGCCAATTTCCGAAGGCCCTCCCGATCGCGGATCGTGATCTCTCCACGGCGGGCACGGATATAGCCATGGCTCTCGATTATCTGGAGCCCCACAGTTACGCCGGGGCGTCGGACACCCAGCATGATGGAGAGAAATTCGTGGGTTATCATAAGCCTGTCGCCGACGGTCCTGTCGCTGCACATCAAAAGCCATCTGGCCAACCGAACCTCCAGGCTCTGCCGCGCGTTGGCCGATGCCGTGTAGCTCGTCTGAACGTGGAAATATTGGACGTAACGCAGCAAGAAAGCCCGCAAGGTAGGGCTGTCCTGCAAGGCCTCGACGAATGGGCCGGCGCCGATGTGTATCGCCTCGCTTGTCGACTGGACATAGCAATCAAGGCTCGCCTGGTCGTCTCCCATGATCAGGGCCGAACCGGTCATTCCTTCAAAGCCGATTATCCCCACTTCTGCTTCCGCCGCTGCCGAAGTCCTTGCCACGACGGAGGCGATCCCGCTTTCGAGAAAATAAACGGATTCGATCTTTTGCCCCGCATTCTCCAGGGGCGATCGCAACTCCAGGAAAACACTTTGGAGATGCGGCCTCAGCCGCGCGAAATCGTCGGCGCTCATGCGGCGCAGCAATTCGCTCCTGGCTTGCAGAATCTTCTGATCCACGAAACACTCTCCGCTGGGCAAGAGCATCGGGATCTCTCAGCCGGTCGCGCCCGTCGAACGAGCGGACGGTGGCGAACCATAGACCGTCCCACAGGCAGCACTAGGCAAGCGGTCCTGTTGGTATAAAACCGACAATTACTGCTGTGGAAAAACCGTAAGGTTCGTGGACTATCCATTCTTCGCTAGAAGACGAGCTTCCCGGAGGATAGAGGCGCGATCGAACCCAACCAGCGATACTATTTCATGTATCTGCTGTTCCGTGGCGCCCGATTCCCGCGCAAGTGCGCGGGCGGCTTCGGCTGCCAGACCAGGGCGCTCGGGTTCTTTCGCCATGACATCCCATGCCTCGCGCTGGGGCAGGAGTGCGATGGTCGCTCCCAAGCGTCAACGCCCGTACCGTGCTGCTGACGACACAATATTGTACGCTTTCGTACATCCTTTAGCGAATCCTTTCGAACCGAGCCGCAGATCGAACGCCGTTGGGCGATCGCGTTTGCCGCGTATGTAAAACCGGTCGGGACGATTGCCTTCTTGGGAGGTTGAACCGTCCCAACCTCGCGAGCGAATGGATTTCGAAATCTCCAAATCAATTCAAGAGGCTGGCATTTTCGTGCTTTAACGCGCCCTTAAATCGCCGCATCTACTCTTCACGCCGAGCGCCATAGGCATTGGGACAGACAGCACAGCGCATGGCGAACCGCAAAGACAGCCGCATCGAACCCAGCTTCGAGGGAGCGCCGGGGGCGAAATCATCGGCCGGCTTTTCGGTGAGCGAGGAGGACCGCGTCGTGCCTGGCAACCGCAAGAGCGCCGCAAAAGGTAAATCGGCCAGGGCGAAATCGTCGCGTCGCGGGCGCGGCAAAAGCCGGCGCGGCCTGTTCGGCGTGCTTGGCCGCCTGGTCTATTGGTGCTTCGTGCTGGCCATCTGGGGCGGCATCGCCGCTGCCGGCATCGTCGTCTATTATGGCGCGAAAATGCCGGCTGCCACCACCTGGGCCATCCCCGACCGCGCACCCAACATCAAGATCGTCTCCGTCGACGGGCAGTTGCTTGCCAATCGCGGCATGAGCGGCGGCGAAGCCGTCGGCCTGCATGAAATGTCGCCGTATATTCCCGAGGCCGTCATCGCCATCGAGGATCGCCGGTTCTATTCGCATTTCGGCATCGACCCGATCGGTCTTTCCAGGGCCATGGTCACCAACGTTCTCGGTGGACATTTCGCGCAGGGCGGCTCGACGCTGACCCAGCAATTGGCCAAGAACCTGTTTTTGACGCCCGACCGCACGCTGGAGCGCAAGGTGCAGGAAGTGCTTTTGGCGCTGTGGCTCGAGCACAAGCACACCAAGGATCAGATCCTCGAAATGTACCTCAACCGGGTCTATTTCGGCTCCGGCGCCTATGGCGTTGAGGCGGCCTCGCGCCGCTATTTCGGCAAGAGCGCACGCGATGTCACGCTGTCGGAGGCGGCACTCCTGGCCGGTCTTTTGAAGGCGCCGTCGCGGCTGTCGCCGTCGCGCGACCCGAAGGCGGCCGAGGAGCGGTCGCAGTTGGTGCTCGCCGCCATGCGCGAGGAAGGCAAGATCAGCGCCAAGGAGCTGACCAGCGCGATGAGCGCGCCGGCGACCCGTTCGCCGTCCTACTGGACCGGCTCGGAAAACTATGTCGCCGACACCATCATGGAAGAACTGCCCGACCTGATCGGCGACGTGCGCGGCGACATCGTCGTCGACACCACGGTCGATCTGAATTTGCAGAAGCTCGCCGAGCAATCGATCCGCAGGCTGATCGACGCGAGCGGCAAGAAACTCAATGTCAGCCAGGGCGCGCTGGTGTCGATCGACAATTCCGGCGCGGTGCGCGCCATGGTCGGCGGCTACGATTATTCGACCAGCCAGTTCGACCGCGCCTCGGAGGCGCGCCGCCAGCCGGGCTCGGCGTTCAAGCCCTTCGTCTACATGGCGGCACTGGAAGCCGGCCGGACGCCCGACAGCGTGCGCAACGATGCGCCGATCAAGATCGGCAAATGGACGCCCGACAATTACGGCGGCAAGTATTTCGGCAAGGTGACGCTGGCCACCGCGCTGGCGAAATCGCTGAATTCGGTGGCCGCCCAGCTGACCATGGAAGTCGGACCCGACGCGGTGGTCGAGGCGGCGCATCGCATGGGCATCCAGTCCGACTTGACGGCCAACACGTCGATCGCGCTCGGCACCTCGGAAGTGACGCCGCTGGAGCTGACGTCGGCCTATGTCCCCTTCGCCAATGGCGGCTACCGGCCGGACGTCCATTTCATCCGCCGCGTGACGACGACCGACGGCAAGGTGCTCTACGACAATAATGGCGGCAGCGCGCCGCGCGTCGTCAAACCCGAGATCGTCGGCATGATGAACTCGATGATGACAGGCACAGTCGAGGTCGGCACGGCCAGGAAGGCGGCTTTCGCCTGGCCGTCGGCCGGTAAGACCGGCACCAGCCAGAATTCGCGCGATGCCTGGTTCGTCGGCTACACCGCCAACCTCACCACCGGCGTCTGGTTCGGCAATGACGATGGCAGCGCGATGAAGAAGGTCACCGGCGGCGCGTTGCCGGCGCAGGCCTGGCACGAATTCATGGTCGCCGCACACGAAGGCGTGCCGGTCAGGCCGCTGCCCGGAACATGGAAATCGACGCCGCCCGATACGATCGTCCCCGACGATATTCCCTCAGCTGACAACCAGCCGGCGCCGCAACCTTCGGTATCCGTCGGTCAATCGGCGCCGGTTGCTGCCCCGGCGCGCGCTGCTGCGCCCGCACAGGCGCCGGTGCGCGCTGCGCGTCCCGCGGAAACGGTCGATGCCGGCGGCTTCGGCATGCCGGGCAATGACGGCGCCACGGGATCGATCAAGCACCCGGTGCCGCCCGGCAATGTCGGCGGCCCGGTCAAGAAGCGGCAGACCTCGATCCTCGACATCCTCACCGGGGGCTGAACGGCTAAACCCAACTTCATCTTGCTCTGATCCACCCCTCGCCACCGCTGCCGTGTTCGGCTACATCTCCGGTTGGAGACCGCGACATGGCCGAGACCGACACCAGGAAGACGATCGTGCTGACCGGCGCCAGCCGGGGCATCGGCCATGCCACGGTCAAGCGCTTTTCACGCGAGGGCTGGCGCGTCATCACCTGCTCGCGCCAGGCATTCGCCGAGGACTGCCCGTGGCCGGCCGGGCCGGAAGACCACATCAAGGTCGATCTCGCCGACCAGGAGGATGTCGGCGTCGCCGTCTCGGAAATCCGCCATCGGCTGGAAGCGCATGGCGGCCAGCTGCATGCGCTGGTCAACAATGCCGGCATTTCGCCGAAGCTCGAGGACGGCAACAGCCGGATGAACTCGATCGACACGCCGATGCATGTCTGGCGCGACGTGTTCCAGGTCAATTTCTTCGCGCCGATCATGCTGGCGCGGGGTCTGTTCAAAGAACTGGCGTCGGCGAAGGGCTCGATCGTCAACGTCACCTCGATCGCCGGCACCCGCGTGCATCCCTTTGCCGGCACCGCCTATGCGACATCGAAGGCGGCACTCGGCTCGCTGACGCGCGAAATGGCCCATGATTTCGGCCCGCACGGCATCCGCGTCAATGCGATTGCGCCGGGCGAGATCGATACGGCGATCCTGTCGCCGGGAACGGACAAGATCGTCGAGACGATTCCGCTGCGACGGCTCGGCACCACGGCGGAAGTCGCCGACATTATCTTCTTCCTGTGCTCGCAGCAGGCGTCCTATGTGACGGGTTCGGAAATCCACATCAATGGCGGCCAGCACGTGTGAGCGAGCAGATTGGCCGATATGAGCGGTTCACGGAAACCAACGTCGTTGAGTCGCTTCTGATTTATGAGTGGGCCGCAACCCTCAGCATTCATCGGGCACGCGAAGTGCTGGATCAAGTCGTGGAAATCATTGGCTCTTTGCCTGACATGGCCACCGTTGTCGATGGCACAGCGGCTAAGGACTATCTCTACGGCAATTTTGTAAAGCGCGACGTCATAAGCAAGAAAAATTGGGACTCGGTTGGCTATCTGTGGAAGCGTAGCCCCGATGTGTTGTCGGACTTTGCGATAGAAATTGGTTGTTCCATCGATCGCTTCAGGCTGTTCGAGATTCACATAGACCAGGCTGCAGTCGCGGATTTGAAAGGGACGTTCCAGAGAATCCTCCAATTTGTCTGCGACGAGCTGCAACCGATCTATGGGATTGGCCTCTCGATGCCATATTTTTGGGGACCGAGAGCATTCGCAAAAGGCTCATCATCTTCTCGCTTCGCGACGGTCGATAAGACGCTCTACGGCCCGCCAGCGCAAATGAGAGAGCAATCCTTCGCGTTCGGCCGAACATTCCGTGCCGATAGCGACAAACGATGTCTGAACGAAAATCTTCGCGACGTGTTTCCTTTCAACCTGTTGTCACAGGGGCATCTGGACCGCCGGTTGGACGGCAAGCGATTGGAGCACTGGATTGAAGAAAACGCCTACGGCGCTCTACGGCAACTCTCGCCTGTCACATGGCAGTGGGATGTTCCGCCCGAAGACATTCAAAAAATCAGAAAGCTGCTGATCGACGCAGGCCTCACGATTGTGAAAGAGTAGCATTTGGCGCGGTCTGCTGATCATCGTGTCGGCGCCTGCGTTATCGGCAGGTTTGTTCATCCGTTTATCGTGAGAACAGCCTTGCCGCTGATGCTGCGCTGTCGCAGTGCGTCGAGGGCTTGGGCGATGTCCGTCCACTGCACGGTCAAGGCCACACGGGTTTCCAGCCGGCCAGCCGCGACCAGAGCGAGCAGCGAGGCGATGTCGGCGCCAATGCTCGGACCAGAGGCGTAGTAGGCGAAAGTCTGAAGCCTCGCCCCCTCGTGACCCGGAACGAACTGGCGGAATCCGACGGGTGTGAGTTCACCGCTGCTAGAACCGAACATGACGATGACCCCGCCAGGTGCGACGCGTTCGATCGCGTGTGCGAGGCTTTCACCGCCGACTGACTCGGTGATCAGCGAAAACGGTCCCTCGGCCAGCTTGATCGACTCGACTACTTGCCCGGCTCCAAGGCCGCGGAGGTCGTGGGCATGCCGGGCGGCGGCGATCGCGGTCACCGACGCGCCCTGCTCGCGGGCGATCTGGATCTGGAAACGACCGACCGCACCGCTTGCGCCGGTGATCAGGACCTGCTGGCCGGCCAGGTCGGCGCCATGGCGCAAAGTCCTCAGCGCCGTCGTGCCCGCGACCGGAAGCGTGGCGGCGGAAGCGAAGCTGACGTCATCCGGCAGGACGGCGAGCCGGTCGGTCGGAACGGCGACGCGCTCGGCCCAGCCGGCCTGGTCGACCAAAGCCGCAACCCGGGCGCCCACGGCAGGCCCGGAGCCGTCGGCTGCTGCCCGTTCGACAACCCCAACGATGTCCTGGCCGGGTATCCAGCCGTTCGGACGTATGGAGAGCAGGCGCAGTTCGCCGCGGTTCAACGAGGTTGCGTGGACCGAAACAAGCGCCTCGTTCGAGGCCGCTTGAGGCTCGGCGAGTTCCGCGATCCCCAGTCCGGTCGCGCTATCGGAAGAGATGACGAGGGCGAGCATGGTTCATACCTCACTGCCGCGCGGTGGACGCGCAGCTCTTCGGGCAGTTGTATGCCCGGTCTTGCTGGTTCGACTTTGGAGCGCCGGCGGCCGCTGGCGAAGAAAAGGTCGCCAGCGCCGCACGCTCCAGGGTGCTAATTCACAAGCGGAACCTATCGATTTCCCTCTCGAATAATCTGGATATCTAGGAATTTAATCTCTAAAAACAGTCAATCATGAGACAATCCCTCCGTTACCCTTGGCTCGACGTCGATGTGGATGACCCTTCCACGCCGGCGATTGCCGTGCGCGTCGACGTCCCCGAGAGCAGGGCGGAGGTACCCGCCCACCGGCACCGCAAGGGTCAACTCGTCTTCGCGCTCGGAGGCGGCGTCACATGCCACGTGCCCAGCGGCCTGTGGATGGTGCCGCCTCATTGCGGGGTGTGGATTCCCGGCGACATGGAGCACAGCAATGTTGCGACCGCCAATGCGCGGATTTTCTTCGTCTACATTGAACCGGGAGCCGTCGATCTGCCGGACCGGTGCTGCACCCTTTCGATCTCGCCACTGTTGCGCGAACTGATTATCGAACTGTCCGATAGCGTGGAGGATGATGAGGCGAGGGACGGGCTTTTGATCAGGGCGCTGCTCAGCGAACTGCCGCGTATGCCTGTCCAGCGGCTGCATCTGCCGATCTCATCCGAGCCTCGCCTGAAGAGGATCGCCGAAGCGTTGGCGCAAGACCCCGCTAACCGCAGCACACTGGCGGAATGGGCCAACCGCGTTGCGCTCAGCGAAAGCAGTCTCGCCCGCCTCGTGGTAAAGGAGACGGGGCTGAGCTTCGGGCGCTGGCGCCAGCAACTGCATTTGATCGTCGCAATTCGAGAGCTGGCCTCCGGTGCCAGCGTACAGCAGGTCTCTGGCGATCTCGGCTATGGTTCCGTCACGGCCTTCATCACCATGTTCAAGAAGGCGCTTGGCAAGCCGCCGGCAAAGTACCTCGGCAGTATCGCTCGAAATGGCGGCTCTGCATTCGTCGCGTGATCCTGCAGGATCGCTCAGGCAGCGGACGGTTCAGCCGCCCCTGGCTTGTGACCAAGCACCTCTTCGACAATGCCACGCGCGATCTCGCGTTCGCCCATGATCACCGTGTCGGCGCCAAGCCCCTTGAGATGCTCGACCTCGGCATCGGAATGGGCGCGCGCGATGACGCTGATGGCTGGGTTGGCGGCACGGGCGCGCAGCACGATCTGTCCGGCCTCGAAGGCGTTGGGGATGGCCAGGATCAGCCGCTTGGCGGCCTCCGGATTGGCGGCGGCGAAGACATCGGCATTGGCCGCATTGCCGGCGACGGTTTCGATGCCGTCCGCCTTGAGCCTGGCCAGCGTCTTGTCGGCATCCTCGATGACGAGGAAGGGCAGGGCGGCTTCCTTGAGCGCCGCGCCGACGAGGCTGCCGACCCGGCCATAGCCGATCAGGATGGCGTGGCCGACGAGCGCTGTCCTGGGCGGCGGACCATCCGCCGTCTCAGATACAGCGACCGAAGCCACCTGGCCGGGCTGCGTCGCCGGACCGATCGGCTTTGCCTCGACCGGTGGCGATGCTTTGGCGGAGCGCTCCTCCAGCCATGGTTTCATCCAGTCGAGGGCGAGGAACATCAGCGGGTTGAGGAGGATCGACAGGATGGCGCCGGCCAGAATGAGGTCGCGGCCCTGTTCTGGCAACAGCTTCAGGCCGACGCCGAGTTCGGCCAGGATGAAGGAGAATTCGCCGATCTGGGCGAGGCTGGCCGAGATCATCAGCGCGGTGCCGAGCGGATAACGGAAAGCGACGACGATGACGAAGGCCGCCAGCGATTTGCCGATGACGATGATCGCCAGCGTCGCCAGGATCGGCAAGCCGTTGTCGATCAGGCTGAACGGGTCGAACAGCATGCCGACCGAGACGAAGAACAGCACGGAAAAGGCGTCGCGCAGCGGCAGCGATTCCTCGGCCGCCCGGTGGCTGAGTTCGGATTCGCTCATGATCATGCCGGCGAAGAAAGCGCCCAGCGCCAGCGACACGCCAAACAGCTTGGCGGCGCCAAAGGCGACGCCGAGCGCAATGGCCAGAACCGCCAGCCGGAACAGTTCGCGCGACCCGGTATGGGCGACATAGTGCAGGATCCAGGGAATGACCCGGCGGCCGACCACCAGCATGACCACGACGAAGGCGGCGACCTTGGCCAGCGTCATGCCGACGACGCCCCAGATGCCGTAGCTCGCCGGCAGCGACAACAGGCTGGCGTGGGTCTCGACCTGCTGCTGGCCGCCGAGCACGCCGGCCAGCGCCGGCAACAGCACCAGCGCCAGCACCATGGCGAGATCCTCGACGATCAGCCAGCCGACAGCGATGCGGCCGCGTTCGGTCTCGATCAGCCGCCGCTCCTGCAGGGCGCGCAACAGCACCACCGTCGAGGCGACCGACAGGGCCAGGCCGAAGACCAGTCCGGCGCCTATCGACCAGCCGAGCAGCCAGGCGAGGCCGGCGCCAAGCGCCGTCGCAAAGCCGATCTGCACGATGGCGCCGGGCACGGCGATGGCGCGGACCGACAACAGATCTTTCAGCGAGAAATGCAGGCCGACGCCGAACATCAGGAGGATGACGCCGATCTCGGCCAGTTCATTGGCAAGGCCGGCGTCGGCGACGAAGCCGGGCGTGTTCGGTCCTACCAGAACGCCGGCGACGAGGTAACCGACCAGCGGCGGAATGCGAAAGCGGTTGGCGAGAGCGCCGAAGACGAAAGCCAGCCCCAGACCGGCGACGATGGTGGCGATAAGGGGCGTGTCATGCGGCATGGTCTATGGAGCGCCTTTCAGAAATCGCAATGTCGGGTATGCGCCGCCCGAAGCCGCCGCCTTTGCAATATGGAGGCAGGGCTGGCCATGAGGCAACCCGCAATGCCATGAAATCTATGGCAAAGACGGCGAAAGACGGAGATCTGGCGGCGTCAGACCCCGATCAGCCGCCACGGCAGCGTGCTCCGGTCTGTTGGCGGTCGATGCGGAAAGTCGGTTGTGCGCTGCGGTGCCCGGTCAGGCTGCCTGCAGCAGGGTCTCGATGTCGGCTACGGTGTGATTGGTCAGTGTCTTCGGTATTTCCGCCGCTATCTTCTCGGAAACCTCCTTGTGCAGTTTCCTGCGCATCTCGCCCAGCACCTGCGGCGGCGCGATCAGCACGATCTCCTTGAACGTGCCGCGATGGGCGAGCTTGTATAGCCGCTCGGCAATCTCGTCGGCGAAACGCTCCTTGCCGAGACGGTGCCAGTCCGTGTCCTCGACCGCGCTACGGTGGATGGAAGGACCATCATTGTAACGACCGGGCCGGTCGCTGCCTTGTTCGCGGCTGGCGGGATTGTCCTGCTCCATTTCCTGCACCACTTGCAGGTTCGGATGGAGCGTGTCGCCCTCGTTGCGAAGGAACAGCGCTTTCTCGCCATCGGCCACCACGATCCAAAGACCATGTTTCAGCTTCAAATTGTCCATGGCGCGCTCCTCTTTTGCTGGTTTCATTCCCGGCTTCTCGGCTCATTGCCAAGGCCGTCGCGGCGGTCGAACGGACAGGCTCGGTTGCACAGGGCAAACGCGCGCCGAGGCGGGAATGTTCCAGAGGCGACTTTAATCTAGTAGATTGGTAGAATTTAGAAAAATCCGTTTTGTGGCGCGCGCTGCCTGTCGCTAAAAGAGCCTGAGATCAAGGCCCGCGACAGGGGCTTCGATCCGCCAGGAATGGCGATGTGGAATATTTTTCTCCCGGCTGTTAGGCTTGCAGAAAAGCGATTGCTTCCCTCAAAGTGATGCGCGAGAGCGTTCCTTCTGCTTTTTCGCGCTCGCGCGTAGAACTGGCCGCGTGTTCAGGATTCCATCCCCAATGTCGCAAGCCACGCCCAAGCTCAATGCTTTCCCAATCTTCCTGCGGGTCGAAGGCGAAGCCGTGGCCATTGTCGGCGGCGGCGAGCAGGCGTTGGCAAAGGCGCGACTGATCGGCCAGTCGAGCGCCGCGTTGCGCATCATTGCCGACGCCCCCGAACCCGAGTTGCTGTCCTTCATCACTGCCACCGGCGCGACCCACATCGCCGCCGCCTACGATGTCGCGCATCTCGAAGGCGTGGTGATGGTGTTTGCCGCCAGCGGCGACGAAGCGCTCGACTTCCGCGTTGTCGAGGATGCCAGCCGGTTGGGCATTCCGGTCAATGCCGTCGACCGGCCGGAACTGTGCGATTTCTTCACCCCGGCGCTGGTCAACCGCGCGCCGGTCGCCATCGCCATCGGCACCGAAGGGGCAGGCCCGGTGCTTGCCCAGATGCTGCGGAGCCGCATCGACCGTATGCTGTCGCCGTCGCTCGGCCCGCTTGCCGCACTTGCCGCTTCTTTCCGGGGCGCCGCTGAGAAACTGCTGCCCAAGGGCAATGCACGCCGCCGCTTCTGGAGCGATTTCTTCGGCGGCGCGCCAGCCCGTGCCATGGAGGCCGGCGCGTTGTCGCAGGCGAATGATGCCGCCGTCGACCTGCTGCTCTCGAACGCACCGGTCTCGGGCCACATCGCTCTGGTTGGGGCTGGCCCCGGTGCGGAAGACCTGCTGACCCTGCGCGCTCATCGCCTGCTGATGGAAGCCGACGTGATCGTTTATGACGCGCTGGTGCCGGAGGCGATCGTCGCCATGGGTCGCCGCGATGCCGAGCGTCTGCCGGTCGGTAAGCGCAAGGGCTGCCACACCAAGAGCCAGGCCGAGATCAACGCCCTGCTGATCGAACTCGGCCGCGACGGCAAACGCGTCGTGCGGCTGAAATCCGGCGACCCGCTGGTGTTCGGCCGTGCGGGCGAGGAAATGGCGGCGCTGCGCGATGCCGGCATCGCTTATGAGGTGGTTCCGGGCGTCACCGCGGCGTTTGCCGCCGCCGCCGATTTCGAACTGCCGCTGACGCTGCGCGGCGTGTCGTCGTCGATGGTGTTCACGACGGGTCACGACCTCAAGGGCAATTCGCTGCCCGACTGGGCCAAGCTTGCGATTTCCGGCGCCACGGTCGCCGTCTATATGGGCCGCTCGGTCGCGGCCGAGGTCGCCGGCCGGCTGATCGAGGCCGGCTTGTCGCCGGACACCGCGGTCGCCGTGGTCGAGAATGCCAGCCTTGCCAACCGCCGCCGTTTCCACGGCACGCTCGCCGATCTGCCTTCGCTGGAGGCGCGCGCCGACCTTTCAGGACCGGTGATGACCATTATTGGCGATGCAGTCGCCGGCGCCAATTTTGAACGTTCCGAGCCGCTCGCGGCGCACAGGCATGAAGGCGCGGCTCAAGCTGCCGCCGAAGGAGTTGAACAGTGAAGGTTTTGACTGCAAACCGCCTAACCGACGGCATCGCCGTCTGGTATGCCGATGGCGGTTGGGCCGACACGGTCGACCATGCCGACATTGCCCACGACAAAGCGGCCGAGGACCGGTTGGAGGCGATCGGTGCGGCGGCTCATGCCAGCAACGAAGTGGTCGACGTCAACCTGATCGACGTGAGCGTCGTCAATGGCGTCGTCGAGCCGGTGCGGCTGCGCGAGAAGATCCGCGCCGCGGGCCCCACCATCCGCCACGATCTGGGCAAGCAGGCTGCCCGGGCGGCTTAAAACTACAAATCAGATGAAACACGGGCGGACGCGCCCGGAAAGATCAGACTATGTACCGTTACGATGAGTTCGATCATGATTTCGTTCAGGCCCGCGTCGCCGAGTTCAGCGACCAGGTCCAGCGCCGGCTGGCCGGCGAGATCACCGAGGACCAGTTCCGGCCGCTGAGGCTGATGAACGGCGTCTACCTGCAGCTGCATGCCTATATGCTGCGCATCGCGGTGCCCTACGGCACGCTGAACAGCAAGCAGTTGCGCATGCTCGGCCATATCGCCCGCAAATACGACAAGGGCTACGGCCATTTCACCACGCGCCAGAACATCCAGTTCAACTGGCCGGCGCTGTCCGACATTCCCGCGATCCTGGCCGATCTGGCCAGCGTCGAGATGCATGCCATCCAGACCAGCGGCAACTGCATTCGCAATGTCACCGCCGACCACTTCGCCGGCGCTGCTGCCGACGAAGCCGCCGATCCGCGTCCCTATGCCGAGATCCTGCGGCAATGGTCGTCCGTGCATCCGGAGTTCTCGTTCCTGCCGCGCAAATTCAAGATCGCGGTGACGGGCGCGGAGCGCGACCGCGCTGCCATCCAGACACATGACATTGGCCTGCATTTGAAGAAGAACGCTGCCGGCGAGCTCGGCTTTGCCGTCTATATCGGCGGCGGCCAGGGCCGCACGCCGATGGTGGCCAAGAAGATCCGCGACTTCCTGCCGGAAGCGGATCTGTTGTCCTACTGCACGGCGATCCTGCGCGTTTACAACCTCTATGGCCGCCGCGACAACAAGTACAAGGCGCGCATCAAGATCCTCGTCCACGAGACCGGGGTCGAGGAGATCACGCGCCAGGTCGAGGCCGAATGGCAGGAGTTGAAGGACGCCGAGCTGAAGCTGCCGGAAGCCGACATCCGCGCCATCGACGCCTATTTCGCGCCACCTCAGCTCGGCGACCGGCCGGAAGGCGACGAGGCGGTCAAGCTGGCCCGGCTCGATTCGAAGAGCTTTTCGGATTGGCTCGACCAGAATGTGGTGACGCATCGCCATCCCGACTATGCGGCGGTGACGATTTCGCTCAAGGGCATCGGCGAGGTGCCGGGCGACGCCTCGGACAGCCAGATGGAAGCGGTCGCCGACATCGCCGAGAAATATGCTTTCGACGAACTGCGTGTCAGCCATGAGCAGAACCTGATCCTGCCGCATGTCGCGCGCGCCGACCTCAAGGCGGTCTACGATGCGCTGGTCGATATCGGCCTGGCGACGGCCAATTCCAACCTGATATCAGACATCATCTCCTGCCCCGGCCTCGATTATTGCGCGCTGGCCACGGCGCGCTCGATTCCGATAGCGCAGGAGATCTCTCAGCGCTTCGCCTCGCTGGAGCGGCAGCGCGAAATCGGCGAGTTGAAGCTCAAGATCTCCGGCTGCATCAATGCCTGCGGCCATCATCATGTCGGCCATATCGGCATTCTCGGCGTCGAGAAGAAAGGCGCGGAGCTCTATCAGGTCACGCTTGGCGGCTCGGCCGACGAAAACACTTCGGTCGGCGAGATCATCGGCCGCGGCTTCTCATCGGAAGAGATCACGGACGCCATCGAGCAGATCGTCGAGACCTATCTCGGCCTTCGGCTCGATCCACAGGAAAAATTCATCGACGCCTACCGCCGTGTCGGTCCCGCGCCGTTCAAGGAGGCGCTCTATGCTGGCGAAGCCAAGGCCGCTTGACCGTATTGTCGACGTCGAGGCCGGCGTCGCCGCAGAGGCGGCGGGGCTCGACGCGCTCTACGGTCACCTGAGTCCGCTCAAGATCATCGAGCGGTCAGCGCGGGAATTGTTTCATGGCGAGATCGCCGCCGTTTCCTCCTTCGGCGCCGATTCGGCCGTGCTGCTGCACATGATTTCCGAAATCGACCGCACGCTGCCGATCATCTTTCTCGATACCGGCAAGCATTTCGGGGAAACGCTTGGCTATCGCGACGCGCTGGTCGCCGATTTCGGGCTGACCGATGTCAGGGTGATCACGCCCGACGAGGCGGCGCTCGAACGGATCGACCCGACCGGCAATCTGAACGAAACCAACACCGACGCCTGCTGCGATGTGCGCAAGGTCGAGCCGCTGGCGCGGGGCGTCGAGCCGTTCCGCGCCTGGTTCACCGGGCGCAAGCGCTTCCAGGCGTCGACGCGGGCGGCACTTCCGGTGTTCGAGGCGGTGGGTTCACGCATCCGCATCAACCCGCTGGCGCACTGGACGACGTCGGATCAGGCCGCCTACATGCGTTCGCATGCGTTGCGCGAAAACCCGCTGGTCGCCTATGGCTATCTGTCGATCGGTTGCTTCCCGTGCACGCAGCCGGTACAGCCGGGCGAGGACGCGCGCAGCGGCCGCTGGGCCGGGCATGCCAAGACTGAGTGCGGCATCCATCTGTCGGGGCTGGAGAAGTCGCTGACCGACGCCTCACTCTAGGATTCTTTTTAGCTTTAGGAAGTTTTGATGACCGAACCAACATTGGGGACCCGCCTCTGGACTCCGCAAGGTTTCCGGGAGGACGAGTGGGTCCATGCCGAAGGCGCCGAAGCGCTCACCGGCAATGGCCGTTTCATTCTGCCGCTGCAAGCGTTCCTCGGGTTGGACCCGGAGGTGCGCCGCTCGGCGAAGGAGCGTCTCGGCGTCGAGCTTCAGCCCGGCGACCAACTCGAAAAGATCGCCAACCTACTTGACCAGCTGTCGCTGGTGGCGCTGGCCTTCCCGGCGTTCAATGACGGCCGTTCCTTCTCCAAGGGCGAACTGCTGCGCAGCCGCTATCATTTCAAGGGCGCGATCCGCGCCACCGGGCAGGTATTGGTCGACCAGCTGCCGCATATGCTGCGCCTCGGTTTCGACGAGTTCGAAGTGTCGAACCCGGTGCTTTTGAAGCGCCTCGAGGAAGGCCGGACCGGTGGACTTTCGCTGTATTATCAGCCGACCGCCGAGCCAGAGGCCAAAGGCCCCAAATATTCCTGGCGGCGAGAGCGCGCCGGCTGATCGGATCCAGCGCGGGATTTGCCTGATCTGGTCGGACCAATTCGCAGATTGAGTCTTTTATATCCGCGCCTTAGGATAGGTCTATTATTGAAATAGATGTGGTCACAAGGGAGGAACCGGGAATGGCTGGCAAGAAGATATTGATGCTCGTTGGCGAGTTCAGCGAGGAATACGAGATTTTCGTCTTTGAACAGGCCATGCATGCGGTTGGCCATACGGTGCATGTCGTGTGTCCCGACAAGAAGGCGGGCGACATACTTAAGACGTCTCTGCACGACTTCGAGGGCCACCAGACTTATACGGAAAAGCTCGGCCACGACTACATCCTCAACAAGACTTTTGCCGAGGTGAACCCTACCGACTACGATGCGGTCTATGCGGCAGGCGGACGTGGCCCGGAATATATCCGCATAGACAAGCGCATACAGGCGCTGGTGCGGCATTTCCACGAGACCGGCAAGCCGATCTTCACCATTTGCCATGGTGTGCAGATCCTGATCGCGGTCGACGGCGTCGTGCGTGGCAGGGAAGTCGCCGCACTTCAGTATTGCGAGCCTGAGGTCACGCTGGCCGGCGGCATCTATATCGACGTCGCGCCGACCGGCGCCCATGTCGATGGCAATCTGGTGTCGGCCAAGGGCTGGCCAGGCCTTGCCGCTTTCATGCGCGAATGCCTGAAGGTTCTCGGCACCGAGATCCGCGACGGCAAGGCGCTCATGCGCGACGAGCGCAAGGCGGCCTAAGGCGGGTTGATATTCAGGTGAGGCTGGCCTGCAAATGGCGATTTCCTGCGCTTCCGGTGCTCACGTACTTTGAGTACGCTCCGCTCCGGTTCTCGGAAACCGTCATTTTCGACTCAGCCTGACCTGAATCTCAACACCTTAGGCAGGGGACGGCCGCCGCACCTTTGGTGCGGCGGCTATTGCTGTTCTAGACAGCCATGCGCGCTTCGCGGAAGGACACCAGCTTGCTGCGGCTCTCGTCCCACAGCGCGAGCTTCACGCATCGCAGGCTGTCGAGAAGCGTGACGCGGCCGATTTTGCGCAGTTCCGGATAGTCCCTGAGAACCTCCTGAAGACGGTAGCACGGCACTTTGGCGGAGAGGTGATGGACGTGATGGACGCCGATATTTCCGGTGAACCAGTTCAACACCCGCGGCAGGTCATAATAGGACGAGCCGTGCAGGGCCGCATGCTGGAATTCCCATTCGGAATCCTTTGCCCACTCCGTCTCTTCGAACTGGTGCTGGACGTAGAATAGCCAGATGCCGGCCGAGCCGGCGAGGACGACGATCGGCAAGTGGACGACAAGGAAGGCGCCGAGGCCGACGAACCAGATGAGGGCGGCTGCGATGGACGCGATAGCGGCGTTGGTGGCCATGGACGATACCCATGGCGTCAGGCCGCTTCGCATCATGCCGACCGGCAGCCTCTGTTCGAAGATGAAAAGCCATATGGGGCCAAGGCCGAACATGACCAGAGGATGACGATAGAGACGGTAGGAAAGCCGGCCCCGCCAGGACATCTGCCGGTATTCGGCGACGGTCAGCGTCTTGATGTCACCGATGCCGCGCTCGTCGAGATTGCCGGCGCTGGCGTGATGGGTGGCATGCGCCCGCCGCCAGCAGTCATAGGGGGTTAGCGTCAAGACGCCGAGCACGCGACCGATCCAGTCGTCGGCATAGCGGTTGGCAAAGAAGGAGCCATGGCCGCAATCGTGCTGGATCATGAAGATCCGCACCAGAAAGCCGGCCGCCGGAAGGATGAGGATAAGACCCCACCAATGGCCATAGGAATAGGCAGCCGAGGACAGCGCCCACAGCGTGGCGAAAGGGATCAGGGTGATGGCAAGTTCGACAGCGCTGCGACGCCTGTCGGGCTTCTTGTAGCGCGCCAGAATCTTCAACCAGGCACGCTTGCTGTTAGCCACAGCTTCGGGGGAAATCATGTTCATCAGGAAGCATAGGCGGCGCGTGACGCTGCCGCAAGACAAAGATCACGCAAAATTACTGTGCGTAAATGTCGCGCGACTGTCAACTATGAGGGCATCTCGGGTTCAGTCGAACGAGCCCAAGTCGCCTGCTATCGGTTGCCGCGTTGGCCGGTGGCCAAGTTACCCTCGATGCCGTCCAGGCGGTCGAGCAGTTCCTTGAAACGATCGGGAATGTCGAACTCCGTGCGAAAAGCAGGTAGCGTTCGCAGAAAGCGCGTCGTGGCCTCCGTGCCGAACTGGCGCCTGATATCGGCGTCGAGCCCTTCGCGTCTTTCGCTACTGTTGCGGGCGCCCCTGTCGCGGGCGGCGTTGTTGCGGGTCGTCATCTCAAAATCCTGTGTCGGCTTCGAAACTCCCCCAGCACAAGAAAGGTTCCCCCTATCGCAGCATCGCCGCAAGCAAATCCGCCGGTTAGAGTAAAATTTGAATTAAAATCGAAAGTCCGTGCCGGCTGCGCGCAAAGTGCCGCCGGCGGCACACAGTATCGCTTGCCCCTTGATTTTTGGCCGCCAAACCTCGATATCGGGCACAAAATCCATACCATTCGAGATAACGGGAAACGGCGATGAGCGACCAGGCAAAAGACGAACGCGCGCCCGAGGATATCGAGGCGGCCGAGGCCGCCGCCGAGCGCGCGGAAGGCAGCGCCGACGGCGACTATGAAGCGCTTCTGCGGCTGATGAAGGAAAACGAGGATCTGAAGGACCGGGCGCTCCGCGCCGCGGCAGAGATGGAGAATCTGCGCCGTCGCACCGCGCGCGACGTTCACGACGCGCGTGCTTACGCGGTTGCCAATTTCGCCCGCGACATGCTGTCGGTGTCGGACAATCTGCGCCGGGCGCTGGACGCCATTCCGGCCGAGGCGGCGGCGTCGGGCGATGCCGGCTTCAAGGCGCTGATCGAGGGCGTCGAGATCACCGAGCGCGCCATGCTGTCGGCGCTGGAGCGACATGGGGTGAAGAAGCTCGAGCCGGAAGGCGAGAAGTTCGACCCGAATTTCCACCAGGCGATGTTCGAGGTGCCCAATCCGGCGGTGCCGGCCAACACGGTGGTCCAGGTCGTGCAGCCCGGCTATTCGATCGGCGAGCGGGTGCTGCGGCCGGCCATGGTCGGCGTCGCCAAGGGCGGTCCCAAGCATGTGGCCGCTGAAGCCCCGGTCGAGCCCGGCCCGGTCAATGAGCAGGCTGAGAAAGATGCGTAAGGTAGGGGAGTAGGAAATAGGCAGCAGGCAGTAGGGAAATTAGGGCGGTCGTATCTATTGCGCGGCTTCGTGTTATTTATACTCCCCAACTCCTAGTCCCTAGTTCCCACTGCCTCATGCCCTTGAATCCAATCGACCTCCTCGACTATGCCGGCGTCGCCGTCTTCGCGGCGACCGGTGCGCTTGCCGCTTCGCGCAAGCAGCTCGACATCATCGGCTTTCTGTTCCTGGCCAGCGTAACCGGTATCGGCGGCGGCACGTTTCGTGACGTCATCCTCAATCTGCCGGTCTTCTGGATCGCCAACTCCGGTTATGTGTTGATCTGCGCGGTGGTGGCGATGCTTGTCTTCTTCGCGGCGCACCGTGTCGAATCCCGCTGGAAATTACTGCTCTGGCTCGATGCCGTCGGCCTCGCCGCGTTTTCGGTGATGGGTGCCGCCAAAGGCCTGGCCATCACCGGCTCGCCGGTCGTGTCCGTCGTCACCGGCGTGCTCACCGCCACGTTCGGCGGCATCTTGCGCGACCTGCTGGCCGGTGAGCCGTCAGTGCTTCTGAGACCTGAAATCTATGTCACTGCCGCCCTTGCCGGCGCCACCCTGTTTACGTTAGGCGATCTCGCCGGCCTGCCGCCGCTCGCATCGGGCCTGGCGGGCTTCGCCGCGGCATTCCTGGTGCGCGGCGGCGCGCTCAAGTTCGGCTGGGCCTTTCCATCCTACAAGAGCCGCCCTGGCCGGCGGCCGGAAGACATTCCGTGAAAAGGGAGTGAGTGGTGAGTAGTCAGTAGTGACAGGCTGCACTACTACTCACTAATGACTGGATCAAGCGGCGAAACGCTGTGCTTCCCCGCCATAGTAATTGACGTAGCGGGCGCCGATCTCCTTGACCGGCATCACCACGAAGATGTCGACCGTCGAGAATTCACGGTCGATGACGCAGCCGTCGCCAATGCGCGCGCCGACGCGCAGATAGCCCTTGACCAGCGGCGGCATCGCCGCGATCGCGGCCTTGGCATTGACCGCCTCGATCGGCATCAGATCCATGGAGCAATAGCGCCCGGCGACCGCGCGCACGTCCCAGGCGGAGTTCGTGCGGCAGTGATGAGCGAGATAGGTCAGCGCTTCGGCATGCGCCGCCGGCACGGTGCCGTGGAACGAGGCGCAACCGGTCATCACGCCGATCCCGTAGTGATTGATATAGGCCCAGATGCCTTGCCACAGCGCCTCGATGGTGCGCTTCGAGCGGTATTCCGGCAAAACGCAGGAGCGGCCGAGTTCGAGGAAACGCTGTCCAGGATGGCGGGCGATGAGCTTGGTCAGCTCGAATTCACCCTCGGAATAGAAGCCGCCGGCGGCGGCCGCAATCTCCTGGCGCAGCAAGCGGTAGGTGCCGACAATGCGGCGGTGCTCGGGACCGGAGAGCGAGGTGTCGAAGACGAGCAGATGATCACACAATGGATCGAAGCGGTCAGCATCGCGCCGGTCCTGCACCTGGAACAGATCTTTCCTGGCGCCGAGCTCGTCATAGAATACCCGGTAACGCACCTCCTGGGCGGCGGCGATCTCAGCCTCGTTGCGAGCAAGCCGCACTTCGAGGTTGCCGATACGGCCGAGAGATGCGCCTTTGACGGCATCGACATTCCGCCCGACGAGCAAGGCGCTGCCGGCGTTCGGCCGAGTGTCACATTCCGGCATAACTGTATGCACGAGTGATTCTCCTTCGAGCCATCCCTCTTGGCACGGGGATACGGTGTAGGTGCAACAGGATTGTGACAGTACCGTGATACGGGTTCGCGGGCAATACTTCGTCGGCTGGCTATCGCGTGACCTGGGGAACCAGAATCGGTTTCCGGGGAAAGGATCGTGCGAAAAAGTCGCTGTTTTGAGGCGTTCTGAGAGGCGAGGTCAGGCCGCTACCTGGCCCTCGACGGCGTGGACAAGCGCATCGGGATCGAGCGGCTTGGTAACGAAGCCGCTGGCGCCGTGGGCAAGTACCGCGTGGCGGGTCTTTTCCTGGCTGTCCGCCGACAGCACCATGATCGGAACCGGCGGTGCGGCGGTTTCCTCCTCGTGGCGGCGGATGGCGGCGATGGCGTCCAGCCCATCCATGACGGGCATGTGCAGATCCATCAGCACCACGTCGAAGCGATGCTTGTGGCCGGTGCCGATGACGGCCTCGACGGCAGCCTTGCCGTTGCCGACCACTTTCACCCGATGGCCGGCCTTCAAAAGCGTGGCGCGGGCAAGCATGGCATTGATGTCGTTGTCTTCCGCGATCAGCACGGACAGGCCATGCTGGCGGCTGCCGATGGCGCGCACGGATGGCGCGCCCAGCTTTTCCGCCTCTGGCAGGGCGTGCGCCGACGCGTGGCTGGTCAAAAGCACGCGCAGCAATGTCTCACCGCGTACCGGTCTTGCCAGGAAGGTGGCGTAGCCGTTGGCGCGGAACTCGCCGAGCATGCCGCGGTCCGTAGGCGCGATCAGCGTGATTGCCTCACATTCGACAAATCCGCTCTGGCGAAGACGCTTGAGCATCCTGCCGTCACTTTCTTCCATGGTCGCGTCGATCAGGAGTACGTCGCAGTTTCCAGCGAAGGGCGCGGCCTGGGCAGCGGTCGCCGCAAGATCGACCTTGCCGCCATTGGCGCGGATGGTGCGGGCAATGGCGTCGGCCTCGATGGCATTCTTTGACAGGATTACCGCGCGCCGGCCCGAGAGCGCATTCTGGCGGTTCTGCGGCGCCTCGGTGGCCGATGCCGCGGGGATTTCGAAGATGAATTCCGAACCCTGGCCGAGCTGGCTCGACACGGAAATTGTGCCGCCCATGGCGATCACCAGGCGCTTTGAAATGGCAAGACCGAGACCCGCGCCGCCATGCGTGCGGGTCGAGGTGCCATCAGCCTGTTCGAATTCCTCGAAGATGCGCTCCAGGTCGTCCTCATGCAGGCCGGGACCGGTGTCGGTGATGGTGAAGCGTATGCGATCCGTGGCTTCGGTGCGGGTGCGGGAGACGGTCACCAGCACGCCGCCGCCGTCGGTGAATTTGATGGCGTTGCCGATGAGGTTGAGCAGCACCTGCCTGACCCTTCCCGGATCGGCTGATATCATCTGCGGCACGTCGGGTTCGACATGGCAGCCAAGGCCGATATTCTTGACGAAGGCGCGTGCCGCCAGGAGCTCGATGATGTTGTCGGCAGTCTCGCGCACGGACATTGGCTGCGGTTCGGGGTCGAAGCGGCCGGCCTCGATCTTCGAATAGTCGAGCAGATCCTCGATCAGCGCCAGCAGGGCGCTGGCCGAGGTGGAGACGGCACCAACATAGGTCCGCTGTTCGGGCGAAAGGTTGGTGTCCGCCAAGAGCCTGGCCATGCCCATGATGCCGTTCATCGGCGTGCGGATCTCGTGACTGACGGTGGCGAGGAAGCGCGATTTGGCCTGGCTTGCATATTCCGCCCGCTCGCGGGCGGTAATGAGCGACGATTCAGCGCGCTTGCGGGCGGTGATGTCGCGGGCGATGGCGCGATGCGACACCGCACCGCTGTCCTTGTCGCGCACCGACAGTTCGATCCACGAGAACCAGCGCGGACCGCCCGGCGTGCGGATGGCGACGTCGGTGGAACTCAGGCATTCGTGATCGGAAAAGGCGGCATCGGGAACGATGCCGACATCGATGCCGAGTTCGGCCAGCGTCTTGCCGGCGAGGTCGCGCTGGTCGGTTTCGACAAGATCGGCGAAGACCTTGTTGGCATAGACGATGTGGCCGTCGCGGTCGCGGTGGACGACGAGATCGCCGAGCGCGTCGATCAGCCCGCGAAAGCGTTCCTCGCTCTCCTGCATCTCCCACATGCGGTCGGCCAGCGTTTCGATCTCGGCGCGGCTGCGCGCGGTCGTCTCGTCGAGCAGGGCGACCGTGCGGCGCTCGGTGCGTTTGGCGCGCAGATGCATGGCAATACCGGCAATGCCGGTCGCCAAAAGGCCGATCGTGATAAAGATCGGCGCCCCTGTCAGATGGGCAAGCCCCGCCATCACGACGATGGCGACGAGCGTCAGGAACGGCAGACCTTCCCGTTTGGTCCTGGGCAATTCCGGCGCCAGCGGCGGCGCGGCGACGATCTGCCGCCTTGGCGCCTCAGGGCCGGTCCCATCGACGCTCTCGGCACTCTGCGTCTCTTTGATGCCGGGTTCCGCGATCATGCGGAACGTTTGCCAGATAGAGATTATGGAAAATTGTGGCGGATCGTTCGAATTTTAGCGGTCGCGCGATTTTTGCCGCTCCCCGGCTAAAGATGAAGCTCACATATCGACCACCACGCGGCCACGGATCTTGCCCTCGACGATGTCATGCGCGGCGCCGACGATGTCGTCGAAACCGATGGTTGTGGACAGGCTGGCAAGCTTCTTGTGGTCGAGGTCCGTACCGATGCGGCGCCACGCCTCCATCCGGACCGCCCTCGGCGCCATCACCGAATCGATGCCGAGCAGGCTGACACCGCGCAGGATGAAGGGGGCGACGCTTGCCGGCAGGTCCATGCCGCCGGCCAGGCCGCAGGCGGCGACCGCGCCGCCGTAGGAGGTCATCGACAGCACATTGGCCAGGGTGTGGCTGCCGACCGCGTCGACGCCGCCGGCCCAGCGTTCCTTGGCGAGCGGTTTGGCCGGCTGGGCAAGCTCGTCGCGCGAAATCACCTCCGCGGCGCCGAGCTCGATCAGATAGGGGCTTTCGGCGTTGCGGCCGGTCGAGGCGATGACATGATAGCCGAGGCTGGACAGGATCGAGACGGCGACCGAACCGACACCGCCGGCAGCGCCCGTCACCACCACCGGGCCGCGATCGGGCACGATGCCGTGGCGCTCAAGCGCGATGACGCAAAGCATGGCCGTGTAGCCGGCCGTACCGACCGCCATGGCATCATGCGGGCTCATGTCGGCCGGCAACGGCACCAGCCAGTCGCCCTTGACGCGGGCACGCCCGGCATAGGCGCCAAAATGTGTTTCGCCGACGCCCCAGCCGTTCAAAATGACCTTGTCACCCTTGCGCCAGTCGGCATGGGAAGACGAGGTGACGGTGCCGGCAAAGTCGACGCCCGGCACCAGCGGCCAGCGGCGGATCACCGGCGCCTTTCCTGTTATGGCAAGCCCATCCTTGTAGTTCACCGTCGTTGCCTCGACGGCGACGGTGACATCGCCTTCCATCAGGTCGGCTTCGGTCAGGTCGGTTACGGCGACCGATTGCTTCTTTTCGGCATCGCGCGAGACGAGAATGGCTTTGAAGGTTTCGGACATTTTTTCTCCTCGGGCTTTCGAATGTGCGGCGGCAGGTGGCTGAGGTCAATCGTTAGGCGTCAGGACCTTGGGCGTTCGGATCTTGAGGCCGGGCTTCGCGTCGCCAGCCGACGAGTTCGTCGAAGACGACCAAAACCGCTCCCACCGAGATAAAGGCATCGGCAAGGTTGAAGACAGCGAAGGACCAGACCGGCGTGTGGAACAAAATGTAGTCGATGACATGACCATAGACGGCGCGGTCGAGCAGGTTGCCGAGCGCGCCGCCGATGATCAGCGCAAAGCCGATGCGGGCAAGCAGGTGGCCGGCCGGGGTGCGCGCCGCGAGATAGAGCACGAAAGCGACAACCAGGGTTGCGATGATCACCAGGCCCGTGTCGCCGAAGGACGAAAACATCGAGAAGGCAATGCCGGTGTTGTAAGTGCGGTAAAGCGCCAGGAACGGAACAAGATCGAGCTTTTCCTGAAAGGGCAGGCCAGTCTCGACCAGGTGTTTCACCCATTGGTCAAGTGCCACTGCCGCAACGACCAGCAGTGCGTAGGGGGACCATGATTTCACGATTTGTCGTCCTCCGGCTCCAGCTTCAGCGCGCCGCGCCGGATCTCGAACAGCATTACGCCGGTCGCCACCGCGAGATTGAGCGAATCGGCGCGGCCGGCTTGCGGAATCCTGAGCAGTCTGTCGCAGCTTTCGGCTAGGCTGTCGGGCAGGCCCTGCTGCTCGTTGCCCATCACCAGCAGCACCGGACCTTTGGAAAAATCGACGGAGCGGTAGTCCACCGCGCCCTTCAGATGCGTGCCGGCGACGAGGCCCGGGAAGCCTTTTCGCCAGGCAAGGAAGGCCTCCGGCGTCGCCTTGGCGACCGGCACGGCGAAGATCGAGCCCATGGTGGCGCGCACGGTCTCGACGGAAAAAGGATCGGTGGTCTCGCCGACCAGGATGACGCCCCTGGCGCCGACGGCATCGACTGTGCGGATGACGGTGCCAAGATTGCCGGGGTCGCGCACCCGGTCAAGCGCCACCCAGACATCGCCATCCCGGGCGCGGATGTCTTTCAACGGCAGGATCTTCTGTGAAAAGACGCCGACCACCATCTGCGGGTTGTCGCGGCGGGTGATGGCGACAAGCACCTTTTCCGAAACTTCGAGAACGGTGCCGCCGGCGGCCACCGTGCGCGCCGCGGCCCTTTCCACCGCCGCATTGCCACGTCCGGCCTTGGCGAAAACCAGCGTCTTGATCTGCCAGCCGAGATCGAGCGCATCGATCACCAGCTTCAGTCCCTCGGCCATGAAGGCATTCTGCTGGTCGCGGAATTTCTTGAGCGCCAGCGCCTTGATGTCCTTGATCAGCGGGTTGGCGAGGCTGGTGACCTCTTTCACCTGGCCTGGCGCGCCTATGTGCCGCTCGTTCATTCGGAACCCCCGGGCATTCAAGCCAGCCAGCGCGAGAACAGCGAGGTCGACAGCGCCCGCCCGGCGGATTGTTCGCGGATGATCAGTTCGCCGGATTCGACCGTGCCGCCCATGCCGGCAAAGGTGTCACGCATCAGGGCATGGATGGCGAAGAAGGAGGCGCGGATCGAATAGGCGGTCAGCACCACGGCTAGTGGTCTTGGCGTCAGGATCGAGCGGCAAAGGTCGGTCAGGGCAGGGAGGTCCTCGAACAGCTGCCAGACCTCGCCCTTGGGGCCGCGGCCATAGGCCGGCGGGTCGAACAGGACGATGTCGTAGCGGCTGCCGCGGCGTTCCTCACGTTCGGCGAATTTCACCGCGTCATCGACGATCCAGCGGATCGGCTTTTGCGACAGGCCGGCCATCTCCTGGTTTTCGCGGGCCCAGCCGATCGCCTTCTTGGACGCGTCGACATGGGTGACCTCGGCGCCGGCGCGGGCCGCCACCAGCGAGGCAAGTCCGGTATAGCCGAACAGGTTGAGCACCTTTACCGGTCGCTTCGCCGCCGCGATCAGTCCGGCCATGTGGTCCCAATGCGAGGCCTGTTCGGGGAAGACGCCGACATGGCGAAACGAGGTGAAACGGCCGAGATAGTCAATGCCGTCATGCTTCATCGGCCAGGTCTCGCCGAGCGGCGTCCTGGGGAAGCGCCAGCGGCCGATGCCTTCCTCGTCGGTATCACCGGTGAAAACGGCGTCGGCACGGTCCCAGTCCCTTGCCGGCAGCGCCTTTTGCCAGATCGCCTGGCCCTCGGGCCGCACAATGCGGTAGGGGCCGTATTGTTCAAGCTTTTGCCCGGCGCCGCTGTCGAGCAACGCGTAGTCGGCGTTGGGCGCCACTTCGAGGATTACCGGAAGACGTTCGGCGGGCAGCGCGCCGTGGCGGCGGGAAAGGACACGCGGCGCTGCCTTTGGTTCGGACCGGTCTCTCGTCTCATGGCGGTCGCCCGGTTTTGCATCCGGCCTGGCCGTTGCGTGAGCCTCCCGCGGGCGCGGCTGTTCCGCTCCGCTTCTGGCGAACTGCGAGCGGCTATCGCGGCGTTTGTCGCGAAAAGGTTTCAAGACGGAGCATCTCCGGACGGCGGCTTGGCCCGCTTCTGCCACAGCCCATCCAGCGGCGCAACAAACGCGGTTGCCGGATTACATGTGGTAGATCAGCCATGCCTGATGGAAAGCAAGCCGACAATCAGCGATATGAAACCCGCGGCCTTGATGCCGGCCACGACCATATGGCCGGTTTCCCAGCGCAGCCGGATCGCTTCGAAATTTTCCGGGATCGGTCCGGGAACCCAGGTGGCCAGAACATCATTGGCCGGTTTGACGAGAACGGACCACGCAGCGAGCGACACTGCATAAAGCAAGGTTGCGGCCAAGACGAACCAAAACGCTGGGCGATCGTCACGCAGCATCCATGCGAGAGTCCCCGGACAACCGATCGCTGCCAGGTCCAGGGGTGCGCCAATGATCAGGAACAGCAGGAACTGGCCGTTGAAGACGGTGGTTTCGCGCCACAGAGAAGGTGACCACGTCGTCAGTCGAGGGAGCGATTCCAAGACATGAGCGAAAGATGGTCCTAGGCTGAGCGCTGCGACCGTGGCGGTGAGGATCGACCAGAACAACAGAAACCCGCGTATGTCCGTCATCTGCGGATAACGAGGCGGCGGCAAAGGGGTTCCGGTTCGGTGCAAATCGCTTGCCGTCGAAATTGTGGGCCTTATCGTCCAACCATACCGGATTGCAAATTCATGTCCCGCTCCGAACGCCTGCTCGACCTGATCCAGATCCTGCGCCGGCATCGCCGGCCGGTCAGCGGCCGCACGCTTGCCGGCGAAATGGGCGTTTCGATCCGCACGCTCTACCGCGATATCGCCACGCTGCAGGGCCAGGGGGCGCCGATCGAGGGCGAGGCGGGGCTGGGTTATGTGCTAAAACCCGGCTTTATGCTGCCGCCGCTGATGTTCACCGACGAGGAGATCGAGGCCATCGTGCTCGGTTCGCGCTGGGTCGCCAAGCAACCGGATCAGCGACTCTCGGCCGCTGCCACCGATGCCCTGGCCAAGATCGCGGCCGTGCTGCCGGATGATCTGCGCGAGGAGCTTGAAGCCACCACACTTATGGTCGGACCACGCGTCGAGGCCGCCGAGGCCGTCGATCTTGGCGTGGTTCGTCAGGCCATCCGCAACGAGCGCAAACTGGAGTTTTCCTACCGCGATGCCGGCGGCACCGTCTCCAGACGCATGGTCTGGCCGTTCGCGCTCGGTTTCTTCGACAAGGTCCGCGTGGTGGCGGCCTGGTGCGAGACGCGGCGGGATTTTCGCCACTTTCGCGCGGATCGCATGTCCGATCTCGATGCCACCGACATTCGCTATCCGCGCCGCCGCCAGGCCATGCTCAGGGAATGGCGGGCAACACTCGATGCGCGCCGGGCGACGCCTGATGCGCGCCGGGCGACGCCTGATGCGCGCCGGCCTGACGCCTGACGCTTTTCTGCGCGGCTGTGACGATTGCTGCCAGAATCTGACAGCATGGCCGTCTATGGTCCTCCAATCGGAACCGTGGAGAACAGTCATGAACGTCCCCAATTTCGTCATCCTCTATGTCGACAGCCCGCAACGCAGCGGCGTCTTTTACGGAGCACTGCTCGGCCGCGAGCCGGTCGAAGCGTCTGCGACCTTCGTGCTGTTCGTGCTCGACAACGGCTTCAAGCTCGGCCTCTGGTCGCGCCATACGGTAGAGCCGGCCGCCGAGGCGGCAGGCGGCGGCGCCGAACTGGTCTTTGCACTGGAAACGCCGGACGCGGTCGATGTCACCCATGCCGACTGGAGCGGGCGCGGCGTGAAAATACTGCAGAGCCCGACCGACATGGATTTCGGCCGGACCTTCGTCGCGCTCGACCCCGACAATCACCGGCTGCGCGTCTACTGGCTGAACGATGGGGCGCAATGATGAGCGCACACTGGATCGTGGTGGCGTGGGCGCAGCATGTCCGGCGCGGCCGCGAAGGCGGCTTCATGCAAGTCAACCACGGCAAATCAGCACCCCTGCGCCGCATCAAGCCCGGCGACGGCATCGTCTATTACTCGCCGACTACTGTTCTGGGCGAGAAGGACGGCCTGCAGTCATTCACGGCAATCGGCACCGTGCGCGAGGGCGAACCCTATCGGGGCGACATGGGCGGTGGTTTCGTGCCGTTCCGGCGCGACGTCGACTGGGCGAGGGCAGATGAAGCGCCGATCAAGCCGCTACTGGACAGGCTCGAACTCACCGCCGGCAGGTCGAACTGGGGTTACCAGTTGCGCTTCGGCCTGTTGCCGATCAGCGCCCATGACTTTTCCCTGATCGCCGAGGCGATGGGCGCGACGAGGCGGCGAAGGCAGCCTGATCTTCGCTTTGGCCGCGCCGGATCGGCTCGGCCAAATGGCGACAAGGCTGCCGACGCCAGGATGTCGGCAGCACGACAAGCGCACACAATCTTCAGCCCGCGACCCATACCAACCCAGGAGAATATTATGGACTTCGTCTCAATCCGCATCATCACCGCCCAGATCAAGCCTCTGGTCGAATTCTACGAGGCTATCACCGGCCTTGCCGCAACCTGGTTCACCGAGGATTTCGCGGAACTGGCGACGGTCTCCTGCACGCTGGCGATCGGCAGCACGCGCACCCTGGCTTTGTTCGGGGCGGATGTGGCACAGCCTGCGGCCAATCGGTCTGTCATCATCGAGTTCCGCGTCGCAGATGTCGACGCGGAATACCGCAGGCTGGCAGGGATCATCGGCGACTTCGCACAGCCGCCGACGACAATGCCATGGGGAAACCGATCCCTGCTGCTGCGCGATCCGGATGGCAATCTGGTGAACTTCTTCACCCCGGTCAGCGCGGAGGCGATCAAGAAGGTCGACCGAAAAACCGGTGCCTTGGCAGTGGCCCGTTCGCAGGCGCAGGCTGACGTTACGACTTGAGCGCCTTGTAAACGGCAATGCCGGCGGCGAGGTCCTCGAGGGCGGCGCCCACCGACTTGAACAAAGTGATCTCGTCGTTGCTTCGGCGGCCCTTCGTCTCGTCGCGCGTTAGTTCATGCAAGTCGGCAATGATCGCTTCCGGCTTCAGCACGCCGGAGGCCAGCGGCTGGACGATGTCGCCGGCTTCCTTGGTGGCGCCGGCGCGGGTGTCGACATAGACGCGGGAGCGCGCAATCGCGTCGTCGTCGCTTTCGCGCATATCGGGCGTGAAGCCGCCGACCAGGTCGACATGGGTCCCCGGTCGCAGGAGCGCGCCTTTGATCAGCGGCCTGGTCGAGATGGTCGCCGACGAGACGATATCGGCTTGGCCGAGTTCGGCGTCGAGATCGCTGGCGGCTTCAGCCGCAAAACCTTCGGCGCGCAAATTTGCCGCAACTTTTTCGGCATTTGCGGGGGTGCGGTTCCAGATGCGGATGGTCTTGATCGGCCGCACCGCCGAATGCGCCTTGGCAAGAAAGGGCGACAGCGCGCCGGCGCCGACCACCAGCAGCCGCGAAGCGTCCTCGCGGGCGAGATAGGAGGCCGCCAGCGCCGAGGCACAAGCCGTGCGCCACTGCGTCAGCCGCTGGCCGTCGATCATGGCTTCGGGCTCTCCGGTGGCGCCGTCGAGCAGGAGGTAAAGCCCCATCACGGCGGGCTTGCCGAGGGCATTGTTGTCGGGCGACACGGTGACGATCTTGACGCCGATATGGCCGCCCGCCGAGGTGCCGGCGGCGTTGAAGTCGGTCCAGGCCGGCATCAGCAACAGCGTCGAGGCCGCACCGTCGGGGCGTTCGACCGTATGGTGATGCCTGACCGGTTGCACCGCTCCATCGCGAAAGGCGGTGCGCAGCGTCTCGACCAGCCCGGGAAAGGTGAGCGCATGATCGACCTCGGCGGCCGAAATGGTCAGCATCAAAAGCTCCGTCGAGGAAGAAATGCCAAACCGATTTTCAATTCGTTGGCTTCGGCAAGGCTGACCCGTGGGCCGACCCTTGGGCCGCGCCTTGCGGCATCGAGGGTGCACGGCTGACCGCCTGGCGCAGGTTCTCGGCCTCGACGCCGCGCTGACGGGCCAGCTTGCGGTAGCGGCCCTGCTTGGCCCATGTCGCCAGGCTGCCGACGATCATGCCGACGGCAAGAGCCACGAACAGGAAGATGAACAGCGGCAGCGTCAGCGTCAGCGCCGGATTGCCAGGGTTGAAAGGGTCGAGCGTGAAGGCCACCAGCTCGCGGTTGGCGACGGCCAGCGCAATCAGGATGACGGCCAGCGGCACGAAGACCACGATGAGGATGAAGCGATTGAACATGTTTTTTCCGTCGGAGGAACTTGTCGACAGGTGGATGCCACGGACGCGGCGCCTATTTGCCGCCGTTCAGCCGCTCACGCAATTCCTTGCCGGTCTTGAAGAACGGCACCCATTTCTCCTCGACCTCGACGGATTCGCCGGTGCGCGGGTTGCGGCCGGTGCGGGCAGGGCGGTTTTTCACCGAGAAAGCGCCGAAACCGCGCAGCTCGACCCGGTTGCCTTCGGCAAGCGCGTCGGTGATCTCGTCGAAAATCGCGCCGACAATGTTTTCGACGTCGCGCAGGAAAAGGTGCGGATTGCGCGTGGCGATAATCTGCACAAGTTCGGATTTGATCATCAGAAGGCTCCCCGTGAAAACACTGCCGTCAAAATTATGAGGATGATTTTATTTGCTTTTTCACCTGTCCCAAGCGATCCCTCAAGGGTGCCAGACGGAAACGAGACCGTCAAGAAACAAGCGGTCGGCGCCGAGTTCATGAATGACGTCGCCGCCATAGTCCGGCAGGCCGAGTGCGCTGCCGATGGTTTTCGCCATCGCCTTGGAAAACAGGAAGCCGCCGCGCCCTTCGGTGTTCTTCCACTCGACCACCTTGAGCTTGGCATCGACACCCTTGGTTGCGAGCCAGTCGATCGCCTCGGTTTCACCACCGACCGCGTCGATCAATTTGTTTGTCACAGCCTGCCGGCCGGTGAAAATCGACCCGTCGGCGAGTGTCAGAGCCTGCTCGCGGGTCATCTTGCGGCGTTCGGCGACGATGCCGACGAACCAGTCGTAGCTGTCGAGGATGAGCTTGCGGACCATGGCGCGCTCGTCGTCGTTGGTCGGCTTGAAGGGCGAGGGCGAGGCCTTCAGGGGCGAGGATTTCACCTCCTCCAGCTTGATGCCAAGCTTGTCCATGAGACCGCTGACATCAGGATACTGGATCAGCACGCCGATCGAGCCGACGATCGAGGATTGGCGCGCGACGATATGGTCGGTCGCGGTTGCGATCATGTAGCCCGCCGACGCGGCGAGCGTGCCGACCTGCGCCACGACAGGCTTGTCGGCGGCCAGCTTGCGCACTTCCTCGTAGATCGATTCGCCGCCGACGGTGGTGCCGCCCGGCGAATCGATCGACAGGATGACAGCTTTCACCTTCGAGGACTGGCGGATGGTCTCCAGCCGTTTGATCAGCTCCTCGTCCTCTGTGATGGTGCCCTCGATCTTGACCTTGGCGATATGGTCGACCGCCGTGCCGGTGAAATCGTCGCCGTAGATCCAGGTCGAAAGGGCAATCAGCCCGGCTGCCGCGACAACAAGCGCGGCAACGCGCCAGAATGTCAGCTTGCGGCGCAAGCGGCGGCGGTCGATCAGGTCGTCGGCTCTCAGTGCCATGGTCAGCCTCGTCGTCGGTGGGAAGACATGCTTTTAAAGCAACCATCCGCGCCCGGCTACCGTTTCCTGACGCGCCTTCCTGACGCGTTTGCGTCAAACATAGAGCCCTTCGACATTCGCAAGCCGGAATGTCATGAGATGTCAGGCCTGTCCACAGGCTCTAACGCATTGCGTCCGTATCTGGTATGACGTGCAGATTGTGCCGGGTGCATTTTCATTCGCATGGCAAAACCGTCACATTTTTGCGGTTTTTGCCGGCTTGTGCTTGCGTGGGGACGTCAGCATACCACCTATAGGGGGCTTGCGGGCAGGGGTTTAGAAGAAACAGTCATGTTAGCCAGACCGATCGAACCAACCAACACCGAGACGGAGTTGGCACCCACCGCCGCAGGCCCGACGCGAGGCGACGCCTTCGACGTCGCCCAGCGCCATTCGCGCCGCGTGCGTGTCTTGAAGCTGGCGGTGCCGCTGATCGCGACGGTGATCGCGGTCGCTTTCCCGGTCTATTCATATCTTGCGGCACCTGTGTCGTTTAAAGTTCAGGCCGACGGCAGCGCCTTTGCCAATGGCAAGCTGGTGATGGCCAATCCCAAGCTCAACGGGTTCACCAAGGAGAAGCTGCCCTATTCGATGACGGCCTTGCGCGCCATACAGGACGTCGGCAAGCAAGGCATCATCGATCTGGAGGGTATCAACGCCAAATTGCCGATCTCGACCGACAATGTGGCGGCCATCAATGCCTCGCACGGCATCTACAATCGCGACGGCAACACGATGAACCTGACCAGCGATGTCACCATAACCACCACCGATGGCTTGGAGGCAAAGTTCAAATCGATCTTTCTCGACATGGGCAAAGGCACTATGAAGACGAGCGACCCCGTCGATGTCAGCCGTGGCGGGTCGCGGATCACCGCGGATTCGATGTCGATCCAGGACAATGGCAAGATCGTGGTTTTCGAGAACAAGGTGCAGGTCAACATCGATCCCGCCAGCTTGAAGGCGGCAGAGGCAGAGAGCGGAGAAACCAATGCGGCTCACTAGTTCGGCACGGTTCGTGGCCGCGGCTTCGGCTTTGCCGATCCTGGCGCTCGTCTTGGGAACGGCGCCGTCACTGGCGCAGTCCAAGGCCACCAGCCAATTGTCGGGCCTTAAATTGTCCGGAGACAAGCCTATCCAGATCGAAAGCGACAAGCTCGAGGTCCGCCAGGCGGACAGCGTCGCGGTGTTCACGGGCAATGTCAGCGTCGTCCAGGGGCCGACCGTGCTCAAGGCCGGCAAGATGACGGTTTACTACGTCAAGGACGCCGGCGCCGCGAAGGATGCCGCCGCCAACGGCGCGGCGGCTGCCGGGGCCGCGATGACCGGCTCGGCCAACATCGACCATCTGGAAGTCGACAACAAGGTCTACATCAAATCGGACGATCAGGTCGCCACCGGCGACCGCGGCACCTTCGACATGAAGAGCGAAGTGCTGGTGCTTTCAGGCAGCAAGGTCGTGCTTTCGCAAGGCGACAATGTGCTGGTCGGCTGCAAGCTCACCGTGCAGATGAAGAGCGGCCTGGCCCAGGTCGACGGCTGCGGCGGGCGCGTCATGATGTCGATCACGCCGCCGGCGAAGTCGGGAGCAGCGAAGAACTGATGGCCGGCCTGTCATCGCTGCTGGCGCGTCTTCCAGGACGCGCCGCCAGCAAACTCGCGGCGCCGGCCACGGTCACTGTCGATGCGGCAAAGTTCAAGGGCACCTTGATCGCCAAGGGCCTGACCAAGAGCTACAAGGGCCGCAAGGTCGTCAGCGGCGTGACGATAGGCGTGCGCGCCGGCGAGGCGGTGGGGCTGCTTGGCCCCAACGGCGCCGGCAAGACGACCTGCTTCTACATGGTTACCGGCCTGGTGCCGGTCGACGAAGGCACGATCGAGATCGACGGCTTCGACGTCACCTCGATGCCGATGTACCGGCGTGCCCGCCTCGGCATCGGCTATCTGCCGCAGGAAGCGTCGATCTTTCGCGGCCTGAGCGTGGAGCAAAACATCCGCGCCGTGCTCGAAGTGGTCGAAAAGAGCCGCAAGGAGCGCGAGCGCAGCCTCGACGAACTGCTCGAGGAGTTTCATATCAGCCATCTGCGCAAGGCCCCGTCGCTGTCGCTGTCGGGCGGCGAGCGGCGACGCCTCGAGATCGCGCGCGCGCTGGCGACGCGTCCTGCCTATATGCTGCTCGACGAACCTTTCGCCGGCATCGATCCGATCGCCGTGGCCGATATCCAGCAGCTTGTGCGCCATCTGACGGCACGCGGCATCGGCGTGCTCATCACCGATCACAATGTCCGCGAAACGCTCGGCCTGATCGACCGCGCCTACATCATCCATGCCGGCCAGGTGCTGACCCATGGCCGGGCCGACGAAGTGGTCGCCAATCCGGACGTGCGCAGGCTTTATCTCGGCGAGGGATTTACGCTCTGAGCGTGAAATCATGTCTCGGCATGATTTTTCGGGAATCTTCGGCCAGTTTGTTCAGTTTTCTCGGAGATAACGCTCGTCTGAGCCGGTTTTGCTCGCCGTCGCCTTGACAAGCAAAAGCCGGGCCAGTTTCATGCATGTCGGCGAAAATTATTTTTCCGGCAGTTCGCGCGCGTAAAGTCCTGATGCGTAGAAGGGGCGTTTGAACCAGACCATGGCGTTGGCGGCAAAATTACAGCTACGACAGTCCCAGTCGCTGGTGATGACGCCGCAACTCATGCAGTCGATCCGGCTGCTGCAGTTCACCCATGTCGAGCTCGAGCGCTTCATCGACGACGAGATCGAGCGCAACCCGCTGCTTGAGCGCGCCGAGCCGCAGGACGATGCCGCCAGCGACCAGGCGCAGAAGGCCGACGCCGCGCCGGAAGTGGCCGGCGACTGGTTCGAGGCAGAGACGGCGTGGAGCGCCGAGGCGATCTCGGAAAAGCTGGATACCTCCCTGGAAAATCTGTTCCCCGACGATCCCGGCACGAGCGAACGGCTCGGCCCCGACCTGACAGCGCAATGGAAATCGGCGTCCGGCAACGGGTCCGGCTCGTCGTCGTCCGAAGGCTTCGATGCGGCGGACATGGCTGCCGCCGCGATCACGTTGCGCGATCACGTCGGCGAACAGGTCGCGCTGGCTTTCGCCGACCCGGCGGCACGCCTGATCGCTGGTGAGCTTGCCGATGGCCTCGACGAGGCTGGCTACATGCGCGCCGACATGGCCGAGATCGCCGCCCGCCTCGGCACGAACGAAGCAGCGGTGGCGAAGGTGCTGGCGGTCTGCCAGGGCTTTGAACCGGCCGGCATCTTTGCGCGCGATCTTGCCGAGTGCCTGGCGCTGCAGCTTGCCGTTCGCGATCGGCTCGATCCCGCGATGAAGGCCTTGATCGCCAATCTCGAACTTCTGGCGCGACGCGATTTCCAGACGCTGAAGCGGATCTGCGGGGTCGACGAGGAGGATCTGCTCGACATGCTGGCCGAGATCCGGGCGCTCGATCCGCGTCCCGGGATGGCGTTTTCGGGCGGCGCCAGCGATGCGATCGTCGCAGATGTCGAGGTGCGGGCGGCCAATGACGGGAGCTGGACGGTCGAGCTCAATGCCGAGACACTGCCACGCGTGCTGGTCGACCATATCTATTTCGCGCAGGTTTCGCCGCATGCCAAGAACCAGACGGAAAGGGATTTCCTGGCGGAGTGCCTGCAGAACGCCAATTGGCTGACGCGCAGCCTCGACCAGCGGGCCAAAACCATCCTCAAGGTCGCTTCCGAGATCGTGCGACAGCAGGACGCTTTCCTCGTGCACGGCGTGCGTCACCTGAAGCCACTCAACCTGCGCACGGTGGCCGACGCCATCGGCATGCACGAATCGACCGTCAGCCGGGTCACGGCGAACAAATACATGCTGACGCCGCGCGGCGTGTTCGAATTGCGCTATTTCTTCACCGCTTCGATTGCGTCGTCGGGCGGCGGCGATGCCCATTCGTCGGAAGCGGTGCGCGATCGCATCAAACAGCTGATCGACGAGGAAAAGCCCACCGACGTGCTTTCCGACGATGCGATCGTGGACATGTTGCGGGAAAGCGGCGTCGATATCGCTAGGCGCACGGTCGCCAAGTATCGGGAAGGCATGAACATTCCCTCATCGGTGCAACGGCGGCGCGAAAAACGCGCGCTGGCCAGCGCCGGGCGTTAGCCCCACCCGTACAGGCGCCAGATTTCCACAGTTTTCGTGCTTCATTGACAAGCTGCAATGAAGTGGCTAGAAGCCCGCCCGCATGAGGCGGGCTTGATGCCCGCAAGCGAATGGTCCGTCACGACGTAGGCCACGGGACGGCCAAGAAGGCGGCTTGTGATCAACCGGAAAGTTCGGATTTAAAATCGGCGCAAGTGACGCCGCAAAGCTTGTGCGCACAGACCACGAGTATAAACTCGGGACAGTTTGAAGCCTGAGCAAGGAAGGTCAGTTTTCAGATGAAATTGCGCGTATCGGGAAAACACATGGATATCGGCGATGCGTTCCGTACGCGCATCAACGACCGTGTCGGCGAGGCGATCGGAAAATATTTCGACCGCGGCTTTTCAGGACATGTCACCGTCATCAAATCGGGATCGCGCTATTCGGCCGACTGCATGATTCGGCTGGATTCCGGCGCCTCGCTGCAAGCGACCGGCGATGCGCAGGATCCGACGCTGGCTTTCGAGGCGGCGGCGGACCGGCTCGAAACCCGCCTCAGGCGCTACAAGCGACGCCTGAAATCGCACAATTCAGGCAGTTCCAACGGCGCACCCACCGATATCGCCTATATGGTGATGGCGCCGCTTGCCGACGATGATGAGGACATTCCGGAGAATTTTGCCCCGGCCATCGTCGCCGAATCGACCATGACGCTGCAGACGATGTCGGTGGCGTCTGCCGTCATCGAGCTCGACACCAAGGATACCCCGGTCTTCGTCTTCCGCAATGCCGGAAACGAGCATCTCAACATCGTCTATCGCCGGCCGGATGGGAATATCGGCTGGATCGACCCATCCACGACCAAAGTCGCACAGGGATGACGGCCAGGGTCGCATCGGTGACGACCAAGGCCGCACAGGTGACGAGCAGGGTCGCACAGGTGACGACTAAGGTCGCACAGGGATGACGACCAAGGTCGCACAGGGATGACGACCAAGGTCGCATCGGGATGACGGCCTAGGCCGCACAGGGACAAGGAGCCGGCCGCGCGAGGGGGCGAGGACTGGCGACGGCAGGCGAACAAGGGATTTTCAAGCATGGATCTGAGCGATCTTATCGACGTTCCGGCGATCATGCCGGCGTTGAAGGCGAACTCCAAGAAGCAGCTTCTGCAGCTTTTGTCCGAAAGAGCGGCGGCGATTTCCGGTATTGCGGAGCGGGAGGTGTTCGATACCATCCTGCAGCGCGAGCGGCTGGGCTCGACCGGCGTCGGCAATGGCATCGCCATTCCGCACGGCAAGCTGGCCGGGGTAAAGCGGATCGCCGGGGTATTCGCGCGGCTGGAGACGCCGGTCGATTTCGAGGCGCTGGACGACCAACCGGTCGATCTGGTGTTTCTGCTGCTCGCGCCCGAGGGCGCCGGCGCCGATCACCTCAAGGCGCTGTCGCGCATTGCGCGGGTGCTGCGCGATGCCGACACGGTGGCCAAGATCAGGGGTACGCGCGACGCCGTCGCAATCCATGCGCTCTTGTCGGACACGCAAGCCTCGCACGCAGCCTGATGTTCTGCCTGATAGCTGGTTGTTTGGTTAAAAACCTGTTGAGGGGCGCCGCGGGCGGCCCTGTCCGCTTCCAACCCGATCGCCTTGTTTATCAGTGAATGGCGACGGTGGTCAGGTCGTTTTCCATGGCGCCCGCCAGCGCCCGGTCGCGGGCGTCGGAAAGCAGGATCGGCTGGCCGTTGGCGGCAAACAGCGCCCACAATTCCAGGCCGGGCGCGATTTCGCCAAGGCCCGGGAAGCGGCCGCGCAAATCATCGCTCGACACTTTCCTGAGATAGGCGACCGAGCCTTCGCCGAGATGGGCGAACTCGCCGCTGGTCATGGTGAGATTTTCGTCAGTTCTGGTCATTTCAAGCCTCCTTGGCGCGAGGACGCCGCTCAAGGCCGCCTCGCATGAGAGCCATTCAATTTGTTGCATCGTGCTTTCGGCCGATGCAGTGGTAAGGGTCAGTCTTTCACCGAAATGTTTATTTTCCGTACCAGCCGTTCGGACTCCGGCCGATCGAGATCAATCGACAAAAGCCCGTTCTTCAGCTCCGCCGCGATCACCCGCATGCCGTCGGCCAGCACGAAACAGCGCTGGAACTGGCGCGCGGCGATGCCGCGATGAAGGAATTCGCGCTCGGTGTCGTCGTTCTGACGGCCGCGCACGACCAACTGGTTTTCCTCCGTGGTGACATCGAGATCGCTTTCGGCGAAACCGGCGACGGCGAGCGTGATGCGCAACCTTTCAGTCTTGCCGTCGGCGCCGCTGAGGCGCTCGATGTTGTAGGGAGGGTAGCTATCGCCCGACTTCGCCAGACGCTCCAGGGTCTTTTCCATAGCGTCGAACCCCAGGAGAAGCGGGCTTGAGAAGGGCGTCATTCGGCTCATGTTACAGTGTCCTCTTGAGAGCGACATAAAGCGGAAAAACCCGGATGGCATTTTTCCCGATGGTCTTGATATGGTCCGCCCCGCCATCAAGTTCAAGCCATCAAAAACCCCGCCCAAAAAGACTCCCCAGACAAGGAATTGAAATGCCCCAGCCCCGCAAGATCATCATCGACACGGATCCCGGCCAGGACGATGCCGTCGCCATATTGCTGGCGCTCGGCAGCGCCGAGCTTGAGATCGTCGGCATCACCGCCGTCGCCGGTAACGTGCCGCTGAAGCTCACCGAAAAGAATGCCCGCAAGATCTGCGAACTGGCCGGCAGGCCCGACATCAAGGTCTATTCCGGCGCCATCCGGCCGCTGGTGCGCGAACTGGTCACCGCCGAGGAAGTGCATGGCAAGACCGGCCTCAACGGCCCTGATTTGCCCGAGCCAAAGATGAAGCTGCAGGACCAGTATGCTGTCGATTTCATCGTAGAGACGCTGATGAAGGAACAAAGCGGCACCATCACGCTTTGCGCGCTCGGGCCGCTAACCAACGTCGCGCTGGCGCTGATCCGCGAGCCGAGGATCGCGCCGCGCATCAGGGAGATCGTGCTGATGGGCGGCGGTTTCTTCGAGGGCGGCAATGTGACGCCGACCGCCGAGTTCAACATCTATGTCGACCCGCAGGCCGCCGATGTCGTGTTCAAATCCGGTATTCCGATCGTCATGATGCCGCTCGACGTCACCCACAAGGCGCTGACCACCGCCACACGCACCCAGGCCTTCCGCAAGCTCGGCACCAGGGTCGGCACGGCCACGGCCGAGATGCTGGAATTCTTCGAGCGTTTCGACGAGGAGAAATACGGCACCGACGGCGGCCCGCTGCACGACCCGTGCGTCATCGCCTATCTGTTGACGCCGGAATTGTTCAAGGGCCGCAACTGCAGCGTCACCGTGGAAACGGCCTCGGAGCTCACCATGGGCATGACCGTGATCGACTGGTGGGGCGTGACCAAGCGGACGAAGAACGCCATGGTGATGCGCGACATCGACCATGATGCGTTCTTTGCAATGCTGGTGGAAAGGCTGGGGCGGCTTTAGGGCCGTCTTCCCTTCTCCCACAGGGAGAAGGGAAGGTGCCTTACTTCGCTTTCGAAAACGCCAGCCACAGGCCGCCGCCGACCAGGAAGCTGCCGCTGATCCTGGACATCAGCTTGATGCGGCTGGCCGACAGCAGACGCCCGGCGCGGCCGGCGGCGAGTGCATAGGTCGAATCAGACACGGCGGCGAAGATCATGGCGGTGAGACCCATGACGCCAATCTGCAGCGCGTAATTGCCTTGCGGAGAAATGAACTGCGGAAAGAAGGCGCCGAAGAACACCAGCGTCTTGGGATTGCTGAGCGCCACCAGCAGACCCTGCAGGAAGAAGCCGCCACGCGGTTTTTTCGCCGATCCGTCGGCATTCAGCGTGCCTTTGGAACGGAACATCTGCACGCCCATCCAGATCAGGTAGGCGGCGCCGATCAGCCGCACCCATTCGAACCAATGGCCCATGCCCGCGATCAGCGACGTCAGGCCGATGCCGACAATGGCGATCATGATCGCAAGGCCGGCCTGCGTGCCGGCGACATTGGCAAGACCGGCGCGCGAGCCATGGCGGATGCTGTTGGCGATGATCAGCGTCACCGTCGGTCCCGGCACCAGGATGATGACAATGCAAGCGACGAGATAGGCGGCGTAGAGTTCCAGCGACATGGCAATTCCTCGACAGAATGCCGCTATGCGAGGCGGCTGAACACAATCAATGCATGGCGGCGAAGCCGGTGCAAGCCGGCGCGACAGATCGCCGACGAAGCGGAATTGACCTCAGGAGGCTCCGGCCGCCCAGGGCAGCGTGGTCTCATAGGCCGCTGCCGCTTTCAGCACGGTCATGTCGCCGCGCGGCCGGCCGATCAATTGCATGCCCATCGGCCTGCCCGAGCCGTCGAAGCCAGCGGGCACGTTGACCGCCGGGCAACCGCCAAGCGTGGCGAAGGCGGAAACCTGCATCCAGCGATGGTAGCTGTCCATTTCGCGCCCGGCCACCTGGCTTGGCCAGTGGGTGGAAACCGCGAACGGAAAAACCTGCGCGGTAGGCAGGGCAATAAGATCGAAACGCTCGAACAGCGACAGCAGCGTTTTATGCCAGGATGACCGCCTTACAGTGGCGGCGTGGACCTGCGGCGCCGTGAGGCGTTGCGCCTGTTCCACTTCCCACACGACTTCCGGCTTCAAAAGCCGGCGTTTGAGGGGATCGTCGTAATGCGCCTTGAGCGCGCAGCCGCTGCTTGCCTGGCGCAGCGTCACGAAGGCCTGCCAAAGGGCCTCGAAGTCGACATCCGGCATTAGCGCCTCGGTCTGGAAGGACACGTCCGCGAAGCGGCCGAGAGCGGCCTCGCAAAGCGGCAGAATGCCTGCCTCAACCGGCAGATGGCCGCCGAGATCGCCGAGCCAGGCGATGCGGCCGCCAGCCGCCGGGGTTTGCAGCCCCTGCAGGAAAGAGCCCTGTTTGTGATGCGAGAGCGGCGCACGTGGATGGTAGCCCGCCTGTTCGTCGAGCAGCAGCGCCATGTCGCGCACGTTGCGGCCCATCGGTCCTTCGACGCCCATCTGCGCATGGAAGACATCGAGGTCAGGCCCGGCCGGGACGAGTCCCTGCGACGGGCGGAAGCCGTAGATGTTGTTGTAGGCGGCCGGGTTGCGCAGCGAGCCGCCAAAGTCGCTGCCATCGGCGACGGGAAGCATGTCGAGCGCCAGCGCGACAGCCGCGCCGCCGCTCGATCCGCCGGCGGTCAGAGCCGGATCGAAGGCGTTGAGCGTCGGCCCGAACACGCTGTTGTAGGTGTTGGAGCCAAGCCCGAATTCTGGAACGTTGGTCTTGCCGATGATGATGGCGCCGGCCTTGCGGACGCGCTCGACGAAGAAGTCGTCCTCCTCAGGTACAAAATCGGCGAAGATCGGCGAGCCGAAGGTGGTCCTGAGGCCTTTTGTCAGTGCAAGGTCCTTGATGGCGATCGGCAGGCCGAACAGCGATCCGGTATTTCCGCCTCGTGCCAGATGGGCGTCGGCGCTGTCGGTCTCGCGCAAAATATCGGCATGATCGCGCAGCGACACGATGGCGTTGACCAGCGGGTTGACCGCCTCGATGCGGTCGAGGAATGCCGTCACCACCTCGCGCACCGAAAGGCGGCGCCGCCTGATCGCTTCGGCAAGCTCTGTCGCAGACTGGCGGCAGATATCGCCGGCAGCCGGCACGGCGTGTTTCGTGGCAGGGCGCATGGCTGTCATCTCGTCTAGCTGGCCGATTTCCGCGAGGCGGCATCGACATCCCTGACCAGCGGGATCGCCGGCTGGGCGCCGGGTTTCAGGCAGGCGAGCGAGCCGGCAATGGCGGCACGGGCGAGCGCCTGTTCGAGCGGCACGCCCGACGACAGGCCGGCGGCGAAATAGCCGCAGAACGTATCGCCGGCGCCGACCGTGTCGACAGGGGTGATCTTCAGCGCCGGTACGGTCAGGAAATCCTCTGGTGTCGCGGCCAGCACGCCGTCGCCGCCGAGCGTGACGACAATGGCGCGGCCGGTTTTCTTGGCATAGTCGCGCATCCGCGCCGGACGGTCGCGGCCTTTCAACGACAGGGCCTCGCCGTAAAGGTCGAATTCGGTTTCGTTGGCGACGAGGTAGTCGGCCTTGCCGAGGAAAGGGGCGGCCTCGCCGCGGAACGGCGCCGTGTTGAGCACGGTGATGGCGCCGGCTGCCCGCGCTGCCTCAAGCGCCGCATCGACAGTCTGGAGCGGGATTTCCTGCTGGAGGAGCATAACATCGCCCTTTTTGACGAAGGCCTTGGACAGGTCACCTGGCAGAACGGAATCATTGGCGCCCGGCACGACGGCGATGACGTTCTCGCCGTCGTCGCCGACCATGATCACGGCTATGCCGGTCGAGGCAAAGGTTTCGCCGACGCCGGACAGGTCGATCTTGCCGTCCCTGAGCAGCGCCAGCGCTTCAGTGGCGAAATTATCCTTGCCGACGGCGCCGACCATGCGCACTTTGGCGCCGGCGCGCGCGGCGGCCAGCGCCTGGTTGGCGCCCTTGCCGCCGGGTGCGGTGGCGAAACCGGAGCCGCGCACCGTCTCGCCGGGTGCGGGCAAGCGGTCGACATTGGCGATAAGGTCGAGATTGATCGAGCCGACAACGATGATCAAGAAAAGCCTCCTGCTGAATACGCCGGAAGCTATCTTGTAAGATCGCTGCTTGCCAGACCGCGCGTGATGATCCCACGCGGTCTAATATCAGGCCCCGGTCTGGTCCGAGGGCGTCAAGATCCGACCTGCCCCGCTTCCCAGCCGAGGATGGCGCGTTTGCGGGTCAGGCCCCAATGGTAGCCGGTGAGCGCCCCGGACTTGCCGAGAGCCCGGTGGCACGGCACCACGAAGGACATCGGGTTGGCGCCGACAGCGGCACCCACCGCCCGGCTTGCGCTCGGTGCGCCGATGCGGGCGGCGATCGAGGAATAGGTGCAGGCCTTGCCCATCGGAATGCGCAGCAGAGCTTCCCAGACGCGGACCTGGAAATCGGTGCCGATCATGACGACGCGCAGCGGCTGGTCGGCGCGCCACAGCGCCGGATCGAAGATGCGCGCGGCATAGGGCGCGGTGGCGGCCATGTCCTCGACATAGGTCGCGTTCGGCCAGCGGCTGGACATGTCGGCGAAGGCGGCGCGCTCGCCGCCGGCATCGTTGAAGGCGAGGCCGGCAAGGCCGCGGTCGGTGACCATGATCAGGGCGACGCCAAAGGGCGAGATGTGGTAGCCGTAGCGGATGGTGAGGCCGGCGCCACGCGTCTTGTAATCGCCCGGCGACATCGCTTCATGGGTGACGAAGAGATCGTGCAACCGGCCGGGGCCGGACATGCCGACTTCAAACGATGTCTCGAGCAGCGGCAAGCCGGAATCGAGCAGCCTGCGCGCATGGTCGAGCGTGACCGCTTGCAGAAAGGCCTTGGGCGACAGGCCGGCCCAGCGGGTGAAGAGTTTTTGCAGGCCGGTCGGCGTCTCGCCGACTTCCTCCGCCAATATTTCGAGCGAAGGCTGGTCGCGGTAATCGAGGCTGATCTTCTCGATGGCGCGCCGGACGACTTCATAGTCGCCGCCTTCGGGTGTGATGTCGTTCTGCAAGATCGCTGACGGTTTCATCTGGGTATTCATGGTCATCTGGGCGTTCATGGCAATATCTCCTTGACCGGGAATATCGTTCTTACCGTCCTTGGCCACCACCCGAAACTTGCCTTCCCGCCGCCCACACCCAGATAGAGTCGGCTTTGAGCTGAGGAGGCACATCATGGCCGGCGAAAGGGTGCATCTCACCAAGGAGCAGGAGACGCTGCTGATCACCGTCTATGGCAAGGCGCTGGAAAGCCGGCGGCCCAACTCGCTGCTCAGGGATCATTTCGCTGACGCGGCGGTGCGCCAGATCGATTATGATTTCTCCAGACTCAAGGTCGACGACAATCTCGGCGTCAGTCTGGCGATCAGGGCGAAGACGCTGGACGACTGGACATCAGTCTTTCTGGCGAAGAACCCGAACGCCGTCGTGCTGCATCTCGGTTGCGGGCTCGACACGCGGATATTCCGCATCAATCCGCCACCCGGCGTAGACTGGTTCGACGTCGACTATCCCGAAGTGATCGAGCTCAGGCGCAAACTCTATCCGGCGCGCCACCATTACCGCCTGATCGCTTCGTCAGTCACCGAGCCGGGCTGGCTGGACGAAGTGCCTGGCGACCGTCCGGCCATGGTCGTGGCGGAGGGCCTGACCCCCTACCTCGCCGCCGACGAGGGTCCAAGACTGTTTTCGCGGCTTGTGTCGCATCTGGCCAGCGGCGAACTTGTCTGCGACGCCTACAGCGATCTGGGTCTGAAGTTCGTGCGTCTCAGCCCGTCGTTCCGTGCCACCGGAGCCGAACTCCACTGGGCCATCAACGATTCGCGCGAATTGGAACAGGCGGTGCCCGGCCTGCGGCTGGTGGAGGAAACCACGGCCTACAAGCCCGAACACGCCGCGCGCGTGAGCTGGTTGGCAGGGCTGATCTTTCGCCTCTGGAGCCACATTCCGGCTCTTCGCAGGGTCGGCAGGCTGTTGCGGTTTCGGTTCTGAGGTAACCTCAAGACACCGGTTGCGACCAGGCTTCTGCCCTGCAATAAATCCATTTCTGGAACAGACAGATTTGGCAACCGGAAATGAAACAGCATATACGCGCCGCCGCTGCGTTCCTGCTCGCACCGCCTGTCGCGGCAGCAATTGAGGTTTTCCGGGAGTTTTGCGTGCTCGTTTTTTACAACGGGCTAAATGAAGCGCTTTCCTACCTTGATCAACTCTGGACAGGGCTGAAGTTTGGAATCCTACTGGCGTGGCTTCTTGCACTGTTCTTTGGTCTGCCGCTTTATATCGTTCTGAACTGGCTTAAAATCGTTTCCCCTTGGGTTACGATAGGGTTTGCGGCCGCAATCGGTGCGCTGTTTAATATAGCGCCAGAATTCTTGCCAAAGAATGCAACCACCAATTTCGCTACTGCCAACTGTCAAGTGATTGAAAATGGTGTGCGCACGCTGTGCGGGTATTGGGAGCTAACATCGGACGTGCTGTTTACCGCGACCTTGGGCGCTGTGGCTGGTCTGATTTTTTGGCTTATCTACGCCGATGGCTGGAAGCGGCCAGTTACCTAATCTAGCGCGCCTTGGCAGTCGCCAGCGCCCTTGAAAAGGCAGTGGCAAAGCTCTCGCGATCGTCGGGGTTGAGGAAGCCGCCGATCGGAACGTTTTGCCCTTGTGCTTCCACTGTCATCCTGGTGATGCCGATCTCGGCATGGCGGGCGATCGAAAAACGCGCCCAGAACGGATTGAAGCGGTGCGCTTCCGATTTGCCAGAGGGCGCGGTCTTGCGGATGTCGAGGCTGGTGCGCGAGACCGATACCTCCTCGCGGGCGCGGGCGGCGCGGTAATTGGCGCGGAAGGCGATGTAGATGGCAATCACATCCAGTCCGAAGAAGCCGAACACCGGCCAGGCGCCGCGCGACAGGAAAAACGCGCCGGTGACCAGCCAGCCGAACAGCAGCGCGCCCATCAGCACGGCAAAGCCGGTGCGGCCGAGAGAGCGGTGCGGCGTCAGCAAGGCGTGGAAGAATGGCTCGTCGGCCTGGAAAGAGGCGTTTGTGTCGCTCATGCCGGGATATTATAGGAAGGGAATGGCGAGCCCCAAGTCCAAAAAATCTTCGATGCCCAAAAATTCCCCGACAGCCAAAAATGACCTGCCGCCCGGCCGGCGCGACGGCTCGAACGCCAAGCCGCGGCCCCGGCCGGTGCGGTCCAGCTACAGCCCGGCTGAAGTGCATGAGATTTTCCGGCGGTTTTCCGTGCAGCGACCCGAGCCGAAAGGCGAACTCGAACATGTCAACGCCTTCACGCTCCTGGTGGCGGTGGTGCTTTCGGCACAAGCCACCGATGCCGGCGTCAACAAGGCGACGCGGGCGCTGTTCAAGGTCGCCGATACGCCGCAGAAGATGCTGGCGCTGGGCGAGGCCAAGGTCGGCGATTACATCAGAACGATCGGGCTCTGGCGCAACAAGGCCAGGAACGTCATTGCCTTGTCGCAGGCGCTGATCGCCGACCATAGCGGTGAGGTGCCGGACGATCGCGACCAACTGGTCAAGCTGCCTGGCGTCGGGCGCAAAACCGCCAATGTCGTGCTCAACATGGCCTTCGGCCAGCACACGATGGCGGTCGACACGCACATCTTCCGCATCGGCAACCGGCTTGGTCTGGCGCCCGGCAAGACGCCGGAACAGGTCGAGCAAGGATTGTTGCGGATCATTCCGGACGAATATATGCGCCACGCGCATCACTGGCTGATCTTGCACGGGCGCTATGTCTGCAAGGCGCGCAAGCCGGACTGTCCGGCCTGCGTCATCGCCGACATCTGCAAGGCCGAAGAGAAGACGACAAGCATCCCGGCGCCGCTGGTCGAGATCGCGCCGCTCGGGCCGGCGGACGAAGCCCCGATATAGCTTAAGTCTCCTCGACAAATACCTCCTCACGCTTCTTCTTGACCGCGGGCAGGAAGACGATGACGAGCACGGCGAGCGCGACAAGGAGCAGGCCGGCGCTGATCGGCCTCGTCACGAAGGTGCTTGGGTCGCCGCGCGCGAGGATCATGGCGCGGCGCAGGTTTTCCTCGAGCAGCGGGCCGAGCACGAATCCGAGCAGCAGCGGCGCGGGTTCGCAGCGCAGCTTGGTCAAGAGATAGCCTAGGAAGCCGAAAAAGGCGACGGCGTAGAGGTCGTAGACATTGGTGTTGACGCTGTAAACGCCGATCGAGCAGAACGCCATGATGATCGGGAAGAGCACGTAATAGGGGATGGTGAGCAGTTTTACCCAGAGCCCGATCAGCGGCAGGTTCAAGATGATCAGCATCAGGTTGCCGATCCACATCGAGGCGATAATGCCCCAGAACAGCGCCGGCTGTTCGGTCGCGACATTGGGGCCGGGAACGATGCCCTGGATGATCATCGCGCCGATCATCAGCGCCATGACCGGGTTGGCCGGAATGCCGAGCGTCAGCATCGGGATAAAGGAGGTCTGGGCGCCTGCGTTGTTGGCCGATTCCGGTCCGGCGACACCGGCGATGGCGCCCTTGCCGAATTCCGCCGGGTTTTTCGATACGCGCTTTTCGACCGTGTAGGAGGCGAAGGCCGCCAGGATGGCGCCGCCTCCCGGCAGGATGCCGAGCGCCGAACCGATGATCGTCCCGCGCACTATCGGCGCTGCCATTTGGCGAAAGTCATCGCGGGTCGGCATGAGGCCGGAGACCTTGCGGATCAGCACCGAGCGTTCATGCTCGTTTTCGAGATTGCGCAATATCTCGGCGACGCCGAAGACGCCGACCGCCACCGCGACGAAACTCAGCCCGTCGGCATATTCGCGGATGCCGAGCGTGAAGCGCGGCGTGCCGGTGTAAATATCGGTGCCGACAATGCCGAGCAGCAGACCGAGCACGACCATCGCCAGTGCCTTGACGATCGAGCCGTGGGCGAGCGCCACGGACGAGACGAGGCCGACGATCATCAGCGAGAAATACTCGGCCGCGCCGAACTGCAACGCGATCGCCGTCAGCGGCGGGGCAAAAATGGCGACGAGGAAGGTCGACACGGTGCCGGCAAAGAACGAGCCTATCGCCGCGATCGCCAGCGCCGCGCCGGCGCGGCCGTTCCTGGCCATCTGATAGCCGTCGATGGCGGTGACGGCTGATGAGGATTCGCCGGGCATGTTGATAAGAATGGCGGTGGTCGAACCACCATACTGCGCGCCGTAATAGATGCCGGCGAGCATGATGAGGGAGGAGACCGGGTCACCGATCTGGAAGGTGATCGGCAGGAGCATGGCGATGGTGGCGGTGGCGCCGATGCCGGGCAGAACGCCGATCAGCGTGCCGAGAAGCACCCCGATCAGGCAAAAGCCGAGATTTGCCAGCGATGTAGCCGTGGAGAAACCGAGCGCCAGATTATCGAGGAGTTCCATCTCAGCGCCTCAAAATGCCAGCCATGGACCGAAGCGCCGGAACGGCAGCCCGAGCGCATAGCTGAAGACGAGGAACGCGAACAGCGTCAGGCCCATCGACAGCACGAGCGCGGTCAGCGGCTTCATGCGGCCGCTGGCAAAGGATGCGATCAGCGCCGTCAGGAAGATCGACGGGATGAAGCCGAGGCCGCGCACAGTCAGGCCGAAGAAGATCGGGGCCGGCAGGATGAATAGCATGCCGCGCCAGGCAATATGGCCGATCGGCTCGCTCTCGAAGCGCACTGCCTGGATAAGGATGATGGCGCCAAGCAGGATCAGCACGATCGCCAGGACCAGCGGGAAATAGCCCGGCCCCATGCGGAAGGCGGTGCCGATTTCGAGGCCGAGCGACTGAACTGCGAAAAATGCGCCGAACAGGATGAACAGCACGGCGCACAGGCCGTTGGTCCTGTCTATTGCAAAAGGTTTCATGGCGTTCCTCCCAGAGCGCGTGACCGAAGCGAAAACGGGGCGCTGGTGGCGCCCCGTCTCAAGACCTCAGTCGGCGTACTGGCCGGCGGCTTCGATGATCGGCTTCCAGCGCGTGATCTCGCCTTCCAGCTTGGCCTTCAGCGCGGCCGGCGTGGCGTCGGCCTCTGATGACGGCTTGGTGCCGAGTTCGGCAAAGCGGGCGACGACATTCTGGTCCTTCAACGCGACCTGAAGCGATTTCGACAGGCGCTCGGTGATCTCGGCCGGCGTGCCCTTCGGTGCATAGAGGCCGTGCCAGATGCCGACCTGCACATCGGGAAGGCCGCCTTCCGTCGTCGTCGGCACGTCCGGCAGCACATCGAGGCGTTGCGGCGAGGTGACGGCATAGGCCTTGATCGTGCCACCCTGGATCTGCTTGGTGGTGTTGGTGGTCTGGTCGCACATGATGTCGACCTGGCCGCCGAGAAGATCGGTCATGGCCGGGCCGGTGCCCTTGTAGGGCACGGTGACCAGCGGCGTGCCGATGGCGCTCATGAACAGCATGCCGCACAGATGCGAGGCCGCTCCGATCCCGGCATTGGCGACGGTGATGGTGTCCTTGTTGGCCTTGGCGTAGTCGACCAGCCCCTTCAGATCGGCCGGCTCGAGATCCTTGCGGCCGACGATGGTCATCGGCACCTCGGTGACGAGGCCGACATATTCGAAGGCATTCAGCGTGTCGTAGGCGAGCTTTCTGTAGAGCGTGGCGCTTGTCGCCATGCCGATGTGATGAAGGAGCAGCGTGTAGCCGTCCGGCTCGGCGTTGGCGACGCGGCCCGCGCCCAGCGTGCCGCCGGCGCCGCCGACATTCTCGACGATGACCTGCTGGCCGAGATCCTTCGACATGGCTTCCGCGACGAGGCGCGTGACCGTGTCGGTCGGGCCGCCGGCCGAAAACGGCACCACGACGGTAATGCTGCGTTCGGGATAGGTTTGCGCGCCCGCCGCCAGGGGATAAAGCGTAACGGCCGCGGCGGCAGCCAGAGCGGCGATAAATCTTCTCATCGTGATTTCCTCCCAAGATATGAATTTCCAGCCGCTGCGCGGCGTTCCTCTCGACACCTGCCGCGGATAAAACAACAACTAGCGCAGGCTAGCACATTGCAATCGGACTCAAACCGCAAACTGCCGATATCCGCAACCGTGCGGGCGCGGATTGTCGGTTCGGGATCATGGATCTAGTAGCCATAGCCGCGCGCCATCGCGGCGGCGAAGACCGGGATCGTCAGGAAAACGAAGGCTTCGGCGCGAACATAGGTTTTCACCGAGGCCAGTTCAGCGGCCGGCACGGCGAAGGCGGAATTTGCGACTGCCTGCCTGTTCCAGGAGACGAAGCGGACGGTCGGGATGATCGACAAGAGGCCGACGATGGCGAAGGCCGCCATCTTTGCCCAGAACACCCAGTTGTAGACGTAGAATTCCCAGCCCTTGAGGCCGTAAAGGACGCGGCTGACGCCGACAATGATGATCAGCATGGCGATGATGCCATAGTGGCGGTCGATGCCGACCAAGCGCCGGAGCGTCGCTGCCGGCAAGTCGCCGCGGATCAGGACAAATTCGGCGCCGATGATGCCGGCCAGCGAAAACACCAGCAGATGATGGATGATGGCCAGCACAAGATCGGTGGTGTCCATGCGCTTTCTCCTCCCTCGGACGGTATGCGCCGATGCGCTGAATCAGCCCCTGCGAAAGGTAGCATCGTTCGGCAAAATTCCCAGCGGGGCTTGCGTCGGCTGTCGGCGTTTGCATTGGCATTGCCTGCGGTCGGTTTCGCGCTGGAAGGCGATCTGCAGAGTCTTGGCCCTTGTTCGGCGCAAGCAAGTTGCTAACACTGCCCACTTTCAATTTACGCATGATCCTTTCCAGGATCGGGAGTGGTTTTCCGGGTCAGGCGCAGCGAGGGACCTATGGGCAGTTCGAAAGCAGCCGGCGTGCCAGTCATCGAGACGGAGCGCACTTTTCTGCGGGCGCATCGGCTGGATGATTTCGACAGCTATGTCGCCATGTGGGCCGATCCGGCCGTCACCCGTTTCGTCGGCGGTAAGCCGCGCACGCGGGAGGAAAGCTGGATGCGTTTCCTGCGCCATGCCGGCCTGTGGTCGCTGCTCGGCTACGGCTTCTGGGCGATCGAGAACAAGGCGACCGGCCGCTTCATCGGCGAGGCCGGCTTTCATGATCTGAAGCGCGATATCGAGCCGTCGATCGAGGGCGTGCCGGAAGCGGGCTGGGCGCTGGCTCCCGACGCGCATGGCCAGGGCTTGGCCAGCGAGGTCGTCGGGCGGATGCTTGCCTGGGGTGACGAGACATTCGGGCGCGCCAGAACCGTATGCATCATCGATCCGGAAAATACCGCTTCGCTCAACGTCGCGGCCAAAAGCGGCTACCGGGAAGTCCTGCGAACCACCTATCACGACGCCGCCACGATCCTGCTGGAACGGCGGCCCTGAGGCCGGGCCATCATGTGAGGCTGGTCAAGCGGAGTTGAGGCTTTCCACGCGTTCCGTGCCGGCCTCGCGGGCCGCAAGTTCAAGCACTGAAGCGTCTTCGCCGAACGCGCGGGTGGCGTGGGCGGCTGCTTCGATGAGCGGCCGTTTCATGCGCTGGAGAAAGGCTGTGTCGACGCGCGTGCTGGGCCCGGCCAGCGTCAGGGCGCCGAGCAGGACGCGGCCCGGTCCGAACACGGGCGCCGACACGCCCGCCGTCTCAGGGTCGCGGTCGCCCACCGTCAGAAAGTGATAGGTTTCGCGGATCGTTTCGTAAGGCTCGCCCGGCTCACCGGAAAATGCCGCCAGCACACGTCCGCCCGAACCGGCCAGCAAAGGCAGTACGTCGCCCTCCCGTATGGTGTAGCGAATGGGGTGCTTGGACTCGACACGATAGAGACAGGTGCGGACATCGCCCGAGCGGACATAGAAGGCAACGCTTTCCCAGCTGCGGTCGGCGAGGTCGCGCATGATCGGCAGCAGGACGTCACTCGCCACCACCGAACGCTGGTAGAGGGTGCCGAGCCGGAAGGTAGCCGGACCGACGCGGTAGCGGCCATCGTCGAGGCGTTCCAGCAACTGTCCGCGCAATAGCGAGCTCGCCAGCCGCAAAATGGTACTCTTGTAGAGGCCGGTGCGCGCCGCGATTTCAGCCAGGCTGAGCGACCGGTCGGCCGCGGCGAAAGCGTCGAGAATGGCGATCGCCCGATCGAGCGCGGCAACGCCATCGGTCGACGCCGGTCTGGATCGTGCTTGCGTCATCTGTCCGACGTTTCTCATTTCATTTCCGGCCAGGTGGACCGGAACGATCATGCCTTACGTAGAACGTTCTGTCCAGAAGAATGGCGTTCCTGTTGACAGAACGCAATAAAATCAGCAAGAATTTTGCCGAGCGGGTCTGAATTCAGGCTACGTTTCTGGCAGGCACCGGAGGAGGTGTCGTGATTTGGAGGAATCCCATGCTGAACAGACGCAGATTTTTGACGAGCACCGCCGCGGCGGGTGCTGCCGGTTTCGCAGCGTTGCATCTCTCGCCCGCCTTTGCGCAGGATGCGCCGCAGGTCCAGATCTTCGTGCCGGCGGCGCCCGGTGGCGGCTGGGACCAGACGGCACGCACGATGGACCAGGTGCTGCGCAGTGAGAAGCTGATCTCCGGCTCGCAAATCACCAATGTCGGTGGCGCCGGCGGCACGGTCGGCCTGCCGCAGTTCATCAACCAGTGGAACGGCAAGGGCAATTCGATGATGGTTGCCGGGATGGTCATGGTTGGCGCCATCATCGCCAACAAGTCGGCCAACAATCTCACCGAGGTCACGCCAATCGCCCGGCTGACGGGCGAGTTCGAGGCGCTGGTGGTGCCGGCGGCCTCGCCATTCCAGACCGCAGCCGATTTCGTCGCCGCCCTCAAGGCCGATCCGACCAAGGTGCCGGTGGCCGGCGGTTCGGCCGGCGGCTCGGACCACATCCTGTTCGGCCTCATCGCCAAGACGGCCGGTGTTCCGGCAACCAGCCTGTCCTACGTGCCGTTCGCCGGTGGCGGCGAGGCGCTGTCGGCGCTGCTCGGCAACCAGGTGGCGGCCGGCATCTCGGGCTTTGGCGAGTTCTCCGAACAGGTCAAGGCGGGAGCGCTCAGGCTGCTCGCCATCTCGGCCGACAAGCGCCAGGACGGCATCGACGCCCCGACGCTGAAGGAGGCCGGCATCGATGTCGAACTGTTCAACTGGCGCGGTGTCTTCGCACCGCCCGGCGTCTCGGACGCCGACAAGGCGGCGCTGATCACGCTTGTCGAGACCATGGCCAAGAGCGAGGCCTGGGCCACCGAATGCAAGAACCGCAACTGGACGCAAATCCTGCTCACCGGTGACGACTATGCCAAATTCCTCACCGAGGATACGGCCCGCATCGGGACCATTCTCAAGGATCTCGGCCTCGCCTGATCTTCCCGGAAGGGGCGGCTTGCGCCGCCCCTTCGACATTTCGCCAACCGCATGGACATGTGGTCCCATCGCAAGCGAGACTGCGGTGAAAGCCGGCTGGAGCATGCCGGCCATCCTGGGAGGACATTCATGAGCACCAGCGACCAGCAGGCGCACCCGCCACGCCTTGCCGTGCCCGAATTGCTGATCGGCATCGGGCTTCTGGCCTGTGCCGCGGCCGTTGCCTGGCAGACCTTGGCGATCCCGGTGTCGCCGCTCTATTCCAAGGTCGGTCCGACGGTGTTTCCCTACATCACCATGACAGGCATGGTGATCCTTTCCCTGCTCCTCATCCTGGCCGCCCTGCGTGGTGGCTGGCAGCCCGAGGAGGAGAAAGAGACGCCGACCGATTGGAAGGCGATGGGCATTGTTGCCGCCGGGCTCGTCGCCAACCTGGTGCTGATACGCCCGCTCGGCTTCACAGCCGCCTCGGTAATCATGTTCGTTCTCATCTGCCACGGCTTCGGCAGCAGGCGTCCGCTGCGCGACGCGCTGCTCGGGCTGATCCTGGCGCTGGCGGCCTATTTCGGCTTCGCCAGGGCGCTCGGCGTCAACATCGGCGCCGGCTTCATCGAGAACCAGCTGAATGCCGCCATCAACGCCATCATCGCGATGGTCAGGGGGTGAGGCGATGGAAACCCTCAATCAACTCGCGCACGGATTTTCGATCGCTTTCACACCGGTCAACCTCATGTGGTGCCTGGTCGGCACGACGCTCGGAACCGCGATCGGCGTGCTGCCCGGCCTCGGGCCGGCGCTGACCATCGCGCTGCTTTTGCCGATCACCTACCAGGTGGCGCCGGAAGCGTCCTTCATCCTGTTTGCCGGCATCTATTACGGCGCCATGTATGGCGGCTCGACCACCTCGATCCTGCTCAACACGCCGGGGGAAAGCGCCACCATCGTTACAGCACTCGAGGGCAACAGGATGGCCCGCTCCGGCCGTGGCGGCGCGGCGCTGGCCACCTCGGCGATCGGCTCCTTCGTTGCCGGCACGCTTGGCACGCTGGGCGTCGCCTTTCTGGCGCCGGTCGTGGTCAAGTTCGCACTGTCCTTCGGTCCGGCCGAATATTTCTCGCTGATGGTGCTGGCCTTCATCACCGTCTCGGCGGTGCTCGGCTCGTCCTCGGTGCGCGGGCTCACCAGCCTGTTCGCTGGCTTCGTCATCGGCATGATCGGCGTCGACCTGCAGACCGGGCAGCCGCGCTTTACCTTCGGCATCGGCGAACTGCTCGACGGCGTCGATGTCATCATCGTCGCGGTCGGCCTGTTCGCTGTCGGCGAGACGCTCTACATGGCCTCGCGCCGCTATGCCGGCAAGGACGAGATCGTGCCGCTGAAAGGTTCGCTCTACATGACCGCGGCCGAATGGGGACGCTCGTGGAAGGCATGGCTGCGCGGTGCCGCCATCGGTTTCCCTATCGGCGCGATGCCGGCCGGCGGCGCCGAAATCCCAACCTTCCTGTCCTATGCGATCGAGAAGAAGCTGTCGAAGCACAAGGACGAGTTTGGCACGGTCGGCGCCATCGAAGGCGTCGCCGGCCCTGAAGCCGCCAACAATGCCTCGGCCGCCGGCGTCCTGGTGCCGATGCTGACGCTCGGCCTGCCGACCTCGGCGACGGCGGCTATCATGCTGTCGGCCTTCCAGAGCTACGGCATCAATCCCGGGCCGCTGCTGCTCACGACGCAGGCCAATCTCGTCTGGGGCCTGATCGCCAGCCTGTTCATCGCCAACGTCATCCTCGTCGTCCTCAATCTGCCGCTGATCGGGCTGTGGGTGCGGCTTTTGAAGATCCCGGCGCCGCAGCTTTATGCCGGCATCCTGGTGTTCGCCACGGTCGGCACCTACGGCATTTCGCAATCGCCGATCGATCTCGTCATCCTCTATCTCCTGGGTGCTGCCGGCTTCCTGATGCGACGCTTCGATTTTCCGACGGCGCCGGTGATTATCGGAATGATCCTGGGGCCACTCGCCGAGACGCAGTTCCGCCGGGCGATGACGATCTCGAATGGCGACTGGTCGGTGTTCTACACGCACAAGCTGTCGCTGACGCTCTTGACACTGGCCTTCATCGGCCTGGCCGGCCCGCATATCTGGGCTTACATCGAGCACCGGCGCCGGCGCGGGCCGGAGCATGTGCCGGGCGATGCCTGAGTTGTTTGGGAGATCATGACCGAGCTTTTGTCCGGCATCCGCGTCCTTGACCTGACCAATGTCCTGGCCGGCCCTTACTGCGCCTATCAGCTGGCGCTGCTCGGGGCCGACGTGATCAAGGTCGAAGCGCCGCAAGGCGGCGATCTGGCGCGTCAGCTCGGCGCTTCGCCCGAACTCAACGAGGCCGGGATGGGCGCTTCGTTCCTGGCGCAGAACGCCGGCAAGCGATCGGTGATGCTCGATCTCAAGCAGGAAGCCGATCGCGAGCGCTTCCTCGATCTGGTCGCCACGGCGGACGCGCTGGTCGAGAACTTCCGGCCGGGGGTGATGGAGCGGCTGGGCCTCGGCTATGCCAGTCTGAAAGAGGTGCGGCCCAGTCTCGTCTATTGCGCGATATCGGGCTTCGGCCAGACCGGACCGATGCGCGACAATCCGGCCTATGACCAGATCATCCAGGGGCTTTCCGGCATTATGAGCATCACCGGCACGCCGGAGACGGCGCCGCTGCGTGTCGGCTATCCCGTCGCCGACACGCTGGGCGGGCTGGTCGGGGCCTTCGCCATCGCCGCGGCACTGGTGAAGCAGAAGACAAGCGGTGAGGGCGCCTTCCTCGACGTGTCGATGCTCGAATGCACGCTTTCGGCGCTCGGCTGGCCGGTCTCCAACTATCTCACGGCCGATGTCGAGCCGCAGCCGATGGGCAATGAGAACATGACGGCGGCACCTTCCGGCGCGTTTCGCACCGGCGACGGCCTGCTCAACATCGCCGCCAACAAGCAGGAGCAGTTCATCTCGCTCTGCCGGCTGATCGGGCTGCCCGAGCTGGCGTTGGACCCGCGCTTTGCCGAGCGCGAGACACGCAAGCGCAATCGCGCTGTATTGAAGGTGCTGATCGAGGACGCGCTGGCCAGCGCCTCGGCTGCCGTCTGGGAGGAGAAGCTCAATCGCGCGGGCGTGCCGGCGGGCCGGGTGCTGACGATCCCGCAGGTGCTCGAGGAGCAGCAAGTGACCTTGCGCGACATGACCACTCGTTTCGATGGTATGCCTGGCATGGACCGGCCGCTGACCGTCGTGCGCGGCGGCTTCATGGTCGACGGGGTGGCGCCGTTACCGGTCAGGCCGCCGCCGGCGCTCGGCGAACATATGGACGAGGTCTTTTCGGACCTGCCGCCACGTGCTCAGACAAGGTCGCGGGCCAAGAATGGGTCGCGGGCCAAGGATGGGGCGCGCGCATGAGCGGCGAGGAAAAAAAGACCGGGCGCGAGCGTGGCGAGGAATGGTGGCAGACCGACATCATCGAAATGCGGCCCGGCGTGATCCGGCTGCGCGGCTATGAGATCCAGGATCTGATCGGCCGCGTCAGCTTCCCGGCGATGATCTGGCTGATGCTGCGCGGCGAATTGCCCAGCGAGGAGCAGGCTGCCTTGCTTGGCATCGCACTCGGGGCGGCGGTCGACCATGGGCCGCAGGCGCCGTCGATCGCCATTGCCCGCATGGCGGCCACCTGTGGCGTCGGCATCAACAGCGCCATGGCCTCGGCGATCAATGTGCTTGGCGATGTGCATGGCGGCGCCGGCGAGCAGGCGCTTGCCTTCTACGGCGATATTGCCGCGGCGCAGGATGCAGGATCGACGCTTGCCGATGCCGTCTCGGTGCGGCTCGATCGTTTCTTCGCCGAGGACAAGGGCTATGTGCCGGGCTTTGGCCACCGCTTCCATCCGGTCGACCCGCGTGCGCCGCGCTTGCTTGAAGTGACCCGCGATTTTGCTGCGCGCGGCGTCGTCGGCGGGCGCTTTGCCGACATCGCCGAGGCTGTCGAGGCCGAGGTTGCGCGGCGCAAGGGCAAGAAGATCCCGCTCAACATCGACGGCGCCACTGCCGTTATCTATGGCGAACTCGGTTTTCCGCCGCCGCTGACACGCGGGCTTTTCGTGCTGTCGCGCTCGGTCGGCATCCTGGCGCATGCGTGGGAGCAGTCGCAGCAGAGCGACCGTAACAAGGGCCCGTTGCCGCGCGAGTGGCTGTGGGCTTACACCGGGGCGCCGGTACGGGCTTTTCCCGGAGTGGATGAAGAGGGTCGGTGAGGCGCGGCCTTATGTGTCGTTGCTTCAGTCAGAGGGCCGGCTCTGAGGGTGGTTCCGGAATCTCCAGGTCTCTCAACAGCGTCGACAGCTCGGGTTCGTCGATGAGCATCGCCGCGTCTTCCGCTGCCAGCCAGGCGCGTTGCCGGCTTTCCGCTTCCTGCCAGTTGGCGAGTTCCTCCGTCACCGCCAGCAAATAGACGATGACGTCGACGCGCACGAAGCGGTTTTCAAGCCGCTTCCAATAGGAATAGGTGCCGGCCGGTTGCCTGAGCATCTTGCCGGTCACCCCGGCTTCTTGCTGCGCCTCGATGGCGGCTGCCTTGCGCCCGCTCTTGCCCTTCATCGGCCAACCCTTGGGCACGATGAAGCGCCTGGTCGCGCGCGAAGTGACCAGCATTACCTCGACATTGCCGTGTCCGTTCAGCCGAAAGGGAATAGCCGCGACCTGGCGGATCCTCTCGCCCCTCCTTGCCTTGCGTACGGCCTTCTTTTTGGCGATTGCCATTCCCCACGATCCGATGAAGGCGGTTCCCCAGTGAAACCGATGCGGTTCGCTAAGCTGGGCGGCGCCTCAAATCAATAAGTCGGCTAAATAAATGAAAAACGCCAGCCTGTCAGCGGCACGTTCTGACAAAACTGCTGCCCGACGGCTGCAACTGGCAACTCGGCTTCACCTGCGGCACCACCGGCCGCTGTTGTGGCACGATCTGGCGATCCTGGGCACGGAACTGCTGCTGCTGCTGCTGATACTGCTGCCGCTGCAGCCTGTTTTGCAATATCTGCAAGTCGTTTTGCTGGATCAGCGTGTTGCGATTGGCGGAGTTGACGGTCTGTGCCGCGACGGACGAAGCTGCGCCCGACAACACGCCCATTGCCAGCAGTGCCGACATGAAAATCGTTGAAATACGAGGCTGCGACATTGCGTTCATTCCCGCGCCATGGAGAGACAGCCCTTAATATAGGGCGTCTGTCCGCCGATGCCATGGTTAAGGTCCGGTCGCAGCGGGATCGATGCGCGCCTGCCGCGAGGACTTAACATTCGTCAATTCTAATGTGCCGGCTGTCCGATCGGCTTTCCATCTCGTTGACCGGCTTCAGCGGCGAGCCAGCGTCTCGGTGTTGCGCGACTAGGCATTCATTCTTTCATTCGGGCGAATCCGCCTGGAGAATTACGGCTGCGTACAATTCGTCCGCGCTTGTAGCACTGCGGATTTTTTTCAAAACCTCGTGCGACCGCAGCTGGCGAGCCACGCAGGCAAGGGCGTTCAGATGATCCTTCCTGCTTTCGCTCGGCATCAGCAACAGAAAGACGATGTCCACCGGAATGTCGTCGACGGCCTCAAAATCGATCGCCTTGCCCAGCCGGGCAAGCATACCGAATGGATGGACCACGCCCGCCACACGCGTATGTGGAATGGCGATGCCCTCGCCAATGCCCGTGGAACCGAGTTTTTCCCTGTCAACAAGCGCTTGCAGTATCGGCCTTTCTTCAATCCCGAGCGCCTCGCTGGCTTTGGCGGACATAGTCTGAAGAACACGCGATTTCGACTTGGCCGCGAGGTCAATGACCACGCTTTCTGGCCGGAGGAATTCGGCGACTCTCATCTCGTTCTCATCTGATTGGCGATGCAGAACAGGATTGGGAGCACTTTGACGCCCGCTCACTCGACTTCGCGCAGGCGGTATCCGACGCCGGTTTCGGTGGTGATATAGCGCGGCTGGTCGGGCGTTTTCTCGATCTTCTGCCTGAGCTGGCGGACATAGACCCTGAGATACTGCACGTCGGTCGACTCGCCCCAGACCTGTTTCAACAGGAACTGGTGGGTGAGCACCTTGCCCGCATGCTGCACGAGGAGGCGCAATATGTCGTATTCCTTCGGCGAGAGTTTTATCTCCCTGTTCTCGACTTTGACGATGCGTTTCACCAGATCGACCGTGAGATCGCCGGTATGGAACACCGGCTTCTCGCCCTGCTGCTGGAACTTGTGACGGAGCGCCACGCGGATGCGCGCGACAAGTTCATTCATGCCGAATGGCTTGGTGATGTAGTCGTCGGCGCCCAGTTCCAGTGCCGAGACGATGCCGGACTCATCGGTGCGGCTGGACAGGATGACCACCGGAATGTCGAGGCCATCGTCGCGCCATTTGCGCAGCAAATCATGGCCGCCCATGCCGGGCAGGCCGAGATCGAGCAGGATCAGGTCGGGCTTTTCCGTTTCGACCAGTTCGACCGCCGCCTTGGCGTTCGGCGCCTCGCTGACCGCATAGCCCTGGCTGCCGAGGCCGACCCGGAGCAGTTTTCGGATCGGTGGCTCGTCATCGACGACCAATATGTTGACGTTCGAATGTGTCATGCCAAGTCGTCCACGCTGGGATCGCCCCCATTTTGATCGCCTATGAGGGGCAGTTCCGTCGGCACCGGCATCCGGATGGTGAACACCGCGCCAGCGCGGTCGGTCCTGTTTGCCGCCGCTATAGTCCCGCCCATCGCCTCGATGAAGCCGCGGCAGATCGACAGGCCGAGCCCGGTGCCGGCCTGGACCTGATCGCGCTTGCGCACCCGGTAGAATGTGTCGAAAATTCGCTCCAGATCCGCCGGAGGGATACCCGGCCCCTCATCCATGACCTGCAGGACGACGGAGCCGTTGTCGGCCCAGCCCCGCATGCGGATCGTCGACCCTGGCGGCGCGTATTTCGCGGCATTGTCGAGGAGGTTGAAAAGCACCTGCTCGAACAGCACCGGATCGAGCTTCAGCATCGGCAGGTTCTGCGGGATGTCGATTTCGGTCTTGTGCTCGCCGATGATCTTCTTCGCCCTTTGCAGGGCGGAGCCGACAATGTCGCCGACATAGTGGAAGGCGTGGTTCGGTTCCATCGCGCCGGATTCGATCTTGGTCATGTCGAGCAGATTGGCGATGAACCGGTTCAGCCGTTCGGATTCGTCGAGCACCGTCGACAAAAGCTCCGTCCGGTCCTGCTCGGGAAGTGCGGGCGCGAACTCCCTCAGCGTTCCGGCAGCCCCCATGATGGCGGCGAGCGGCGTTTTCAGGTCATGGGAAATCGAGGTCAGCAATGCCGAGCGCAGGCGGTCCGCCTCGGCGGCGAGCTTGGCCCGGTCGACATCGGCGACAAGCTGGATGCGTTCGATGGCAACCGCCGCCTGGTCGGCGAGAGCGTCGAGGAGACGCTGCTGCTCGGGCGTCAGCAGCGGCCCCTGCTTGTCATTGTCGAGGCCGATGACGCCGACCGCCGTGCGGCCGGTGCGCAAGGGAAGATAGAGGCGCTTTGCACCGGGTAGTGTGTCGGCGCCACGGCCCGCGGGGCGATCGTGCTCCCAGGCCCAGCGGGCGGCTGCGATGTCGGCCTCGGCCAGCGTGTCGTCGGGCGGATAGCCGGCCTTGACGGTGATCGAACCGTCCTCGGGCAAAAGCAGCACCACGCGCAGCTTCAGCATCGAGGCGATCTGGAAGGCCGTGGCCCAGAGCACATCGTCAAGCGTGCCGGCGCCGGCGAGCTTCCTGGAGAAGAGATAGATGTCTTCCGTGGCCCGTGCCCGCGAGCGGGCGGCGACCGCCTGACGCTGCACGCTCGCCGTCAGATTGCTGGCAATGACGGCAACAACCAGGAAGACAGCCAGCGCAACGATGCTCTCCGGATCCTGGATCGTCAGCGTGTAGCGTGGTTCCAGGAAGAAATAGTTGAAGGCCAGGGCGCTGGCGAGGCAGGCATACAGAGCCGGCCAGAGACCGCCGGTCACCGCTGACGCCAGGACCCCGATGAGAAAGATGATCGCCAGATTGCGGACGTCGAGAAACTGATCGAGAACCGCGCTGACGCCGAGCGAGCCGGCGACATAGGCCGTGGCCTTGAGATAGGGCCATACCTCGAACTGCGTCTGCTCGGTTGCCGCCTTGACGCTCCTCGACGCAGCGTCGGTGCCCCGATCGGTCCCCGAAATGACATGGACGCTGATGTCGCCGGCATTGCGGATGAGATCGTAGGTGAGCGAGCCTTCGATCAGTTCGCGCCAGCGCGACCGGGTTGGCCTGCCGATCACGATATGGGTGAAGTTGTTCGCGGTCGCATGGCGAACGATGTCCTGCGCGACGTTCTGACCCGGAATGGTCGTCACCTCGGCGCCGAGCTGCTCGGCAAGGCGCAGCAGCGTCGCCAGCCGATCCTTGTCCTCCTCGGACATGCCGGCCGAACGAGGGGTATCGACATGAAGCGCCGTCCAGGGGGCGCGGAGCCGGTCGGCCAGCCGGCGCGCATAGCGGACGCGAGCCGCCCCGCCCGGACGCGCGTCGACGCAGACGAGAACCCTTTCCCCCGCCGCCCAGGGTCCGGGGATGGCGTGTGTCTGCATGTGGTTCAGCAACTGCTCGTCGACACGCTGGGCGGTGCGGCGCAGCGCCAGTTCCCTGAGCGCGGTCAGATTGCCTGGCGAGAAATAGTTCTCGATCGCACGCTGGGCGGTGTTGGGAAAGTAGACCTTGCCTTCCCTCAGCCGCTTGATCAGGTCGTCGGGGGTGAGGTCGATGATCTCGATGTCATCGGCTTGGTCGATAATGGAATCGGGAACCGTTTCGCGCACCCGCACGCGCGTGATCTGGGCCACGACATCGTTCAGGCTTTCGACATGCTGGACGTTGAGCGTCGTGTAGACGTCGATGCCATGCGTCAGGATCTCCTGGACGTCGAGATAGCGCTTGGGATGACGGCTGCCGGGGGCGTTGGTGTGGGCGAGCTCGTCGACGAGGACCAGCGCCGGGCGCCGGGCGAGGATGGCGTCGATATCCATCTCGTCCAGCATGCGGCCCCTGTGGTCGACCTGATGGCGCGGGATGACCTCAAAGCCTTCGACCAGCGCCTGGGTTTCCTTGCGGCCGTGCGTCTCGACAATGCCGATCACCACGTCGATCCCGTCGGCCCGTCTGGCGCGGCCCGCCATTAGCATTTCATAGGTCTTGCCGACGCCGGGCGCCGCGCCCAGGAATATCCTCAGACGACCGCGCTCCTCGCGCTCCGCGTGATCGAGCAGCGCGTCGGGAGAGGGTCTGCTATCGGTGCGGCTGTCCTCTGGCATTTGATCCTAGATATGGACGGCGCCGGGGAGGGTGTCGACCCCGACCGCCACCATTCACTGCTTCGTGGCCTCGTCCAGCGCGAGGTTGAGCGCCAGCACGTTGACGACCTGCTCGCCCATGAAGCCGAGTTCGCGGCTCTCGACGTGGCTGTCGACGAGCGACTTGATCCTTGCTTCATCGACGCCCCTGGCCTTGGCCACCCTGGCGACCTGGAAGTAGGCGGCTTCGGGACTGATATGCGGATCGAGGCCGCTGCCGGATGTGGTGACGAGGTCCATCGGCACCGGCGCGCCCGGGTTTTCAGCCTTCAGCTTCTCGGCGTCGCCCTTGATGCGGTCGATCAGCTTGGCGTTGGTCGGCCCGAGGTTCGAGCCGCTCGAGGAGGCGGCGTTGTAGCCGTCACCGGCAGCCGACGGGCGGCCGTGGAAATAGCGGTCGCTGGCGAAAGCCTGGCCGATCAGTTCGGAACCGACAACCTTGCCGTCTTTCTCGATCAGGCTGCCATTGGCCTGGCTGGGAAACAGCGCCTGGGCGATGCCGGTCATGCCCAGGGGATAGATGAGGCCGGTCAGCACCGTGAAAAAGACGATCATGACGATCGCGGGTCTGATTTGATTGAGCATGGACATGGTTCCTTATGCGAGGCCGACGGCGGTGATGATCATGTCGATCAGCTTGATGCCGACGAAGGGCACGATGATGCCGCCGAGGCCGTAGACGAGAAGGTTGCGGCTGAGCAGCGCACCGGCGCCGATGGCGCGGTATTTGACGCCCCTGAGCGACAGCGGGATCAGCGCGATGATGATCAGAGCGTTGAAGATGATCGCCGACAGGATGGCGCTCTGCGGCGTCGCCAGATGCATGATGTTGAGCGCCTGCAGCGGGCCCGATGTCTGCCCCGGCGCGACGTAGAAGACGGCGAAAATGGCCGGGATGATGGCGAAGTACTTGGCCACGTCGTTGGCTATGGAAAAGGTCGTCAGCGAGCCGCGCGTCATCAGCAGCGCCTTGCCGATCTCGACGATCTCGATCAGCTTGGTCGGGTCAGAGTCGAGGTCGACCATGTTGCCGGCTTCGCGCGCGGCTACCGTACCGGTGTTCATGGCGACGCCGACATCGGCCTGGGCAAGGGCGGGTGCATCGTTGGTGCCGTCGCCGCACATGGCGACCAGCTTGCCCTTGGCCTGTTCGTCGCGGATCAGCTTCAGCTTGTCCTCGGGCGTCGCCTGGGCGAGGAAGTCATCGACGCCGGCTTCAGCGGCGATCGCCGCCGCCGTCATCGGATTGTCGCCGGTGATCATCACCGTGCGGATGCCCATCTTGCGCAGTTCGGCGAAGCGTTCCCGGATGCCGCCCTTGACGATGTCCTTGAGGTGGACGACGCCAAGCAGGTGCCCGTCGCGCTCGACCGCCAGCGGCGTGCCGCCGGACTTGGCGATCTCGTCGGCGATCGCCTGCAGGTCACGGATGGCGTCACTGGCCGGGCGGGCGCCGCTGCCGGCCGATATCGACTGGTTGACATGGGCAAGAACCGAATCGACGGCGCCCTTGCGGATCGACGAGCCGTCGATATCGACGCCGCTCATGCGGGTCTGCGCGGTGAAGGGCACGAAAGTGGCATGCAGCGTTGCCATGTCGCGGGCGCGGATGCCGTATTTTTCCTTGGCCAGCACAACGATCGAGCGGCCCTCGGGCGTTTCGTCGGCGAGCGAGGCGAGTTGCGCGGCATCGGCCAGTTCCTGCTCGGTGACGCCTTTGACCGGGCGGAACTCCGTGGCCTGGCGGTTGCCGAGCGTGATCGTTCCGGTCTTGTCGAGCAGCAGCGTGTCGACGTCGCCCGCGGCTTCCACGGCGCGGCCCGACATGGCCAGCACGTTGAAACGCACCAGGCGGTCCATGCCGGCGATGCCGATGGCCGAAAGCAGGGCGCCGATCGTGGTCGGGATCAGGGTGACGAACAGCGCGACCAGCATGGTGACCGAGATGTAGCCGCCGGAATAGGCGGCAAAACTCGGGATCGTCGCGGTGGCCAGCACGAAGATCAGCGTCATGCCGACAAGCAGGATGTTGAGCGCGATCTCGTTGGGCGTCTTCTGGCGCGCAGCACCCTCGACGAGCGAGATCATGCGGTCGAGGAAAGTATGGCCGGAGGCCGCGGTGATGCGCACGCGGATCCAGTCGGACAGGACCTGGGTGCCGCCGGTCACCGCCGAACGGTCGCCGCCGGATTCGCGGATGACCGGCGCCGATTCGCCGGTGATCGCCGCCTCGTTGACGGAAGCGACGCCTTCGATGACCTCGCCATCCGACGGGATGATGTCGCCGGCCTCGACGAGCACCGCGTCACCGACCCTCAGGCCGGTGCCGGGCACCAGCTTGAACCTGGTGCGGTCGTCGCCGGTCAGAAGCTTGGCCTGGGTCTCGGTGCGCGCCTTGCGCAGCGAGTCGGCCTGCGCCTTGCCGCGGCCCTCGGCCACCGCTTCGGCGAAGTTGGCGAACAGCACGGTGAACCACAGCCAGATGATGATCTGCAGCGTGAAGCCGAAATCGCCGCCGCCGGTCAGAAGATCCCGGACGAACAGGACCGATGTGAGCAGCGATACGATGGCGACGACGAACATCACCGGGTTCTTGATCAGGGTGCGCGGATTCAGTTTCCTGAAGGCCCCGCCGATGGCGGGCCACAATATGCGGGCATCCATGATGCTGGCGGATTTGGACTGGCTCATTTGGTGGCTCCAGTATCAATGTTGTTGGACGGCGCCGATCGATCGGATGCCGAAAAAAGATGCGGCGGCCCGTAGGCCAGCAGCCAGATCACGATCATGACTGCCGCAAGGCCGAGGAAGGTGGAGATGGTCGGGAAGGGAGGGGGAGTTGCCTCCCCCTCATTGTCGGCCCGGGGCCGGGCCTTGCGACGCATGATGTTGAGCCAGGACATGATGTTTATCCGAGGTGGGGGCTCAGAAGGTCTGTCCATTGATCATCGCCAGGTGCTCGACGATCGGTCCGATCGCCAGCGCCGGGAAGAAGGTCAGGCCGGCGACGATCAGGATGACGCCGACCAGCAGACCGACGAACAGCGGACCGTCTGTCGGGAAAGTGCCGGCGGAGACCGGAACCGTCTTCTTCGCCACCAGCGAGCCGGCGATCGCCAAGGCCGGGATGATGACCAGGAAGCGGCCCATCAGCATGCCGATGCCGAGCGTGATGTTGTACCAGGGCGTGTTGCCGGTCAGGCCGCCAAAGGCCGAGCCATTGTTCGCAGCCGCGGAAGTGTAGGCATAGAGTACCTCGGAGAAGCCGTGCGGGCCGGCATTGGCCATGGAGGCGACGCCGGTCGGCAGCACCACGGCGATGGCCGTGAAGATCAGCATGGCCAGCGGCAGGCAGAGAATGGCCAGCATCGCCATCTTGACCTCCTTGGCCTCGATCTTCTTGCCGAGATATTCCGGCGTGCGGCCGACCATCAGCCCGGCGACGAAGACGGCGACGATGATGAACATCAGGATGCCGTAGAAGCCGGCGCCGACGCCGCCGACGATGACCTCGCCGAGCTGCATGTTGAGGATCGGGACCAGGCCGCCGATTGCGGTGAAACTGTCATGCATGGCGTTGACGGCGCCGCAGGAGGCGGCCGTGGTGATGACCGCGAACAGTGCCGACAGGGCGATGCCGAAGCGGGTCTCCTTGCCTTCCATGTTGCCGCCGTCGACGCCCAGCGCATGAACGAGCGGGTTGCCCGACGCTTCCGCCCAGTAGCAGACCGCGACGCCGGCGATGAACAGCACGCCCATGGCGGCCAGGATCGCCCAGCCCTGGCGCTGGTTGCCGACCATGCGGCCGAAGACGTTGGTGAGCGCGGCGCCGAGCGCGAAGATCGTCACCATCTGGATCAGGTTGGAGATCGCATCGGGGTTTTCGAAAGGATGCGAGGAATTGGCATTGAAGAAACCGCCGCCATTGGTGCCGAGCATCTTGATTGCAAGTTGCGACGCGACAGGACCGACAGCGATGGTCTGTTGCGCGCCTTCGAGCGTCGTCGCGTTGACATAGGGCCCGAGGGTCTGTGGCACGCCAAGAGCAACATAGGCGAGCGTCAGCACGATGCAGAGCGGCAACAGGATGTAGAGGGTGCAGCGGGTCATATCGACCCAGAAATTGCCGATCGATTTCACCGAGGCGCGGGCGAAGCCGCGGATCAGCGCGACCGCGATCGCGATGCCGACCGCCGCCGACATGAAGTTCTGCACGGTGAGGCCGGCCATTTGCACGAGATAGGACATCGTGCTTTCGCCGCCGTAATTCTGCCAGTTGGTGTTGGTCGGGAAACTGACGGCTGTGTTGAAGGCGAGGTTCGGCTCAACCGCGGTCATGCCGGCCGGGTTCAGGGGCAAAATCCCCTGCAGCCGCTGCAGGAGATAGAGCACCAGGAAACTGGCCAGGCTGAAAAACATGATGCCTGCCGCGTAGCTGGTCCAGTGCTGCTCCTCGCGCTCGCTGGTTCCCGAGATACGATAAAGACCGCGCTCGATCGGACCAAGAACAGGCGAGAGAAATGTGCGATCGCCGTTGAAAACGCGATACATATAGAAGCCGAGCGGCTTCACGAGCAAAACGACGATCCCGCAGTAGACGAGGATCTGTAGCCATCCGTTGAGAGTCATTGATGCAGCTTTCCGTGCCTGGCGCCAGTTGCTGTCAGAAGCGTTCTGGGCGAACGAGGGCGTAAGTCAGGTAGGCGAGAAGGAACAAGGTCACACCGCCACCGAGGATATAGTCGACAAGCATGTTGCGATCCTTCCGTTAAAGACTGTCGCAAGCTTTGATGTAGGCAAAGGACAGGGCGAAAAACAAAACACCTATCCCGATAACGATGATATCCATCGTGGATGTTCCTTATTTCGGTTTTTATTTTCGCATCGTCTGCGGCCGGCAGGACGAAAATCACGTGGAAACACGCGGACACTGCAACAAGCGGTGACCGAGATACGTGTTTCCCGACGAAATATGGATCAAAATGCCATAAAGGTTCGAGACGTCGCGGACAGGAAAGAAATAAAATTCCTATAAGGATTTTACTGTCGCGATCTCAACGCCGGCATGGCGTTTCCCGTCATGTGCCGGCAAATAAAGCTGCAGAAAATCAAGCGCCAGGCACGTAGATAACGGCGTATTTGTCTGAATATGCCCGCTTCCAGCCCAGCTCGTCGAAGTAGGGAATGCGGCTGTCGTCCGCCGTCAGCAGCGCCCAGTCGATCGCATATTTCTTGAGCTGTGCCTGAAGGATCGGCTTTCCGCCGCTGCGGCCCATTTCGGCATCTGTCTTCATGAAGCCGTTGAGAAAGAGCTGATCCGTCCGGCCGTCGATGAATGTCTTGATGCCATGGAAAATCAAGGTGCCACCGAAATTGTATGAATTCAGGACATTGCCCGACAGATGATGGCTTTCGACGAATGCAAGCGCGTCCCTGGCGGACGTCTTCTGGCTTGGCTCGATCCGATAGGCGCTGGTGAGCACGGCGACCGCGCCCACCACCAAAACCCCGGCGACGCCGCAGATCTGGTAAAACCATCTGGCGAGAAACCGTTCCAGCCCGTCGCGCTTGTCCGCCATCCATTTCGCCAGGGAAAGTGCGGGATATTGTTCAGCCGCCTCGACCGCAATCACGATCGGCACCAGCAGGAAGAACAGATACATGAAGCGCAAATGGGTGAGATAGACATGCAGGGCAAAGATTATGAACAGCGCCTTGGCCCAGCCGATGCGCAGTCTCGACACAAGCAGCGCGAAGACGAACAGCAGGATGCCAACTTCCTGGAGCGGCTGATCCGAGGCGTCGAACGGCCGCCACTCGACGATGAGGGGAACCGCTTCATTGCCGTAGGCTACCGTGAAAGTGGCGAGGATGGCCTTGACGCCATAGGGATTGATCAGACTGACCAGCGGGCAAAGCAGACCGAAAGCCACCCATTTGGCAAGCAGCATCGGGTTGGACAGACGGGTTCGCGCAAGAAGATCGAGACCGGCGAAAGCCGCTATAACGAAGCCCACGGTAAAGGTCGCGTGGAGATTGGCCCATAGCACGAGCAGGGCAAGCAGCCACAGAGGCGGTGCCTGCTCGTCGCGCGCCGCGCGGAAAAGCGTTGCCGTCCAGATCACGATAATGGGAAAGGTGAAGATGTGGGGGCGCGCGGTGTAGATTGGCGAGATCATGGCCGCCGCGAGCAGGGCCAGCCCGACTGCCGCGATCGGTCTCAGCCAGGCGCTGAGATGCCATGACAGCAGCGAGATCGTAAGCGCAATGGTGGCGATGATCAGCATCGCCACGCCGTTCCAGCCGCCTGCCGTGTAGGCGAGCGCGAGGAGAACCTGCCCAAGCCATTCCTTGGCGATCCATGGCTGGCCGGCGAAGGTATGAGAATAGCTGTCGACAAGCGGGAACGTACGGTTTGCCAGCAGGTCGAGCCCGACCTTGACCTGCCACCAACAGTCGGGGTCCTGCAGGATTTCGACAGCGTGGGCGGAAAGCGCGAACGCCACGAGAGGCGCGACCAGCAGGCAGAAAATCAGCCTGGCCCGCTGCGCGTCGTTGACCGGCGACACGGTCGCCATGGTCGCCATGGTCGCCTGAACCGCGTTCATATCATGTCTCCAGGCCGCTTTGCGGCAGATTGATCAGAGGTTTCGGCGCGTCGCTCATCCGAGGGGCAGGTCAGGCGGCAGTCTTGACCGCATGCACGAAATATTGCGCCCCCACAGGTATCCCGGTCAGATAACGTTCCAGGGGCCGCAATCTTGCGAGCAGGCGCGGGAAGAAAATCCGGTAGACGATGTCGGGACTGGAGAAGCCCGCCGCCTTCATTCGCCGGCGCATGTCGCGGCCATTGATCAGCACCGCGTTCTCGTCGAAAGCACAGTTTCGCACCGCGTGCGTCGTCAGCGGATTCCAGGGGTTGTGCTCGAACAGAAAGAAGCTGCCGCCGCCGGCCAGCACCCGCCGAATCTCCTTGAACAGGCCGACATGGAGAACTTGGGGAATGTGATGAAACACGCAAGCGGCGAAGGCGAGATCGAAACTGCCGTCTTCATAAGGGATGGTTTCGCCATCGAAGGGCCTGAAATCGGCCTGGCCGGGAAAGCGCTTGCTGGCGATGTCGAGCGACTGGGAGGATGGGTCGAGCAAGGTGATCTTGCTGTCGGGAAATGCGGCACGCATCGGTCCCAGCGAATTGCCGACACCGGCGCCGAAATCGAGTATCCGCCGTGGTTTCACACCGGAGCGAGCGAGCCGGGCCGCGACGTCGTCGATCTTGTACTGCGCAAAGAAATCCGGCGTTTCGCCGCTCAGCCTTATGCTTGCGGCATGCTGCTGCTGATATTCCTGCGCGAACTGGTCAAACTCGGCCTGAAGCACGCGCGGCTCCTTTCGTCATTTCCCGTGCCAGCTCTTGAAGACGATGGACGGGCAGCTCCGCGGCGGCGGGATCGTGGGCTGCGATCTCGTTGACGAGATAGAGAGGCCGACGCTTGGTCTCCATGTACATGCGCCCGAGATACTCCCCGAAAATTCCGAGGACCAGGAGCTGGACGCTGCCGAGGATCAGGACGATCGCGGCCAGGCTGGTCCAGCCGGGCAGGACGCTGCCAGAAAACCATGAGAAAAGCGTGTAGCCGAGCGCGGCAAGCCCGAGCAAACCGAAGATCATGCCGAGATGCGAGGCAAACCGCAGTGGCACGATGGAGAAGCTGGTCATCGCATCCATTGCCAGAAGCACCATCTTCTTCAATGGATAATGCGTGGTGCCGGCGAAACGCTGATGCCTATCATAGGGAAAGGCCACCTGTTTCAGGCCGATCCAACTCACCATGCCGCGAATGAAGCGATAGCGCTCCGGCATGGCATTAAGATGATCGAGCGCTCGCCGGCTCATCAGGCGGAAGTCTCCGGAATCGAGCGCCATGTCTACGTCGACCATCTTGCGCAGCAAGCGGTAGAACAATGTGGCGGTGCCGCGCTTGAACCAGCTTTCGCCCTGGCGCTTCAGCCGCTGGCCGTAGACGACGTCGAAGCCCTCATCCATCTTCGCCATCATGGCTTCGAGCAGTTCCGGCGGGTCCTGGAGATCGGCATCGAGGATGAGAATGCGCTGGCCGCGGCAAAACTCCAGCCCGGCGCTGAGCGCGATCTGGTGGCCGTAATTGCGGGCAAGGTCGATGCCGACGACGTGGCTGTCCTGCCTGGCGAGCTCGAAAATGGCCTCGCGGGTGCCGTCTGTCGCGCCGTCGATGACCAGGACGATCTCGTAGGAATGCCCGGCCTGCGTCTGGCAAACGTCTGTTACGCGCCGATAGAGCTCGGCGACGCCGCCGATTTCATTGTAGCACGGCACGACGACGGACAGCGCAATAGCATGTCGCGCGGCGATCTTGTCTGTGTGCACCAAAGCCCAACTCCCCATGTCAGGATGGGGAATAGGCCGAATTTGTTAGAAAACCGATAAAAGCGTCGCAGGATTCACGGCTATCGGGCCATTACGATCCTTTTATGCTTTCGGCTATTTCTTCCAGCGCCTTGCGGTCGTTGCCGTGGCGCTTGATCAGGGTCCGGGCCTGATCGCGTGTAATGCCGGCTTCCTCGGCGAAACGCCGCACGTCCTCGTCGGCTATCTCTGGGCGGTCGCTTATCTCGGTCCTGGTCTTGTCCTCTGCCATGGCGGCTCTCCTCGTTCCGACCGAGGGAATAACGGCAAAGATTTCGTCGAGTTCCCCTGGAACGAAGCCATCCCGGTGGTATGGAATGGATCGTTGTTTGATTTAACCCCCGGTCCGAACCCAGGGTTCGGGGCAGGCCGAATTAGGCCGCCAGGTCACCTGGAATCTTGCCGCTGTTGATCGCGCGCTGCCGACGGAAGGCGCAACGGCGATGCTTGTCGTTATTGCAAACCGCCGTGGACCCTCGGGTTACGCCGAGGGCATGCTTTTGCGCGCGACATGCATTAGCGTGCCCGATGGTCGAACACGACACCCATGGTCTTACCAATTGCCGTCATCACGACAAGCTCGACCAGATCGTCGTCACTGTCCTGGCAAGCCGGGCTCATCCGACGGATGGCGTCCAGCGCTGCCCTGGTCGATATTGTGTCGCCGGCGCGAAATCTTGAAAGCGTAGACGAAACAAGTTCCTGGGCCGTCAGGTCGATGACAGGCACACTCAGCGCTGCGTTCATTGGCTTCTCCCGCCATGAACCCTCTCCCACGAGAATGATACGCCGAATGTGGGTTTTCGCCAGCGAAATGGTGGTCCGACCAGAGGCCCGATGTGGGTGAAGAGTCTTGGGTTCAGGGCAAATCCGATAGATCCTTGCGGCGGGTCAACTCAAGGCAACGGGGTTGCTTCGCAGTGCATCTGCATTACTTTGAAGAAGAGCCGCGCTCTGCCAAAGGAGCAAGAGGATGCGTGCGTTGGTGGTTTTCACACTTCTGCTGGTCGCAATCGCCGCGGCGCTCTCACTTGCACATGCTCTGGAGTTACCGGGCAAACTGCGCCTGAAGGAGGCAACCTACAAGGCGGTGCAGACGATCTACTATCCCGGTTTCACGATCGGTGGATTTGCCGAAATTGGAGGCATCCCCGCGCTCTCGACCCTGCTTTATCTAACGCCTTATGCGAGCACCCGATTCTGGTGGATTCTGGCTTCATTGCTCTTCCTGGCGGCGCAACACGCGACCTACTGGTTGGTTACGCATCCCGTCAATAATTTCTGGCTGGAGGACGTCACCGTGTCGAAATCGGGCTCGGCGTTTTTCTCTATGTTCTCTCGAAAGCAAAATGGCGACTGGAGAGATTTCCGGGCTATCTGGGAGATATCGCATGTCGCCAGGGCAAGCTTTGCGATGTTGAGCCTGATCTCAATCGCTGTTGCAGCGACGTATTTCGAGAGCGACTGAAACAGCCAAGGGAACCCGACGGTTGCTGGTTCTTAAGAGAGAATTCTGGCATGCCAGAGGATATAGGGGTTGTTGGCTTCAAGGTGATGGCAGGCTTCAGGGTCTGCGGTTTTGGCCGACGACGGCCTGGCGGACAAAGTGGATTCGAAGCGGCTTGCTACACAGATCAGGGGCCTTCACCTTTGAGGTGTTCTCATATTCTTATAAGTATTTGAAAAAATTATCTTATTACGAAAATTTCTGGCGGAGAGAGCGGGATTCGAACCCGCGTTACGGTCTCCCGTAAACACACTTTCCAGGCGTGCGCCTTCAACCACTCGGCCACCTCTCCGTCTTGGCATGTCGCATCGGCCGGTTTCGCCGCGCGGGTTGGGGGACATGCAACTCCCCTGGAAATCCGGTCCGGAACATCCGCACCGTGGGCGCCGTCAACCAGCGGCATGCCCCTGGCGCCCAAGCCGTCAAAGCAACAGGCGCGGGGCTCATCTAGTCGATCCGGCGTCGAATGCCAAGCCATAACGGCGCTCTATTCGCTTTGCCGGACAAAGGTGATTTTGCCATGGCGCCAAGGTCGCGCCCGCGATCTGCCACAGGGGCTCGATGAACGCTGATTAACCGGAAGCTTCAATTTCGCGTGTCGCGATTGCGAACAAGGGACGCGCGCACTATCTCTTAGCCCGAAACAGACAATTCTGGCCGAAACAGACATGTCTGGCAAAGTCCCTGGGGAGGGAAGGTCTAGATGCTGCGCTTTCTTTTCCGTCTCGCGGCGATGGTGGCGCTTTCGGTTTCCGTCATCATGGCAGTGCTCGACACCACACGGTCGGTGGCGGCCTCAGCGCTGGTGCTAACCCCGCTCAATAGCAGCTGGCTCGCCGTCTCGCCCGCTACGCGAAGCGCCTTCGAAAGCTTCGTCCGCGACAAGGCCGGGTCGCTGCTGTGGGACGGCGTCATCGCCTTTGTGCTCAACCAGCCCGGCTTCGCGGTGTTCGCGGTGCTTGCGCTTGTTTTCTATACGATCGGCTACAGGCGGGAGCGGCCAACCGGGCGGTTTGCTCCAACGTAATCTGGTGACCTTCTGGCGTCCCCAAACGAAGAGAAATCCCAAATAACCCAAATAAAGAGAAGGGAGACTGCTTAATGTTTTTTCTCAGCGACGTGCTGAACAAGAAGCTCAATCTGCCGAAGGCCACCGAGGCACTGCCGGGTCGCGCCAAGGCGATCCCGACGGCATCCAGCCATTTTGTCTCGAAAAGGCCGCTCAAGGGGCCTTATCCCGAGGGGCTGGAGACGGCGCTGTTCGGGCTGGGCTGCTTCTGGGGCGCCGAGCGCATGTTCTGGCAGGTCGAGGGCGTATGGGTCACGGCGGTCGGCTATGCCGGCGGCGTCACCCCCAACCCGACCTACCAGGAAACCTGCACCGGCCTCACCGGCCATGCCGAAGTCGTGCTGGTCGTCTACGACCCGAAGATCGTGTCCTATGCGGAGCTGCTGAAGCTGTTCTGGGAGAGCCATGACCCGACGCAAGGCATGCGCCAGGGCAATGATGTCGGCACCACCTACCGTTCGGCGATCTACACTTTTGGCGACGCGCAATACCAGGCGGCGATCGCCTCGCGCGACGCCTACGAGGCTTCGCTGCGTGGCGCAAATCACGGCAAGATCACCACCGAGATCGCGCCGGCGCCTGAGTTCTACTTCGCCGAAGAGGATCACCAGCAATATCTGGCGAAGAACCCCTATGGCTATTGCAACCTGCAGGGCACCGGCGTCGCCTGCGCCATTCCGGCTTCCGTCTCCGCCTGAGTTGACGAGCAGGCTTTTGCTTGGACGCGTGTCGTACCCCAAAACCGCTGCCCATTTTTGGGCGACATGCATTTGGTGAAGCGAACAAGCGGTGGCGCCGATGCGCGGCGCCACGCTTTTCCAAAGGGTCAAAATTCCACGTGAATTTTGTTTCGGGCCGTGCCAGATTGGCCCCAAGCGGGAGGAAGACACTCCTGCCTGATGCCGCATGCCTGCCGGAGAACCGGGCAGGCAGACGGTGCGTAACGGAAAAAATAACCGACAGGGTGTGGATCACATGAAACGTATCGTTCTCGGCCTCCTGGCCGCAGCTGCAATGGTTCTTCCGGCCTTCGCCGCGGACATCCAGCCCGCGATTCTCTATGATCTGGGCGGCAAGTTCGACAAATCGTTCAACGAAGCGTCCTACAATGGCGCCGAAAAGTTCAAGACCGAGACCGGCATCCCCTATGTGGAATTCGAGGTCTCCAACGCCACCCAGCGCGAGCAGGCGCTGCGCCGTTTCGCCGAAGATGGCCGCAATCCGATCGTCATGGCGGGCTTTTCCTGGTCGGACGCGCTGGACAAGATCGCCACCGAGTTTCCCGACACCAAATTCGCCATCATCGACATGGTCGTCGACAAGCCCAATGTCCGCTCCCTCGTCTACAAGGAGCAGGAAGGGTCCTACCTCGTCGGCGTGATGGCGGCGATGGCCTCCAAGTCGAAGAAGGTTGGCTTCATCGGCGGCATGGACATTCCGCTGATCCGCAGGTTCGGCTGCGGCTTTGTCGGCGGCGCCAAGGCGGCCGGTGCTACCGAAGTCCTCCAGAACATGACGGGCGATACGCCGGCGGCCTGGAACGATCCGGCCAAGGGCGGCGAAATCGCCAAGACGCAGATCGACCAGGGCGCTGACGTGGTCTACGCCGCAGCGGGCGGCACCGGTGTCGGCGTGCTGCAGGCAGCGGCTGACGCCGGCAAGCTCGGCATCGGCGTCGATTCCAACCAGAACGGCCTGCAGCCGGGCAAGGTGCTGACCTCGATGGTCAAGCGCGTCGACGTTGCCGTCTACAACACCTTCATGGACGCCAAGAACGACAAGTTCACCGCCGGCATCAACGATCTCGGCCTCAAGGAAGGCGGCGTCGACTACGCCATGGACGACAACAACAAGGCGCTTGTCGATGACGCGATGAAGGCGGCGGTCGAAAAGGCCAAGGCCGACATCATCGCCGGCACCGTCAAAGTGCACGACTACATGTCGGACAACGCCTGCCCTTATTGATGGCGGCACGTGGATCCAATCGAAGCCGCCGGGTGAAAACCCGGCGGTTTTGTTTGTGGCAGCCTTCGAACGCTGCTGCCTGATTTCGTCTCAGGGCAGTGCCCCCGACCATACCCCCGCCACATAGCCCAGCGCCAACGCTGCAATCATTCCCATGGCGATGACAAATCCACGTCGGCCGCCGAGTGCATGCAGGCCGATGCCATGGGGCGGCTGCCGCAAGCTGTCGATCACCGGCGGTTTTGCCTTGTCGTGGGCGATGCGGCCGTTTTCGTCGGCCATGGCCGTTGTTGCTCCTCTACCAATGCGGCGGCTTCGTCACCGGCACGTCGGGGGCGGCCTGTTCCTCCAGTGCCAGGAAGTGGTCGGTCAACGCATCGAGCTTGCGCTGCATGCGCTCGATCACCTTCCACTGCTCGGCGATCTGGCCGGACAGTTCCTCGATGGTCTTCTCTTGCTCGGCGGCGCGGATTTCCAACGTCGTCAGCCGGTCGGCGGGCATGATCATGCGAAAATCCTCGGGGTCTTGAGCCGTGCTGCATTAGCGAATGTGAAGGTCGTGGCCACGTTCGAAATTGACAAGCGCGCAGGGATTTGTCGAGAGTGCCGTTCCGGCCAATTGGCACGGGCGGGGCGTCATGCTAGGCGTTTTGACCAAGCGATAAAAAAATAAGAGTGGGACTGGCTGCATGACGCAAGCCGCAATCGAGCTGATCGGCATCAACAAGAGTTTTGGCGCCGTTCGCGCCAACCGCGACATCAACCTGGAGATCGCGCGCGGCACCATCCACGGCATTGTCGGCGAGAACGGCGCCGGCAAGTCGACGCTGATGTCGATCCTCTATGGCTTTTACCAGGCCGACAGCGGCGAGATCCGCGTCGGTGGCAAGCCTGCCTCGATCAAGACGCCCAACGATGCCATCGCGCTCGGCATCGGCATGGTGCATCAGCATTTCATGCTCGTCGACAATTTCTCGGTGCTGGAAAACGTCATCCTAGGCGCCGAAAGCGATGCGCTCTTGAAGAAGAGCATTGCCAAGGCGCGTTCCGAACTGGAGCGGCTCGAGCGCGAATATGGGCTTGAGGTCGATCCAGACGCGATCATCGAGGAGTTGCCGGTCGGCCTGCAACAGCGCGTCGAGATCCTGAAGGCGCTCTATCGCGGCGCCGAGATCCTGATTCTCGACGAGCCGACGGGCGTGCTGACGCCAGCCGAGGCCGACCATCTGTTCCGCATCCTCAAGCAGTTGAAGGAGCAGGGCAAGACGGTGGTGCTGATCACCCACAAGCTGCGCGAGATCATGGCGATCACGGACAAGGTCTCGGTCATGCGCCAGGGCACGATGGTGGCGACCAGAGTGACAAAGGAGACCACGGTCGGTGAACTGGCCGAGCTGATGGTCGGGCGGCGCGTGCTCTTGAGGGTCGAGAAGGGCGAGGCGGAAGCCGGCGCCGTCAAGCTCGCGGTCAAGAACCTGACGGTGAAGGACCAGCGCGGCGTCACCATGGTCGACGATATCTCCTTCGACCTGCGTGCCGGCGAGATCGTCGGCATCGCGGGTGTGGCCGGCAACGGCCAGTCCGAACTGCTCGAGGCGATCTCCGGCATCAGGCGCGCCGTCTCCGGTTCCGTCATGCTCGACGGCAAGCCGATCGACCTCACCGGGGCCGCCGATCCCGGCGAGTTGCGCGACCGGGGGCTCGCCCATGTGCCGGAGGACCGCCATCATGTCGGCCTGGTGCTGGCCTTCGAGGAGAACGAGAATTCGATCCTCGGCTATCACGACGACGAGCGCTATCTCCGGGGGCCTTTCCTCGATATCGACGCCATCCGCAACGATGCCAAGGACAAGATCACCAAATACGATATCCGTCCGGCGGACTGCCGGCTCAAGACCGCCAATTTCTCCGGCGGCAACCAGCAGAAGATCGTGCTGGCGCGGGAGATGGAACAGGATCCCGGCGTGCTGATCGTCGGCCAGCCGACGCGCGGCGTCGATGTCGGCGCCATCGAATTCATCCACAAGCGCCTGATCGCCATGCGCGACCAGGGCAAGGCGGTGCTGGTGGTCTCGGTCGAGCTCGACGAGATCCGTTCGCTGTCCGACCGCATCCTGGTGATGTTCGCCGGCCGCATCGTCGGCGAGCGCGGCCCCGAGGCAACAGAAGGCGAACTCGGCCTGCTGATGGCTGGTGTCGAACAGCGGGAGGCTGCGCAATGAGCACGCCTTACGCCAAGCTGCCGGCCTGGGCCGATTACGGATTGATCCCGGTGATCAATCTGGCGGTCGCCTTCATTGTCGCCGGTTTCGTCGTCATGCTGGTCGGCGAGAATCCGTTCCGTGCGGCCGTCATCCTGGTCGAGGGCGCCTTCGGTAGGGGATCGGGTATCGCGTTCACGCTTTTCTACGCCACCACCTTCATCTTCAGCGGGCTTTCGGTGGCGGTTGCGGCGCATTGCGGCCTGTTCAACATCGGTGGCGAGGGTCAGGGCTATATTGCCGGCCTCGGTATCGGCATCGTTTGCCTGGCGTTCGACAGCGTGCTGCCGTGGTGGCTCACCTTTCCAATAGCCATCGTCGCCTCGGCGGCGATGGGCGCGCTGTGGGCGCTGATCCCGGCCTATCTGCAGGCCAAGCGCGGCTCCCACATCGTCATCACCACCATCATGTTCAATTTCATCGCCGCCAGCGTCATGGTCTATGCGCTGGTCGGGTTCCTGAAACCGCCAAGTTCGATGGCGCCGCAGACGCGAACTTTTCTCGACGGCGCACAATTGCCGAAGCTCAACTGGGTGATCGAGCTGTTCGGCGCCAAGATCCGCTCGGCGCCGCTCAACATCTGCTTCCTGCTGGCGCTGGTGATGGCGTTCCTGGTCTGGCTGCTGATCTGGCGCACCAGGCTCGGCTATGAGATGCGCACCTATGGCCACAGCCCGAAGGCGGCGCGCTATGCCGGCATTTCGGAAACCCGCATCATCATCATCGCCATGATGATCTCGGGCGCGCTGGCCGGCATGATGGCGCTCAACCCGACGATGGGCGACCAGCATAATGTCGCGCTCGATTTCGTCTCGGGCGCCGGTTTCGTCGGCATCGCGGTGGCGCTGATGGGACGCCTGCATCCGGTCGGCATCGTGCTCGCCGCGATCCTGTTCGGCATGCTCTACCAGGGCGGCGCCGAGCTTGCCTTCGAGATGCCGGCGATTTCCCGCGACATGATCGTCATCATCCAGGGTCTGGTCATCCTGTTCGCCGGCGCGCTCGAGCACATGTTCCGCCCTTATGTCCAGGCGCTGTTTGCCTCGTTCAGTCCGCGATCGGTCGGCATCGAAGCAGCCAAGGGAAAGGGTGCCTGAGGTGGATCTGTTCAACGCCATCATCCAGGTCCTGGACTCGACCATCCGCCTGTCGGTGCCGCTGCTGCTGGCCTGCCTCGCCGGCCTCTATTCGGAGCGCGCCGGCGTCTTCGATATCGGGCTCGAGGGCAAGATGCTGGTCGGCGCCTTCGCCGGCGCCGCGGCCGCCTCGGTCTTCCACTCGGCCTTAATCGGCCTCGGCATGGCCATCCTGATCTCGGTCGCCTTCGCCATGATCCACGGCTTTGCCTCGATCACCCATCGCGGCAATCAGATCGTCTCCGGCGTGGCGATCAATTTTATCGCCGCCGGCTCCACCATCATGCTCGGCCAGGCCTGGTTCAGCCAAGGCGGTCGCACGCCGGCGCTGGCGCCAGGCGAGCGCTTCGAGGCGATCAACTGGCCCGGCGCCGAGGCACTGAGAGCTGTACCGATCCTCGGACCGATCTATGCGGAACTGATCTCCGGCCACTCCATACTGGTCTATCTCGCCTTCCTGATGGTGCCGTTCACCTGGTGGGTGCTGTTTCGCACCCGCTTCGGCCTCAGGTTGCGCGCGGTCGGCGAGAATCCGGCGGCCGTCGACACCGCAGGCATTTCCGTCGCCTGGCTGCGCTACCGGGCGCTGATCTGCACCGGCGTGCTGACCGGCATCGCCGGGGCCTATCTGTCGATGGTGCAGAATGGCGGCTTCGTGAAGGACATGACCGCCGGCAAGGGCTATATCGCGCTTGCGGCGCTGATCTTCGCCAAGTGGAAGCCGGTCAACGCCATGTTCGCCTGCCTGTTGTTCGGGTTCCTCGACGCGCTGTCGATCCGCCTGCAAGGCACGCCACTGCCGGTCATCGGCAAGGTGCCGGTGCAGTTCATGCAGGCGCTGCCCTATGTGCTGACCGTGATCCTGCTCGCCGGCTTCATCGGCAAGGCGATCCCGCCGCGCGCCGGCGGCGTGCCCTATGTCAAGGAACGCTGAACTGGTCCTGAAAATGCGGATCGGCATAGCGGGAAGGAAGCGCCGGGTTTTGAACAAGATCATCGGAGAAAAGAACCTGATGTCGCATGATCTGTTCGAAGCGGCCAAGGCCGCCATGGCCAAGGCCTATGCTCCCTATTCGAAATTTCCGGTAGGGGCGGCACTGCGCACCGAGGACGGCCGTGTCTTTGCCGGCGCCAATGTCGAGATCGCGTCCTATCCGGAAGGCTGGTGCGCCGAGACCACCGCGCTCGGCCACTACATCATGGGCGGCGGCGGCAAGATCACGGAGATTGCAGTGATTGCCGAGCGCACGGCCAAATGTTCGCCATGCGGCGGTTGCCGCCAGCGGCTGGCCGAGTTCTGCCAGCCCGAAACCAAACTTTATCTCTGCGACAATAGCGGTGTGGTCGAGACCGTGACGATGGGCGAGATGCTGCCCTACGGCTTTCGGGCCGACATCTTGAAATGAAGAACCGACTGAAATGACGGAAAAAGCACTCGATCATCTCGTCGAAAAGCTGGACGGGCTGGCGCCGACAACCGCGCTGGTGCTCGGTTCGGGCCTCGGCGGGCTCGTCGACAAGGTCGAGAACGCCGTGCGCATTTCCTATGCCGACTTGCCGGGTTTTCCGAGAAGCGGCGTCACCGGCCATGCCGGCGAGGTCGTGGCGGGGCTGTTCGCCGGAACGCCGGTGCTGATGCTGTCCGGCCGCGCACATTATTACGAGCATGGCAATGCGGCCGCGATGCGCCCGGCGCTGGAGGTGCTCGCCGGCATCGGCATCACGAAGCTGATCCTCACCAATGCCGCCGGCTCGGTCGATCCGGCGATGGGGCCGGGGTCGGTGATGCTGATCACCGACCACATCAATTTCTCGGGCTCCAATCCGCTGATCGGCGAACCTAGCGACCGCCGTTTCGTCGGCCTGACCGAGGCTTATGATGCCGGCATGCGCAAGGCGATCGAGAAGGCAGCAGCAGTGACGGCGACCACGCTGCACCAGGGCGTCTACATGTGGTTCTCGGGGCCGTGCTTCGAGACGCCGGCCGAGATCCGCATGGCGCGCGTCATGGGCGCCAACGCCGTCGGCATGTCGACGGTGCCGGAGGTCATTCTCGCCCGCTTTCTCGGCCTGCGAGTAGCCGCCTGTTCGGTCATCACCAACCTCGCAGCGGGGATGACGGGGGCGGAGCTTTCGCACCAGGAAACCAAGGACATGGCGCCGGTTGGCGGCGCGCGGCTGGCGACCATTCTCCAGCGCGTGTTCCAGGACGGGTTGCCGGAGATCTGATGCTTCCTCAGGAAATCATCCGCCGCAAGCGCGACGGCCAGAGGCTGTCGGGGCAGGAGATCGCGGATTTCATCGAAGGCCTGACATCGGGCACCGTTTCGGACGGCCAGGCCGCGGCCTTCGCCATGGCGGTGTTCTTCAACGGCATGAGCCGCGACGAGGCTATCGCGCTGACGCTTGCCATGCGCGATTCCGGCGAGGTGCTCGACTGGTCGGACCTGCCCGGTCCGGTCACCGACAAGCATTCGACCGGCGGTGTCGGCGACAATGTCTCGCTAATGCTGGCGCCGATCGTTGCCGCCTGCGGCGCCTATGTGCCGATGATATCAGGCAGGGGTCTCGGCCATACCGGCGGCACGCTCGACAAGATGGATGCAATCCCCGGCTATATCAGCCAGCCGGATGTGGCGCGATTGCACAAGGCAGTGCTCGAAACCGGCTGCGCCATCATCGGCCAGACCGCGCATCTGGCGCCCGCCGACCGCAGGCTCTATGCGATCCGCGACGTGACGGGAACGGTCGAATCCGTGCCGCTGATCACCGCTTCGATCCTGTCGAAGAAGCTGGCCGCCGGCCTGCAATCGCTGGTGCTCGACGTCAAGGTCGGCAATGGCGCCTTCATGGAGAAGTCGCGCGATGCAACGGCACTGGCCAACAGCCTGGTCGAAGTCGCCAATGGCGCGGGGCTGAAGGCCTCGGCGCTGGTCACCGGCATGAACGAGCCGCTGGCGTCGGCGGCGGGCAACGCGGTCGAGGTGCGCAATGCCGTCGATTTCCTCACCGGCCGCTTTCGCGACCGCCGGCTGGAAGACGTAACGCTGGCGCTGGCCGCGGACATGTTGCAGTCGGCAGGCCTTGTGCCGTCCAACCAGGACGGCATGCGCCGCGCCACCGAGACGCTTGCCAGCGGCCGCGCGGCTTCTGTCTTCGGGCGCATGGTGGCGGCGCTCGGCGGTCCGGCCGATTTCGTCGAAAAGCCGGAAAAATACCTGCCGAAGGCGGCGGTGGAACTTGCGGTCAAGGTGGGCGGAAACGGTTTTGTCACCGGTATCGCGACGCGTGATATCGGGCTTGCGGTGGTGGGCCTCGGCGGCGGCCGCAAGCATCCGGACGACAGGATCGACCACGCGGTCGGTATCACCAGGCTGCTGCCGGTCGGCGCGGAGGTGCGGGCCGGTGAGGCTTTGGCGCTGGTCCATGCCCGCACTACCGCGGATGCCGAGGCGGCAGCGGTCACCGTGCTTTCGGCCTATGCAATCGGACCTTCGAAGCCGGCGGCGGAAAAAACCGTCATCCGGCGGATTCTGCCGCGCGGATAGTTCTTCTGTTAGACGGCCGCATCTACTGAACGAGCAGCAATGCGCCGTTCTCGACCTGGTATTTTTCGAGCCGCTGGAGAAAATTCATGCCGATCAGGTTGACGTGCAGCGCCCTGTCGTCGAGCACGACAGCCTGGACGCTTTCGACTGAGATCTTGCCGATCTGCAAGCGATCGATCGTCACCAGGGCAGCCTTGATCGCACCATTGGCGGTGTTGACCTGATGGCGGAAGTCGGAGGCATTCAGCGAGATGCCGATCCGGCGTGCGGTGGAGATGTTAAGGGCGACGAGCGTCGCGCCGGTGTCGATCATACCATCGACCTGGCGGCCATTGAGCCTGAATGTCGAGGTGAAATGCCCACGCGCGTCCGCCGCGACGACGACCTTGCGGCCCAGCGGCTGTGGTGTCGCCGGCTTGCTGGGAACGGTGGCCAGATTCAGATCCGTTGGCGCTTCGACATTCGGCCGGGGTCCGACCGCCGATTTCAGCAGGCCGTCCAGCATGTGCGGATTCGACTGATAGAGCATCGGGATGGACGCCGATGTTCCGGCGAACACGCCAAGAATGAGAAGCTTGCGCAGCATGGACCGGCCTTTGTGAACGCCGAACCTTAATCCCGTATGGTGTTTGCCGCTTTAATGGGTACTGAAACCGCGCCTTTGCGTAAACGAGAGGTAAACGGCCGGCGGATAACTCCACAGCGGGCGCCAGAACCATTCGATCATTTGGTCCCGTACATGCGGTCGCCGGCGTCGCCGAGGCCGGGCATGATGTAGCCCTTTTCGTTGAGCTGGCGGTCGATCGAGGCGGTGAAAACCGGAACATCCGGATGCGCCTTGGTGAAGCGCTCGATGCCCTCGGGCGCCGCCAGCAGGCAGAGGAAACGGATGTTGGTGGCGCCGCGTCCTTTCAGCTTGTCGATGGCCGCGATCGCCGAGTTGGCGGTCGCCAGCATCGGATCGACGACGATCACCAGCCGGTCGGCGAGATCGCCAGGCGCCTTGAAGAAATATTCTATCGCCTCCAGTGTCTCGTGGTCGCGGTAGAGGCCGATATGGGCGACGCGCGCCGCTGGCACCAGGTCGAGCAGGCCTTCGAGCAGGCCGTTGCCGGCGCGCAGCACCGAGGCGAAGACCAGCTTCTTGCCCTCGAGCGTCGGCGCTTCCATCGTCTCGATCGGGGTTTCGATCGTCGTCGTCGTCAGTTCGAGGTTGCGGGTGACCTCGTAGCCCAAAAGCAGCGAGATCTCGCGCAGCAGCCGCCGGAAGCCGGCCGTCGAGGTTTCCTTCTTGCGCATGATGGTGAGCTTGTGCTGGACAAGCGGATGGTCGACGACGGTGACGCCCTGCATGGTGTTCTCCGAACTGCGCGGTGAATAGTGAATAATGAATAGTGAATGGGTTTGCGAGTCCTTGGTTCAGTGGTGAACTCGCCATTGACTGGCCGAAGTGCCGAATTCACCATTCACCATTCACCATTCACCATTCACCTGCCCTTGACGTCGAGACGGGCGAGCAAGGCCGCCTTGGTCTTCCTGTCGACGAAGGCGGCCTCTATTGCCGTTCTGGTGACGGCGGTGAGCGCCTTGTCGTTCATCGAGAAATGCTCGGCGGCAAGATCGTATTCGCGCTTCAGCGACGTCCAGAAATAGGGCGGGTCGTCGGAGTTGAGCGTCACCCTGCAGCCCGCTGCCTTGAGTGCCGGAAAAGGGTGGTCGGCAAAGCTGCCGAAAACCTTCAGCGCGATGTTGGAACCGGGGCAGCATTCGAGCACGATGCCCTCGTCGGCGATGCGCCGGACAAGGTCTGGGTTTTCGATGGCGCGCACGCCGTGGCCGATGCGGGAGGGGCGGATATGGTCGAGTGCCGCCGCCACACTCTCCCAGCCCATCAGTTCGCCGGCATGGACGGTGATGCCGAGGCCGGCCTCGCGGGCGATCTCGAAGGCCCTGACATAGTCCTCCAGGTCGCCGATCCGCTCGTCGCCGGCGACGCCGAAGCCGGTGACCAGCGGATGGCCGCAGCGAGCGGCGAAACGCGCCGCCTGCTCGATCGCCTCGACGCCGATATGGCGCACGCCGGTGACGATCATGCGGCCCTCTATCCCGGTCTTGGCCTTGGCGCGGTCCATGCCTTCGCCAAGTGCGTCCGTATAGGCTTTGGGCGACAGTCCGGCCTTTGCCGCGTGGTCGGGCGACGTGAAGATCTCGGAATAGATGGCGCCGTCGCGGGCGAGGCTGGTCAGATAATGATCGGCCAGCCGCGCATAGTCCTCCTCGGTGCGGAACAGGTCGGAGGAGAAATCATAGGCGGCGAGGAAAGAGCTGAAATCGTGCCAGACGAATGCGCCGTCCCGGATGTAGGGCGAGGTGTCCTTGCCGTATTTCCGTGCCTGGCTGATGACGAGTTCGGGCGCCGCTGCCCCTTCGATGTGGCAGTGCAGTTCCGCTTTCAATGGCATGCAGTCATCCCGTCAGATTCGTCTGGTGTGGATATAAAGCCGCACCAGAAGCGCGGCCGAACACCGCGTCTTAAACAATAGCGCCCGCACCATCGATCGGCTATGGTCCCGCCGATTTTGTGACGGATCAAAATAATGTCAGTTGAGAGAACCACGGCCGCGGACGGCATGGAAACCTCCTATGGTTTCAAGCGCGTAGGGGCTGGCGACAAGCAGTCGCTGGTGAACGACGTTTTCCACAAGGTCGCCAACCGCTACGACCTGATGAACGATCTGATGTCGGCCGGGCTGCACCGGTTGTGGAAGGACGCCATGGTGACGTGGCTCAATCCGCCGAAACGCCCAGGCTGGAAGGTTCTCGACGTTGCCGGCGGCACTGGCGACATCGCCTTCCGGATCGTCGAGGCGAGCCACGGTCATGCCCATGCCACGGTTCTCGACATCAACGGCTCGATGCTTGCCGTCGGTCGCGACAGGGCCGAGAAAAAGGGCCTGTCCGACAATACCGATTTCGTCGAGGCCAATGCCGAAGGATTGCCTTTCCCCGACGCCACATTCGATGCCTATACGATCGCCTTCGGCATCCGCAACGTGCCGCGCATCGACGTCGCGCTTGCCGAAGCCTATCGAGTCTTGAAGCCCGGCGGGCGCTTTCTCTGCCTGGAATTTTCCGAGGTCGAGATGCCGCTGCTCGACAAGGCGTATGAAGCCTGGTCGTTCAATGCCATCCCCAGGATCGGCAAGGCGGTCACCGGCGATGGCGAACCCTATTCCTATCTGGTGGAATCGATCCGCAAATTTCCCAATCAGCAGAATTTTGCTGACATGATCGCCCGCGCGGGCTTCGACCGCGCCTCGTTCCGCAACTATTCCGGCGGCATTGCCGCGCTGCATTCGGGCTGGAAGCTTTGAGGCTGGCCCGATCATGAGTTCCGTCGCCGCTGCTTTCAGGCTCGTACGGGCCGGCTGGGTGCTGGTCCGCGAAGGCGTCGTCGCCGCGCTGCCGGGTGACGAGCTTTCCGGCCTACCGAAGTTCGGCTGGCGCCTGGCGCGGCTGTTCACGCGCCGCCGCGCGCTTGCCTATGAACGCGGCGACCGGCTGGCCAAGGCGGTCGTGCGGCTCGGCCCTTCCTATGTCAAGCTCGGCCAGTTCCTGGCGACACGGCCCGACGTCGTCGGCAACGACATGGCGCTCGACCTCGCCATGCTGCAGGACAAGATGCACACTTTTCCGCGGGCCGAGGCCGTCTTCGCGATAGAGGCCTCGCTCGGACGCAAGATCGGCGATCTCTACGCCAGTTTCGGCGATGCCGTCGCAGCCGCGTCGATCGCCCAGGTCCATTCCGCTGAAACCGTCCATGACGGCGTTGCTTCAAGGGTGGCGGTGAAGGTCATCCGGCCGGGCGTGCGCCGCCGCTTCTTCCACGATCTCGAAAGCTATTTCCTGGCTGCCCGCCTGCAGGAGAAATACATACCGTCGTCACGCCGGCTGCGGCCAGTCGAGGTGACCGAGACACTCGCCCAGACCACCAAGATCGAGATGGATCTGAGGCTTGAGGCGGCCGCCCTTTCCGAACTCGGCGAGAACACCAAGGACGATCCCGGTTTTCGCGTGCCGTCCGTCGACTGGGAGCGGACCGGCCGCGACGTCTTGACCATGGAGTGGGTCGACGGCGTCAAGATGAACGACATTGCCGGCCTCATCGATGCCGGCCACGATCTCAAGGCGATCGCCGCCAATCTGATCCAGTCGTTTCTGCGTCATACGCTGCGCGACGGCTTCTTCCATGCCGACATGCATCCGGGAAACCTGTTCGTCGAGGCCGACGGAACCATCGTCGCTGTCGATCTCGGCATTGCCGGGCGGCTCGGCAAGAAGGAGCGCCGGTTCCTCGCCGAGATCCTCTACGGATTCATCACCCGCGACTATCTGCGCGTCGCCGAAGTGCATTTCGAGGCGGGCTACGTGCCGCGCCAGCATAATGTCGCCGCCTTCGCGCAGGCGATCCGCGCCATCGGCGAGCCGATCCACGGGCAATCGGCCGAGACCATCTCGATGGCCAAGCTGCTGACGCTGCTGTTCGAGGTCACCGATCTCTTCGACATGGCGACGCGCACGGAGCTGGTGCTGCTGCAGAAGACCATGGTGGTGGTCGAAGGCGTCGCCCGCACGCTCGATCCCGCTTTCAACATGTGGAAGACCTCCGAACCGGTGGTCGGCGACTGGATAGCGGGCAATCTTGGCCCACGCGGGCTGCTCATCGATGCCCGCGATGGCGCCAAGGCGATGCTGGCGCTGGCCCGCCAGGCGCCGGACCTTGCCGCCCGCACCGAGCGGCTGTCGCGCGAGATCGATCTGATGGCCGAACACGGGCTGCGCTTCGATGAGACGACCGCACGCGCCATCGGCAGGGCCGAGGCGCGTTATACCAGATCGGGTCGGCTGGCGCTGTGGGTGATCGCGCTGACGCTGGTTTACATTGCGTGGAAACTGATGTGAATGACTGCAATGACAGCATTGCTGTCATTGCAGTCGGAGAACAGGATCGCTATATTGCGCGCAGGAGTGCGACTATGGCCAGGATTACTGTCCGCAATCTGGAAGACCATGTCATGCAGCGGCTGCGTGAGCGTGGCGCTGCGCGCGGCGTCTCCATGGAGCAGGAGGCCCGGGACGTACTCGCAGCATCCGTTGGTCTTCCGACCACAAAAGGCTTTGACCGCCGAGGTCTGGCATTCAATGACGAGACTAGGGCTCAATCGACGGCAGGGATGCGAAGGTAATCATGGGCACCCTGACCATTCGCAATCTCGACGACGATCTGAAGCAAAGATTGCGCGAGCGGGCCGCCAGACATGGCGTGTCGATGGAGCAGGAGGCGAGAAGCCTGTTGCTCAGAGAGGTGGCGCCGGCCAGTGAACGTGATGAGGATGTCGTTACGGCGGAGGAAATCCTTGAATTCGGCCGACGACTGCAAAAAGTGGATTTCGATCAGAAGAAACTCACCGATGAACTCTGGTCCTTCATCGAGGAAGACTAACCGTGGTGGTCGACACCTCAGCGGTTGTGGCTATCCTGAAGCAGGAATCCGATGCACCGGCGATTGCTCAGCGCCTCGCCGGAAATCAACGGATATTGATGAGCGCCGCGACTCTTATGGAATGCGGCACGGTTATTGTCGGACGTTATGGCGCGGCCGGCTCGGCAGAGTTGACAGGTCTTTTGGCGAGGCTGAAGGTCACGATTGTCGACCTCTCTGCCGAACATGCGCAGGCCGGAATTGAAGCCTATGCACTCTATGGCCGCGGCACCGGCCATCCGGCCAAACTCAATATGGGCGACTGCTTCGCCTACGCCTTGGCCAAAACGCGAAACCTGCCGCTTCTTTTCAAGGGCAATGATTTCATCCATACCGATATCGAACCGGCGCTGAAGCTGGCATGACACTGGACAAGAAGTCATAGGCATGACCCTCTCCGGCAAGCGTATCCTGCTCATCATCGGCGGCGGCATTGCCGCCTACAAGGCGCTCGATCTGATCCGCCGGCTGCGCGAGCGGGGCGCTGCCGTGCGGGTGGTGATGACTTCCGCCGCGCAAGAGTTCGTCACCACGCTCTCGGTCGGCGCGCTGTCGGCCGATCATGTCTTCACCGAATTGTTCGATCGCCAAGACGAGCACGATGTCGGCCACATCCGCCTGTCGCGCGAGGCGGACCTGCTGGTCGTGGCGCCGACCACCGCCGACCTGATGGCGAAGCTCGCCAATGGCCATGCCAACGATCTGGCCTCGACCGTGCTGCTCGCCACCGACAAGCCGGTGCTGCTGGCGCCGGCCATGAATCCGAAAATGTGGTCGCATCCGGCGACCCGGCGCAATCGCGCGACGCTCGCCAAGGACGGCATCGTCTTCATCGGCCCGGCAAGGGGCGAGATGGCCGAGAGCAGCGAGGCCGGCGAGGGCCGCATGGCCGAACCGCTGGAGATCGTCGCCGCCATCGAGGCGTTGCTCGATACCAGGCCGAAGCCGCTTTCGGGCCGACGGATCATCGTCACCTCGGGGCCGACACATGAACCGATCGATCCGGTGCGCTACATCGCCAACCGTTCGTCCGGCAAGCAGGGCCATGCCATCGCGGCGGCACTTGCCAGGCTGGGCGCCGATGTCCGCCTCGTCTCCGGTCCGGTGTCGATTGCCGATCCAGCCGGCGTCACCACGCTGCATGTCGAAACCGCGGCCGAGATGAAGGACGCGGTCGAAAGCTTGTTGCCAGCGGACGCGGCGGTTTTCGTCGCGGCGGTCGCCGACTGGCGCGCCGCCGGTACGGCCGGTGAGAAGATCAAGAAGGTGGCGGGTGAGGGGCCGCCGGCGCTGCAGATGATCGAGAACCCGGACATCCTGGCCGGGGTCGGCCATCACAAGCTGCGGCCGGAGCTGGTCGTCGGCTTTGCCGCCGAAACGCAGGACCTGGTCAGCAACGCCGAGGCCAAGCTCAGGAAGAAGGGCGCGGACTTTATCGTCGCCAACGACGTCTCACATGAAAGCGGCGTCGGACCTTCGGGAGTGATGGGCGGCGACCGCAACAAGGTACGGATCGTCTCGAAGGCAGGCGTCGAGGAATGGCCGGAGATGAGCAAGGGCGAAGTGGCGGCGCGGCTCGCCGCTCTTATCGCGGAACGGCTGAAGACGATTGTGGTCTGATTAGGCTATCCCGTCGCTTCCTGCGGCCTGCCTGTCACTGTCGCCAGCTTGAGCGCGGCAAGGCATCCCAAGATGCCGAGCGGTACGAAGGCGAGGAACAGCCAGCTTGCGACGTTCGCCGCGGCCTCGCGGTTAAGGCCGTCGGAAAAGCCGCTCGCATTGGCGATGATGCCGGCAAGTGCCGCACCCACGGCATAGCCGATGCGCTGCATGGTCGGCACCGCAGCCGCGGCGATGGTCTGTTCACCTGCAGATGCCGATGCAACGACAACGCGTGTCATGAACGGCCAGGCGATGCCGAAGCCGCCCCCTTGCAGCAGGGCGCAAAGCAGGATCAGAGGAATGGAGCCTAACGGCACGGTGTAGGCGAAACCGGCGACACCCGCCGCGATCATCAGTGCGCCGCAGACGATGATCGGCCGTTCGCGCTCCTGCGGCGCGTTGGCGACAAGGATCGACAGGATCGACCAGGCGATCGATTCGGTGGCGATGATGTAGCCTGTGGTCAGTAGCGGGATGTCGTGCAGGCTGGTCAGCAGCAAAGGCCCGTAGACGCCGAAGGAGCAGGTCGCCACCGAGAAGGCGGCGACCATGGTCATGCCGGCGCCGACCGGCGAGCGCCAGGAAAACAGCGATGACGGGAAAAGCCGGGAGCCGGGCTTCAGGGCATCGATGCGAAAGAAGGCAGCAAGACCGGCCAGGCCAAGGATCATCAGCAGCGACGAACGCAGCACCGCAATATCGACGCCGGCCGCGGCGACCAGAACCACGCTGATGGCGAGACAGAAGAGTGCCGCGTAGGGAAAAGGCGGCGCCTTGCCCGACGTTGCGGGGCTTGCCGCCCCGGGCGTGTCGAGCACGATGAAACTCGCCAATGCCATGGCGCCGCCGCCAGCCGCGAAGATACCGACGGCCCAGCGCCAGGACGAGATTTCGGTGACGATCGCGCCAAGCATCGGTCCACTGAACGCGGCGACGCCCCAGATCGCCGACATGCCGCCGAAGAGCTGCGGCCAGATGGCGCGCGGAAACAGCCGCTCGACCGAGATGAAGGCCAGAGACACCAATGCGCCGCCGCCAAGCCCCTCGACGACGCGGCCGCCGAGAAAGACAAGCATTGACGGCGCCAGCGCGCTGATCAGCGCGCCTGAGGCATAGAGCAGCGAGGCAACTATCATGTTGGTGCGCAGCGGCACGTAGCTCACCAGCCGGCCGGCAGCCGCTCCGGCAATGATGGCGCCGAGCTCGTAGACCGCCAGCGACCAGCCGACCAATTGCACGCCGGCCAGCTCGCTGACCATCGCCGGCGTCACTGTCGCCAGCATCGTCTCGTTGGTGGCGTAGAGAAAAATGCCGAGATTGATGAAACAGAAGCGCCCCAGATCGCCGCTCGCCCACAGGGCCCGCCAGTCCACCTTGTTGCTGCCGCCTGCGACCAATCCGACCTCCCGACTTTGCCAACAAAAGCGCCGGAGCGGCGGCGTCCGGGACGACGCGCTCGGCTCTGGCCGGGAAGGCTTGTAGAACCTCAACCGCGATTGAGCTCAAGCGGTTTTTTACGCGTGGCGCGCGAGATGGCGACGATGGCAGAAGCGATGATGGTTTTCCGAACGGCGGTCTCCCAAAAAGCATACGGCGCGAAACAGTATCCTGTTCCGCGCCGTGCGTAGAGGAGCAAATGTGCCCGCTTACTTGAAGGAGTGGATCAGCTCCAACGAGGCGACCGTCACCGCCAGGTTCACGCCAGTCTGCGCCTGGACGCTGAGCGGCTCCAGCATGAAGGCGCCGCCCAGTCCACCGACCAGGAGATTGGCGCCGCCGCCGGTTAGGACGCTCGCCTCAGCGTTGACGCCATAATATCTGCCGGCAAGGTCGCCCTCGTCACGGCTGCGGGTGGCGGCCAAGACCGCCCATGCCAGTTGGCCCTGATGCGTCTGGCCGATATCGACGCCAAGCTTGGAGATCATCCCGGTGTACTTCTCGGACGGTCCGTGATCATAGGGGCGGAAGGTGCAGGACACGCCCTTGTTCGACGTGATGACATAGCCGGTGCCGCCGTCGATTGTGCAATCAAGCGTGCCAAGCCGGAGCGTTCCGGCGTTGACGGGAACGGCAAGCAGGGTCGTGGCGAGCGCTGCGGCGCAGCCGATTTTCTTGATCATGGGAGGGTCCTTTCGCAATTGCCTGGATTAAACGGTCGAGTGCATCGAGCGTTCCGCCGAAAACTTGGCGCGATCAAGGCAAGAGTTAATACCGCGTTATAGGCATGCCGCCCATGACGAGCTCCGGCTCCAGCCGAATGCCTTCGATCAACCGGCGTTGGTGCGCGCCAGGCCGTCCTTGGCCGGCTGGTAGGTCGGGTCGAGATGGACCGCTTCGCGGTAGGATTTCGCCGCCCTGGCCTTGTCGCCGCGCCGCTCGTAGATCAGCGCCTGATTGGACCAGGCTTCGGCGTTCTTGCCGTCGAGCTTGATGGCCATGTTGAAGTCGGCGAAGGCGTTGTCCTCGTCGTTCATGGCGAGGTAGGAGAGGCCGCGGCCGTTGTAGGGCTCGGCAGCGTCCGGCGACAGCGAGATGGCGGTCGAGAAATCTTCGATGGCGAATGCGTGCTGGCCCTGGCTCTGATAGATCAGGCCGCGATTGTGGTAGGCGCGGGCGTCGGTCGTGTCGAGCTGGATCGCCTTCTGGAAATCGTTGAAGGCTTCCTGAGTGCGGCCGGCCTTGCGATAGAGGTTGCCGCGGCCGATATAGGCGGCGTCGTAGCTCGAGTTGATCTGGATCGCGCGGTTGTAGTCGGCAAGGGCGGCTTCCTGGTTGCCGAGGAAGCGCTGGATGAGGGCGCGGTTCGAATAGGCCTGGTAAAAATTCGGATTGAGCTGGATGGCGGTGTCGAAATCCTTCAGCGCCGCCCGGTACTGGCCGCCGCGGCCATAGGCGGAGCCGCGCACGTTGTAGCCTTCAGGATCCTGCGGATTGCGTTGGATCACGGCCGAGAGCGAGGAGATATTCTCGGTCGAGCCTTGCGCCTTGTCGATGTTGTTGAATTCGCCAGTCGGGGCCGTCTGGCAGCCGGCCAGCGCCAGGCCGGAAAGCAGGGCTGCCGTCAGTGCAAAGCCGCGCAGTGCGGTTCTGCGCTCCACGGTAATTGCGTTCATGTCTGCTCTGTCCTTAACTGCCGCCGCGCCGTCAGGTCCGTTCCCCCCTCCGAACCGGCCTTCTCCGAACTGGGTCGCATTCAAAACAAAAAGGTGGCGGCGATTCCGCATCGCGCCACCTTGGGTATCCTTCGAAAAGGACGAAAAATTGGCAGTATCAGCGCGGCGGACGCGCTGCACCGGCAGCACCGGCTGCGACCGGGCGCGGCGTCATCGGCAGCAGGCCTTCGCGCTGGGCGCGCTTGCGGGCCAGCTTGCGGGCGCGGCGAACGGCTTCCGCCTTTTCGCGAGCGCGCTTTTCGGAGGGCTTCTCGTAATGTCCGCGCATCTTCATTTCGCGGAAGATGCCTTCGCGCTGCATCTTTTTCTTGAGCGCGCGAAGCGCCTGATCAACATTGTTGTCGCGAACGAGTACCTGCACGGGCAATCCTGTCTTTCGGGTTTGATATCAATAGGCAAGCGGCCATAGCCGAAAGCCTCCGCGGCGAATTACACCACGAATTGTGGCGGCTGATAGCAGAATCAGGGCGCTGTGTCCACAGCCAATAAAGGCCGGCTGCCAAAACCACCATCGATCGTAGTTAGACGACTTCTCGGCTGAGCTCTATGCTGTCGCCAAATGAAGCTGGGCGAAATCCTCGAAGAATTCGCCGTAGTCGCAGGTTATCTCCTCGCCCGCCGCGATATCGCGGGTGGCGGTCGCGCCGCCATACTGCGAAAAGTCCGTGTTCGGCCGCTCGGCATGGTTCATGAAGCGCCCATTGTCGACTTCATAGACCATGAAGCCCGCCCTGTCTGGGCTCGGATAGGCGTATCTGTCGAGCAATTCCTTGAGATGCGGCGGCGCCGCCTCGTATTTTTCCATCGGGATCAGCCGGTCGAAGTCCGGATCGAGGCGCCAGATCGACGCTCCCTTCCGGATCGGCTCGGCGGCGAACACACCGACGCCTTCGATTGCGCTCTGGGCTATATAGGTTCTGATCAGCAGCATGTTTTCCAGGACCGTTTTCGACGAGAAACGAAATCGTCAAATCGCACCGAAAATCAAGGGCGGTCTTGCGACACTTCGGCTGATATGCGCCGCGCCGCGGAACAGTTCACGTGCGGTTGATCGAGACGCCGCCGTCGGCAAACAGCGCGGTTCCGGTGGTGAAGCTCGACGCGTCGGAGGCAAGATAGAGTGCCGAGCGGGCGATCTCTTGCGGCTGCGCCATGCGCTTCAGGGCATGAATGCCTTCGACGAAGGCCCTGGCCTCCGGCGTGGTCGTGGTGGCGCCCGGCGTGTCGGTGCCGCCCGGCAGCAACGCGTTGACCCGCAACCCTTGTGCTCCGTATTCGGCGGCCAGAACCTGCGTCAGACCGATCAGGCCGGCCTTGGCCGCGGCATAGGCCGCCATGCCCGGTATCCCGGCGGTGCGGCCGACGAAACTGGAGGTGAAGATCAGCGAGCCGCCACCGCGCTCCAGCAGCGCCGGCACCTGGTATTTGGCGCCGATAAAGGCGCCGGTCAGGTTGGTGTCGACGGTCTCGTGCCACGTCTCCAGCGACATGTCGGGAACCGGCCCCATCTGGCCGACGGAGCCGGCGTTGTTGAAGGCGATGTCGAGCCCGCCGAAGCTGGCCACCGCAAGATCGACAAGCGCCTTGGCATAGGCTTCGTCCCTGACATCGCCGGCCAGGGCGATTGCGGCGCCGTCGGCGTCCGCGATCTCGGCGACAAGCACATCAAGCTCCGCCTGGCGACGGGCAGCGACGACCACCTTGGCGCCTTCCTCGGCGAAGAGTTTTGCTGTGGCGCGGCCGATGCCGGAACTGGCGCCGGTGACGATGGCGACCTTGTTGGTGAGAGCGAGCATCTTTCCATCCTTTTTTCATGTCGGCCTTGCCGACGATCGGATGCTTGGTCGCAAATGACGGCGGTGCGAGCCACCCGATACCTGCGAAGCGTCCGCATTTGGTCTGGTTGGTCCATCGTTCCGGATGTGCTGCTCCGTCGCGGCGCAAAACGGCAAGCGCCGTCGCAAACAGCGCAAGGGTGGCAGCGCTGTTTCGCTAGTGATACACCTCGCGCGCCGCGGCTCGATTGGATGCCCGGCCGGTATCTGCGAGGCTTGAGCGTTGAAAAAATATTCGGTATTCGCCATCGCCCGCGAGGCCATGCGCGGCCATAAGGGCTGGGAGGAGCAGTGGTCCTCGCCGGAGCCGAAGAAGGAATACGACGTCATCATCGTCGGCGCCGGCGGGCATGGCCTGGCCACCGCCTATTATCTCGCCACGGTGCACGGCATCGCCAATGTCGCGGTGCTGGAAAAGGGCTGGCTCGGCGGCGGCAACACCGGCCGCAACACCACGATCATCCGTTCCAACTATCTCTATGACGAGAGCGCCGGCATCTACGACCATGCGCTGAAGCTGTGGGATGGGCTGAGCCAGGAGCTCAACTACAACGTCATGTATTCGGCGCGCGGCGTGATGATGCTCGCCCACAATGTGCACGACATCCAGGTTCTGAAACGCCATGTGCATGCCAACCGGCTGAACGGCATCGACAATGAATGGCTGACGCCGGAGCAGGCGAAGGAATTCTGCCCGCCGCTGAACATCTCGAAGCAGGCGCGTTATCCCGTAGTGGGGGCTGCCTTGCAGCGCCGTGGCGGCACCGCTCGCCACGATGCCGTCGCCTGGGGCTATGCGCGCGGCGCTTCGGCGCGCGGTGTCCACATCATCCAGAATTGCGAGGTCACCGGCGTCAAGCGGGCGGCCAACGGCGCGGTCACCGGCGTCGAGACGACGCGCGGCTTCATCGGCGCCAGGAAGGTCGGCGTCGTGGCGGCCGGTCATTCCTCCGTCATCATGAACATGGCCGGCGTGCGCATGCCGCTGGAAAGCTATCCGCTGCAGGCGCTTGTGTCGGAGCCGGTCAAGCCGGTGGTGCCGTGCGTGGTGATGTCGAACACGGTGCATGCCTATATCTCACAGTCCGACAAGGGCGAACTGGTGATCGGCGCCGGCACCGACCAGTATGTCTCCTATTCGCAGACCGGCGGCCTGCACATATTGCAGCATACGCTCGACGCCATCTGCGAGATGTTTCCGATCTTCACGCGCATGAAGATGCTGCGCTCCTGGGGCGGCATCGTCGACGTGACGCCCGACCGCTCGCCGATCCTGGCGAAGACGCCGGTGCCCGGCCTCTATGTCAATTGCGGCTGGGGCACGGGCGGCTTCAAGGCGACGCCGGGCTCCGGCCATGTCTTTGCCCACACCATCGCAAAAGACGATCCGCACCCGATCAACGCGCCCTTCACCATCGAACGCTTCCGCACCGGCCGCCTGATCGACGAAGCGGCGGCGGCGGCGGTGGCGCACTGATGATGGCCGAGGTCGCTGTGGCGATGCCGTTGCTGCTCGCGGGCGAGCAGGGCCTGTTTCATTTTCCCTCGGTCGAAGAGGTGCGCCTGCAGCCGATCAGCCGCACTGACAACGAGACCGGATGGCCGTTTTCCGTCGATGCAGGCGTGCTCGCCTGCGTCTGGAGCGGTGGCCAGAAGGTGGTCACCTTTCTGGAAAGCCGGCCGGCCGACCTTGAGGACGACCAGACGTTCCAGCCGCGCCACGTCATCGTGACCACCGACCCGTTGCAACTCACGATCGGCAACATGGCTGATCGCGACCTTTTCCGCCCGGCGGCGAGTGTCGAGGAACGCATCCGGCTGATCGCGCCCTTCGCGATGCTCGGCCAGCGGCTTTGCGACCAACCGGCCGGCGCCCATGTCGGCCACGGCGAATTGTAGGAAACACCATGCTTCTCATCCGCTGCCCCTATTGCGAGGAAGAGCGTCCGGAACTCGAATTCCGCAATGCCGGCGAAGCGCATATCGCGCGTTCGGCTGATATTGCCGGCGAGAGCGACGACGACTTCGAAAAATTCTTCTTCATCCGCTCCAACCCCAAGGGTATCATCTATGAGCGCTGGCGGCACATGCATGGCTGCGCGCGCTTCTTCAACGCCGTGCGCGACACCGTCAGCGACAAGTTCCTGATGACCTACAAGGCAGGTGAGCCGAAGCCCGCGAAGCTGCCGGGAGCATCCAAATGAGCGGCGCGTTGCGCATTCCGGGCGCCGGGCGCCTCAGCCAGGCAAAGACGGCGCGCTTCAGCTTCGACGGCCAGTCCTATTCCGGCATCGAGGGCGACACGCTGGCCTCGGCACTGCTCGCCAACGGCGTTCATCTGGTCGGCCGTTCGTTCAAATACCACCGGCCGCGCGGTTTCCTGTCGGCTGGCGCCGAGGAGCCCAACGCGCTGGTCGAGATCAAGCGCGACGCGGCGCGCAAGACGCCGAATGTGCGGGCGACCGTCCAGGAACTCTATGACGGGCTCACCGCGCAGTCGCAGAACCGCTGGCCGTCGCTCGCCTTCGACGTCGGCGCGGTCAACGACATCGCCTCGCCGCTGTTTTCGGCGGGCTTTTACTACAAGACCTTCATGTGGCCGAAGGCGGCCTGGAAGAACCTATACGAGCCGAAGATACGGGCGGCGGCCGGCCTTGGCGTCGCGCCCGACCAGCCGGATCCCGACCACTATTCAGCGCGGTTCGCGCATTGCGACGTGCTGGTGCTGGGCGGCGGCGCCGCCGGCATTGCTGCCGCACTTGCCGCGGCCGAGACCGGCGTGCGCGTCATCCTTGCCGACGAGCAGGCTGAATTCGGCGGTAGCCTGCGTTTCGAGAGTGGCGCTGGGATCGACGGCCAGGACGGCTTTGCCTGGGCGCAAGGCGCAATCGCCAGGCTCAAGGCGATGGGCAATGTCCGCGTTCTCTCGCGCGCGACGGCCTTCGGCTATTACGCGCAGAATTTCGTCGCGCTGGTCGAGCGGGTCAGCGACCATCTGCAAAACCCGGGCCGCGACCTGCCACGTGAGCGGCTGTGGCAGGTCCGCGCCAGGCGCGTGGTGCTGGCGACCGGCGCCATCGAGCGCCACATGGTGTTTGCCGACAACGACCGGCCGGGCATCATGCTGGCGTCGGCCGCGCGCACCTATCTCAACCATTATGGCGTCGCCGTCGGCAGGAATGTCGGCGTCTATACGGCCAATGATTCCGCCTACGCGGCGGCGATCGACCTGAAGAAAGCCGGCGTCAGCGTGGCGGCCATCGTCGACCTGCGCGACAATCCGACCGGAACGCTGATCGACGAGGCGAGGGCGCTCGGCATCGAGATCAATTTCGGCCGTGCGGTGATCCGCGCCGGCGGCAAATTGCGGGTATCGTCGATGACCGTGCAGCCGAAGAACGGCGGCGGCGAGCGCTCCATCCCCGTCGACGCGATCCTGATGTCGGCCGGCTGGACGCCGTCGGTTCACCTGTTCTCGCAATCGCGCGGCAAGGTCGCCTTCAACGACGAGGCCAAGCGCTTCGTGCCTGGCACTTATGCGCAGGACTGTGTCTCGGTCGGCGCCTGCAACGGCACCGACGGGCTGTCGGCGACTATCGACGAGGCCTATGCGGCGGGCGCCAAGGCGGCGAAGGATGCTGGCGCCAAAAATACCGTCGCCAACGCCGCCAAGGGCACGAAACCGAAAGTCGACGCCAGCGAAAGCTGGTCGCGCGGCATGCTGGGTGCGGCACCCGGCGCCGGGCCGGACACGACGGTCAAGGCCTTTGTCGATTTCCAGAACGACGTCACCGCCAAGGATATCCGCCAGGCCGTGCATGAGGGCATGCACTCGATCGAGCATGTCAAGCGCTTCACCACCAATGGCATGGCGACCGACCAGGGCAAGACTTCGAACATGCATGGGCTCGCCATTGCCGCCGAGACGCTGGGCAAGCCGATCCCGCAAGTCGGGCTGACAACTTTCCGCGCACCCTATACGCCGGTCACTTTCGGTTCGATCGTCGGGCATGCGCGCGGTCCGCTCTTCGATCCGACGCGCAAGACGGCGATCCATCCGTGGGCCGAGGCCCAAGGCGCTGTATTCGAGGATGTCGGCCAATGGAAGCGCGCCTGGTATTTTCCGAAGGCGGGCGAGGACATGCATGCCGCTGTCGACCGCGAATGCGTTACCGTCCGCAAGACGGCTGGCCTGTTCGACGCCTCGACGCTGGGCAAGATCGAGGTGGTCGGCCCGGATGCGGCGAAGTTCATGGAGTTGCTTTACACCAACCCCTGGGAGAAGCTCGAGCCTGGCCGTTGCCGCTATGGCATCATGCTGCGCGAGGACGGTTTCATCTATGATGACGGCGTCGTCGGCAGGCTGGCGCCGGACCGCTTCCATGTGACGACGACGACCGGCGGCGCGCCGCGCGTCATGAACCATATGGAGGACTATCTCCAGACCGAATTCCCGCATCTCAAAGTCTGGCTGACCTCGACCACCGAACAATGGGCCGTCATTGCGGTGCAGGGGCCGAAGTCGCGGGACATCATCGCGCCGCTGGTCGAAGGCATCGACATGTCGGACGAGGCGCTGCCGCATATGTCGGTGCGCGAAGGCAGGATCTGCGGCGTGCCGACAAGGCTGTTCCGCATGTCGTTCAGCGGCGAACGCGGCTTCGAGGTCAATGTGCCGGCCGACTACGGCCAGGCGGTCTGGGAGTCGCTGTGGGCCGAAGGCCAGAAGCGTGGCGCGACCGCCTACGGTACCGAGGCGATGCACGTGCTGCGCGCCGAAAAGGGCTATATCATCGTCGGCCAGGACACTGACGGCACGGTGACGCCGAACGATGCCGGTCTCGACTGGGCGGTGGGCAAGAAGAAGACCGACTTCGTCGGCATCAGGGGCATGGCGCGGCCTGATCTCGTCGCCAAGGGCCGCAAGCAGCTTGTCGGCCTGAAGACCAAGGATTCGAAAGTGGTGCTGGAAGAGGGCGCGCAGGTCGTCGCGGATCCGAAGCAGGCGGTCCCGATGACAATGATCGGCCATGTCACATCCAGCTATTGGTCGGAAAACTGCGGCCGTTCGATCGCGCTGGCGCTGGTCGCCGGCGGTCGCGGCCGCATGGGCGAGACATTATACGTGCCGATGCCGAACGGGATGATCGAGGTCGAGGTCACCGGCATGGTGTTCTTCGACGAGAAGGGGGAGCGCCTCAATGGCTAAGGCCGCCACCAGCAAGACTGCCACCGCGGCGCCGTCAGCCGAACGCCGCGCCGCGCTCGCTGGTCAGGAACTTTCCGCCACCGGCGTTAGGCTTGCCGTGCTGCTGCCGGCGGAGCGCATCTCGCTGCGCGCGCCTGAGGCCTCCGTGGCGGCGCTTTCGAAGGCGCTTGGCGTGACCTTGCCACGCAAGCCGAAGACCTCGGCGTCCAAGGCCGGGCGCACGGCGCTGTGGCTTGGACCGGACGAATGGCTGATCATCGACGAGGCCGGAAAGGATCCGCTGGCCGATTGCGCTGAGGTAACTGCGTTGCATTCCGCGGTCGGCATCTCGCATCGCAACGTCGCCATTTCAGTCATCGGCCCGGCGGCTGCCGCGGCGGTCAATTCAGGCTGTCCGCAGGACCTGTCGCTCGACGCCTTTCCGGTCGGGGCGGCCTCGCGCACCATCCTGGGCAAGGTCGAGATCGTGCTGTTGCGCACAGCCGAGGATGCGTTCCGGGTCGAATGCTGGCGTTCCTTCTCCGATTATGTCTTTACTTTCCTGTCCGAGGCGACGCGCGACGCGGCAGCGTAACCCAGGAACATTCGTCGCGCCGGATCGTTTGCAGAGCAAGCCGAGGGAGAATGCCGATGCCGTCGAAATCAGCGCCAAAATCACAGGCTAAAAAGACGTCGGCCGTGCGCTCGCTCGAACATGAGAGACGTCACGACGTGAGTGCGGAAGAGGAACTCGAGGAAGGTCTCGAGGATACGTTTCCGGCGAGCGATCCGGTGTCGATCACCTCGACGTCCATTTCGGGCGCTCCCGCAAGACCGGGCAAAGCCAAGACCGTAGCGAGAATGAAGAAGCGCAAGAAATAATCCATTTGGCGAAGCTGTATTTGGTGGTCAAGAAAACGGGCGGTCAGAATTTCCTACCGCCCTTGTCGTCATATCGGGATCGTCATAACCGTTCGGGCCGCGTTACCGAACATCAGAACGTGCTGGGCACGATCCACGGATTGACGTCGATACCGAGCTTCTGGCTCTTGCCGTCGACCGAGCCCGTCTTGGTCGCGGCACCGGCCTTTTCGACCGAGCCGGTCGCGACGCAATCGAGCTTCACATTGGCGTTGGTGTGGATGCAGGCCGCTGCCGGCGCCTGCTTGGCCGGCTGGTTGCCGGCGAAGGCGGCGCCCGAGAAAACAAGCAGGGCAGTGAGGGTGAGGATTGTCTTTTTCATCATCTGTCTCCGGTCAAATCTGTTCCGTACATGTACGATGCAACGTACAAATACGCTCAAGGACGCGGAACTGCAAGTGAGAAATCGTACACGTACAATCAAATTTTCTTAAAAAGCCAAATTGTCGCACGGCCAAGTGCAGGTCGGGTCAAATTGCGGGAACGCAGGCCGATCAGCAGTTGGGCGGCGTTTCGGTCAGCGGCGGCATATCTTGCGTCATCAGACCGGCAAGCGCGAAATCGCACATCCGCTTCACGAAAGCCTGCGGGTCGCCGAACGGATAGAAGGGGAAGGTGATCAGCAGCGAGATCGTGCCATGGCCGACCGCCCACAGCGTTGTGGCGATGGCGCGTGGATCGCCCCTGAGCTTGCCGGCGGCGACGCAGGCCTCTACCCTTTTGATCAACACCTTCATCGCCGGGTTGCCTTCCTCCATCTCGGCGTAGCTCCTGCCCTCCGGCGGCTTGGTCTTTTCGGTCATGAACACGGTGCGGTATTCGTTGGGATTGCCAAGCCCGAAGGCGGCATATTCGGTCATGACCGCCTGCAATGCCTCGATCGGATCGTCGGACGGATGCTCCTCGATGCGCCGGGCAAGCGTCTCGAACGCGTCCTCGGCCAGCGCGAACAAAATGTCCTGCTTGTCGGCGAAATAGGAATAGACCGACATCGGTGCATAGCCGACGCGCTTGGCCAGCTTGCGGATGGTGAGGCCCTCATAGCCTTCTTCCCGGACAAGCTTGTGCGCCGCCGCGACAAGTTCGGCGCGCAGTTCGGCCTTTTGTTTCTCGCGGCGTGTCTGGACGCTCAGCGGCAATTTTTTCTGCCTTCGGTTGTTGGTGGCTGGCTAAATTATATACGCTGTACGGAATCGGACAACCGGTATCAAACCGGCTTTGCGGCACAGCGATTGGCCACGCCGCTTCGGAGGCCATTTTTCCCGGACATCGATTGCTGCACTGTCGAGACGTTCAAGCCGCCTCCGGCTGGCGTTCGATCAGCGTCAACGTCAGCCAGCGGGCGGTCAGCGCCGGCTTTTTCGAGCCTTCGATCTCGATGGTCACGTCATGCGCCGTCTGCACCCAGCCCGACGGCCTGACCTTGACGTCGGCGAGCACGAAACGGGTGCGGATGCGCGAGCCGGTTTTCACCGGGGCGAGGAAGCGCAATGAATCGAAGCCGTGGTTGACGCCCATCTTGCTGTTTTCGAGCGGCGGCATGGTCTCGAAGGTCATCGCCGACAACAGCGACAGCGACAGGAAGCCATGCGCGATGGTGCCGCCGAACGGCGTTTCGCGCTTGGCGCGCTCCGGATCGCAATGGATGAACTGGTGATCGTCGGTGGCGTCGGCGAACTGGTCGATCATGCGCTGCGAAACCACCCGCCACGGCGACACGCCGACTTCCTTGCCGACGCTGGCCAGAAGCACATCGAGACTGATCGGTTCCACGCTGATGTCCTCCATTTCAGCCGCCCGGGCGGCTTCATTCCTTGAACAGTGTCAGCCCATGCTGCACCGACTGCCCGCCGTCGATCGGCAGGATGGCCCCGGTGACATAACTGCCAGCACGGCTGCACAAATAGAGCGTTGCGCCGGCAATGTCATCCGGTGTGCCGATGCGCCCGATCGGAACATGGTCGCCGACATGCTTCGCCTGTTCTTCGGTCGCGGTGGCGAAGGCGGTCATCCGGCTCTGGAAGGGACCGGGGGCAAAGGCGTTGACGGTGATGCGGCGCGCGGCGAATTCGATCGCCAGCGTGCGCGTCAGATGGTGAACCGCGGCCTTCGAGGCCGTGTAGGAATAGGCGTCGTCGGCGAGCGGCTGGGTGCCCATCACCGAGCCCAGATTGATTACCCTTGCCGGATCGGCATCGCTGGCGGCGGCATCGAGCAGCGGCAGAAGCTCGCGCGTGAGATGGAAAACGGCGGTGACGTTGACGCCGAACACCTTGGCCCAGGCGTGGTACGGGAAGTCCTCCAGCGGCGCGCCCCAGGAGACGCCGGCATTGTTGATCAGTATGTGCAGCCGAGCGGTCCGCGCTTTCACCTCGGCAACGAGGGCGGCGATGCCGGCCTCGCTGGAAACATCGCCGGCAAAGCCCTCCGCCCGGCCGGTGGCGCCGAGGCCGTTCAATTCGCCGGCGACCCTGACGCAGTCCTCGCCCTTGCGCGAGGCGATCATCACGCTGGCGCCGCCCTGGACCAGGGCAGTCGCCACCATCCGGCCGATGCCGGTCGCGGCGCCGGTCACCAGCGCGGTCTTGCCGGCGACCGAAAACAGTTCGTCCAGATAGCTCATCGCAACCCCTCCGCGCCTTCTTGCCATCGAGGCGAGGAACTCGCGTTGACAAGGCTATCCGAAGTACGGTCATCCTTGCCACGGGTAAAGGGCCCAAGTGTCGTGGGAGGGTAAGAGCGATGGACGTTCCATCCGAAATGAAAGCGCTCCTTCTCGTTGGCGACGGCTACACCAGGACGCCTTCCTCCAGCGCGCTTGAGGCGATGGAGCCCTATGTGCTGCCGGGCGTGATCGCGGTGCCCACACCCGGCCAAAGCCAAGTCCTGATCAGGGTCGGCCTCGCCTCGATCAACCCGTCCGACATCGCCTTCATCAGGGGCCAGTATGGCCAGCCGCGCGTCAAGGGCCAGCCGGCCGGTTTCGAGGGCGTCGGCACAGTCGTCGCCAGTGGCGACGAGCCTTATCCCAAAAGCCTGGTCGGCAAGCGCGTTGCCTTTGCCACCGGCGTCAGCAATTGGGGCTCGTGGGCCGAATACGGCGTCGCCGAGGCGGTCGCCTGCATCCCGTTGCTCGACACGGTCCGCGACGAGGATGGCGCGGCGATGATCGTCAACCCGCTTACCGCGCTTGCCATGTTCGACATTGTCAAACAGGAAGGTGAGAGGGCCTTCATCATGACCGCCGGAGCCAGCCAGCTCTGCAAGCTGATAGCAGGCCTGGCCAGGGAGGCGGATTACAGGCCGATCGTCACTGTGCGCCGCGACGAGCAGATCCCGCTGCTGAAGGAGGTTGGCGCGGCCCATGTGCTCAACGAGAAGGCGGCGGATTTCAAGGCGACGCTGCGCGAGGTGATCAAGGCCGAGCAACCGCGCATCTTTCTCGACGCGGTGACCGGGCCGCTGGCCTCGGCCATCTTCGACGCCATGCCCAAGCGCTCACGCTGGATCGTCTATGGGCGGCTCGACCCGGACACCACGGTGATCCGCGAGCCCGGCCAACTGATCTTCCAGCACAAGCGTATCGAGGGTTTCTGGCTCGCCGAATGGATGCGCCAGTTCCGCGACAAGCGCGGACCGGCGATCATGGAGGCGCAGAAGCGCTTTTCCGACGGGCGCTGGTCGACCGACGTGACGGCGGTCGTGCCGCTGGATGAAGCGATAGGGCGCGTGCCTGCCGAACTGGCCAAGCCGAATGGCAAGGTGTTCCTGCGGCCGTAGCTGGCGCATTCACTCCTCCTTTCCACGGGGGCGAGGGACTATTCCGCCGGCTCGATGTTGGCGTAGGCAGCTTCCTCGAGTTCGCGCTTCAGCCTGCCCTCTTCTTCCACCTTTGGCGTGACGAAGCGGCCGAGCAGGAGGTAGGCGACCGGTGTCAGGAACAGCGTCGAGACAGTGGCGAGCCCCAGCCCGCCGACGATCACCCAGCCGAGCGCGATGCGCGCCTCGGCGCCGGCGCCGCTCGCCAGCACCAGCGGCACGCCGCCGAGCACGGTGCAGATCATCGTCATCATCACCGGGCGCAGCCGGATGATGGAGGCCTGCTCGATCGCCTCGCGCACGCCGAGCCCGCGGTCGCGCAACTGGTTGGCGAACTCGACGATCAGGATGCCGTTCTTGGCCATGACGCCGACCAGCAGCACCAGGCCGATCTGGCTGTAGGCGTTGAGGCTGGTGCCGCTGAGCAGAAGCGCAAAGATCGCGCAGGCAAGGCCAAGCGGCACCGTCGCCATGATGATGATTGCGCTGACGAAGCTCTCGAACTGGGCGGCGAGCACCAGAAGGATGATGACCAGCGCGAAGCCGAAGATGGTGATCATGGCACTGTTGGTTTCGCCGAGCGTCGCGGCCTCGGCCAGCGGCAGGATGCGGCTGCCCGGCGGCAGCAGCGGCGTGGCGATCTCCTCGGCACGGGAGAGCGCCGAGCCAAGCGCGAAATCGCCACCGAGGTTGGAGGTGATCGCCACCGAGGGCTGCTGTTGTTCGCGCGTCAGCGACGGCGGCACGGCGCGCTCGGTCAGCGTGGCTATGGTCGACATCGGCACGAAGCGGCCGTCACCCGTCTTCAGGAAGACGTTTTCCAGATCGGTCGGATCATTGATCGGGTTGGTGGTCGAGACCAGCTTCACCCCGTAGCTGCGATCGGCGATATAGACGTCGACGACGTCATTGCCGTCGAGCATGGCCTGCATGGTGTCGGCAAGCCCGGTGATGTCGACGCCGAGATCGGAGGCGCGTTCGCGGTCGATGGCGACGGCCAGTTGCGGCTGCGTCGGATCGACGGAGAGACGCGGCGACTGGAAGCGCGGATCCTTCTGCATCTCGGCGATGATCTTGACCGCGGCGTCGCCAAGCGCCTGGCGATTGTTGCCGACCAGCGCGAATTGCAGGCCGTTGCCGGCGCCACGGATGCCGAGGCTGTTGGGCTGCATCGGGAAGACGCGCACGCTCGGCACCTGTCTGGCGAGCCGGCTGATGTCGGCCATGATCTCTTGCTGGCTGCGCGTGCGCTCTTCCCACGGCGCCAGCGTCATCACCATGAAGCCGCTATTGTATTCGCCGCTCCAGCCGGCGCGCTCGAAGGTGCTGCGGATCTCGCCGGAATCGCGCAGCGGCTGGATCAGTTTCTCGATCTTCTGCATCTGCTGCGTCGTGTAGTCGAGGCTGACGCCTTGCGGGGCATTGATGCGCAGCAGCACGACGGCGCGGTCCTCTGTCGGCGTCAGTTCCTGGCGGATGGTGCCGAACAGCGTGAAGGCAGTGGCGGCGAAAAGCACCGCAACCAGAAGCACGATCCACGGCGCCTCGAGGCAGGCGTGCAGGCAGCGCCGGTATAGTGTGTTGAGCGCACCGCCGATGCGGGCGCCGATGCCGCTGCCGCCCTCATGATGGAGCGAGGCCTTGGACAGCATGCGCGAGGCGAGCATTGGGCACAGCGTCAGCGCCACCACGCAGGACAAAAGCACCGAGATGGCGAGCACGAAGCCGAATTCGCGGAATAGTCCGCCGGTCTGTCCGGGCAGGAAGGAGATCGGCACGAAGACGGCGACCAGCGTCAGCGTCGTGGCGATGACGGCGAAGAACACTTCCTGGGCGCCGAGCACGGCGGCGGCGCGCGGGCCCATGCCTTCGTTGCGTCGTCGTACGATGTTTTCGAGCACGACGATGGCGTCGTCGACGACAAGGCCGGTGGCCAGCACCAGCGCGAGCAGCGTCAATATGTTGATCGAGAAGCCGGCGAGGTAGATCGCGGCGATCGTCCCGATCATGGCGACCGGCATCGACAGGCCCGGAATGAGCGTGGCGCGCCAGTCGAGTAGAAAGACGTAAATGACGATCAGCACGATGGAGACGGACAGACCGAGCGCGATCTCGACCTCGTGCACGGCGCCGTTGACGAAGACGGCATCGTCGCTGGTGACCTTGATCGACATGCCCTGAGGCAAGTTCTCCTGCATCTGGGCGATAGCAGCCTTCACGCCGGTCGAAATATCCAGCGTGTTGGATTCCGCCTGGCGGATGATGCCGAGGCCGATGCCGGTCTTGCCGTCGGAACGCAATGTGGTCTGGCCGATATCGGGGCCGAGCGTGACGGTAGCGACGTCGCGGATACGCGTGGTGCCACCGATGATGATGTTCTCGAACTCTTCGGGCGTGGTCACGTCCGCCGTCGTGCGGACGATCAGATCCTGGTTGGTCGTGGTGATCGAACCGGCCGGCGAATCGAAGGCAACCGAGGCCAGTGCGGCCCTCAGATCGGCGACTGTGAAGCCGAGGCTCGCCAGCTTGGTCTGGTCGACGTCGATGCGGAAGATCTTGTCGCGGTCGCCATAGACCTGGACGTCGGCAACGCCGGGCACGGCGGCAAGCGTGTCCTCGATCTGGTCCTGGACCACCACCGTCATGTCCTGCACCGACATGGTGTCGGAGGTGACGGCCAGCCGCATCACCGCATCCGAATTGGCGTCGGCCTTGACGATGCGCGGCGGATCAGCGGTGTCCGGCATCTGGTTGGCGACACGGCCGACGGCATCGCGCACATCGGAAGCGGCGACATTCAAGTCGACACCGTCGTTGAACTCTATCGTGACGCGGCTGGAGCCGAAGGAGGAGGTGGAAGAGATCGATTTGACGCCGGAGACGCGGCCGACCGCGCCCTCGATCACGTCGGTCAGTTCGCGGTCGACGGTTTCGGACGCGGCGCCTTCGAAGGCGGTGTTGACGGTGATGACGGGGCGGTCGACATCGGGCAATTCGCGGATCTCGACGCCATAGAAGGCGGCAAGGCCGGCAACCGCGATCAATGTGTTCAACACGAAGGCCATCACCGGCCTGCGGATGAACAGGGCGGTGAAGCCGGTCTCGCCGCCGGTATTGACGGCTCCGGTCATAGGCCTTCAGCCTCGGCGGCGCGCTGTTGCTCGCCGGCGATGCGGACTTCGCCGCCTTCGCTGACGCTCTGGGTACCCTCGGTCACCACCATGTCGCCGCTGACGATCGGGGCGTCGATCAGCACGGTCTCGGTGTTGCGCTGGATGACGCGCACGGCAACGCGCTTGGCCTTGCCGTCCTCGACCGCCCAGACATAGGCGCCGTCCGAGCCCCACTGGATCGCCAGCGGACTGACCGCGGGGTAGCTGTCGCCGGGGAATTTCATGGTGATCTGGAAGGACATGCCAGCACGCAGCGAATCGGCCGGATTGGCGATCGTCGCCTTGACCAGGAGGGTGCGGCTGGTCTCGTCGATATGGTTGTCGATGGCAGAGACCGTGCCGGTATAGGCCTTGTTGGGATTGGCGATCGGCGTCGCCGACAATTGCGCGCCGACCTTGATGGCGGCGGCGAAGCGCTCCGGCACCCAGAAATCGACGAGTATGCTGGAGCGGTCGTCAAGGGTGGCGATCGCCGACTGGCTGGTCACGTAATTGCCGGCCGATATCGGCAGGATGCCGACGGTGCCCGATATCGGCGCGACGATCGAACGGCGCTGCAAGGCCAGTTCCGCATCGCTGAGCGCCAGTCTGGCATTGGCCAGCACCACCTCGGCATCGGTGACGGCGACCGCTGTCGCGGCATTGGAAGCCCTGAGCGACTTGACCCGATCGAGCTTGGCCTGGGCGTCCTGCACGGCAAGCTTGGCGCGATTCTGGGCGATCACTTCGGTGTCGGAATCGAGGGTGGCGATGATCTCACCCTTCTCGATATGGACGCCGGACTTGACCAGGAATTCGACGAGACGGCCGGAACTGTAGGGATTGACCGTCACCGACGCGTTGGCGCGGCCGGTGCCGATCGCCTGCAGGCGGTCGTTGATGACAGCCTTCGACGCCGGCAAGGCGACAATGGTTGCCAACTGACGGGCGCCATCTCGGCCTCCTGCCTGCCTGCCATTGGCGATTGCGCCCGTCTCGGCCGGGGGCGTCGCGGCATAAGCCCAGTCGATGCCCCAACGCGCCAGCACATCCGGCGCGCCGGGAAAGAAGCGAACCCAGGCGGCAGCCGCCGCCACGAGGATCACAAGCGCGAAGATTAACTGTTTCCAGGCGGCCATCGGCACTCCGGTTGGCAAAAAAACGTCTACCGGTTTCCCCAAGCATAAAAACGCAGCGACGCACCCGGTACGTGCGAAGTCGCGCTGATATCATGGCTTTATGGCAATTCTGCCGCTGCCACACATTAAATCTGCGTAACGTTTGGATTGGCTAAATATAGCGGTGACTACAAATCAACAGCATCAGCGCAGGCTTTCCAACTCGCGGATACGTTTGGCGCTGTCGGCCTCGAGCTGTCTCGTGACGGCGCCGATCAGCGTTTCGGCGACGACGAAAAGCGCCGCCGAGGAATCCCAGGCCGAAGGCACGGCGGTGCGACCTGCAATAACGTGACGGGCGAAGCGGGCGATCGGTGACAGCCACTGGTCGGTGAAAAGCACGATCTGCACGCCGCGCTGATGCGCGGTCTCGGCAAAGCGGACCAGGCTGTCCTGGTAGCGTCTGATGTCGAAAATGATCAGCACGTCTCGCTTGCCCATGTCGATCAGCCGGTCGCGCCAGATGCTCTCCTGCCCCGCCAGATGGAAGACGTTGGGCTGAATGATGGCGAGGTGGGCGGCCATGTAGCGCGCCAGCGGATCGGTGAAGCGACCGCCGATCAGGAACGTCTTGCCGCGCCGGTCGGCGAGTTTTGCGACGATGTCGGCGAGCTGCTTGTCGGACAGGTGTCTGAAGGTTTCGCGCATATTGTCGAGCGTCGCCTCCAGCATCGGCGACACGGCGCCGCCACCCGGCGACGATGGACTGAGCGTGCGCGATGCAGGCGACTGCAATTGCGCCGCCAGCTCGTCCTGCAGCGAAGACTGGAATTCCGGATAGTTCTGGAAGCCGAGGCGGGCGACGAAACGCAGGATCGTCGGCGACGACACGCCGGCTGCCGCGGAGAATTCCGCGACCGTCTTCAAGCCGATCAGCGGATAGTTGGCGATCAGCGTCTGCGCGGCGCGCCGTTCGCCGGCCGGCATCGCGCCGATGCGGTCCGAGATCAGTTCGGCAATGCTGGAAATCATGTTTTCCCCGCCCCTTGGACCGGCCAACCGAAATCGCGTTTGACAAAGCCGGGCAAACTGTATGAAATCATCCACAGGGACGCAATGAGGCAAAAAACGTAACATACGATACAGCGCTCCCCGGGGACGGCAGACAATGGTGACAGTGCGACCCGCCAGCCTTGCATCGTCAGGGTCCGTAAGGGTGACCAACCCCGGCGGATCGAGCCCTTTCGTGCTCACCTGCGACCACGCTTCCAACTTCCTGCCGGCCGAATTCGGAACGCTCGGCCTAGCCCCCGAAGAGCTGTCCCGCCATATCGCCTGGGATCCCGGCGCGCTGCCTGTCGCCCGCCGCATGGCGGAGGCGCTTGATGCAACGCTGGTCGAGTCCTGCATTTCGCGCCTCGTCGTCGACTGCAACCGGCCGCTCGACGCGCCGGACCTGGTGCCGCCGGTCAGCGAGACCACGATCATTCCCGGCAATGCGGGCCTGTCGGACATACAGCGCACGGCGCGCGTCGCCTTGTCATGGCAGCCCTTCCATGACGCGGTCGGGCACGTCATCTACAAAAGGCTGGCGCGTGGGCAGGAAACGCGGCTGGTGTCCGTCCACTCTTTCACCCCGGTCTACAAGGGCAAGAGGCGGCCATGGCATATCGGCATCATTCATGACGAGGATTGCCGGCTCGCGGCTCCGCTCATTGGTGCCCTGAGGCGCCTCGCCGGCGTCACGGTCGGCATCAATGAACCCTATTCGCCGGCCGACCGCGTTTACTTCACGCTGGAGCGGCATGCGCGCTCGCGCGGACTGCCCTGCGCGATGATCGAAATCCGCAACGACGAAATCTCCGGCGCAGCCGGGCAGCGGAAATGGGCGGATCTGCTTACAGGCATTTTTTCCGATCTCGAGCCATCCGGATCCCAGGGATCGGGCGGGCGCGGGCTCGGCCATCCGGTGGAACCGGTCAACTGACAAGAAGAAGGGGACTTTCCAATGGCAAGCGGTGATACCAAGCAGGTCGGCAGCGTCGCATATGCGAAGCGCGACAAATCCTATTTCGAAGACCGGCAACTCGTGCGCCACGCCAATGTCTGGCATCTGTGGGCCCTCGGCGTCGGTGCCGTCATATCCGGCCACTTCTCGGGTTGGAATTTCGGTTTCGGGACAGGCGGCTGGGGCGGCATGCTGGTGGCCGGCATCATTATCGCCATCATGTATATTGGCCTTGTCTTCTCGATCGCCGAGATGAGCCCGGCTTTGCCGCACACCGGCGCCGCATACTCCTTTGCGCGGACGGCCATGGGGCCGTGGGGCGGCTTCATCACCGGGCTTTGCGAAAACGTCGAGTATGTCGTGACGCCCGCCGTCATCGCCTTCTTCATTGGCTCCTATATGGGAGGCATCTGGTCGGTCGCCTTTCCCGACTCCAGCGTCTGGCCGCCACTCTGGTGGCTGGTGACCTATGTCCTGTTCCTGGCGTTGAATATCTTCGGCGTCGCGCTGTCCTTCCGCGTCACCCTGATCGTCACGCTGCTGTCGCTCGCCGTGCTGATCATATTCTGGATCAGCGCCATCCCGAGCATGGACTTTTCGCGTTGGGCGCTGAACATCGGCGTCGGCCCGGACGGAGCGGCGATGGAGCTTCCGGAAGGCAACGGCTCGCTGTTTCCCTTCGGCTTCTCGGGCGTGTTGGCAACATTGCCGTTCGCGGTATGGCTGTTCCTGGCAATCGAGCAGCTTCCGTTGGCGGCGGAAGAGTCGGTCGATCCCAAGCGCGACATGCCGCGCGGCATTATCGCCGGCATGCTGACGCTGATGGTCTCGGCCTTCATGATCGTGCTGCTCAACCCGTCGGTCGTCGGAGTCGGTTCCTTCAAGCTCGCCACGTCCGGCGAACCTTTGCTTGACGGGTTCCGGGCGATCTATGGCGACTCGGGCGCAGTGCTGCTTGGCCTCATCGCGCTTGTCGGGTTGATTGCCAGCTTCCACACCATCATCTTCGCCATGGGCCGCCAGGTCTATTCGCTGAGCCGAGCAGGCTATTTCCCGTCCGCGCTGTCGGTGACCCACAAATCCCACAAGACGCCGCATGTAGCGATGTTTGCAGGCGCTATCGTCGGCCTTGGCATCATGCTGATCATGTGGTTCGCACTTGGTGGCGATGCGGCCGGTTCGCTCATCGGATCGGTGTTGCTGAACATGGCAGTGTTCGGCGCCATGTTCTCCTACATCCTGCAGGCAGTGTCCTTCATCATGCTGCGCCGTAATCAGCCGAACATGGAGCGCCCCTATCGCAGCCCGCTCGGCGTCCCGGGCGCCGTGCTGACAATCATCATCGGCGTGGTCACTTTGCTCTATCAGGTTCAGGACGCGAACTTCACCAAGGGCGTGGTGTGGGTGGCACTGTGGTTCGCCATCGCGATTGTCTATTTCGGGCTGGTCGGCCGCCATAAGCTGATCTTGTCGCCTGAAGAAGAATTCGCGCTGGAGCACGCGCAGAAAGCCTGACCTGTTTCGGATTCCCTAGAACACCCGGCCGCTTTCCGCGGCCGGGTCCAGATTTGAACTCTCGAAGCGCCGTAAAGGCGGTGGAGCTTGAAAGAATGGCCGGAAATTTCTCGTTCGATCAGCTGAAGAAGGCGGTCTCCAACGGCGAGGTCGACACGGTGCTGGCCTGCATCGTCGACATGCAGGGGCGGCTCGCGGGAAAGCGGTTCCTGGCGCAGTATTTCGTTGATTCCGCGCATGACGAGACGCATGGCTGCAACTATCTGCTCGCCGCCGACATCGATATGGAACCGGTGCCGGGCTACAAGGCGGCGAGCTGGTCGAAGGGCTATGGCGATTTCGTCATGAAGCCGGACCTTGCGACGCTGCGGCGCATCCCGTGGCTGGAAAAGACGGCGCTGGTGATCTGCGACGTGCTCGACCACCATACCCATGACGACCTGCCGCATTCGCCGCGCGCCATGCTGAAGAAGCAGGTCAAACGGCTCGCCGAACGTGGCTATATCGGCTATTTCGCCTCCGAGCTCGAATTCTATCTTTTCAGCGAGACCTACGATTCGGCGCGCAAGAAGCACTGGCAAGGTCTCGATACGGCTTCGCCCTATATCGGCGACTACCAGATCGGCATCACCACCAAGGAAGAAGGCGTCATGCGCCGGCTGCGCAACGAGATGGAAGCGGCCGGCATTCCGATCGAAAACTCCAAGGGCGAGTGGGGTCCGGGCCAGGAAGAGATCAATGTGCGCTACGCCGAGGCGCTCGACATGGCCGACCGCCACGTCATCCTGAAGAACGGCGCCAAGGAAATCTCCGAGTCCGAAGGCAAGGCGATTTCCTTCATGGCCAAGTACAATTACGCGCTGGCCGGCAATTCCAGCCATATCCACAATTCGCTGTGGAGCGCCGACGGCAAGACGCCGCTGTTCTATGACAAGAAGGCCGACTGGACGCTGTCGACGCTCGGCCAGCAATGGGCGGCAGGCCAGCTCAAATACGCCAAGGAATTCACCTGGTTCCTGGCGCCCTACATCAACTCCTACAAGCGCTTCCAGGCCGGCACCTTCGCGCCGACCAAGATCATGTGGAGCGAGGACAACCGCACCGCCGGCTTCCGCCTGTGCGGCGAGGGCACCAAGGGCATCCGCATGGAGTGCCGCATCGGCGGCGCCGACCTGAACCCGTATCTTGCGTTCGCGGCACTCATCGCAGCCGGCCTTGCCGGTATCGACGAGAAGCTGGAACTGCAAAAACCTTTCGTCGGCGATGCCTACCAGGCCTCGCGCCTGCCGGAGATCCCGAAGACCTTGCGCGACGCGACAGAGACGCTGGCGAAGTCGAAGATGCTGAAGCAGGCCTTCGGCGAGGACGTACTCGAACATTATGTCCACACGGCCCGCTGGGAGCAGTTCGAATACGACCGCCGGATCACGGACTGGGAACTGCACAGGGGGTTCGAGCGGTATTAAAGCTGTATTTTACCTTGATTGCACCTAATTAAAGCTGTAAAATTGGGGCTGAGTTAGGTTTCAAGGAGCGTACAAATGGGAAAGTATTCGCCTTTGCGTTCGTATCTTATGTCCCAGGCCGGTGAGCGGGTTCCGATGTCATTTAGCGACATCGAGACGCTACTTGGCGAGAAGTTGCCTGCGTCCAAGCAGTATCCGGCCTGGTGGAGCAACAACCCCAGCAACAACCCCATGACAAAGGAATGGCTGGCTGCGGGGTTCCAAACGGAGTCGGTCAACATTGCTGGCGAGAATCTGGTGTTTCGGCGCGCCGAGGGCCGTTCGGACGTGTCGAAAGGTTTTGGTGAATCTGTGCAGGCCGAAATTAGCGGAACACCGTCGCGTCACCCGATCTTCGGCTGCATGAAGGGGACGCTCACGATCACTGCCGATGTCGATCTGACAGAGCCGGTCGATCCGGATTGGGGCAAAGTCTATGAAGACTGAAAACCTTCTTCTGGATACGTGCGCGGTCATCTGGATATCGCAGGACCAGCCGATTGCCGAAACGGCAATCACGGCCATCAGCAAAGTTCCTCAATCCGGCACGCTGAACGTGTCTGTGATGACGGCATGGGAAATGGGAATGCTGGTCTCGAAGGGCAGGTTGCCATCGACAAAGACTCCCGAGCGCTGGTTCGATGAGTTCGTTCACGCCGCCGCTGTCGAAGTGGAGGGGGTTACCCCAAGGATTCTTATTGCCGCGTCCTATCTGCCGGGCGCGGCGCACAACGATCCCATCGATCGGATTCTCATTGCCACTGCTAGAGAGCGCGATCTGACGATCGTAACGCGAGACCGAGCCATCCTGGCTTATGCCGCCCAAGGCCACGTTCGAGCCATCGCCTGCTGAGTAGAGACAACTGGAGACGTTTAATTGGAAACCGTGAAAATAAAATCTCCTGTCGATGGTTCGATCTACGCCGAGCGGCCTCTGGCCACCGACCAGGCGATCAATGCCGCGGTCGAACGCGCCCGGGCGGCGCAGGAGAAATGGGCCGAGACGCCGGTCGTCGAGCGCGGCAAATACATGCTGGCGATGCTCGAAGCGCTGGTTGCGATGACCGATGATATCGTGCCGGAGATCGCCTGGCAGATGGGGCGTCCGGTGCGCTATGGCGGCGAATTCGGCGGCGTCAGGGAACGCACCAGTTACATGGTCGAGATCGCGGAAGCGGCGTTGAAGCCGGTTCCGGCCTCCAATCCGAAGGACGGGTTCCGTCGCTATGTGAAGAAGGTGCCGCTCGGCGTCGTCATGGTGATCGCGCCGTGGAATTATCCCTATCTGACCGCCGTCAACACCATCGTGCCGGCGCTGATGGCGGGTAGCGCCGTCATCCTCAAGCATGCGGCGCAGACGCTGCTGGTCGGCGAACGGTTCCAGCAAGCTTTCGACAGGGCCGGCCTGCCCAAGGGCCTGTTCCAGAACCTGGTCATGAACCACGCCCAGACCGAGAAGTTGCTCGGTTCGGGCAAGATCGACCATGTCAATTTCACCGGCTCGGTCGGCGGTGGCCGCGCCATCGAAAAGGCCGCGGCGGGCACGTTCATGACGCTTGGGCTCGAGCTCGGCGGCAAGGACCCTGCCTATGTGCTGGCCGACGCCAAGATGGACCATGCGGTCGCCAATCTGGTCGACGGCGCCTTCTATAATTCCGGCCAATGCTGCTGCGGCATCGAGCGCGTCTATGTGCACGAGAAGGTCTATGACGAATTCGTCGAGGGCTTCATCGCCGAGACGAAGAACTATGTCGTCGGCAATCCGCTGGAACAGGCCACGACAATGGGGCCGATGGCGCAGGCGCGCTTCGCCGACCTCATCCGCGAGCAGAAGGCCGAGGCGCTGCGCAAAGGCGCCAAGGCACATGTCAACATGAAGGTCGCCAACGACGTGGCCGGTTCGCCCTATCTGGCGCCGGAAGTGCTGACCGGGGTCGACCACCAGATGAGCGTCATGCGCGAGGAGAGCTTTGGACCGATCGTCGGCATCATGAAGGTGCGCAACGACGAGGAGGCGATCGCGCTGATGAACGACAGCCCCTACGGGCTGACGGCCTCGATCTGGACCGGCGACATCGAGCATGCAGTGGCGATCGGCGACCGCGTCGAGACCGGCACGGTGTTCATGAACCGCTGCGACTATCTCGATCCGGCGCTGGTCTGGACCGGCGTCAAGGACACCGGCAAGGGCGCGGCGCTATCGGCGATCGGCTACGATAATCTGACCCGGCCGAAATCGTACCATCTGCGTGAAGCCATCTGACTGCGTGAAGCCATCTGATCTCGAAAGATAAAAATGTCCAAGCTCATCTCCAAATGGAACTACCCCACCACCGTCCGCTTCGGCGCAGGGCGCATCAAGGAATTGCCCGACGTGCTTGATGCCGCCGGCATCAAGCGTCCGCTCTTCGTCACCGATCCGGGGCTGGCGAAGCTGCCGGTCGTCGCCTCGACGCTGAAGATCCTCGACGACGCCAAGGTGCCCTACGGCGTGTTTTCCGAGGTCAAGCCGAACCCGGTGGATTCCAATCTGACCGCCGGCATCGCCGTGTTCAAAAAGGGCAAGCATGACGGCGTCATCGCCTTCGGCGGCGGCTCGGCGCTCGATCTGGGCAAGCTGACCGCCTTCCAGGCCGGGCAGACGCGTCCGGTCTGGGATTTCGAGGATGTCGGCGACTGGTGGACGCGCGCCAATTCCGACGCGATCGCGCCGATCATCGCGGTGCCGACCACGGCCGGCACCGGTTCGGAAGTCGGCCGCGCCGGCGTCATCACCAATGAGGCCACCCACACCAAGAAGGTCATCTTCCATCCGAAACTCTTGCCGGCCATCGTCATCGCCGACCCGGAACTGTCGGTCGGGATGCCGGGCTTCATCACCGCCGGCACCGGCATGGATGCGCTGGCGCATTGCCTCGAGGCCTATTGCGCGCCGGGCTATCATCCGATGGCCGACGGCATCGCGGTGGAAGGCGTGCGGCTGGTCTTCGAGAACCTGCCGAAGGCCTATGCCAACGGCAAGGACCTCGTCGCCCGCGCCCACATGATGAGCGCGGCCGCCATGGGTGCCGCCGCCTTCCAGAAGGGGCTTGGAGCCATCCATTCGCTGTCGCATCCGATCGGCGCGCTTTACGACACTCATCACGGCATGACCAACGCCGTGTTCATGCCCTATGTGCTGGCCTTCAACCGTGACGCCATCGAGGTGCGTATCGCCAGGCTCGCCGCCTATTGCGGCATCAAGGGCGGCTTCGACGGCTTCGCCAAGGCCATCATCAAATTGCGCAAGGAGTTGAAGGTGCCGCATGCGCTGCCGGGCCTGATCAAGGGGCTCGACATGGACAAGAAGCGCAAGGGGCTGATCGCCGACATGGCGGTGGTCGATCCGACCGCCGGCGGCAACCCGGTCAAGCTGACCAGGAAGGCGGCGCTGACGCTGCTGGAAAATGCCATCGCTGGCACGGTGTAAGGCGGGTTTCGTGCCGGACGTGATCTGGAAAACGAGGGGAAAGGAAAGGGGGAAGGGCTAAAGGCAGGGCAGAAACTAGTTAGCCGGAAAAAGAATCGCGAAGCGATTGCTACATCAGGTTAAAAAGAGTTTACTTTTTGGTCTGCAGCGCATCGCTTTCACACAGCTTTCATCTGGCTGTCACACGAAAACGATACCGCATCGCAGGCGTCCAATGGCGTCAGTTCAACGGAGAGAACAAATGTTCAATTTCACGGGGAGACTGCTTTCCCTTTCGGCCGCGGCGCTGCTTGCGTCGACGGTGATTTCGTCCGCCGATGCGATGGACGATCTCGTCAAGGCCGCGAAAGCAGAGGGTCAGCTTACCACGATCGCGCTGCCGCATGACTGGTGCGGCTATGGCGCTGTCATCGACGGCTTCAAGGCGAAGTATCCGGAAATCACCATCAACGAGCTCAATCCCGACGCCGGCTCCGGCGACGAGATCGAGGCGATCAAGGCCAACAAGGACAACAAGGGCCCGCAGGCGCCCGACGTCATCGACGTTGGCTTGTCCTTCGGTCCGACCGCCAAGGCCGATGGCCTGTTGATGCCTTACAAGGTGTCGACCTGGGACTCGATCCCCGACAGCGCCAAGGATGCCGATGGCGCCTGGTACGGCGACTACTACGGCGTTCTGTCGATGATGGTGAACAAGGATCTGGTCAAGGAATCGCCGACCGACTGGGCCGATCTGCTGAAGCCGGAATTCGCCAACTCGGTAGCCCTTGCCGGCGATCCGCGCGCCTCGAACCAGGCCATCCAGGCGGTGTATGCCGCCGGCCTGTCGTCGGGTGCCGCCGCTGGTGAAGCTGCCGGCACCGCTGGCCTCGACTTCTTCAAGAAGCTCAACGCTGCCGGCAATTTCGTTCCGGTCGTCGGCAAGCCCGCGACGCTCGCCCAGGGCCAGACGCCGATCCTGATCAACTGGGACTACAATGCACTCGCTGGCCGCGACACGCTGAAGGGCAACCCGCCCGTCGACGTCGTCGTGCCGAAGACCGGCGTTGTCGCCGGTGTCTACGTGCAGGCGATCAGCGCCTACGCGCCGCATCCGAATGCCGCCAAGCTGTGGATGGAATATCTCTATTCCGACGAAGGCCAGATCGGTTGGCTGAAGGGCTATTGCCACCCGATCCGCTTCAACGATCTTGCCAAGAACGGCAAGATCCCCGCGGACGTGCTGGCCAAGCTGCCGCCGGCTGAATCCTACGCGGCTGCGGTGTTCCCGACGCTCGACGAGCAGGGCAAGGCCAAGGAAGCCATCAGCAAGAACTGGGACGCTGTTGTCGGCGCCAACGTCAAGTAAGTTTTGAAATCGATCCGGGCGGCTGCATGGCCGCCCGGACTCCCACTAGAGCGACGTGCGTCGACTTGGACGCACGTCGCTCTAGAATTCAAATCTTCGCATCGTGCTTTCCGAAAATCGAGTTCGATTTTCGGCCCGATGCGATAAAACGGTAGCCGGCGCATGACCGATCTCTCGCTTTCCGATCAGGCAATTGCCGGGAAGACCGCGCCACCCAGCGAGGCGCGCGCCTTGCGGTTGCCGACGCAGTGGCTCGGCGTTGCGCCGTTCTTCATCTTCGCCATCATGTTCCTGATCCTGCCCACGCTTTATCTGATGCTAGGCGCATTCCAGAACAATGATGGCGAGTTCACTCTGGAAAATATCGCCGCCTTGGCGCAGCCATCGATTGTTGCCGCGTACTGGATCTCGATCAAGGTCAGCCTTGCCTCGGCGTTGATCGGCGCGTTCGCGGGTCTGGCGATTGCCATCGCCATCGTGCGCGGTGGCTTGCCCGACTGGATACGCTCGGCGACGCTGACATTTTCCGGTGTCGCTTCCAATTTCGCTGGCGTGCCGCTGGCCTTCGCCTTTCTCGCCACGCTCGGCAGGCTGGGCCTCGCCACAGTAATCCTGAACACTGTCTTCGGCCTCAATATATACGCGCACGGCTTCAACATCCTGTCCTTCTGGGGTCTGACGCTCACCTATGTCTATTTCCAGATTCCGCTGATGGTAGTCATCATCACGCCGGCGATCGACGGGTTGAAGAAGGAATGGGGCGAGGCTGCCGCCACGCTCGGCGCCACCACCGCGCAATATTGGCGCATGGTGGTCATCCCGGTGATCTGGCCGAGCTTTCTCGGCACCGTCATCCTGCTGTTTGCCAATGCGTTCGGCGCCATCGCCACCGCTTATGCGCTGACCGGCTCGTCTCTCAACATCGTACCGATCCTGCTCTATGCGCAGATCCGCGGCGACGTGCTGCACAACCCGCATCTCGGCTATGCGATCGCCTTCGGCATGATCGTCATCACTGGCCTTGCCAACGTCTTCTACATCTGGTTCCGGACCCGTTCCGAGAGGTGGCTCAAATGAAGGGTGGCAGATTCTGGGCCTGGGTCGTCTTCATCCTCGGCGCGGCCTATTTCTTCATTCCGCTGATCGCGACCGTGGAATTCTCGCTGCGCATGCGGCGCGGCGCCTATTCCTTCGACGCCTACCAGATCGTGCTTGGTGACCCCCGCTTCCAGGCGACGTTCCTGTACTCGGTGATCGCCGCCATCTTCACCATCGTCCTTGGCGTGCTGATCGTGGTGCCCGCCGCCTACTGGATCCGGCTGCGGCTGCCACAGCTCAGGCCGGTGGTCGAATTCATCACTCTGTTGCCGCTGGTCATTCCCGCCATCGTCATCGTCTTCGGATACATCAGAATGTATGGCTCGAACTCGCCGCTGCCGTTCCTGGCCAGCGATATGGGAACCAATGCGCTGTTGGTGATCGGCTATGCGACGTTGGCGCTGCCCTATATGTACCGCGCCGTCGACACCGGCCTTCGCACCATCGACGTGCGCACGCTGACGGAAGCAGCGCAGATCCTGGGTGCCGGCTGGGGTACGATCATCACCCGGGTCATCCTGCCCAATGTGCTGATCGCGGTGCTGTCGGGCGCTTTCCTGACCTTCGCCATCGTCATCGGCGAGTTCACCATGGCAAGCCTGCTCAACCGGCCGGCCTTTGGCCCGTACCTGCAGAACATAGGCGCCAACCGCGCCTATGAGCCGGCGGCGCTTGCCATCATCGCCTTCGTCATCACCTGGGGCTGCATGTCGCTGATCCAGATCCTGTCGCGCTTCGCGCCGCGATCGTCGAACCGTCCGAACTGAAAGTCAAAGCCATGGCCGAACCGTTCCTTTCCATCCAGCATGTGCGAAAATCCTTCGGCCCCACCACGGTGGTGCAGGACTTCAACCTCGATGTGGAGCCCGGAGAATTCGTCTCCTTTCTAGGACCGTCGGGCTGCGGCAAGACGACGGTGCTGCGCATGGTCGCCGGCTTCGAGGAGCCATCAGCCGGCAAGATCGTCGTGGCCGGCAAGGACATCACCCGGTTGAAGCCCAACCAGCGCAATGTCGGCATGGTGTTCCAGGCCTATGCGCTGTTTCCAAACCTGACCGTGGCGCAGAACATCGCCTTCGGGCTGAAGGTGGCGGGCATGCCCAAGGCCGATGCCGACAGGCGTGTCGCCGAGATGCTCGACATCATCAAGCTGCCGCAGATGGGCGACCGCTATCCCTACCAGCTCTCCGGCGGCCAGCAGCAGCGCATCGCGCTGGCGCGGGCGATCGCGCCGAAGCCGAAATTGCTTTTGCTCGACGAGCCTCTGTCGGCGCTCGACGCCAAGGTGCGTGTGTCGCTGCGCGAGGAAATCCGCTCGATCCAGAAGAAGCTCGGCATCACCACCATCTTCGTGACGCACGACCAGGAAGAGGCGCTCTCGATCTCGGATCGCATTGCCGTCATGTATGGCGGCAAGGCCGAGCAGGTCGGCACGCCGTTCGAGATCTACAACCGGCCGGCGACGAAATTCGTCGCCAATTTCGTCGGCACGCTCAACGTTCTTGAAGGCACCGTCACCGATGCCGCGTCCGGCAGGGTGCAAGTCAACACGCAGGAAGTCTCGCTCAAAGGCAAGCTCAACGGTTCGAAATCCGGCGACACGCTCTCGCTGGCGCTGCGGCCGGAAGCAATTTCGCTCGGCCGCCAGCCCGGCCGAGATTCCAGCCTTTCGGGCGAAATCTCCGAAGTGCATTTCCTCGGCTCGGTGATCAGGGTGCGCGTCGGCATCGGCGGCAGCACGGTATCGCTCGACACGTTCAACAGCCCGGCCACCCCGCCGCCGGCCGTCGGCGAAAAGGCCGAGATTTCGTTCTCGTCAGGCGACATGCTGGTGCTGCACTAGCTCTGAGTTTTCAACAGTTTGTTCATCCGATCCGGACAGCGAGATCGAGGCCGTCGAGGCTTTGCATCAGGGCGGTTCAAAGAGCGTTTATGGCAGGTATCAAACTGGAGGCGACGATCTGCCATGGACAGGCGAACCCGGGCGAGAGGTGCAGAAGGGGCAAGGAGCGTCGGCTTGACCAGATACCGTGACAATCGTCGATCGGGCGGTTATAGAGCGCGCTCGATGGTATGGGATTCCAAGCATAGCATGTGTCGTCACGGACAGAGCGCCGCTGCGGTCGGCAATCGTTGTTCATGAGCAGAAGATGCAAGCAGATCAACCGGCGCAACCGGTGGGAGCAAGATATCATCGTCGACTTGCCCAGTGTTGAGGTCGCGGCTATTCGTTGCGCGAGGTACTTTGGCTGATGGCCGGTAACAAATTGCTCGATTGGGAAGGTGCCGTAAACTGGTTGCTCGATCAGCCCGACCAGGCGGAACTCGCCCGCGCGGCTTACTTCGATCAGCCGACTTCCGTGCCGGCCCGCCGATACCATGGAAGCGCCGAGTTTGCCGAACTGCGCCGCTACTTGCCGAAACAGCCTGGGCGGGCCCTTGATCTCGGCGCGGGTAATGGAATCCTGTCTTTTGCGCTGGCAGTCGATGGATGGCAGGTCACTGCGGTTGAGCCGGATCCCAGCGCCTTGATCGGAGCTGGCGCGATTCGGGCGCTTGCCAAAGACACGGGCACTGCCATCGACGTCGTCGAGGCGTTCGGCGAAGCCATTCCGCTTGAAGCCGCAAATTATGATTTGGTGATCGCGCGTCAGGTCTTGCACCATGCCAACGATCTTGGGCAGTTCTGTCGCGAGATGGCGCGTCTGGCGCGACCAGGCGGACTTGTCATAACACTTCGTGACCACGTGATTTCCAGCCCGAAGCAATTGCCGGCCTTTCTCGCAAAGCATCCCCTGCATCATCTCTATGGCGGAGAGAATGCGTTTGAAGCGGGACAGTACAGGGATGCCCTGACGGGCGCGGGCCTGCGGATAAGCAAAGAACTCGGATCGTTTGCGTCCGTCATCAACTACGATCCGATGCGTCCGGATCAGGTTCGGGCTGCAATCGCCGATCGCGTTGGCAGCAAACTCTCTTTCCTGGCGCCTCCGCTGCGCGCGGGCCTGTCATTGCTGCCTTTGCAGGCGATCGGCGCTGTTGCAACCCTGTTGGACAAACGCCCCGGTCGCCTGGTGTCATTCATTTGTGAAAAGGAAGTTCGTGATGCCGGCTAAAGGAGTCGAGGACGCGCGGCCGATAGCCGTCACTGATGCCGCCGCCGATGTCTATTCGGACAGCCAGTATCTTGCCAACAATCCCGACTGGCATCTGGCCGATACGGCCTGGAAGGCGCGTGAGATCGCCAGTATCCTGGAACGCAACAAAGTTGTCTGGCGCGACGCGGTCGAAGTCGGCTGCGGCAGTGGCGGCATAGTCGGCAAATTGGCCGCGAGATATCCGGGGCGCCCTATTCACGGATACGATATTTCTGACGACGCCACAAAACTCTGGCCGATGCAAAAGGCTTCCGGTGCGATCTTCCACCACGAGGATTTTCTGGCGACCAAGTCGGTGCATGACCTTGTCATGCTGATCGACGTGTTCGAGCATGTCGAAGACTATATGGGCTTTTTGCGGGCACTGCGCCCGCATGGCCGCTACCATATTTTTCATATCCCCTTGGACCTTCACGTCCAGGGACTGGTTCGGCGAGCATACATGCATGCACGTCAGAAGGTCGGACACCTCCACTATTTCACGCGTGAGTCAGCGCTCGCGACGCTTGAGGACACAGGCTACACGGTGGTCGACTGGCATTTTACGGATGTGGCGGGCGAGGCCAATGTCTCCACGCGGGCGCTGCGCACCAAATTGCTCAACCCAGTGCGTAAACTGATAGGCAGCGTTGCCCCCGGTGCCGGAGCGCTTTTGCTGGGCGGGTTTTCCCTCATGGTGCTTTGTCGACCGCGCGACGATGCACCCGCCGCGACAGCCAGGCGCACCTGAACTCAGACAGCCGGAGAGAGATACTGATGACGAACCCTCAACGCGTCCTCGTTACGGGCGGAGCCGGATTCATAGGCTGGCGGTGCTCGCGAAATCTCGCCAGCGCCGGCGCTCGGGTGTTGATCGCCGATAATCTTTCGGTCGGCATGCCGATGCCAAATATCGAGGCATGCGAGACACGGGAGATCGACGTCCGCGACAAGGACGGGATGATGGAACTGGTCGGTGATTTCAAGCCCGACACCATTGTCCATCTGGCGGCTATTCATCACATTCCGACATGCGAGCGACAGCGCGCCTATGCGCTGGACGTCAACGTCGTCGGCACAGAAAATATTCTGGATGCCGCGGAAAAAGCTGGTGTCGGAACGGTCGTGCTGGCGTCCAGCGGCGCGGTGTATGATTGGGTCGATGCCCCGCTGGATGAGACTGCAACCAAGACCTGGCCCTGCGACAACTACGCGCTGTCCAAGCTGACCAATGAAAGCCAGCTTCGCTTCTGGGCGGAGAGGACCGGTGGGAGAGGGCGCGTCGCCCGCATATTCAACACCATCGGCCATGACGACCCCAATGCGCATTTGATTCCGGATATCCTGAACCAGCTCTACAACGCCAAGGGCCAGGCCAGGATCGCATTGGGCAATCTGAAGCCGCGTCGCGACTATATCCACGCGGAAGATACCGCTTCCGGGGTGGCGGCACTGGCCGGCGACATTGGCGAGGCGAATTTCGATGTCATGAATGTCGGTTCAGGCAAGGATGCATCGGTGGAGGAGCTTGTTCGCCTGATCGGAGCGGCGATGAAGGTCGATATCGAGATCGTCGAGGACAAGGAGCGCGTGCGCAGGGTCGACCGCGCAACGCAACTGGCCAAGGTGGACAAGATCGGAAATCGACTTGGCTGGTCCGCAAAGATCGGACTGTCTGCCGCCGTGGCCGATATCGTTGCGCGGTTTCCTTTCAAAAAGGCAGGCTGAGGCATCGAGGGCTTGAAGATGATTACCGCAGGCTTCACGCTCATCGGCCGAGGCAACTGGTCGGGTGGGGAAACTTATCTGCGCAATATGCTGGGGGTGATCTCGCATGAACTGGCGGGCAAGGTTAAGGCCAAGCTGTTCCTGACGCCGGCGCAGGCGGAAAAAATCGGCTCTTCCATGAATGCCTTTCTGGCCTCGCCGCCGATCGTCGATGCAAGGGTGGGCGGATTTGGGCGCGGACGCAGCGTCGTGCGGGCGCTGGCGACCGGCAGCGACGCCGAGGCGGCGACAATCATGCAAGCCGAAGGCGTCGACGTGGTGTTCGAGCCGGCGCAGTTTTATGGCAATCGGTTTCCGATTCCTGTTGTCTCGTGGATTCCCGATTTCCAGCACCGACGCCTGCCACATCTATTCTCGCGCTCCATGTGGTGGCGCCGCGACTTGGGATTCCGTCTGCAGACATCGGGCAGGCGTATCATCCTTTTATCGAGCGATGACGCCAGGCGAGACTGCGAGACGTATTATCCTGCAGCACGCGGCAAGACGGCCGTGGTCCGGTTTGCGATCGATCTCGATCCGGCCCCACACGTCGCACGGCAAGCCGACGTGATCGCGCGCTACGAGCTTCCGGAACGCTATTTCTACCTGCCGAACCAATTCTGGTCGCATAAGAATCATGCGATCGTGATCAAGGCATTGGCGCACATCGCGGCGAATGGCGGCCTTGAGAAGGTCGCGCCGGTGATCCTGACAGGACGAACCGACAATCCGTACAATCCCCAACATTTCGAACAACTGATGGCCAGCGCCAGGGAGGCCGGCGTGTCGAGTCATTTCCGTCACCTGGGTCTTGTGCCTTACGAGGATGTGTTCGGCCTCAACGCGGCTTCCGATGCTCTCATCAATCCTTCGTTGTTCGAAGGCTGGTCAACCACGGTCGAGGAGGCCAAGGCGCTCGGCACAAGGATGCTCCTGTCGGATATCGGCCTTCATAGGGAACAGGCGCCTGACGCGACGTTCTTTCCGACCGCCGATCCCACGGCGTTAGCGTCCGCCATGCTCACCGTCTCTCAGGGGCCGGCGCTGGTGCGCGAAACGGCCGAAAAGCTTCGCGCCGATCATGCCGCGCGCCGCCAGATCTATGCGGATGCGCTTCTTCACGCATTTCAGCGCGCCACCGCACATCGCTGACTGCCCTCAGTCATGATCTAACCGTCCAGGCCCCCTGCCGACAGTCGCTTTTCACGGCTATAGTTGGATATGGTCCTTTTCGAGCTCACCCTTGTTCTCCTGCTCATCGCCGTCGCGCTGACGGGACTGTCGCGGCGTCTGGAGATTCCCTATCCCTCCCTGCTGGCCTTGGCTGGGGTCGGGATAGCCTTCGTGCCTGGTGCGCCGACGATCGAGATCGACCCGGAACTGGCGCTTGCCCTGTTCATCGCGCCGGTGCTTCTGGATGCTGCCTATGACACCTCGTTGCGCGACCTGAAGCGCTACCGGCTGTCGCTGGCGCTGCTGGCGCTTGGCGCCGTTGTCTTCACCACTGCGGTCGTTGCGGTTGTTGGCTGGAAGATGGCCGGTCTACCGATCGCGGCCGCCATTGCCCTTGGCGCCATCGTGGCGCCGCCGGATGCGGTGGCGGCATCTGCCGTACTCGGGCAATTCAAGGTGCCGCACCGCATCACCGCCATCCTGCAAGGCGAAAGCCTGCTCAACGACGCCACCGCGCTGCTGATCTACCGGATCGCGGTGACAGCAGCGCTCGGCCCGATTCTGTTGAGCAGCGCCGTACCAACGGTCCTGCTGTCGACGATCGGCAGCCTTGCTGCCGGTTATCTCTTCGGCCGGCTCTCGCTGCTGACGCTTACTCGTATCGAGGACGCGGCCAGCAGCACGGTGGTGCAATTCGCCGGAACATTCGGGGTCTGGATCCTGGCTGACAGGCTGGGCCTTTCCGCCATCATCACCATCGTCGTCTATGCCATGACGATCGCGCGCACAGCACCGCGCCTGATGTCGGCCAGAAGGCGTGTCAGCACCTATTCGGTCTGGGAGTCGGCGGTGTTCGTGCTCAACGTGCTGGCCTTCGTGCTGATGGGCCTGCAGGCCCGATCGATCGTCGGCCGGCTCTCCGGCGAAGGGCAGGGCGAAGCCTTTCTCTTCGCCGCGACGGTGCTGGCCGTTGTCGTCGTGGCGCGCCTCGTCTGGGTGATGAGTTACGTTGCGATCATACGATGGCTTGCCCGCTTCGACGGCGAAGACAAAAGGCAGGATCTGCCGACGTTTGGCGGCGCCGTGCTTGTCGGCTGGTGCGGCATGCGGGGGCTGGTGACGCTGGTGGTGGCCATTGCCCTGCCGGCGGACTTCCCCGGCCGCGATCCGATCGTGCTTGCCGCCTTCGCGGTGGTTCTGGGTACGCTGGTGCTGCAAGGGATGACGCTGAAGCCGCTGCTGCGCTGGCTCAACTTCGATCCGGACACGACAGTCGATCGCGAAGTGGCGCAAGCGCGCGTTGTCATCATGGAGGCGGCCCTCAAGGTGCTGAGCGGCAAGACGTCGAATGCGGCTGCCGCCGTGCGGGAGCAATATAAGGCCCAACGCGCGATTGCCGAAAACCCTGAGAACGCGCAGGCGGCAACGGAGTACGACCGGCTGCGCCTCTATGCCATCAACAGCCAGCGCGACGCCCTGGAGGAACTGCGCCGCAACGGGACGATCGGCGACGAGGCCTATCACCGGTTGGAGGAAGAGATCGACTGGTCGGAACTGGCGGCTTCGCCGGCGGGGCGGTTCCAGCCGCTGACGACTTAGCGCGCAGACAATCCGCCTCTTGGCCCAGCCCCGTCCTCTGCGGGGTACATTGCGTCGTTATCGCCTAACCGCTACAGCCATCACGAAATTGAGCCGGATAAGCAATGAAGCTGGTCAGCTACAACATCCAGTACGGGTTCGGCGGCGATGGGCGCTATGATCTCGCGCGCTGCGCCAAGGTGGTTGCCGGCGCCGACATCATCGCGCTGCAGGAGGTGGAACGACACTGGCTGCGCACAAATCAAGACGACCAACCGGCGCTCCTTTCCGAACTACTACCTGGCTATTACTGGGTCTACGGCCCGGCCTTCGACATGGATGCCAGCGAACAGCGTGATGGCCGCATCGTCAACCGGCGGCGGCAATTCGGCACAATGATCCTGTCGAAGTTGCCGATCGCCTGGTCGCGCCTGCATACGTTGCCCATGCGACGCACGGTGCGTCCGCTCAACACCCGCAACGCCGCGCTCGAATGCATGATCCGCACGCCCGCCGGCCCGGTGCGGTTCTTCTCGCTGCATCTGGCGCATATCGCGGCAGAGGAGCGGCTGGAGCAGATCGACTACCTGCTTGCCGAGCATCGCCGAGCGCCGTCCGACGGCGGCCCGTGGAGCGGCCTCGACGATGAGCCCGCGCGCAACTGGAGCAATGCCGAGCCGGCGCCGGAAAACCCGCTGGCGGCGATCTGGATGGGCGACTTCAACATGGAGCCGCACAGCGCCGAATACCGGCGTATCACGGGCAGTACACCATACCACCGGGACGCGGCCTATCTCGACGGTTTCGTCGGTGCCGCCGCTGTCGCCCGGGAGCCGTCGGTGGACTTCCATACCCATGAGAAGGTCATTGACGGCAAGCTGGCAAAGCGCCGGCTCGACCATTGCTTCGTCGGTGGCATGCTCGCGGATCGCGTGCGCTCGGTTGATGCCGATATCGGCGAGATCGCCTCGGACCATTTTCCGCTGCGGATCGACATCGACCTGGCAACGCCGCTCGCATTGCCCGGCGGCGGATGAACGTGAAATGACGCTTTTCGTCTTCCTTGCGGTGCTCGCCGCCGCCGCCATGCACGCGATCTGGAACGCGCTGGTCAAGGTCCATCTCGACCGCTTCCTGTCGATCACGCTGATGACGCTCGGCATGGGCGCGGCGGCGCTGGTGGCATTGCCCTTCGTCGAAGTGCCGAAAGCACAGGTGTGGCCATATATCATCGCGTCTGTGATCTTCCACATGGGCTACAGGACGTTCCTGATCGGCGCCTACAAGGCCGGCGATTTCGCCCAGACCTATCCGCTGGCGCGCGGTACAGCGCCGTTGCTGACGGCGCTCGGCGGTATTGTGGTCGTTGCCGAGCTTCCGGCGCCGCTGGCCATTCTCGGCATCGTTCTTCTGTCGGCCGGCACTCTGGTGCTGTCGTTTCGCGGCGGCGCGCATCTGGAGCGGCTGAACCTGCGCGCCGTCGGCTTTGCGCTGGGCACATCGCTCTTCATCGCCAGCTATACGCTGTCCGACGGCAGCGGCGCGCGGCTGGCAGCGACGGCCTCGAGCTATGCGGCATGGCTGTTCGTCTGCGATGCGCTGGGGGCGCTGGTGCTGTGCGTCATCTTCCGCGGGCCGCAGGCGCTGCCGGTGCTGGCGCGCGACTGGAAGGCGGGCGCGTATACCGGCGTGCTCAGTGGGGCTGCGTACTGGATCGTGATGTGGGCGATGACCAAGGCGCCGATCGCCTCGGTGGCGTCGCTGCGGGAAACATCGATCCTATTCGCCATGATGATCTCGGTGTTCGCGCTCGGCGAGAAGATGACGGCATGGCGCGGTGCTGCCGTGCTCAGCATCGTCGCCGGTGTCGTGGCGCTCAGACTTGGTTAACTGCTGAGCCGATGATTCAGCCGAGCACCGTCATCACCTGGCCGCGCTTTTCCGGGCTGAAGCGGATGACGACGATGATGCAGACGGCGACTACGCCGGCAAAGAGCGCCAATGCGTAGCCATAACTGTCAGCGGTTTTCGATAAAACCGGCGGTCATTCTTCCGTAAGATCGAGATCGAACACCATCAGCCCATCGGTGCCGCCTTCGAGTGCCGCGACCAATCGTGCGCCGGCTCGCTGATGCGCTTCGTGCACCAGATAGGCATCGCGCGCCGCGGCGTCGCGGAAGTCGATGGTGAAGCCGTGGCCGAAGCCGCGTGCGAACGGTTCGGGGCTGACATTGGCGCTGAACTCGACCTTGTCCATGCCTGAGATCACCGACCGTAGCGCTTCGAGGTCGGCGTGGATCGCCGCGCGCTCGGCGTCGGGAACGTCGTTGCGGAATCTGACGAAAACACAATGCCTGATCATTCTTCCAGTCCCTATGCTGCGCAGCGCATGACCTCGAAAACCGGAATCGGTTTTCGCAAAAGGATCATGCGCAAAATCAAAGTGCTACAGCGTTCTTTGCGCGTCCATAGGACGCGTGGCGTCGTCTGTGCGCCGTGGCAGGCGTCTGAGCGCCATACCCATATGGTACCCGGCCGTTGATTTTGCTCTGTTTGGCGATTTGCCTTGTCTGGGCAAATCCGTATGCGCTATGCGTCCCATGCAAGGCCCACCCGGCGTGCCGACGCTGAGGGCCCGGCTGCCGTTCTGCATAGGGATACGCCAATGAATTTCGAACTTCAGGGAAAGCGTGTTTTCGTGGCCGGGCACCGCGGCATGGTCGGCTCCGCCGTCCTGCGCAAGCTGGCTGATGAGGATTGCGAGGTCCTGACGGCATCCCGCGATGAACTAGATCTTCAGGACCAGGCCGGCGTGCGGCGCTGGATGGCCGATCGCAGACCGGACGCGGTGGTGATGGCGGCGGCCAAGGTCGGCGGCATCCTGGCGAACAACCGGCTGCCGGTGGATTTCCTGCAGGACAATCTCGTCATGCAGACCAATGTCATCGAGAGCGCCTTCCGCAACGAGGTGCAGAAATTGCTGTTTCTCGGTTCGTCCTGCATCTATCCGAAGTTCGCGGCGCAACCGATCTCCGAGGACGCCTTGCTGACCGGTCCGCTCGAACCCACCAACGAATGGTATGCAATCGCCAAGATCGCCGGGCTGAAACTGTGCCAGGCCTATCGGCGCCAGTATGGCGTCGATTACATCTCGGCGATGCCGACCAATCTCTACGGCCCCGGCGACAATTTCGACCTCTCCACCAGCCATGTCGTGCCGGCGCTGATGCGCAAGGCGCACAAGGCCAGGCGCGCCGGCGACAAGACCCTGGAGGTCTGGGGATCGGGCACGCCGATGCGCGAATTCCTGCATGTCGACGATGCCGCCGACGCCATGGTCTGGCTCCTGCAGAATTATAGCGGCGACAGCCATGTCAATGTCGGCTCGGGCGAAGACATCACCATTGCCGAGCTGGCCCGCACCATGCTCTCCGTCGTCGGCGCCAATGCCGTGCTTACATTCGATTCGACGAAGCCGGACGGCACGCCGCGCAAGCTGATGGACGTGTCGCGCCTGTTCGCCACCGGCTGGCGCCCGCAATATTCGCTTCGCAGCGGCTTGGAACAGACTTATGCATGGTTTCTCCAGCATATTGAGACAGGCGATCTCCGCCTCGGGGCGGCGTGATCCTCAATCGACGCTGATTGCCGCCACCAGGGATGACGGCCTGGGCGGCCGGCTTTTGGCCATGGCCAATGCAAAGTCGCTCGCGGACGCGCTCGGATACCGTTTCGGGTTCACCTGGAAGGCCATCAGGGACAAGGAATTTCATGTCATCGACGGGGTGGAGGAGATATTCTCGGCCGAGTTCATCGAGAAATATTGGCTGGGCAAGAAAATCAAGAGATCCGATTTTGGCCTTCTCGAAAATACCGCCTTCACACGGTCCAGGCTGGACGCCGCTGCGGTAAAACGGAATTTCCGCGGCTGGATCTGCAACGAATTCCGCATTCTGGAAGCATTTCAGGACGAGGGCGCTGAAACGATCCGACGGTCGGAGACCTTGCGAGGTTTTGGCTTTTCCGGGAATGTGAAACAGGCGCTCGACGCCGCCGACAGATGTCGCTTTCCCGGTCCAATGGCCGCATTGCATCTGCGCAGCGGCGATATCGTGCGCGGCAAGTACCGCTCAAGCCTGGGTTTTGCGAACAAGGTGGTCCCTTCCACCTTGGCCAGGTCGATCGTGTCGGAACTTTCGTCGAAGGGCCTTTCGACCCTGCTGATCGGCGAGGATCGCGCCACGCTCGAATATCTGAGATCCGAAACCGGAGCCTTGCTGACCGATGATTTCGGGGCGAGGGAATTCGACGATCCGACACTCAAGGCATTTTTTGAGATGCGGCTCATGGCGCGATGCCAGAAAATCTATGCCGGGAGCAGTGTCTTTGCGACGGTGGCGTCGGTGATGGGTGATATTCCCTCTACCGAGACAACGACATTGTTCGACAGTTCCCGAGCCGCGGAAATCATCCTCGGCGAATTGCAGGCTCATCAGTCGGACTACCATCCGCTGGAGGCAGCCTTCGGTTATCAAGCCGCTTTCCTCAGCCTGGAAGACCGGATCAGTTCCGCGCGGGCGAGAGAAATTCTGGAGAAAGCCTACGGGCTTGATCCGGAAAACGATGTCTACGCCCTGAAGATAGCCGCGTCCTACTTTCGTGAAAATGACTGTCGTTCAGGCGAGGCAATTCTGAAGTCGCTCATGACCAGGGAATTTCTCGTCTCTTCTGAAATGCCTCTGAGGGCCATGAAGGTTCTAACCATCCGTCTGTGCAGCGGCCATGCCATGTCAAAGGATTTTGAACCTTTCCTTGCGGCGGCACGGGCGGGCTATCCCTATGCCGCGGCGTGTTCGGCGCACATTCTGCATCGAGCATTTGGGGAGTTGAAACCCGCGCTGCAGATGATCGCACAATCGTTGAACACGGAACCGACAAATACATTGTTCAAGAAAATCAGAAGATCCATACGGCCAATCACCCCGCGCAAGTCCAGCCTGTTGCCGAAAGCACGTTTGCAACTCTGGAAGGCCGGGATCAGGATTTAGGTTGGCCCCGCCAGCGAGGCAAAACCGAAAATGGCGTCGTCGCCTTCAAGTCGAAGGGCCAACCAAACAGATGATGCAATGAAGGCTGGACCGGATTGTGGGCGTGACAGGGCTATCCACCCTAGTCTCGAAGCCCAATGTTGCCGAGCGTGCTGGTAAAAGGAGGGAGACAAAAATGCTTCCCTTCAATGCCTCGCCACATACTATGCAACGCGCATTCAGGCAAATCTCGCTGGCTTGCCAAAACGCAGGTGTGCCCGGGGGCGTCCGACGGCCTTTCGTGGCTGCATTGCGGCTCGACTGAAGGGTTCCTACACGGGGCCGCATATCCAAGTGGACCCGCCGAGTTGCGCTTCCGTGAGCTACCTCCTCCTATTGCGCCGATTGGTGTGCAGATCAGCCCCAGTGGCGCTCCCAGACAAAAAGTGCTTATGTAGAGGTGTGTTCACGTTGTGGGGGAGGTCGTGGCGCTTCATAATATGGTGACCGCCCTGGTTGGCTCGCCGCATGGATTGTAAAGAGTGCAAGAACAACGTCGCTGATCACCTACGAGCTTGTCCATCCTGCGGCGTGGACAGCGGATTTCCAAATGTTAGGCTCGCCCAAAGGGCGGATGAAATTGCTGCCTTGGCGGAACGTGTGGCGGCAGCTTATGCCTCCGCCGACGCTCGCGGGTGCATGGCGCAACTTCTGCGGTTCCAGGAGGTTGTCAGGGATCAATCGAAGGCGGTAATTGCGCGCCCCTTGGCCACGCTTGCTGATTTGATCAGCAATGAACGCCAATCGTATGTCAGCTTCCAAAAACAGGTCGAAGCCGGAATTCGAACGCCATTGGACAACGAATTTGATGCGGTTCGGAAACAGTATGAAGAGGCGCTTTATCCTTACTTCTCCAACGACATCGTCTTTGCGTCGCTAAGCCTATCGAACGCTGGTATCTCCGGATACGGAAAGTATGTCATGGTGCTGAAGACAGATCTAATTGGACATCGTGCGACCGTCTTTGAAGAGAACCCTCATATATTCGTCGAACGGCACCGGGTTCTGCTGAACCAGCCAATACCAGCAGGTTTCCGAGCAACCTGGCAAGACCGGCATTTGCTAGCTGCCGCGAAGCTTCACAGCAAGATTGCTATCGAGACGACAGAAGCTGAATTCCCGGCCATCTTAGAGAATGATCAAGGAGGCTCTGGCAACTCCGACTTCATAGAAGTCCACATTTTCGGTTCAATAAACAGGAACGCTGTTCAAGATGTCACAGGCCCCATGCCAAGGCTGGCGGCTGACAGAGCGATGTGGATGGCGCTGAAATCAACGGTACAGACGCTCAACAGCTAGGCAAACGTCACATGATGCAAGCTCTGATTTCTGGACAAGCAGCGCGCGTCGTTTTCGTTGATGGTGAGCATATCTCGTTTATAGAGGCAGACGACCCAAGCAACAGGATGCGGATAACTCGACAGCAGATATCAGTTGTCCTAGCTGGCGCTTGCGATGTTCAGACCCTTAGCGTACGCGAGCCTCAAGATGCCTTTAGCCTGTTATTGTACAAGTATGACTTTGATCGTGCCTTGAGGATGATGGATATTGCAATCTCGGAGGATGTTGATGAAGATGTGCGACTGACTGCTTCGAATGTGCTTATAGACGTTCTTAATTCAGAGGACGTAAAAAGAGCATTCTATAACACTGTATTTTCATACTATAATAAATCAGTTTCCGGTTTTGATGAATCTAACTCCGGTATTCATTTCTCCAAATCTTTTTATGACATCGTATCAAAAATATCAGAGCATCAACTGTATATATTGTCGGTATCCGACGCCTTGGGCAGAGCCCTTGGTGCAAACTCGACAGATCGGTCTACCTCGCTTGCATTTAAGGCGCACGCAGTCAGCACTGGCCTGTTTCGTTCTATTGTTGAAGCAAAGGGCGACCGAGAACTTATCAATGGCGCCGTGTTTCGAGGATTTAAAGATTTATCTAAAATAAAAGGATCAAGAATTATCATTCAAGACTGGATTAAACCTTTTCTTGAAAAGAGTACAAAGAAGTATTTAAAACTGGTTGAGAAGGAAGATGAAGATATTGAAAATTATGAGTTTGGAGGATCAGAGTACCAAACGATAAGAAGCAATGAAATGTTCGAGGCGGTCAAGAAGCAGCAGCAGGCGATCATATCAAAACTTAGGGTTGGTGAAATAAATCGTGCAAGGCAATTCGCAGAAGATCTGATCAGGTGGCAGTTACATAATAGTGAGCCGGAATTCGCGGCAAAGTCACTAACCTTGCTGGCCACCGAGGCCAGGAGATTGGCGCAGCACTCAATCGAGTTAGAGTGGGCAAAGCAAGCCACTGAACTAGTTCCCGATGATGGGTTTGCGTTCGGCGTGCTTGCTGACACGTACCTAAGCCTCTTTCGGCTTCGGGAAGCGGAAGAAGCATTCAACATGGCCAGCGCATTCGGGGAGGAGCATTTTGCTCGCGTTGGACTTGCACGCACGCTGCGTATGAGTGGCAACTGGGAGCAAGCTCTGTTGTCCTTCTCGGAATTGATCGAGGTTCTGCCAAATCAAACGGAGGACAAGCTTTTTGCGTATTCCGGCAAAGCGGGCGTTCTACGCGACATGTTGAGGTTTGAGGAAGCCTTAGATGTTCTCGATGCCGGAATTAGCGAATTTCCGGGTGACCCATCTCTTCAGTGCCAGCGAGGCGCTACCCTTTTTGAGTTGGGTCGAACTAGTGAGGCTCTAAGGGCATATCAAAAGGTCATAGACGTCTTTCCGGATGAGGAAGTGGCCTATTGTGGGCAAGCAGACGTATTAGCGAAAATGGGTCGTCTTGAAGATGCGCTTTCAGTCTACGAAGTTGCGGCGCGAAATTTCCCAGATGCGATGTACGCAATTACGGGGAAAGCTGGCGTGCTTGCTGACATGGGGGACACAGCAGGTGCTTTAGCAACTTTTTCACATGCAAGTGCTCGCTATCCTCACAACCCAACTCCTTGGTGTGGTTTAGCTGAAACCTTGAGGGATGCTGGTCGGCTTTCTGACGCGTTGACTGCTTACGATGATGCCATTGAGCGATTCGATCTGGACGTCGTTGCAAGAAATGGTAGGGCCAACATCCTTAAATTGATGGGCGACCATCAGGCAGCCCTCCAAGCATACGACGAGAATGTCAGGGACTTCCCTTACGATATCCACAGTTTGGTTGGTAGAGCAGACTTATTGAAGCGGCTAGGGAGTTATCAATCCGCTCTTTCAGCCTACGATGTAGTTTTAAGACGGCGGCCTCATTTCTTACGCGCCATAACCTCCAAGGCTGCAGTTCACATTGCCATGAACAACCTGGATACGGCTAAGAGCATGCTTCCTATCAATGAACCTCGGACTAAGGATGAATGGGTTGGGTTCCATCTGAGAGGAATGGTCGCATTAGCGGAGAGTGATATCGAACAAGCTCAGTCGATTTTCGAGAAAGGCTTGAACGAAGTACCGTTCCACAGATTAAGAGATTACTTTAGATCTGCGTTGGCGTCAGCCAAGTTGCGTAAAAAGCAATTTGTCGAAGCATCGGTTCTATTGCATGATCCTAGGACGCCATACGAAAGACTCTTGCAGATTCATGCGTTAGCAGGAGCGGGACGAATAGCAGACGCACGGGATCGATATTTTTCGTTGAATGACAACTTTATGGGTGCTGCCACCCTTGTGAAAGACGAGATAGCGGCTCGCTATGGTTGGAAAGCCGATGCTCCGAAAGAGAGTGAGAGCTGGCTTTTTGAGCGCGAGACCGAAATGTTGCTCCAAGCAGCTTAGTTGCTCGCTTCCTGCCAAGGGGCGGGAACAAAATGCAATGAGGCTTTGACCGGATGGTGGGCGTGACAGGGATTGAACCTGTGACCCCTGCAATGTCAATGCAGTGCTCTCCCGCTGAGCTACACGCCCATCCGAAGCCGCGCATACACCATTTTTGGTCCAGCGCGTCAATAGCCCGAAAAGGGAAAGAAAGCCTCGCCGTGTCGCGTCGTTGAAGACGCGCCGAAAAGCGCGTCAGGCGGCCTGCAGCATCTTTTCGACCTCGTTGACGAGGTCGCGCAGGTGGAACGGCTTGGACAGCACCTTGGCGTCTTTCGGCGCCTTGGAATCGGGATTGAGCGCAACGGCGGCGAAACCGGTGATGAACATGACCTTGAGGTCGGGATCGATCTCGGTGGCGCGGCGGGCGAGCTCTATGCCGTCCATCTCCGGCATGACGATATCGGTCAACAGCAGCGAGAAGGGCTCTTCGCGCAGACGCTCATAGGCGCTGGCGCCATTGTCGAAGTCGCTGACCTGGTAGCCGGCGCGCTCCAATGCCTTGACGAGGAACCGGCGCATATCGTCGTCGTCTTCCGCCAATAGAATGCGTGCCATTGTAACCCGTCCGAATCACCCGCCCGAGACTGCCGTGGGGCAACCCCGTTAACCATCCTGTATATGAGGATGTGACGGTAAACATCAAGTGAACGAAGACAGATGCGATCCGCATTTAACAAGGCGGCCCGGATGCTGAAATGCTGGACATGCGCCCGGCGAGATGGCACTTTCCAATGATGATGCATTGGTGTTTCCGGGTTCGTTCAAATTGAAAACGGCAGCCGAGGATTTTTCGGTCGTTCCACCCTTCGAAATCCGGTCGGGCGCCGAGCAGCGCGTCCCCTTCCTCTTCAACTCGCCGCATAGCGGCCGCTACTATCCCGACCGCTTCCTGGCGATGGCGCGGCTGGACCGCAACGCCATCCGCCGGTCCGAGGATTGCTATGTCGAGGAACTGTTCGGTGGCGCCGTCGCGCTCGGCGCGCCGATGCTGGCGGCGAACTTCCCGCGCGCCTATCTCGACGTCAACCGCGAGCCGTGGGAGCTTGATCCGCGCATGTTCGCCGAACCGGTGCCCTCCTTCTGCAACATCCGCTCGGCGCGGGTGGCGGGCGGGCTCGGCACCGTGCCCAAGCTGGTGGGAGAGGGGCTCGACATCTATTCCGGCCGTTTGCCGCTGGCGGAGGCGGTCGCGCGCATCGAGGCCGTCTACAAGCCCTATCACGAGACGCTGAAGCGGCTGCTGACCAGGACCCATGCGCGGTTCGGCTATGCCGTGCTGATAGACTGCCACTCGATGCCGGCAAGCATCCGGGTCGGCGACAACGGGCTGCGGCCGGACTTCATCGTCGGCGATCGTTTCGGCATCTCGGCCTCGCCGGCGTTGACCGAGACGGCGATCGGCCTGCTCATCGGCATGGGCTATACCGTCGCCCACAACAAGCCCTATGCCGGAGGCTTCATCACCGAGCATTATGGCCGCCCGGCGCGCCATCTCCATGCGCTGCAGATCGAGGTCAATCGCGGGCTTTACATGAACGAGCGGACGTTCCAGAAATCCGCCGGCTTCGACGCACTCGCCGACGATCTGGCACAATTCTCGGCCGATCTGATGGCGATGCCCGACCATCATTTCATCGACCTCCCGCTTGCCGCAGAATGACCAATAGAAGTTTCGAGTGCTGGTGGGAACAGACGCCTGGTTCGCCGGATGCCGCCCTGAAAAAAAGACCGCATCGTTCGCACGACACGGTCGAAGTCTAGGGAGGAAACGCCCAAGGAGGGCATGAACAGGAAAACCTGTTCGAGAACAAACGTATTGTGCGGTGCACAAATGTCAAGCTGTCCCGCAGGTTTTTAAATCACTCTGATGTGGAAATTGCATTTCGGTGCCACCAGCGTGACATTGAGGCAACAGTTGTCGATGCGCAAATGTCTCTGCGCGCCCTTGTCTTGGCGAAGAACCGCAGGCAAATGACAGGTCCAGCATGCTGCGACGCGGGAGAATCAGTTGGACATCAGCATCGATTTCATGCGCCGCATTGCAGATGCCGCCGCCGCCGAGACCTTGCCGCGCTTTCGCAGCCAAGGTGCTGTCGTCAACAAGGAAGCAGGCAGCTTCGATCCGGTCACCGAGGCCGACCGCGAGGCCGAGCGGGTCATCCGGGCGCTGATATCGGCGGAATATCCGGAGCATGGCATCCTTGGCGAGGAGCATGGCAGCGAGAACATATCCAGCCGGCATGTCTGGGTGATCGATCCGATCGACGGCACACGCGCCTTCATTTCCGGCCTGCCGGTGTGGGGAACTCTGGTCGGGCTGACGGTCGACGGCGATGCCGTTGCCGGCATGATGTCGCAACCCTTCACCGGCGAACTGTTCTACGCCAATGCTTCCGGCGCCCACTATGAGGGGCCGGGCGGACCGCGAAAACTGGCGACGCGCAAGACGACCGATCTCGCCGACGCGACGCTGTTCACCACGACGCCGGCGCTGTTCAAGGGCGATGCGCGCCAGCGTTACGACCGCTTCGAGACAACCGTCCGGCTCGCCCGCTACGGCACCGACTGCTACGCTTTCGCCATGGTCGCGGCGGGCAGCGTCGACATCGTCGCCGACCCCGGACTGAAACCCTACGATATCGTCGCGCTGATCCCCATCATCGAGAAGGCCGGCGGCGTCATCACCACCTTCGACGGCGGACCGGCCGAGAAGGGCGGCGACATCGTGGCCGCGGCGACGCCGGAGCTTCATGCCGCGGCCATGGCGGCGCTACGCGGCTAACGCCGAGGCGATTGCCAGTACTCCTGACAGCAGGATGTCAGTAGCGTTCTGCTATGAAGCGACCTCACCAGAGGGAGGACTACACATGCCAACGCAATCAGCAGCCGGCCGTTCCGGCGATGGCCCGGCAGACGGCCGGACCGACTTCGATTTCTTTTTCGGCCGCTGGGACGTCAGCCATCGAAGGCTGCAAGCGCGGCTTGCGGGTAATACGAATTGGGACGAGTTCGGCGGGACATGCGACGTGCGCCGGATCCTCGGCGGTCTCGGCAATGTGGACGATAATGTCATTGAATTGCCGGGCGGCGCTTATCTTGCCGCTACGGTGCGGACCTTCGATCCAGCGACGGGACAATGGTCCATCTGGTGGATCGACGGCCGCAACCCCTCGAGCATCGATGTGCCGATGCGCGGCCGCTTCGAGGCGGGCGTCGGTACGTTCCTGTGCGACGACGTTTTCGACGGCCGCAAGATCCAGGTTCGTTTCCTCTGGTCGCGGATGACGGAAAAGTCGGCGCGCTGGGAGCAGGCTTTTTCACCCGATGGCGGCGAGACCTGGGAAACCAACTGGATCATGGATTTCGCTAGAGCAGGATGAATTGAAATCGAGTCGATGATCTTGTCCGAAAAGTCTGCAACTTTTCGGGATCATGCTCTGGGCAAGCGTAATGCCGGATAGGGCTGATCAGACTGCGTCGTCGGTTCCGGGGATGAAGGCATCGAAGGCGGCAAGGAACTGCTCGCGGTAGAGGTCGGCTTCCTGCAGGATTTCATGGCGCGCGCCGTCGATCATCAGCAGGGAGCCGAGACGCAGACGCCTGGTGTAGGCTTCCACCGCCCTGGTCGAGACGACCTGGTCTGCGCCGGCGGCGATCACCAGCAACGGAATCTGGATCCTGGCCATGAAGTCGGGATCGCTGATGATTTCGGACGCTTCCGCCGCCGCTTTCAGCCAGCGGATCGTGGGGCCGCCGAGCGCCAGTTGCGGATAGGTTTCGTAGAGCAAGGTGTTGCGCCGGTACCGCTGCGGATCCGATGTCACCTTGTTGGTGGCAAAGGGCGCGGTTTCCTTCGGCCGCGGGCCCCAAGCGGCATAGAGCCGGCCAAGGCCGAGGTAACAGAACAGCGTACAGACGCGGCGAACTGTCGTTATCGATACCGGCAGGTCGGGTACGGTCAGGAATGGCGCGATCAGCACCATGCGCCGCACGCGGTTGACCATCGAGGGCGCGGCAAGCAGCGTGATCACCGCGCCGGCCGAATGGGCCAATATGTAATATGGCCCGCGGCAATCGGGCAACACGATCTCCTCGAAGAACTGTTCCAGATCGCTGGTGTAATCGAAGAAGCTCCTGACATAACCGCGCTGGCGGTCGCCGATCAGCCGGTCGGAATCGCCCTGGCCGCGCCAGTCGAGGGTGGCGACGCCGAGGCCGCGCCCGGTAAGATCGCCGATGGTCTCGAAGTACTTTTCGATGCACTCGTTGCGGCCGGTCAGCACGACCACGGTGCCCTTGATCGGGCGAGTGGTGGCGGCAAACAGGCCATAGCGAATTTTCTTGCCGTCGCGTGCGGTGAAGAAGCCGCCGGCCGCATTTTCCGGTGTCGGATTGCCCGGAATTTCGTGGAAGAGATCCGTCATTCGGCGCTTCGTTGTTTGCTGTCCCGGCCTAGCCTGCCGAGACGTCGGCATGGTGATAGACGGCCATGCGCCAAAAGCAAAGGCGTTGCGGGAGATGGAAAGGCAACGAATGAGGCCGGAAGCAGCCTGCGGCGGGCTTCCGGCCTCTGTCGATCCGGGAGGAAGGGACGTTACACCCGGTTCGGCCTCGTCGTGGCACCGCACCCGGGTGCCGCTGTTTCTTGATCCTGGAGAACAATCTAGTTCTGCCTAGCTGAACGTCCGCCGAAGCCTCGGTTCATCTGCCGTTCATCAAGGCTCGAAACCCAGCGGTTTTTCGCCGGCAGGAAAATCTTGAAATGCTCGTGCCTGCTTCCCAAATGTCGAATGCGGCCGCCAATGTCGGGGCCGCTGGCCTACTCGGAACGCCTCAACGGGTTTCGCACCGGCCATACGCAAACCATGTTGCTCAACAGGAGAACACACCATGCGTCACGTTGATTTTTCCCCGCTTTATCGTTCGACCGTCGGCTTCGACCGGCTGTTCACCATGCTCGATTCGCTTGCGCAGCCCGACGGCGCGCAGACCTATCCGCCCTACAACATCGAGCGTACCGGTGAGGATTCCTACCGTATCTCGATGGCTGTCGCCGGTTTCTCGGACGAGGAAATCTCGATCGAGGCCCACCGCAATGTGTTGACCGTCAAGGGCGAGCGCAAGGAAGAGGGCAATGGCGAAGGTTCCGAGCTGCTCTACCGCGGTATCGCTTCGCGCGCCTTCGAGCGCCGCTTTCAGCTTGCCGACCACGTCGATGTCGTCGGCGCCACGCTGAAGAACGGCCTGCTCTTCGTCGACCTCAAACGCAACATCCCCGAGGAGCTGAAGCCGCGCAAGATCGCGATTACCGCGTCTTCCGGCAAGGCCAAGCAGATCGAGGCCAAGACCGCTGCCTAATCGCGGTTGAGTGTAAAGTATCTGAGAAGCGGCGCCGGAAGGCGTCGCTTCTTGTTTGCCCTGGTGCCTGTGCCACCCCCAACCGATGGTACTGGCCCTTTCACGGCAGCCCTTGCCTGATCATGAAGGGCGATGTCTGATTTTTCCCTGGTGCTGACAGGTACCGTCGCCGTCACCTTCCTGCTGGCCGGCATCGTCAAGGGGGTCACCGGCATGGGCCTGCCAACGCTGGCGATGGGACTGCTGGGCACGGTCATGCCGCCTGTCACCGCCGCCTCGCTGCTGATCGTTCCCTCCTTCGTCACCAATGTCTGGCAGTTGCTGGCCGGGCCGAGCTTCGCGTCGATCCTGCGCCGGCTCTGGCTGATGATGGCCGGCATCACAATCGGCACGCTGGCTGGCTCATGGCTGCTGGCCAGCGACAATGTCAAATGGACCACCGCTGGCCTCGGTGCCGCCCTGGTGCTCTATGCCGTCTACACCTTGCTGGCGCGACAACTCAGCATTCCCTCGGGGATTGAACGCTGGTCGTCGCCTATCATCGGTTTTCTCACCGGCCTTGTCACCGGCGGCACAGGGGTCTTCGTGGTTCCAGCCGTGCCCTACATCCAGGCGCTGGGGCTGAGCCGGGACGACCTCATCCAGGCGCTCGGCCTTTCCTTCACCGTGTCCACAATCGCGCTGGCCGCCGGCCTTGGCTCGCATGGAGCCTTCCGGGTCGAGCATATGGCGCTGTCGTCGCTGGCCGTCGTGCCGGCTTTGCTCGGCATGTGGCTCGGCCAACTGCTCAGGCAGCGGATCAGCCCGGCGACCTTCCGGCGCTGGTTTTTGATCCTGCTGATGCTGCTTGGCCTTGAGCTGCTGGCGCGGCCTTTCCTGGCTTAGATGTGCGCGTTGCATCTGAATGGATCATGCGGCGCGCTTTCGGTTCTTGGGTTCCGTGTTTGCCGGATCATGCCGCTATCAGCGCCTCGAATTGCGCAAGGTCCTTGTCGGTTGTGGCAAAGCTGGTGACGAAGCGATACAGCGCTTCGTCCTCACCTATATGGCCGTCGAAACCAAGCGGCCTGTGCCAGTCGTAGAAGGCGGCTCCCGCCGCTTGCAACCTCTCGGCCTCGGCCTTTTTCATCACCGCGAAGACCTCGTTGGCTTGTGGCAGCCAGGCCAGACTAGCGGATGAAGAATCCTCGATCGCCGCCGCAAGCCGAGCCGCCATGGCGTTGGCATGCCGAGCCGTGTCAAGCCACAGGCCATCTTTGAAATAAGCGTCGAACTGTGCCGCGACAAAACGCGATTTCGAGAACAATTGCGCAGCGCGTTTGCGCAGAAAGGCCAGTTCCCCGGCGCGATCGAGACCGAAAAGCACGATCGCTTCGGCACACCAGCAGCCGTTCTTGGTGCCGCCGAAGGAGAGGATATCGACGCCGCGCTTCCAGGTCATTTCCGCCGGCGTCGTATCCAGCGCGACCAGCGCATTGGCAAAACGGGCGCCGTCCATATGCAACGGCACCTTGTAACGCCTGGCGATCGCCGAAATCTTGTCGATCTCGTCCAGCGTGTAGACGGTACCGACCTCGGTCGACTGGGTAATCGAAACCGCCATCGGCCGTCCCCAATGGACGATTTCCGGTGCGTAACGGCCAATCGTGTTTTCCAGATTGTGCGGGTCGATCTTGCCAAGAGCACCGTCGATGGCACAGAGCCGCGAGCCGCCGCTAAAATATTCCGGCGCGCCGCATTCATCCTCGATGACATGCGATTCGCGATGGCAGAAGGAAATGCCCCCCGGTTTGTTGTAGGTGGTCAGCGACAGTGAATTAGCGGCGGTGCCGGTCGCCACGAAAAACACCGCAACCTCGCGTTCGAAAATCTCGCTGAAGCGTTGATAGACCGCCTGATCGAGCGCACCGTCGCCATAGGCGGTGGAAAAGCCGCCGGCAGCGCCCGACAGGCCGGCAACGATATTGGGATGGGCGCCTGCCCAATTGTCGGAAGCGAAGAACATGCATCTGCCTGTGTTTTGGGGAAATCCGCATGAAGTTGACCGGTTTCACAGGCCAACCGCAAGAGGCCAGACGTCGGAAAACCGTTAAAGCCAGCCTGTCCGGCAGCCGGCAGATGGCGACTGAAGCTTACGTTTTCCTTCGTCTCCACGAAATTTTCTGTCGCCGAACGACCAAGTTTTTCGTGAATCGGTCTTGTGCGCGTCCAGGATTTCTGTCATAAAAATTTAGGACAGTAGTGCTGTCTTATTTTGTCGCACAAATCAGGCTGGAGTGGCGTATCATTGGCCTCTCCGGCTTTTGCCGCGAGCGACAGGTAGACGGTCCGGCTCTGGCCAGTACGAATACCATATGCGATGCATGCGGAAAGCCGCATGGTTCGGCAAGGATTTCGCAAGACGTGCCGCAAGGATGGAGGGGAGCCATGCGCTTCCCGACGCAAACCAGCGCCCAGAGGGCGTCGAATGGAGGACAGGATGATGACGGAATTGACGCCATCTGCGATCAACGGCCAGGCCGCGCAGACGAACGCGGCAGCCGTCAAAAATACGTCCATCACCACCGGCCTGACCAAAATTGGGCGAACCGCCAACGGCTTCGCCGCCCAGGGCCTTTACGATCCGCGCAACGAGCATGATGCCTGCGGCGTCGGCTTCATCGTCAACATGAAGGGCGTCAAGTCGCATCAGATCGTCAAGGACGGACTTGCCGTGCTTGAAAACCTGACGCATCGCGGCGCCGTCGGCGCCGATCCGCTCGTCGGCGATGGCGCCGGCGTGCTGGTGCAGCTTCCCGATCGTTTCTTCCGCGAGGAAATGGCGGCCCAGGGCATCGAACTGCCGCCGGCGGGTCAATACGGCGTCGGCCACTGGTTCATGCCGCAGGACGCGGCACTTCGCGCCCATATCGAGGACATCATTGCCGAATCGGCGCAGTCCGAAGGGCTTCCGCTGATCGGTTTCCGTGACGTGCCCGTCGACAATTCGTCCCTGTCGAAGGCTCCGGACATCGTGGCGTCCGAGCCTTACCACCGGCAGGTCTTCATCGGCCGCACGGCAGACATTACCGATGACGAGGAGTACGAGGCCAGGCTCTATCTGCTGCGCAAGGTCATATCGGGCCGCATCTACGCCGAGAACGACAACAAGGACATCGGTTCCTACTGCGTGTCGCTGTCGGCGCGCACCATCGTCTACAAGGGCATGTTCCTGGCCTATCAGGTCGGCGCCTACTACAAGGACCTCACCGATCCGCGCTTCGAAACCGCGCTGATCCTTGTCCACCAGCGTTTCTCGACCAACACCTTCCCGTCGTGGAAGCTGGCGCATCCCTATCGCATGGTCGCCCACAATGGCGAGATCAATACCGTGCGCGGCAACAACAACTGGATGGCGGCGCGGCAGGCGTCCGTCGATTCCGAACTGTTCGGCAACAACATTTCGAAGTTGTGGCCGATTTCCTATGACGGCCAATCCGACACCGCGTGCTTCGACAACGCGCTCGAATTCCTGTTCCAGGGCGGGTACAGGCTCAGCCACGCCATGATGATGCTGATCCCGGAAGCCTGGGCCGGCAACAAGCTCATGGATGCCGATCGCAAGGCCTTTTACGAATACCATGCCGCGCTGATGGAGCCCTGGGACGGGCCGGCGGCGGTCGTCTTCACCGATGGCCGCCAGATCGGCGCTACGCTCGACCGCAACGGGCTTCGTCCGGCGCGCTACATCGTCACCGATGACGACCGCGTCATCATGGCTTCCGAGGCCGGCGTGCTGCCGGTGCCGGAGGAAAAGATCGTCAAGAAGTGGCGGCTGCAGCCCGGCCGCATGCTTTTGATCGACCTGGAAAAGGGCCGCATCATCTCCGACGAGGAGATCAAGTCGGAGATCGCGACCAAGCACCCCTACAAAAGCTGGCTCGCCAATACGCAGCTTATTCTGGAAGATCTGAAGCCGGTCGAGCCGCGCGCGCTGCGCAAGGATGTCTCGCTGCTCGATCGCCAGCAGGCCTTCGGCTACAGCCAGGAAGACACCAAGCTGTTGATGTCGCCGATGGCGACGACCGGCCAGGAAGCGGTTGGATCGATGGGCACCGATACGCCGATTTCGGCGATGTCGGACAAGTCGAAGCTGCTCTACACCTATTTCAAGCAGAACTTCGCCCAGGTCACCAACCCGCCGATCGATCCGATCCGCGAGGAACTGGTGATGAGCCTGGTTTCCTTCATCGGGCCGCGGCCGAACATCTTCGACCTGGTCGGCAATTCGCGCCGCAAGCGGCTCGAAGTGCGCCAGCCGATCCTGACCAATGGCGATCTCGAAAAGATCCGCTCCATCGGCCACACCGAGGACCGTTTCGACACCAAGACGATCGACATCACCTATGGCTCGAACGAGGGCGCGGCCGGCATGCAGGGCGCCATCGACCGGCTGTGCGAGCGCTCGGAAGCGGCGGTCGCCGGCGGCTACAACATCATCATCCTGTCCGACCGCCAGCTCGGGCCGGACCGCATCGCCATACCGGCGCTGCTGGCGACGGCCGCGGTGCATCACCACCTGATCCGCAAGGGGCTGCGCACGTCGGTCGGGCTCGTGGTGGAATCCGGCGAGCCGCGCGAGGTGCATCATTTCTGCTGCCTCGCCGGCTACGGCGCCGAAGCGATCAACCCTTATCTCGCCTTCGACACGCTGCTCGACATGCACAAGCGTGGCGAGCTGCCGGCCGAGGTCGACGCCTATGAAGTCGTCTCCCGCTACATCAAGTCTATCGGCAAGGGCATCCTCAAGGTGATGTCCAAGATGGGCATCTCGACCTACCAGTCCTATTGCGGCGCGCAGATATTCGACGCCATCGGATTGAAGTCGGATTTCGTGCAGCAGTATTTCACTGGCACCGCAACGCTGATCGAAGGCGTCGGGCTGGACGAGATCGCGGAAGAGACGGTCCGCCGCCACTCCGACGGCTTCGGCAACGACCCGGTGCTGCGCAACAGCCTTGAGGTCGGCGGCGAATACATGTTCCGCATGCGCGGCGAGGCGCATATGTGGTCGCCCGATGCGGTCGCCACCCTGCAGCACGCCGTGCGCCAGGGCTCGTGGGAAACCTTCAAGGAATATTCCGCCCAGATCGACAGTGCGACGGCCCGCGCCCAGACCATTCGCGGCCTGTTCAAGATCAGGCTCGCGGATGAGACCGGCCGCAAGAAGGTCGCGCTCGACGAGGTCATGCCGGCGGCCGACATCGTCAAGCGGTTCTCGACCGGGGCGATGTCCTTCGGCTCGATCTCTCGGGAGGCGCACACCACGCTGGCGCGCGCCATGAACGCGATCGGCGGCAAGTCGAACACCGGCGAGGGCGGCGAAGAGGCCGACCGTTATCTGCCGCTGCCGGGCGGCGGCAAGAACCCCGAGCGCTCGGCGATCAAGCAGGTCGCCTCGGGACGTTTCGGCGTGACTGCCGAATATCTGGTCAATTCCGACGTCATGCAGATCAAGGTCGCGCAGGGCGCCAAGCCTGGCGAGGGCGGCCAGTTGCCCGGCCACAAGGTCGATGCCACCATCGCCAAGGTCCGGCACTCGACGCCCGGCGTCGGCCTGATCTCGCCGCCGCCGCATCACGACATCTATTCGATCGAGGATCTGGCGCAGCTCATCTACGATTTGAAGAACGTCAATCCGGCGGCGGATGTCTCGGTCAAGCTGGTGTCCGAAGTCGGCGTCGGCACCGTCGCGGCCGGCGTCGCCAAGGCGCGCGCCGACCACATCACCATATCGGGCTATGATGGCGGCACCGGCGCCTCGCCGCTGACCTCGCTCAAGCATGCCGGCAGCCCGTGGGAAATGGGCCTTGCCGAGACACACCAGACGCTGGTGCTCAACGGCTTGCGCAGCAGAGTGGCGCTGCAGGTCGATGGCGGCCTGCGCACCGGCCGCGACGTCATCATCGGCGCCCTGCTTGGCGCCGACGAGTTCGGCTTCTCGACCGCGCCGCTGATTTCGGCCGGCTGCATCATGATGCGCAAGTGCCATCTCAACACCTGTCCGGTGGGTGTGGCGACGCAGGACCCGGTGCTGCGCAAGCGCTTCAAGGGCACGCCCGAGCACGTCATCAACTTCTTCTTCTATGTGGCGGAAGAGGTGCGCGAGCTGCTCGCCGAAATGGGCTTCACCCACATCGACCAGATCATCGGCGACACCGACCTGCTGGAGAAGCGCGACGTGATCGAGCACTGGAAGGCGCGCGGGCTCGATTTCGGCAAGATGTTCTTCAAGCCGGACGCGCCGCATCACGCGGTGCACTGGACCGAGCGGCAGAAGCATCCGATCGACGATGTGCTCGACCGCAAGCTGATCGAGCTGGCCAAGCCGGCGTTGGAAAGCCGGCAGCCAGTTACCATCGAGCTGCCGATCCGCAATGTCGATCGCTCGGCTGGCGCGATGCTATCGGGCGAAGTGGCCAAACGCTTCAAGCACAAAGGGCTGCGCGAGGACACGATCTCGGTCAAGCTCACCGGCACGGCGGGGCAATCCTTCGGCGCCTTCCTGGCGCGCGGCGTCTCGTTCGATCTGGTCGGCGCCGGCAACGATTATGTCGGCAAGGGCCTGTCGGGCGGACGCATCGTCATCCGTCCGCCGGAAGAGGCCAAGATCGTCGCTGCCGAATCGATCATCGTCGGCAATACGGTGCTCTATGGAGCGACCGAGGGCGAGGCCTATTTCGCCGGCGTCGCCGGCGAGCGTTTCGCTGTGCGCAACTCTGGCGTGGCCGCCGTCGTCGAAGGCGTCGGCGACCATGGCTGCGAGTACATGACCGGCGGCATCGTCGTCGTCATCGGCCAGACCGGCCGCAACTTCGCCGCCGGCATGTCGGGCGGCGTTGCCTATGTGCTCGACGAGGCAGGCGATTTCGCCGAGCGCTGCAACATGGCGATGGTCGAGCTGGAGCCGGTTCCGGAAGAAGACGATCTGATGGAAAAGCTGCTGCATCATGGCGGCGACCTCGATCACAAGGGTCGCGTCGACGTGTCGGGCGACATGACCAGCCATGACGAGGAACGGCTCTATCAGCTGATCTCGAACCACGTCCACTATACGGGTTCGGTGCGCGGCCGCGAGATCCTCGACGACTGGACGACTTTCCGGCCGAAATTCCGCAAGATCATGCCGGTCGAATACCGCCGCGCGCTGATCGAGATGGAACGCATGCGCATGGGCGTGGCAGCGGAATAGATTTTGCGACGGCCGGGAAGCCTGGCTTCCCGGCACGGGCCTCATCAACAATCCTGACCTCGGGCTGAAGGTTGCCATGGCTGCCTCAAGAGGTTAACGGGTGCGGCGAAAACCGCACCATCTGGACAGCAGGAACTGGACTATGGGCAAGGTAACAGGCTTTCTCGAAATCGACCGGCAGGTGCACAAGTACCAGCCGGCTTCCGACCGCATTCGGCATTTCCGCGAATTCACGCTGCCGATGTCGGACAAGGAGGTCGAGAAACAGGCCGCGCGCTGCATGGATTGCGGCATTCCGTTCTGCCATGGGCCGACCGGCTGCCCGATCCACAACCAGATCCCGGACTGGAACGACCTCGTCTACAATGGCGACTGGGACAATGCGATCCGCAACCTGCATTCGACCAACAATTTTCCGGAATTCACCGGCCGCATCTGCCCGGCACCTTGCGAGGAAGCCTGCACGCTGAACCTCGAGGACATTCCGGTCGCCATCAAGACCGTCGAGCAAGCGATCGCCGACAAGGCCTACGAAACCGGCCATATCCGGCCCTATCCGCCGGAGAAGAAGACGGGAAAGCGGGTCGCCGTCATCGGCTCGGGACCGGCCGGCATGGCGGCCGCCCAGCAGCTCGGCCGCGCCGGCCACGATGTGCATGTCTATGAGCGCGAGAGCCGGCCGGGCGGGCTGATGCGCTACGGCATCCCCGACTTCAAGATCGAGAAGCACTATATCGACCGGCGCATCGAACAGATGCAGGGCGAGGGCGTGAGCTTTTACTGCGGCGTCAATGTTGGCGTCGACAAGAAGGTGGAGGAATTGCTCGCCGAATATGATGCGGTGCTCTATTGCGGCGGTTCGGAAACGCCGCGCGCCGCCGATATTCCCGGCGATGATCTCGGCGGCGTGCATGACGCGATGCCCTATCTGGTGCAGCAGAACAAGCGTGTCGGCGGCGAGCCGATCCAGTCGGTGGCGTGGCCGTCGCATCCGATCATTGCCGGCGGCCAGCATGTCGTCGTCGTCGGCGGCGGCGACACCGCCTCCGATTGCGTCGGCACCGCCTTCCGCCAGGGCGCCGTGCGCGTCACCCAGCTCGACATCCGCCCGCAGCCACCGGAGAAGGAAGACAAGCTCGCGGTCTGGCCCTATTGGGCGACCAAGATGCGTACGTCATCCTCGCAAGCCGAGGGCGCGGAACGCGAATTCCAGGTAGCGACACTGGAGTTCATCGGCGAGGATGGCCAGCTGACCGGCGTCAAATGCTGCGAGGTCGATGAAAAGCGCAAGCCGATCGCCGGCACCGAATTCGTCATCCGCGCGGATCTGGCCTTCATCGCCATCGGCTTTGCCGGCCCTGCCGCGGCTGGCGTGGTGCAGGAACTGGACGGGCAGATGAAGATTGCCACCGATGCCCGTCGCTCCAGGAATGTCGAGGCCAACGACCGCGATTACAGGACCAGCGTCGAACGGCTCTACGCGGCGGGCGACGTGCGCCGTGGCCAGTCGTTGGTCGTCTGGGCGATCCGCGAGGGCCGCCAGGCGGCGCGTGCGATCGACGAGGCGCTGATGGGATCGACCGTCCTGCCACGCTGAGACCGTTTGGAAACCCTACTCCGGCGGCCATCTGCGGGCGTTTCCGCCGTATCAAGGATTGATTGCCGTCGTCTTGTCGCTTCCAGCGGCTGCCGTCGCGGGATTGACCTTGGGCGGCCAGGAAAAATCGTCGGCGCGGCCGGGCGAGGCTTTGGGGGCCTTGCCCTCGACGGCGAGCTTTTCGCCGGGTCTGTCCGCCTTTTTCAGTGGGGCGGCGCCGAGAAGTTCCGAGCCGCCGTCGAGCGCCGGATCGCTGAGCAGCATCGGTACGGTTCGGTCAACTTCCATTGGCGCGGCCGCCGGCGCCTCGACGGGAGCGCCGGCCGGCGCGGCGGCGGTCGTGACGCCGCCCGGCGCACTCAGCCCCAGGATCTTCAGCAGCGGTTTTTCGGCATAGAAAGCGAGCTTGCGTTTGCCGGCCTTCGACACGTTGATGCCGTCATCGGTGCGTAGGCGCACCGCCTGGCCGTTGATATCCGGCCCGCTGATGACGAAGGCGCCGTTCTCGTCGACGAAACCGTCCCAGATGTCGACGAATTCGCCGCCGTGAGTTTCGGCCGCCGACCGGTAGATGTCGTTGAAAGCCAGCATGTCGGAGGTCATCTTCGCCACCCGGAAAGGCGGCATGCCGACCCACAGATAGGGAACCTTGGTCGACGCGATGGCCTTGCCGAGCGCCTCGGTCCGGCGCTCATACTCCTTGGTCCAGTTCTCCGATCGCGGCTGTTCGCGCACATCGTCGACGCGCATTTGCTGACGGTCGTTGGAACCAAGCATGACGACCACGGCCGCGGGCTTTTCGGTCTCGATCAGCGATTTGATCTGTTCGGGCCAGTTGTAGACGTCGTCACGCACGAGGCCCGACGAACCATTGCCGCGAACGACGATCCTGACGCCAGCGTTTTGCGCAAAAGCGGCATCCAGCCCTTCGGCGAGGCCGCTCGCCATGAAATCGCCGACCACCAGGACAGTGCGGGCATCCGGCGCCTTCTCGACAATGGGGGTTGCTGGCTCAGCTGGTCGGCGCGGCGCGGCGCGAGGCTTTCTTGCCTTCGTGGGTGGCCTGGCTCGCTGGATTTGCTGCGGCGGCGGTTCGATCCGCTCGCTTCGGCGCGGAAACAACAGGTCGCGCAGCGACCAGCCGCGGCTTTCTTCCTGCGCCATGGCCGGTGTGTGAAAGGCGCCGGCGATGCCCGCCACCAGGACGACGATGGCCAGAGCGAGTATCGGCACGCGACGAAGGATCACCCGGATGCGCGCAGCCGAAACCAATCACCCTCTCCATCCCTGGGCGCATGGCCCGAAAGCGGATTTCGGAAGGGGCCATGCGCGCGAATTAACGTGCTACAGCGTCCTCTGCGCGTTCGAAAGGACGCACGCCGTAGACGGCTCTATTTTTGTCTGAGCCATTTGAGCACTTCCATGCTCGGATGTCCGTCCTGGGTCAAGCCGGCCTTCGCCTGGAAGGCCATGATGGCGGCTTTCGACCCGTCGCCGATCTTGCCGTCGAACTTGCCCGAATAGTAGCCGTGCTCGGAAAGCCGTTGCTGGAGCTCCTGCCTTTCCTCGAAGGAAAGCTTGGTGAAGGGCCGTTTCCAATCCTGCACAAGCCCGCCATAGCCGGCGATATCATCGGCAAGAAGGCCGACGGCAATCGCGTATTTGTCGGCATTGTTGTAGCGCTTGATGACCGAAAAATTCTTGATCATCAGGAAAGTCGGTCCACCGCGACCGCCGGGCACCTTCAACGTCGCCTTGTCCGCGCCATTCCTGAACGGCTTGCCGTTGGCGCGCTTGACACCCAGCGCTTGCCATTGCGACAGCGACATCGATCCTTTCGGGAATTTCTTGCCGTCCGGAAGGACGACTTCATAGCCCCAGGTCTTGCCGGCCTGCCAGCCGTTCTTCCTGAGAAGATTGGCGGACGTTGCCAGGGCGTCGGGGATCGAATTCCAGATATCGCGCCTGCCGTCGCCGTCCATGTCGACCGCGTAGGCCTGGTAGCTGGTCGGAATGAACTGGGTATGGCCCATCGCGCCTGCCCATGAGCCGACCAGGTGGCTTTCGTCGATGTCGCCCCTCTGCAGGATCTTCAAGGCCGCGATCAACTGTGTGCGGGCATATTTCGAGCGCCGGGGATCGGCGTAGCCAAGCGTTGCCAGCGAACGCACGACATTGCGGATGATATCGTCGCGCTTGAGGGTTTCGCCATAGTTCGATTCCATCGACCAGATGGCCAGCAGGACGTAGCGGTCGACGCCGTATTTGGCCTCGATCCTGTCCAGCCACGGCTTCCATTTCCTGGCCATCTGCTGGCCGACGGCGATCGACTGGTCATGGACGCGATTGTCGAAATAGTCCCAGGCGGGCGCCGTGAACTCGGGCTGAAAGCGTGCTTTCTCCAGCACCTCCGGGTCGGCATCCCTGATGCCCCTGAATGCCTGGTCGTAGACAGCGCCGGAAACGCCACTCTGCACCGCGGTGGCGCGGAAGCTGGTAACCCATTGGCGGAAACCGGCGTCGGCAAAAGCCGGCCCGGCTGGCATCAGCAAGGCAAGCGAGAGGCCGGCGGCCGCCACGACGCTTGTCAGGCGCCTTGCTGCATTGCGTAGGGACATTTTTTCCTCCTTTTTCATCACAGGAAGGATCATTCTTCGCCGAAGCCGGTTAGGATTTAGTTTACCATAGGTGTCGCTGGGAACGAAAAGACAGGTCGATGCTTTAGAGATTGCAAATTTTCATCGGATAGTCGGTAATCCCTGATTTCGGCATGAAAATGTCTGCGAGCGGTGCGACGAGGCAAGCAAGGATGATTGGCAGCATGAAGAGAGTTCGCAAGGCAGTTTTCCCGGTCGCCGGCCTCGGCACGCGGTTTCTCCCGGCCACCAAGGCCATCCCCAAGGAGATGCTGACCGTCGTCGACAGGCCAGTCATCCAGTATGTGGTGGATGAGGCGCGTGAAGCCGGCATCGAGCATTTCATCTTCGTGACCGGCCGCAACAAGGCGGTCATCGAGGATCATTTCGACGTCCAGTTCGAACTCTATGACACGCTCGCCCAGCGCGGCAAGGATGACCAGCTCGCCCGCCTGCAACGGTTGCAGCCCGCGCCGGGCCAGACCAGCTTCACCCGCCAGCAGGTGCCGATGGGCCTCGGCCATGCCGTCTGGTGCGCCCGCGAACTGGTCGGCGACGAGCCTTTCGCGCTGCTCTTGCCCGACATGATCATGCAGTCGGAAAAGAGCTGCATGAAGTCTATGGTCGAGCTCTACGAGGAGACCGGCAACAACATCATCGCGGTCCAGGAATGCGACCCGGCCGAAGCCCATAAATATGGCATTGTCGGCCGCGGCGAGGACACGCATCACGGTTTCCGCATCACCGGCATGGTGGAAAAACCGAAGACGGGCACCGCACCCTCCAATCTCTACATCAACGGACGCTATATCCTGCAGCCGGAGATATTCGGGATCCTCGAAAGCCAGGAAAAGGGCGCCGGCAACGAAATCCAGCTCACCGATGCGATGCTGAAACTGGAGAAACAGCAGCCCTTCTACGGCTACCATTACCAAGGGCGCACCTTCGACTGCGGATCGCCGGAGGGCTTTGTCGAGGCCAATGTCGCCTTCGCGCTGTGGCGAAGCGATATGAGTGCAAGCATGGCGGGCGTCATCCGCACGCTGCTCGACGAGTTGAAGCCGTCGGAACGCAAGGGCGCTGCTTTTTAAGCCTTCATCAATATCGGCCGGCCTGCCTTACCGCTGAACCTTCACGCCAAGGAATATGCTGTTGGCCGTATAATCGCGGCCCGCCAGGTTGCTGGTCTGCTTTTCGGTCCTGACGCGGGTGGTGAGGCCGGCATAGCGGTTCAGCCACCATGTCAGCCCAGCCTCGGCGCTCAGCGTCAGATCATGGCCGTCGGAGCCGACGTAATCGCGCCAGTCCGCGCCAAGGGCGGCATTCCCGGTCAGGTTGGCACGGATTTGCCGTTCGCCAGTGAGGCGGCCGGAATAGAGGATGTCGCCGCTTTGTCCGGCGTTCGTCGTGCCCTCCACGGTCGTCTGCGCGGTGAGGCCGATTATAGTGCCGCGCTCGGGCGACCATTTGAGGTCGGCGTTCACCGTGGCGCCCGAAATCGCCTGCAGCCGGTCGTCGTCGATGGCTTCCCTGAGCCAGCCGGCCGAGAACTCGCCGGCAAGTTTCTCGCCCATGTCGAGTTCGACGCCAGCCCGGGCGCCGAGCCGTGTCGAGGATCGTTCGTACCCGCTGCTATCGACGCGCTGATCATAGAGCCGTCGGCCGACCTCGACCTCGGTGAAGGGCGTGATGGCGGGAGAGATCTCGTAGCCGGTGCGCAAAGTCGTCGTGTAAAGGGTGGAATCGCGGTCCTTCTGCGACACGACGGTGCCGTCCGAAAGCTTGGCATCGCCATAGATGTCGTGGGAGACGGCACCGGTCAGCGCGAAGCGCATCTTGCCGGCGTCCTTCTCGACGGCGAGGCTGCCGTCGAGAGTCTGGCGTATCGGCTGCGAGTTGACGCCGGCAATGGCGTCGGGCGAGGAGGCCGATTCCGGCGCAATCTCGTAACCGAGCCTGGCGATGGCGCGCAGTTCATTGCCGAGGTCGACGTTGAGCGTGCCTTCGATGCGGCCGCGCGCCTCATTGATCTTCTGGCCCGATACGGTGTTGCGGAAAATGCCGTAGCCGTCGATGGTGGCCGAATTCTCCGCCCAGTCGGAGACAGCGTTGAAGCGCAACGCCGTTTCCGACAGCAGCGCGGACTTGCCGCCATTGCTCGAATCGGCATTCGACGTGGCCGTCAGGCCCTGCTCGAGCGTCGGCCTGATCACGAAGGAGCCGAGCCTGAGACCAGTGGCGGCGAATGGGTCGTCCTCCGCCTTCTTGTCCTGGCCCTCGATCGCCTCGGTACGCTCGGCGCCCGGGTCAAGCTGCAGCCTGTCGGCGGAATCAATAGTCACGGCGCGGCGATTGGTGTCCTGATCCGTCTCCGCGGTGTCGGCGTTATCCGTATTGGCCGTGGTTGTCGCGTCGACGGTGGTTTTCCTTGTCTTCTCGCTGTCGGCGGCCTCGTCCTGCGCCTTGTCTTCATCGGCGGCGCGTTGCCTGGCGCTCGCCGAGCGGCGTGGCGGGACGGGGGCGGGGTCATCGGCAAACGGGTCGTCGGCGGCCGCGGGCGGATCGAAAATACTGCCGGTCGCCGATGCCGTGCCGGTGTCATCGGGTACGGCGCCGGGACTGGCCGGTTGATAGGTGGGTGCCGGCACGTCCCCCTGGGCGGTCGCGCCGGTCGTCGCCTGATCCTGGGAACCGGCCATGCTCATTTGCCTGGTCTTGCGCCGCTGGTCGGCCAGGATAGCCGATTCCGAAACCTCGCCGCGCAACTCGGTCTCCTGGGCGAGAGGTAGCGCCGGCCGCAGCAAGGCAAAGACGCTGGTCGCCAGCAACAAGGCGCAGACCGCCTTGCCCTTGCGTCCTCTTTTCTTTTCGGGCTGGGCCTTGGACATTGCCACCACTGCTTGCGCCGCGCCTGCGCGCCGTACTTACCGAACCGTAAATGGGGATGGTTAACGGAGGGTTGAGGTGGCGGCCGATTAACCCTGTCGCGCGCCTGTGACCCAAGGGATTCACGCGCGGCGCTGCACGCGTGAGGCGGCAATTCCGTTGGACAGGCGCGCGGCAAAGCGCTAATCGCTTCAGCCATGCATGCGGGATCCCCAGAGAAGAAGCCGCTCGACAGGCCAGCTTCAATCGCTTCGGCGCTCAGAACGGTGGCAACCGAGCAGGCTGGTATCGCAGCACTGGCGGCCGCGCTCGAAAACGGGCTTGCCGAACCGTTCGCGCGCGCCGTCGACCTGGTGTCGCGGATCGACGGCCGCGTCATCGTCACCGGCGTCGGCAAGAGTGGCCATATCGGCTCCAAGATCGCCGCGACGCTTGCTTCGACAGGCACGCCCGCCTTCTTCGTCCACCCTGCCGAAGCCAATCATGGTGACCTCGGCATGATTGCCAGGGACGACGCCATCATCGCCATGTCGTGGTCGGGCGAGAGCAGGGAACTCATGGGCATCGTCGCCTATTCCAGGCGTTTCTCGATCCCCTTGATCGCGGTCACGTCCGGAGAGACATCGGCGCTGGCGCGCGAGGCGGATGTAGTGCTTCTGCTGCCGCGCGCGCCGGAAGCCTGCCCGCACGGCCTGGCGCCGACGACATCGACGCTGCTGCAACTGGTGATCGGCGATGCGCTGGCAATCGCGCTGCTCGAAGCGCGCGGTTTCACGCCCGATCATTTCCGCACCTTCCACCCCGGTGGACAGCTCGGCGCCAATCTGACGCAGATCCGCGACATCATGCATGTCGGCGAGCAACTGCCGTTGGTGCCCTCCGGCACCGGAATGCAGGAGGCGATCCTCGAATTGTCGCGCAAGGGGTTTGGTTGCGTGGCGATCACCGGCGCGGACGGCGCGCTGGTCGGCATCATCACCGACGGCGACATCAGGCGCCATATCGGCAGCAATCTTCTGGCGATGAGCGTCGATCAGGTCATGACCAGGGAGCCGAAGACGGCCGGACCCGATACGCTGGTGGCGACGGCGCTGCAGACGATCAACAACTCGGCCATAACCAGCCTGATGGTGGTGGAAGGCAAACGTCCGGTCGGACTAGTCCACCTGCACGATCTGCTGCGCATCGGCGCGGCCTGACCAGTTTGCCGATACTCCCAACCTGATTTAGACGGCCTCTACGGTCAGTTCCAGATCCGTATCGGCGGAGCCGGTCACGCGCACTTGTGTACCTGCCGGCAAATCCGGGCCGGAAACGCGCCACAGCGTGTCGCCCAGCCGGATGCGGCCGCGGCCGTTCTTGATCGGCTCGGCCAGCGTCGCCATCCTGCCGACCATCTGCGCGCCGCGACGGTTGAGCAGCGGCTGGTCGACGTCGCCATGACGGCCGCCGACCAGCTTCTTGCCGACGAAGGCCGAAACCAGCGACAAAGCCAAGAAGGCCAGCACCTGGACCTGCCAGGTCCAGAAGGCCGTGTCCCAGACGAGCAGTGACACCGCGCCGATGATCAGGGCGGCGATGCCGATCCACAGCATGAACACGCCTGGCGCGACGACTTCCATCACCAGGAGGACGAAGCCGAGAACCATCCAGTTCCACGGGCCGAGTTCGGAAACGATGCGTTCCAACATGGGAGTGGCCTCAGTTTTCGCCCGGGCGAACCACCGGCGGACGCGCGGTCTGCCGTGCGGCGCCGGCAGTGCCTTCGCTCCTGAAGACTTCCTTGGCGATCTCGCCGATGCCGCCGAGCGTGCCGATCAGTGATGAAGCCTCCATCGGCATCAGCACGACCTTGCTGTTCGTAGCGGAGCCGATCCTGGTCAGGGCTTCGGTGTATTTCAGCGCGACGAAGTAGTTGAGCGCCTGCACGTCGCCCTTGGCGATCGCCTCCGACACCACCTGTGTGGCGCGCGCCTCGGCCTCAGCGGAGCGTTCGCGTGCCTCGGCGTCGCGGAAGGCGGCTTCCTTGCGCCCTTCCGCCTCGAGGATCTGCGATTGCTTGAGGCCTTCGGCATCGAGGATCTGCGCGCGCTTGTTGCGCTCGGCCATCATCTGGCGGCCCATCGATTCGATGAGGTTGGCCGGCGGATTGATGTCCTTGATCTCGACGCGGGTGATCTTGATGCCCCAAGGATGCGCGGCCTCATCGACGACGCGCAGCAGGCGCTCGTTGATGGCGTCGCGGTTTGACAGCAATTCGTCGAGATCCATCGAGCCCATGACGGTGCGGATGTTGGTCATCGTCAGGTTGAGGATGGCGTTCTCGAGGCCGGCGACCTGGTAGGCGGCCTGCGCGGCGTTGAGCACCTGATAGAAGGCGACGCCGTCGACGGCGACGATGGCGTTGTCGCGTGTGATGATCTCCTGGGTGGGAACGTCGAGCACCTGCTCCATCATGTTCATCTTGGCGCCAACGCGCTCGAAGATGGGGTTGATGATGTTAAGACCCGGCGTCAAAGACTTGGTGTAGCGGCCGAAGCGCTCCACCGTATAGTTATAGCCCTGAGGTACCGTCTTGATGCCCTTGAAAAGAAGGATAATGACAAGAAAGACAAGAACAACGATGGCAATGTCGAAACCGCTGAAGCCCATTTCATTTCTCCCTCAAAGCCGACGACCTCACGGAATCACTTAAGTGTGTTTCCGCGGCGTTACAATCAGGTGATCACGAATATTGGTTAGCGAAGGCTTTTGCGCACCGGTTTCAGCCATCCCGTCGGGGACGTTCAGATCCAGCCGGCAAGTTCGCGCCGCACCATCGCCTCGATCACTGCCATCCCCTCGGCACTGTCGTTGAGACAAGGTATGTGCGCGAATTTCCCGCCGCCGGCGTGATGGAAGGTTTCGGCTGCCTCGCGGCCGATCTCGTCCAGCGTCTCGATGCAATCGACGGAAAAGCCGGGGTTGACGATGGCGATCGATTTCACGCCTTCCGTGGCCAATTTCTCGACCGTCTTGTCGGTGTAGGGCTGCAGCCATTCCTGGGCGCCGAAGCGCGACTGGAAGGTGGTGATCAGCTTCTTCTCGCTCCAGCCGAGCCGCTCGCGCAACAGCCGCGTCGTCTTCTGGCAATGGCAATGATAGGGGTCGCCCTTCTCGAAATAAGGCTTCGGGATGCCATGATAGGAGGTGATGACAACCTCCGGCTCGAAGTCGAGCGTGGCCAGATGCCGTTCGATGGATCGCGCCAGCGCCTCGATATAGACCGGTTCGTCATAGTAGGGCGGCACGGTGCGGATGGCGGGGGCGGCGCGCATCTTCATCAGCGCGCGAAACAGTTGGTCGTTGGCGGTAGCGGTCGTGGTCGCCGAATATTGCGGATAGAGCGGGAAGGAGATGATGCGGTCGCAGCCCCGCTCGACCAGGCTTCTGGCGACGCTCGCGGTCGACGGATTGCCATAGCGCATCGCCCAGTCGACAACGACATTGGGCAGGTCGGCCAATGCCTGGCCCAACTTCTCGCCCTGGGCGCGGGTGTAGGTGCGCAGCGGCGACTCGTTCTTCTCGCGGTTCCAGATACGGGCATAGTTGGCCCCCGACTTCTTCGGCCGGGTGGTTAGCACCAGCCCGTAGAGGATCGGATACCAGATCGCCCTGTTGAGCTCGATGACGCGCGGATCGGACAGGAATTCCCTCAGATACCGCCACATCGGTTTGAAGTCGGTGCCGTCGGGCGTTCCGAGATTGACCAGCATGACGCCGATCTTGCCGGTTCTTACCGGAGGATGTCCGGCCGGCAATGGGCCGATGGCCTTCGCGGCCTTGGCGTCGATGGAGGTGGAAAGCGGCATGATGGTTCTCCAGGAGACGCGAACCTAAGCCTCTTGCGCGCGCTTTCAATGCAGCCTCTGGCCGCACCTCAAGACGGATCACGCCGCGTCGGCGATAGCTATAGGCCGAAAACAGACGACCCGCCCGGTTTTCCGGACGGGTCTGTGGTTGGAGTGGCCAAAGCGCGGTTAATTCGCGGGGATGGTCAGCGTCGCGCCGACGGGGAGCCGTCGCGGTTCGTAGCCTTCGTTGGCGGCTGAAATGATCTTCCACTTGGTGCCGTCGCCATAGGCTTTCTTGGCCAGGTCCCAGTAGGTGTCGCCAGCGACGATCACGTGGCTGCTTTCGGCAGGGGTGGTCTCGGCCGGCTTTGCCGGTTCGGGCGGTGCTGGAGCTGTCTCCGCCGGGGCGGGGGCCGGCGTAGCCTCTGCCGGGGCAGGCGTCGCCGGAGCTGGTGTTGTTTCCTCAGACACGCTTGGCGGCGTCGTGGCGATATCGCCAGAACCGGACGGCAATGCAGGCATCGCCGGTTCGGCAGGTGCTGCCGGCTCCGCGGTCGGAGCAGGCTCGGCCGGCTTGGCTGGTTCAGCAGCCGGCGCCGCGGGGGCTGCCGCAGCGTTCGCCGCGATCTCGGTGATGCGGCCATCGAGCTTCGGCGTATAGGGCCGGTGCGCGCCGAGATAATCGGCGACCACCTGTTCGAGGCCCGGACCGTAATCGTATGCGTTCTTGGCTTTGTCGGCGAAAATCTTGTAGCCGTCGCCGCCCTGGCGGACATAATTGTTGGTGGCGACCAGATAATCCTTGTCCGGATTGATCGGCGTCCAGTCGCCGCCTTCCATGACCTCGACCGACTTGACGCGACCGGCATTGGGCGCGACCGATTTGTCGAACGAATATTTCAGGCCGGCGACCTGCGGGAAGCGGCCGGCGCCGTCCTCGACCTGGCTGAGGCCGCTTTCGAGCCCGGCGACCAGGTCCTTGCCGGAAATCTGGAAGGTCGCCAGTGTGTTCTGGAACGGCAGCACGGTCAGCACCTCGCCCATGGTGACGGTGCCCTGGTCGATCGAGGCGCGCAGGCCGCCGCCATTCGAGACGACGATCTCGACACCCTGGCCCTTGACGCGGTCGAGAATGGCGTCGGAGACGAGATTGCCCATTTCGCATTCGCGGGTGCGGCAATTCTCGCGGCTGCCGTCGATCGCCTTGGTGGTCTCGGCGACTTCCTTGTTCTTCAAGGCCTCGATCGGCGCGCCGAGTTCCTTGATGCGTGCAAGCACGGCTGGATCGGGGGTGATCGACTTGTCGAGATAGATCGGATCGCCGCTGGCCTGCTTGACAACGCCATTGTCGTCGAACACGACCTTGAACTCGCCGAGATATTTCGAATAGGACGCCGCCTGGACGACGGGTACCTTGTAGCCGTCCGGATTGTCGACCATCGTCGGGTAGGGGCCTTCGGCCTTCGGGTCGGTGTTGGACAGCAGCGAATGGCTGTGGCCGCCGACCACCACGTCGATGCCAGGGATTTTGGCGATGATATCGCGCTCGCGCCTGTAGCCGATATGGGTGACGGCGATGATCTTGTTGACGCCTTGCGCCTTCAGCTTCTCGACCTCTGATGTGATCGACTTGACGTCATCCTCGATGGTGATGTTCGGGCCGGGGGTGGCTAGTTCCGGCGTGTCATTGGTGACCGCGCCGATGATGCCGATCTTCTGGCCGCCGACTTCGACGACGATTGACGGCTTGACGCGGTCGCCGAGCTTGGACTGCGCATTGGCCTTCACATTGGCGCCGAGCACCGGAAACTTGATCATGTCGAGGAACGGCGCGAGCGCGGCCTCGCCATCGTCGAACTCGTGGTTGCCGAGTTCCATGGCATCGAATTTCATCTGGTTGAGGAACTCGCCTTCGACCTTGCCCTTGTAGGTCGTGTAGAAGAGCGAGCCCTGGAAATTGTCGCCGGCGCTGAGCAGCAGCACGTTCTGGCCTTCGAGCTTCTTGCGCTCCTGAGCGATCGCCGTGATCAAGCGCCCGGCGCCGCCGATGCATTCGCCCTTGGTCTCTTCCTCGGCCGAGCAGGTCGATTCATATTTGTTGTTGCCTTCGATGCGGCTGTGCCAGTCGTTGATGTGCAGGATGTTCAGCGTGTAGTCGGCAAAGGATGCTCCGGCCGACAGGCCAAGCATGGACGCCGACAGGGCGGCAATGGCAGCGATCTTCATTATTTGTCTCCCGGGTGACCTGATCAAGCGTTTAACGCTTTTGCTTGACTGCAGCATAACAGCCAACTTTTTCGTCATGTTCACATCGCGTTTCAGTCGATGCAAGCGGAATCGGGATCAGCTTTGCCGGCGTAAAAAGGGACGGCGAGCCAAGCTTGCCGTCCCTTTTTGGAAGCAATTCAGTACAGCGCTCAGGTGCGTCGCGTCAGCACGAAATTCTGTCCGCTGCCGCTGGTGCAATTAAGCTGCGAGGTGGAGATCAGCAGGCAGTTGAAGCTGATCGGCGTCTGACGGATCAGCGAGGTGCCATGGATCTCGACCGAAGTGCCGCTGGTCATGGTGTAGCTGCCATCGGCAAGCTTCTGGCCTGTATCGGTGGCGACGGTTTTGAAGCTGCCGCCGGCAAAGGTCGACAAACCCGTGCCCTGCGCATCGATCCAGGAACCTTCGACGCCTTTTCCCGAGATTGCCGGCGGCTCGCTCGGGCCGGTGGTGGTGCAGGCCGCCAAGGCGACGGCTGTGGCCGCGGCAATGCCGGCCGAAAGCAATTTTCGCGCGATCGTCATGAAAAACCTCTCCTCGAGCATCGGACCGGAAATCTGTTCGATTTTCGGAAAGCACGATGCGTACATCCAAAGTGCTGGAGCGTACTTTCCAAATAGTCGCACATTCGCTCCAGGCCGCTTCCTTCAATCGCCCGATTTCCGGGCGATTGCAAGGCGGTGCGGTATGCCGGTGGGAGTGCTATCGAACGAGGATGTTGCGGAATTGCCACGGGTCGTTTTTGTCGAGATCTTCCGGGAACAGGCCGGGGCGATTATCGAGCGGCGTCCAGTCAGTATAGTAGCCCTTGACCGGTCCGAGATAGGGGGACTGCACTTCGAGGCAGCGCCTGTAATCCATCTCGTCGGCCTCGACGATGCCGGCTTCAGGATTTTCCAGCGCCCAGACCATGCCGGCCAGCACCGCTGAGGTAACCTGCATACCGGTCGCGTTCTGGTAGGGCGCCAGCTTGCGCGCCTCTGCCAGCGACAATTGCGAGCCGTACCAATAGGCGTTCTTGTCGTGGCCGTAGAGCAGCACGCCGAGCTCGTCGACGCCGTCGACCAGTTCGTTCTCGTCGAGCACATGGTGCACGGGTTGGGCCTTGCCTGCGGCGCCGAACATCTCATGCAAGGAAAGCACGGCGTCGTTGCAGGGATGGTAGGCGTAGTGGCAGGTCGGGCGGTAATGAACCTTGCCCTTCTTGCCGCGCACCGTGAAAAAGTCGGCGATCGAGATCGCCTCGTTGTGCGTCACCATGAAACCATATTGCGGACCGGGCGTCGGGCACCAACTGCGAACGCGCGTGTTGGCGCCCGGCTGCTCCAGATAGATAGCGGCCTTCGAGCCATGCTTGTGCTTTTTGGCGTTCTTCGGCATCCAGGTCTCGTGTGTGCCCCAGCCGAGTTCGGCTGGCTGCAGCCCCTCGGAAATGAATCCCTCGACCGACCAGGTGTTCCAGAAGACATCCATCGGCTTCGGCTTCTTCGTGCGCTGGGTGTCGCGCTCGGCGATGTGGATGCCCTTGACGCCGGCCTTCTTCATCAGTCTGGCCCAGCCCTCGCGATCGGTTTCGGCCGGTTCGGAAAATTCCAGCCCGAGATCGGTGGCGAGGTTAAGGAGCGCCTGTTTGACGAACCATGAAACCATGCCGGGATTGGCGCCGCAGGTGGAGATCGCGGTCGTTCCGCCGGGATGCTTACGCTTTTCCTCGATCAACGCTTCGCGCAATGCATAGTTGGTGCGGCTGGCATTGTCGGCCTCGGCGTCGAAATAGAACCCGAGCCATGGCTCGACGACGGTGTCGATGTAGAGCACGCCGAGCTTGCGGCAAAGCCGCATCAAGTCCACCGATCCGGTGTCGACCGACAGGTTGACGCAGAAGCCCTGGCCGCCGCCCTTGGTCAGAAGCGGCGTCAAAAGCTTCTTGTAATTCTTCTGCGTCACCGCTTCCTGGACGAAGGCGATGCCGCGCTCGTCGAGCAGCTTACGGTCGGCATCGCGCGGGTCGACGACCGTCATGCGCGACTTGTCGAAGTTGAAATGGCGTTCGATCAGAGGCAGCGTTCCCCGCCCGATCGAGCCGAAGCCGATCATCACGACAGGGCCGGTGATTTCACCGTAAACGGGCCAGTTTTCATTCGCCATTTTATCGAACACTCCTCAAAATACAGGGAAAAATCCGGCATTTTCCGCCGGACGGCCAAGCGCTACACCACAGATCATTGTCATAAACCAGTGAAAAGCGCCAATCGCCGGCTAGGCCGCATTCGCCACGTGGTTAAGGAAGGCAACCAGCCGGTTGCGGTCCGATGTCATGCCCTTGTAGTCGAGTTGGGCCTCGTCGAGGGCCAGAAGTTGCGCGGCGAAAGATGCTGCCAGCCTTGCCCGATCGGGATGGCGCGCCAGCACGTTGAGCGGATCGAGATGGATGCGAATGGTGAACAGGACGTCACGCGAGGCGGGAAGTTTCCTGAGCGTCTGCCGCTCGACACGGATGAAGGCGCGGGCATCGATGTCGCCATCCGGAAATCTGGAGGGGCGGCTGGCGGTGCGGTCGATGCGCTCGAGGTTCGAGAGGGGATGGTAGAGGGCATCGCCGGCCTGGATCGACCAGTTGTAGCGCTCGACGGCCTGGCCCTGAAGACCGTCGAACATACGGTTGATAAGGTCGGCCGGGCGCGTGCCTGGACCGAAGCCCGGCACCGGCGCGTGGATTTCCTGCAGCGGCCTGCCGAATTTTTCGCTCAGCGACCATGAGGAGGGAAAGCAGAGCGAGCCGGCAACCAGCCGCCAGCCACTCTCGTCGCGGCGCATCAGGATCAGGTCTTCCTGGACAAGCAACGAGGCTGCGACAAGCGGCGCATCGCTGAAGCCGCCGGCAGTTCCGGCCCTAGTGCCGATCACCTCGATCCCGGTGCCAGAGCGTCGATAGACGTCTGGATACTTCGCCAGCAAATGCGTGCCGAGCAGATCAAGCACCTCGCGCTGGGCGTCGCGCGTGCCGTCCTCTTCGACAAAGACGCTGCCGGGGATTTCGGTATACAGCCGGCGCTTTTCGGCGAGATGAGGCAGCAGATGGCCATCGACCTCGATCCAGCTATCGAAATCGAGCGGCTTCAGCCCGATGGCAAAAAGCTTCGAGGAGCCGTCATAGGGCGTGTGGGCGGGGATGCTCATGCCTTTTATATGGGATCCAATCGGATCGCGTCAGCCCAGCCGCGCCGGGATCAATCCGCGCAGCGAATTGCCGACGAACAGCGCCTTGGCCGACTTAAGATCGTCCAAAGTGTAGATCGCTTCTCGGGCGCGGCCTTGATCCAGCAACTCACCGCGCAGGACACCAGGGAGCAGGCCGCAATCGAGCCGCGGCGTCGCCAGCGCGCCGTCGCCGAAATCGGCGAAGAGGTTTGATATCGTGCCCTCGCAGATTTCGCCACGCTCGTTGGCCAGCAGCACCTCGTCGGCCCGGCTGATCAGATATTCGGCGCGCGCCCGCTGGTAGGCGCCGCGGCGGCTGGTCTTGTGGCGCAGCAGCGTGTCGTTCGAATCGAGCCGTACCCGCGACAGTTGCAGCCGCCAGACCTTGTCGGCGGCGAGCGGCTCGAAGGGTACGGCCGACGCCGTCGCCTTGCCGTTGCGCGACAGGACGAGGCGTGTGCGCAAGGCGATGCCAGGCCGGTCGATGACGTTTGTCAGCACCTCGCCGACCTTGCGCGGATCGCAGGCGAAGCCCAGTTCGCTTGCCGAGCCGTAGAGGCGCGCGAGGTGGCGGTCGAAACGCAGGAAGCCCTGGCCGGGCTCCCAGCGCATGGTTTCGATCAGCTCGAAATCGGCGGCGTTCCCGTCGCGAAGCGCGCTTTCAGCAGACACTCCTGATACTCCTCCTCGGCCGTCGAATCGAAGACGACGCCGCCGCCGACATTGTAGACTGCTTCGCCATTGGAAAAGAGCGAGATGGTGCGGATCGCCACCGAAAAGCGCATCGTGCCGCCAGGTGCGATCCAGCCGATGGCGCCGCAATAGACATCGCGTGGCGCGGTTTCCAGATCGTGCAGGATCTCCATGGCGCGGATCTTCGGCGCGCCGGTGATCGAGCCGCAGGGAAAGAGTGCCGCAAGGATCTCGCGGATTGTCAGGCCGGGCAAAAGCCGCGCACGCACGCGGCTCACCATCTGGTGGACGGTCGGGTAGGTTTCGATGCGGAAAAGCTCCGGCACCTCCAGCGTGCCGACCTCGCTGATCAGCGAGATGTCGTTGCGCAGGAGATCGACGATCATCCGGTTCTCGGCCTGGTTCTTCTCGTCGTTGGCCAAGAACGCCTTCAGTTGCTTGTCCTGCGCCTTGGTCGCGCCGCGCGGAGCGGTGCCCTTCATCGGATGCGTTTCGATCATGCCTTCGGCGTCGATCTCGAAGAACAGTTCCGGTGACCGCGACAGAACGACGGGATCGCCGAGCGCGACCAGCGCGCCGTATTTCACCGGCTGGCGTTCGGTCAGCGCGTCGAACGCCGTCAGGGGATCACCCGACCACTGCGCCTGGACCGGAAAGGTCAGATTGCCCTGATAGCAATCGCCCTTGCGGATGTGGTCGTGGAGCCGCGCAAAGCGCTTTGCATAGTCCTGCGAAGACCAGGCCGCTTTTGCGTCGAAGATCGGGCCGTTGGTTGCAGCAGCGTTGCCGGGCCCGACCGCCTGTTCGACAGGCGCGTCGAAGACGCCCAGGCAGACAAGCGGGGCGCGGCGTCCGCCCGGCAGCAGCGGAACGAGCTTTGGTTCGAGCAGATAGCCGGCCTCGTAGGAGAGATAGCCGGCCAGCCATTTGCCGGCATTGTGCGCGGCTTGCGCGGCTTCGAGCGCCGGCAGGAAATCCTGCGCCTCATGCGCCACAAGGATGTCGGCCGGATCGTCGAAGACGAGCTGACGCGCGCTCTGGTCGTTGCGGAAAATTGCAGAGGGCAGGGACATGAGGCTCGGATGCTGCGGCCAATGGCGATCATCGATCGCTCTATATGGGGCCTTGTTTCAGCGCAATCGAGGGAACGGCGTCTCAGGACGCAAAGACAGCCGTGATGTAAAAAGCGAACTGGCGGCGTCCTGGGGGACGCCGCCATTTGTCTTGGGTTCGATGCCGCCAAGCAAATTCAGGTGTTGCTGGCGGTCCCCGCGGTCGGGAAGCGTCGCGCGAATTCCGCTTCGTCGCCGGCGGCGAGCAGCTTGGCCTGCTCGATCCAGCGCTCGCGTTCGATGCGGCCGTCGAAGTTCAAGGTCTTCTCGATCCGGGTGACATCGGCGGCCGTCCATGCGGCGATCTGAGCATAGGTCGTGACCCCCAGCCCCTTGAGCAGCTTCTCGTTGGCCGGGCCGATGCCGATCAGCCGGCGCAAATCGCTGGCCTTGCCGGCTGCCGCTGTTGTCGCCTTGGCTGCCGTGGCTTTCCTTGCCGGCGGAACGGCCTTCTTCGCGGCAGTGCTCGTCTTCGCCGCACTCGATGTCGCTGCCTTTGATGTGCCTGCTTTGGTCGTCCCCACCTTTGGTGTACTTGCTTTCGGGGCACTTGCTTTCGTCGCACTTGCCTTCGGTGCCGCTGCCGCGGGTTTGCTGGGCGTTGGTGTCGACATCAGCGCCGCCGGCGCCTGGGCGGCAGCCTTGGCCGGGCCGGTCCTGGCGGCTTGCGCCTCGGCCAGCCGGCGCTCGAGATCGGCGCGGGTGCGGCCGCATGCGTCCAGCTCACCGGTCAGACGATCGCTATCGGCGCGCAGCCTGTCTCGCTCGCTGCGCGTACGGTCGAGGTCGCCGCGCAGGCTGTCGAGTTCGCCACGCAGTCGTCCCCAGATGAACCAGCCAACCAACACACCTACAAGGAACGCCAGGAGCATGTAGAAAAAAGTGCCCATTGTCTCTCTCTCCAGTCCGGTCTATCGGCCGCGGTCAGGAGCAGCGACCTTGGCGAAGGACCATTCGATGGTGGTTCCGCGGTTCGCGGAACAGCCGGCTTCGATCGAGCTGTCGGCTACCGGCTTTTCCCGCCAAGGCCAACGGCCGCTGTCGCATTCGCCGAAGCGCCATGGCCGGCCAGAGAATCTCCCGGCCCGAGCCGCGCGCCCGGTTGAGCTTGAGGCGGGACGCTATCATACAGCCCCCCGAAAGCTAACGGAAAAATTCCATAGAAACTTATTCAAGAACAAATATTCAACGCAAGAATAGAAGGGTTCAATATGCATTGCGGCTAAATTGTTCTGCCTGCCCCGCGCGCTCGCCTGCGCGCATCAATTGTCCAGCGCTTCCAGCTCGTCGATCAGGCCGCCGATCACGCCTAGGCCGATCTGCCAGAAGGCAGGGTCGGTGGCATCGAGGCCGAAGGGCGCCAGAAGTTCGGAATGATGCTTGGTGCCGCCGGCGCGCAGCATGGCAAAATACTTCTCCTGAAAGCCACGCTCGGCGTTCTGGTAGACCGCATAGAGCGAATTCACCAGACAGTCGCCGAAAGCATAGGCATAGACGTAGAAGGGCGAATGGATGAAGTGGGGGATGTAGGTCCAGAAGACCTCGTAACCTTCGCGCAGCTTGATCGCCGGCCCGAGGCTTTCCGCCTGCACTTCCAGCCAGAACTGGCCGAGCCTGTCGGATGTCAGTTCGCCGTTCTTGCGCTCGGCATGCACCTTGCGCTCGAATTCGTAGAAGGCGATCTGGCGCACCACCGTGTTGATCATGTCCTCGACCTTCTGGGCGAGCATGGCCTTGCGCTCGCGCTTATCGGTGGTCTGCTCGAGCAGCGAGCGGAAGGTCAGCATCTCGCCGAAGACGGATGCTGTCTCGGCCAGCGTCAGTGGCGTCGAAGCCATCAGCGCGCCCTGGTCGCCGGCCAGCACCTGGTGCACGCCATGGCCGAGCTCGTGCGCCAGCGTCATCACATCGCGCGGCTTGCCCATGTAGTTGAGCAGCACGTAAGGGTGCGCCGACGGCACGGTCGGATGCGCGAAGGCGCCCGGCGACTTGCCGGGCCTGACCGGCGCATCGATCCAGTTGCGGTCGAAGAATGTCCTGGCGATTTCCGCCATGTCGGGGGAGAAGCGCTGATAGGCGGACAGCACCGTGTTCTTGGCCTCGTCCCAGCCGATGACCGCTTGCGGGGTTTCGGGCAACGGCGCGTTGCGGTCCCAATGGTTCATCATGTCCATGCCGAGCCAGCGCGCCTTCATCGCGTAATAGCGATGCGACAGGCGCGGATAGGCGTCGCGAACGGCTGAGGCCAGCGCGCCCACCACGCTGCGCTCGACACGGTTGGCGAGGTGGCGCGAATCGGCGATGTCCTCGAAGCCGCGCCAGCGGTCGGAAATCTCCTTGTCCTTGGCCAAAGTGTTGGTGATCAGCGTGAAGGTGCGCAAATTCTTGCGGAAGGTCGCGGCCAGCGCCTCGGAGGCCCGGCGGCGCACGTCGCCATCGGCGTCCTGCAGCCGGTTGAGCGCCGGCTCCAGCGTCAATTCCTCGCCGTCGATGTCGAAGCGCAGATCGGTCATCGTCTCGTCGAACAGCCGGTTCCAGGCGCCGCGCCCGGTGATCGACTTTTCGTGGAAGAGCTGCTCGACCCGGTCCTCGAGCTGGTAGGGCTTGTCCATGCGCAAGTCGAGCACCCACGGCCGATAGTGGGCGAAACCGGGATCGGCGGCCAGCGCGGTCGCGATCGCGGCATCGTCGATGAGGTTCAGTTCGAGCGCGAAAAACAGAAGATGCGCGCTGGCGTCGGTCATCTTCTCCTGAATGTCGCCGTACAGCTTGGCGCGCTGCGGGTCAGCCGTGTTGCCGGCATAGACCAGCCCGGCATAGGAGACGATCCGGCCGATCAGTTCCTCCAGCGCTTCATAGGCGGCAAGCGCTTCGCCCAGCCTGCCGCCGTCGCCGCGCTCGGCCTCGGCGGCGAGCGTACCCTTCCAGCGGCTCTCGAAGTCGATGGCGTCGGCGGCCGCCCTGGCGATGTCGCGCTTCAGCTCCGGGGCGTCCATGCCCGAATAGAGATCGGCGAGGTTCCATTCCGGCAGGTCGCCGAGGCCCGCCGCGCCCTGACCGGACGACGCCGCTAACTGCCGACCAAAAACCATACGCATTGCCATCTTTCCAGAACCAGGATTCGAGGGGTCAAAATTCAAAGGGGACCAAAATTCAAAGGGCCCAAAACTCAAGAAGAATGGGAAGCCGGTCAAATCCTAAGGAATTCGTTCACCGGGTTTTTTGAAACCTTATTTAGAACCCTGTGCCAAGATGATCCATAGGGCGCAGTTCCCCCCTGGTGATCATGTTGGGGTTGGGCAAATTGGGCGGGCATAGTTGATCCAGTCATGGCAGGTTCCATACTCATAGTCGATGACGATCCCGTGCAGCGCAGGCTGCTCGAGGCGGCGGTAACGAAATTCGGCCACACCGCTATTGTCACAGACGGCGGCGAGGCAGGCCTCGACGCGCTCGACGGACCGCATGCGCGCGACGTGTCGGTGGTCATCCTCGATCTCGCCATGCCGGGCCTCGACGGCATCGGCGTGCTGAAGGCGATGCGTGAGCGCGGCATCAATGTTCCGGTCATTGTGCAGACCGCACAGGGCGGCATCGAGACCGTCGTTTCGGCGATGCGCCACGGCGCTTTCGATTTCGTCGTCAAGCCCGCCTCTCCCGACAGGCTGCAGGCGTCGATCGGCAATGCGCTCAAGGTCGAGGCGGTCGAGGGCGAGGTGAAGCGCACGTCGCGACGGCGAGGCGACCATCTGACCTTCAAGGATCTGATCACGCACAGCCCGACGATGGACCGGGTGATCCGTCTCGGCCAGAAGGCGGCAGCGTCGAACATCCCGGTCCTCATCGAAGGCGAATCGGGCGTCGGCAAGGAATTGGTGGCGCGCGCCATCCAGGGCAGCAGTGACCGCCGCTCTAAACCCTTCGTCACCGTCAATTGCGGCGCCATTCCCGACAATCTGGTCGAATCGATCCTGTTCGGTCATGAGAAGGGCTCGTTCACCGGCGCAACCGAAAAGCACACCGGCAAGTTTGTGGAAGCGCATTCGGGCACGCTTTTCCTCGACGAGATCGGCGACCTGCCACTCGACGTGCAGGTCAAGCTTTTGCGCGCCGTGCAGGACGGCGAGGTCGATCCGGTCGGCGGGCGCTCGACCGTCAGGGTCGACATCAGGCTGATCTCGGCGACGCACCGCAATCTTCTGCAGCAGGTCAAGGACGGCAAGTTCCGCGAGGATCTGTTCTACCGGCTGAACGTCTATCCGATCTTCGTGCCGCCGCTGCGCGATCGCCGCGACGACATCCCCTACCTTGTCGAACATTTCATGGAAAAGGTCGCGCCCGCCGATCCGCGCCGCCGTCTCAACGGCATCTCGGCCGCGGCACTCGCCATGCTGCAGGCCTATGATTGGCCGGGAAATATCAGGCAGCTCGAAAATGCCGTCTTCAGGGCCTCCGTGCTTTGCGAAGGCGATGTGCTGACGGTGGAGGAGTTTCCGCAGATCCGGGCGCAGGTCGATGGCACCGTCAATCTCGGTGCCTATGGCGCATTGCCGCCTTCCGCATTTCCCGACCTGGCCATCGAATCGCGTGGCGAGGGGCCGGACGAAGACGGCATGGCCGCGACGGGGCCTGAGGCGCCGGCCAGGCTGCAACCTCGCTTCGGCACGCTAAAGGCGCTCGACGAACGCGGCAATGTGCGGGCGCTGGCCGACGTCGAACTTGAAATGATAAAGCTCGCCATCGACCATTATAACGGCCAGATGAGCGAGGTCGCCCGCCGCCTGGGCATCGGCCGCTCCACGCTCTACAGGAAGCTCAAGGAACACGGCATCGATCCCGAAACGGGCCGTGTCGACCGGCTCGCCTCCTGATTGTGCCAACGAACCCGCGCATGACAGCGCGAGGGGTGCACGTCAGTGGCGACGTTCACGGATTGAGGCAATTTGTAACAGATCGTGTTTCGGGCAAGGGCTGAAACATGATCTAAACCAGCGGTTTACCAAGAAACCCTGCGCAATATTTTTGACGGGATGTCGCCACGGTGTTACCGCATTTCGGCTTCAATAAGTGATGATTAACCATTAGGATCGATATTCGGATGTGACAACAACGCATCCGTTTGGGCAAATCCGGGGACAAACGGCAGCCTGCAAGGCCTTTTGATTTGAACCAAGTCGAACGACACACAAACGGACGGCACGATCACATGAGCGCTTGGCCGAAATGGCTGGCAGCGGTGATTCTTGCTTGTGGTTTTCTTGTAGCGGCTGCAACGGGCGCCAGCGCGGATACGCGCTCGCTCAAGCTGTATAACCTCCATACGCACGAGAAGGCGGAGATCGTATTCAAGCGCAATGGCCGCTACGACCAGTCGGGCCTGAGGAAGATCAACATCATCCTGCGAGACTGGCGCCGCAACGAGCCGACCAAGATGGATCCGCGCCTGCTGGATCTGGTCTGGGAGGCCTATCGGCAAAGCGGCGCTACCGACTATATCCAGGTCGTCTGCGGTTATCGCTCGCCGTCGACGAATTCGATGCTGCGCGGCCGCAGCAGGGGCGTCGCCCAGAAAAGCCAGCATATGCTCGGCAGGGCCATGGATTTCTACATTCCCGGCGTGCCGCTGAAGAAACTGCGCGACATCGGCCTAAAGATGCAGGGCGGTGGCGTCGGCTATTATCCGTCGTCCGGTTCGCCCTTCGTCCACATGGATGTCGGCAATGTGCGCCATTGGCCCGGCATCAGCCGCCAGGAACTGGCGCGCGTGTTCCCCAATGGCAAGACGCTGCATGTGCCGAGCGACGGCAAGCCGCTGCCTGGCTATGCGCAGGCGCTGGCCTCCTACAAGGCGCGCAAGGGCGCCGGCACTCCCAACATCGAATTGGCCAGCGCCAGTGGCGGTTCCAAGAGATCCGGTGGTCTGCTTGCCGCCTTCTTTGGCGGTGGTGAAGATGAGGCGGATGACAGCGCCGATGTGGCGTCGGCCGCGCCCGCCCCGAAGTCGAAGAGCGTAAAGCTGGCAAATGCGAAGCCGGCCGCCAAGAGCGACAACCTTCCGGGTATTGCCATCGTGTCGCCCAAGGATGCCAAGCGCGCCAATATCCCGCAAATCGCCGATGCGCCTGAGCTGGCTCCGGAACCGGAGCAGGATACGCCGGAGACGATTATCGCTGCCCTGCCGGCGCGTAGCGTGCCGTTGCCTGATTTCGCTCCGCGGCCAAAGGCCGATGTCGGTGGCCAGCCGCCCGAGGACGTTCCCTTCGGCATGGCCGATGCCACCGCCACCACCGAGCAGACGGTGGCGACCGCGCAAGCGCCGGCAAGCGTTCCCTTCGGCATGGCGGACCCGTCCGCTGAGCCGTCAACTGCTGGCGACCCGGCTCAGGTTGCGGCCAACAACATACCGCTGCCGACCTGGCGTCCCGATCACTCGCTGCCGGCCGACCTTTCGGCGGACGATTTGGCGCCGCAGGACAAGGACGTGCTTATGGCGCTGGCCGGCACGGCCGAGCACGGCAAGACCGCGACCGATGCGTTTTCGGTGTTGCCGACGGCGCGTCCCGACACCACCCAACCGGACGTAGTGAAGGCGGTTCTCGAAAAGGTCAGCGTCACCGACGGCTACCAGGTGGCTTCGCTCTCCGAACCGGCCCCGGTCTTCAGCGATGCGGCAAGCGCCGACACGGCATCGCCGCGCGAGGCTGTCGCTGGCCGGCCGGCGGGTTCCGATCCGGCAGCGGCGATCGGCGCGGGTGTGAAGACCACCCGCAAGGAAGCCCGGGCAACTGCTCGCGATTCAAAGCCTGGTCCCAAGGCTCTGGTGGTTGCCGCCGCACCGCAAGCCGCCCGCTGGGCGCTGGGCAGCGGCGAAACTGTCGCGGCCGTTTCCGATGCGACGACGGCGCCGCGCTATGCCTACAACATCGTCCACACCCCACCGAACGAGGTCTACGCGGTCGGCTTCCAGCCTAATGGCGAGATCTTGGAGGCCAACCGGTTCACCGGCAACGCCGTCAAGTTCCTGTCGGTCGCTCGCTTCCAGACCAAATAGCGGACCGAACAAGCCACATACAAAGCCGCGCCGGGCAACCCCCGCGGCTTTTTGCTGTCAGCCCCTGTGTGTGTGCAGCGCCCGTTGAAGGTGTGATCGCGGCTCAGGTCCATAATCGTGCACCAGCCGGCGATGCGGTCGACGCCAGTGCCGGCGGCTCCGGCCGCCAATGCTGCAACGCAGGCTGCGACGATGATCGTCAAAACCAACGACCATATGCATATGAAAAACCACTGCAGGACCAAAATGGTCATGCACTGGCGGCATCACCGTGAGGTCGTCGAAAAGGGTCAAGGTCTGCGGCTGATCCCGCGGCACAGAGCGAACTGGCCCGATCCGCGAAAGCCGCTCGGGCCTTTTTTCACCGCCGCGTTATCGTGCGAGTTGGCTCGCCGCGCGTGCGAGAGCCTCGATCTCATCCCATTTGCCGGCCTTGACCATGTCGTCCGGCGCCACCCAGGAGCCGCCGACGCAGATGACATTGGGCAAAGCGAGATAGTCGGCGGCGTTCTTGCCGGTGATGCCGCCGGTCGGGCAGAATTTCACATCGGCAAGCGGCGAGGCGAATGCCTTGAGCGAGGCGATGCCGCCCGACTGCTCGGCCGGAAAGAATTTCAGGAAGCGCAAGCCTGCCTCGCGGGCGGCCATGATCTCGCCGGGAGTGATGGCGCCTGGCAGCAGCGGAACCGGGCTGTCTTTCGCCGCCGCCAGAAGCTGAATTGTGATGCCGGGGCTGACGATGAACCTGGAGCCGGCTGCAGCCGCCTCGTCGAACTGGCGTGCGTCCAGAATGGTGCCGGCGCCGACGATGGCGCCCTCGACTTCGCCGGCCACGCGCCGGATCGCTTCCAGCGCGTCGGCGGTCCGGAGCGTGATTTCGATCGCCGGCAGGCCGCCACGCGCCAGCGCGCGGGCCAGGGGTACGGCGTCAGCGACATTGGCGATCTTCAGCACCGGAATGACCGGCTGGCCGTTGAGGAGCGACAGGAGTTTCTCGGTCTTGGCTGACATTGGCTTGTCTCTCCGGTGTCGATGATTTCAACCGATTAGCAGAAGGCAGATTTCGAGTCCACGAAGGCAGGCGTGTCGCGATGTCACGCACGCCGGCAGCCAAGCCTCCAACGCCCAGGCTTCGTTCACGCTGCCTTGAAATGGCTTTCAGCAGAGTTTAGTGGCTTGGCGATGACAATTTCCAGTCACGATCAACCTGTTCGCGTCGCGGCACTTTACCGCTTCGCCCGGCTCGATGCCTTCGAGGCGCTGCGGGCGCCGCTTGCTGCCTTCTGCTGCGGGCGCGGCATCAAGGGAACGCTGCTTCTGGCGCATGAGGGCATCAACGGGACCGTCGCCGGCAGCGAGGCTGATATCGCGGCACTTATCGATCATCTGGAAGCGATCGACGGTCTCGCCGGTCTCGAAGTGAAATACAGCAGCGCTGCCGGGATGCCGTTTCACCGCATGAAGGTGCGGCTGAAACGCGAGATCGTCACCATGGGCGTCGAAGGTCTCGATCCGGTTACAAGCGCCGGCACCTATGTCGCACCGGCCGACTGGAATGCGCTGATTTCGGATGCCGACACGATCGTCATCGACACGCGCAACGCCTATGAAGTGTCGATCGGCAGCTTCAAGGGCGCGGTCGATCCGGCCACGAGCAGCTTTCGCGAGTTTCCGGCCTGGGTCGAGCGGTATCGGGCCGAACTCGATGGCCGCAAGATCGCCATGTTCTGCACCGGGGGCATACGCTGCGAGAAGGCGACGGCCTATGTGAAGTCGCTCGGCTTCGAGGACGTCTTCCATCTCAAGGGCGGCATCCTAAAGTATCTCGAAGAGGTGTCGGCCGAACAAAGCCTCTGGCAAGGCGAGTGCTTCGTATTCGACGAGCGCGTCTCGGTGTCGCACGGACTGGTCGAGGGCAAGGCCGAACTTTGCCGCGCCTGCCGGCATCCGCTGACCGGGAACGACCTGTTGTCGCCCCACTACAGCGCCGGCATATCGTGCCCGCATTGTTTCGATGCGCGTTCCGATGAGGACCGTGCGCGCTATGGCGAGCGCCAGCGCCAGGTCGAACTGGCGCAAGCGCATGGCAGAGAGCCACATATCGGACGTTAGAGCGACATGCTTCCGCCGTCGTTGGCAAAGCGGCAGCCCGTCATTGTAATGTCGCTATGCGGGGCCTACCTCTTCAACGTCCGCAACCTGCCCGTGCACGTTCGGCCGGGCCAATTCTGGAGGCATTGATGCTCGATCCCAAGAAGCTTCTCGACGATCTGCTTGGCTCGCAAATTCCCGGAACAGGGTCGACCGTCCGTGACAAGGCGGGTCAGGCGGTGCAGATGGCCAAGGATAATCCGCTGGCCGCGGGTGCTCTGGCCGCGGTTTTGCTTGGGACCGGCGCGGGTCGTCAGGTAACCGGTGCCGCGGTCAAGCTCGGCGGCTTGGCCGCGATCGGTGGTCTCGCCTACAAGGCCTACCAGAATTACAAGAACGGCAGCGCGCCGGCGGAAACGCAGGCAGCCGGCGAACCGGAATTGCTGCCGCCGCCCGCCGACACCAGCTTCCACCCCTCGCAGGCGCCGCAAGGCGAGGACGCCTTCACGCTGACGCTGGTGCGGGCGATGATTTCGGCGGCGAAGGCCGACGGCCATATCGACGATGGCGAGCGGCAAAAGATCGCCGGCAAGCTCAGCCTCGCGGGCATCGGCCCCGACGCAGAGAAATTCCTGATGTCGGAGCTGGAGACGCCGCTCGATCTTGATACGCTGGTCGCCGGCGCCCAGACCGATGCGCAGAAGCTCGAACTCTACACCGCTTCGCGCCTGACCATTGATCCCGATACGCGTGCCGAACGCGGCTATCTCGATCTGCTCGCCGGCCGCCTCGGTCTGCCGGATGCGCTGGTCGACCATGTCGAGGCGACGGTGTCGGCGGCAAAGGTACCGGCATCGGACGCCGGCAAGGAAGCGAAGCCAGCCAGCAAGACCGCGCCCAATTCGCGCTGGTAGGCTGCAACCATAGAGGGCCGACTGGTACGATTTCGCGCTAACGTTTCGTTAACCCGGCAAGCGCATGATTTTAGGCAGTCGGATCGGCCTTCCTCCTCCCAAGCCCGGTTCAGATCAGGGCGGCCGCTCCTTGGCCGCCCTTTTTGTCCGGCTTTGCCTCGCCAGTTCAGCTTGCCGCTGGCAGCTTCAGCTTGCCATCGGCGTCATCATTTGCGATGGCACTTCCAGCCATGACTCGGGAGGACGGCGATGACAGCCAAGACAGATTCCAGAACCGCCATCGTCACCGGCGCCGGCACCGGAATTGGCAAAAGCGTCGCCACGGCGCTGCTCGGGGCCGGCTGGAACACGGTGTTCTGCGGGCGCCGCAAGAAGGTGCTGGACGAGGCGATCGCAGAGGCCGGACCGACACAGGCCAAGGCATTGGCTGTCGCCTGCGATATCAGCAAGGCCGATCAGGTCGACGACCTGTTCGAGACGGTAGCGGCCGCCTTCGGTCGCGTCGACCTGCTCTTCAACAATGCCGGCATGGGCTATAAGTCGACACCGATCGACGAAATTCCGGTCGAAGTGTGGAACGACATTGTCGGGGTCAATCTCACCGGCTCGTTCCTATGCGCCCGCGCCGCCTTCGGCGCCATGCGCAAGCAGCAGCCTATGGGCGGCCGCATCATCAACAATGGCTCGGTGTCGGCCTATGCGCCGCGGCCGGGCTCGGTGCCCTACACCGCGACCAAGCACGCCATTACCGGACTGACCAAGACGCTGGCGCTGGATGGCAGGCCCTATGATATCGCCTGCGGCCAGATCGACATCGGCAACGCGCTGACCGACATGGCGCAGGCGATGACGGTCGGCGTGCCGCAGGCCAATGGCTCGATCGCCGCCGAAGCGGTGATGGACGTTCAGCATGTCGCCGATGCCGTCGTCCATATGGCCAGCCTGCCGCTCGACGCCAATGTGCTGTTCATGACGGTGATGGCGACGAAGATGCCGTTTGTCGGACGAGGGTAGCCGCTCATCCCTGCGATAGCGGCACGCCGGGAAGATACAGCGAAATAGGGCGGATCTCGTAGACGGCGGTCGGATTGACACGGCGCAGGTCGCGCGCGATCGCGATCGCGGCATCGCGTGTGGCGCAGTCGACGACATAAAGACCCAGCAATTGCTCCTTGGTCTCGGCGAAGGGGCCGTCGATGATCAATCCGTCGCCCGGCCCGCGCAAGGTCCAGGCATCCTGGGTCGCCCCGAGCCGCGCCGAAGGCCCAAGTGTGCCTTCCCGGTAGAGCCGATCGTTGATCTGGAGCAGATCGGTCATCAGCGCCGTATCCTGCTCCGGCGTCAGCGCCTCGATCGCTTCTTCCACGTGATAGGCAAGGATGGCGTAAAACATCGAGGGTTCCTTTCTCAAGTCGTGAATATCCAAGGACGATCGAAGGGGGCCTTTGCCAAAATGGTCAGCCCGGGTTCCCGTGTCACTTGCCCAGGAAGGCCTCGATCCGCTCCAGCGCGCGCAGAATGTTTTCTTCGGAATTGGCGTAGGAGAGCCTGACATAGCCTTCGCCGAGAATGCCGAAATCAGGACCGCCGATCAGCGCGACGCCGGCATCCTCGAGCAGCGCCGAGGCGAGTTTCTTGGCCTTTCGACCTGTCCCGGAGATGTTGGGGAAGGCATAGAACGCACCCTTGGGCGTGATGCAGGAAACGCCGGGCAAGGCATTCAGCCCCTCGACCACGACCTTCCTGCGACGGTCGAAGGCGCGCATCATCGTGTCGACATCGTCCTGCGGGCCATCGATGGCGGCGATGCCGGCATATTGGCTCGGCGCGTTGACGCAGGACCAGCAGTTGACTGCCAGCTTGCGCACCTTGTCGTAGAGGTGGGCGCCCTTGTCGCCGTTCGGCCAGATCGACCAGCCCATGCGCCAGCCGGTCATCGCCCAGGTCTTCGACCAGCCGTTGAGGATGATCAGCCGGTCGCGGATTTCGGGAAAATTGAGCAGCGAGCAATGCGTCTCGCCGTCATAGGTCATCACGTCGTAGATCTCGTCGGAGAGGATGGCGACATGCGGGTGCGCTTCCAGCCCCTTCACGAGCTTCTCGATCTCGACCCTGGGCGTGACGCCGCCGGTCGGGTTGGCCGGCGAGTTGAGGATCAGGAGCCTGGTCTTCGGCGTGATCAGCGCCAGCGTCTCCTGCGCCGAAAAGGCAAAGCCGTTCTCCTCGCGCATCGGCACCGGCACGGGGGCAGCGCCGGTGAACTCGATCATCGAGCGGTAGATGGGAAAGCCGGGATCGGGATAGAGGATCTCGGCGCCCGCTTCGCCGAACATCAGGATCGCGGCGAACATGGTCGGCTTGCCGCCGGGCAGGATCATCACGGATTCCGGAGAAACCTCGACGCCGGTGGTGGTCAGCGTGCGGCGCACCACCGCCTCGCGCGTCGCCAGCAGGCCGTTGGCCGGCGTATAGCCGTGATGGCCGTCGCGCAGCGCCTTGATCGCCGCTTCGACAATGTGCTGCGGCGTCTTGAAGTCGGGCTGGCCGATGCCGAGATTGATAATGTCGCGGCCCTGATGGGCAAGTGCCGTGGCACGCGCGAGCACCGCGAAGGCATTTTCCTCGCCGAGACGGTCGAAGGCCGCAATCGTGTGGAGCATTTTTCCCATCCCTGTGGTTCTTACTGTGGGCGAGCGTTTTTGTGAGCGTCCGTAGCCAAATGTCAAACGGATTGGAGTCCCCGTGTCGGAAAATATTGGGGTGTCGGAAAATCTCGAGAATTGGCAGCCGCGTCCGCGGCCGGAACGCAGGATCATCGAAGGCCGCTATGTCAGGCTCGAACCGCTGAACGCGGCAAAGCATGGCGACGGCCTCTACGAGGCATCGTCGGTGCCTGACATCGGTGGCCGCTTCGCCTGGCTGCCCGATTATCCACCGGAAACCCGCGCCGCCTTCCAGCCCTGGCTGGACAAGGCCGAGGCCAGCGAGGATCCACTGTTCTTCAGCGTAATCGACAAGGCCAGCGGCAAGGTCGCCGGGCGCCAGACGCTGATGCGCATCGATCCGGCCTATGGCGTGATCGAGATCGGCAACATCTATTGGGGTCCGCTTATCTCGCGCAAGCCGGCGGCGACGGAAGCGCAGTTCCTGTTCATGCAATATATCTTCGACGAGCTTGGCTATCGCCGCTACGAATGGAAATGCAACAACCGCAACGAACCGTCGAAGCGCGCGGCGGAGCGTTTCGGCTTCAAGTTCGAAGGCATTTTCCGTCAGCATCTTGTGGTCAAGGGCGAAAACCGCGATACCGCGTGGTATTCGATCATCGACAAGGAGTGGCCGGCATTGCGCAGAGCCTATGAGGCATGGCTCGATCCGGCCAATTTCGATGGCGAGAGCCGGCAGAAGCGACGGCTCGAGGATTTCCGCGCCGAGTTCGGAGCGTAACAGGAGCAGGCGGATGGCTCATAGCCATGACCATGGTTCGCAAGGGCACGACCACGGCGCCGGCCATGTGCATGGCTCGACTGACAAAAAACGCGTCCTGATCGCTGCCTGCCTGACCGCCGGCTTCATGGTCGTGGAAGCGCTCGGCGGCCTCCTCACCGGGTCGCTGGCGCTGCTGGCGGATGCCGGCCACATGCTCGCCGATTGCATCGCGCTCGGCCTTGCCTGGTATGCCTTCCATCTGGCAAGCCGGCCGGCGACCGTTCGCCTCACCTACGGTTTCGGCCGGGTCAAGACTTTGGTCGCCTACACCAACGGCATTGCCATCTTCGCCATTGCGCTGTGGATCGTCTATGAGGCCTGGGGGCGCCTGCAGGCGCCGGCGCCGGTGCTCGGTGGGCCGATGCTGGTCGTTGCGATCGCCGGCCTGGCGGTCAATATCGGTTCCTTCTTCGTGCTGCATGGCGGCGATCGTGAAAGCCTGAACATGCGCGGCGCCATCCTGCATGTGCTGGGCGATCTGCTCGGTTCGGCGGCGGCGATCGTGGCGGCGCTGGTCATCCTGGCGACGGGCTGGACGCCGATCGATCCGATCCTGTCGGTGCTCGTTTCACTGCTGATCCTGTCCACGGCATGGTCGCTGATGCGCGAAGCCGCCCATGTGCTGCTCGAAGGCGTGCCGGCAAGCCTCGACCGCGACCTGATCGCCAGGGATCTGGAGGGGACGGTCAAGGGCGTGTGCGAAGTGCATCACATGCATGTCTGGTCGCTCGACGGTTCAAGCAACATGGCGACATTGCATGCCTGCCTCAACGAGGGGGTCGACGCCCATAGCGCGGTCAGCGCCATCAAGAAGCGGCTTGCGGCCGAGCATGGCATTTCACATGCTACCGTCGAACCGGAATTCGGCCAGTGCGCCGACAGCCTTCACGAGCATGATGAGCACCGTGAGCACGACCATACGCACGAAGCGGCACCGCATGGTGGCCACTATCACTGATCCAGGGAACTCCATGGCATTGGCAATGAGCTTGATGAACCCCCGCCGGTCGGCAGCCGCGTGATGGATCGCGACACGCGCAATGCGGCGATCGGCGCTGCCTGGGTCCTGCTCCTGTTCGGCATTGCCGCCTACTATCTGCCAACGGTGATGCTGGCGGTCGGCAGCGTTTCGACCGTCCTTGCCGGTGTCGTCGCCGCCGTCTTCATGGTAGCGATTTTTGTCGTGTTCTGGCTGCGTGGCCGCAACCAGCGCAAAAAGGATCTTTGATATGCGCATTCTGATTACCGGTGCCGCTGGCATGGTCGCCCGCAAGCTCGTCGCCCGGCTGGCAAAGGATGGGACGCTCAACGGTCGCAAGATCGCCGCGCTCGACCTCCACGATATCGTGCCGCCGCAGGCGCCGGCCCTGGAAGGCGTCAACGTCGCCATCCATACCGGCGATCTTGCCGCGTCCGGCGCGACGCAAAGGCTGGTCGCTTCGCGACCGGATGTGATCTTCCACCTCGCCGGCGTCGTGTCGGGCGAGGCGGAAGCCAATTTCGACCTTGGCTACCGCGTCAATCTCGACGGCACGAGGGCGCTGTTCGATGCCATAAGGCTGGCGGATTTTGTACCGCGCGTCGTCTTCACCTCGTCGATCGCCGTATTCGGCGCGCCGTTCCCGGATATCATTCCGGACGAATTCCATCCGACGCCGCTGACCTCCTACGGCACGCAGAAACTGATGGGCGAGGCGCTGCTTGCCGACTATTCCAGGCGCGGCTTCTTCGACGGCATCGGCATCCGGCTGCCGACCATCTGCGTGCGGCCGGGCAAACCGAACAAGGCGGCATCGGGCTTCTTCTCGGGCATCATCCGGGAGCCGCTGAGCGGCCAGGAGGCGATACTGCCGGTGCCGCGTTCGGTGGTGCATACCCATGCCAGCCCGCGCTCGGCGGTGAATTTCCTGATCCATGCGGCAGAGATCGACGGCGCCACAGTCGGGCCGCGCCGCAACCTGACCATGCCCGGTGTCGCCGTCACCGTCGGCGAACAGATCGAGGCACTGGAACGCATTGCCGGCGTCGAGGCGGTGAAACTGATCCGCGAGGAGCCCGATGATACGATCTGGGCGATCGTGCAGGGCTGGCCGACGCGATTCGAGGCCCGACGCTCAAAAGAACTCGGCTTTGCCGCCGAAGAAAGCTTCGACGACATCATCCGCGCCCATATCGAGGATGAGCTGGACGGCAAGATTTGCGCTTGAGGCGGACCAGTACGCGTCCAGCCGGAGACGCGAACGGGCGTTACACGCTGCCGGTGAGGCTTGCCGACAAAAGCAGCAGTCCGAACAGGAAGACGAAAGCCGCGCCGCCGATCTCGACGATCGAGTGGATGCGGTTGCCCATGCGGCCGTCGCCGGCGAAATAGACTGCCCAGTTCTTGGCGGTCACGGCAATCGTCGCCAGCGCCGAAACCGTGATGGCGGTTCCCAGAGACATCGCCAGCACTGACAGCAAGCCGCCGAGCCAGAGCCCGTTGAGCAAAGCGAAGCTCAGCACGATCAGCGCGCCGGAGCAGGGGCGGATGCCGACGGCGGCCACTGCGGACCAGGCCGTGCGCCAGTCGAAGCGATCGCCGGAAAGCAGCGCCGGGTCCGGCGCATGCGAATGGCCGCAGGTTTCACAGACCTCGCCGGCCGCATGATCGTGGTGAGCGTGCGCGCCTTGAGCATGGTCATGCGCGCCGTGGTCGTGATCGTGATCATGCGCGTGGTCGTGGTCGTCATGCGCGTGCGAATGGGCATGTGCCGAATGGGCAGCATGCGAATGGCCTGCATGCGAGTGGCCAGCGTGGGCGGCCGAGAGGCTGTAGGCTGGGCTGGCGCCGAACAGGCGCAGAACGGAGGGGCCGAGCTTGCGCCACAACAGCCAGGCGCCGAACAAAGTAACGAAGACAAAGCTCATGATCTCCATGAACCATGCCGCGTCGGTCATCGAGATAGCGGTGCCGCGCAGCACGAAATAGGCGAGCAGCATGACGGCGACTGCCGTCAATCCCTGCAGCAGCGCCGAGACGAAGGACAGCAGGATGCCGCGCTTCAGCGCCACTTCGTTCGCCACCATGTAGGACGAGATCACCGCCTTGCCATGGCCAGGGCCGGCGGCATGGAAAATGCCGTAGGCGAAGGAGAGGCCGACGAGCAGCCACAGCTTGCTGCCGTCCTCGCGCATTGCCTTCATGGCCGTCGCCAGCGCGCGGTAGAATTCCTGCTGTTTGAGATTGATCCACATCAGTATGTGCGCGAACGGGCCAGAGGCGCTGGGGGCCATGCCGTCATTGGTGCCGATGCCGAGCGAACTCTGGGCGTGGGCGGAACCAAGGAAGTGCGTCATCACCAGGGCGACGGCCAAGAGGCCGAATGCCAAACGCAGGGACGGTTTCGTCACCGGAATTATCCTTCTGGCTGACAGGTCAGTTCAAGCTTGGTGGCAAAGATCTTGCTCATGTCGGTGCCCGTCGGATCGTTGAAGAAGGCGTCCGTCAGGGTCTTCTGGTTCTCGGCGATCGCCTCGTCGGGATTGGGACGAACGACCTTGCTGGTGCAGGTCGACGGCAGGCCATCGACCTGCATGTTGGCGTCCTCGGTAAAATCGATCGCCGTGTAGAAGGTCGGGTCGTAGACGCCGATATCTATCTTGCCGGCCAGCTTGATCGGCGCCTTGGGCTCGGATTCGAACAGGATGATGAGCTGGTCGTTGTCGAAATTGGCCATCAGATGCGGAGGCGGGTTCATCGCCACGTCCTTGCCGTCGACGGTGACGAGCTGGAAGTAATTGAACTCCGCCAGCGAGGCATGGACGGTGTCGGCGACATCCTTCAATTCCTTGTCGTCGAGCTTCAGGTCGGAATTCTTGTCGAACTCCATCATCACTGTACTCGAAAACAGATCGTCGAAGCGCCAGAGGTGGCGCAGCGCTTTCACACTTTGGTGATCCGGGCTCAGCACCACTTCGAGGCGGGCTTCGGCGAAGACGTGCGGATGCGCTCCGGCCGGCCCGGCCACGGCAAACGCTGCCGCCATGGCCGAAGCCAGCATGATTGCTTGCCGTTTCAGGTGCATTCTGGGCCGCGATTCCACCGACTTCGGAGAGTTGCCGACAGTGACCAGAAAGGGGGCGAAAATGGGACCGCTTCGCCACTGAAACGGATCACGCGTTGTCACGCGTCTTGAACCACTGCACCAGGAAGTCGACGAAGACGCGCACCTTGGCGGGCAGATAGCGCCGGTGCGGGTAGACGGCGAAAATGCCTGCGCCCGACAGGATGCGGTCGTCGAGCGCCGTCACCAGCCGGCCGCTCTCGATATCGGGTGCGGCGATGAAATCCGGCAGGATGGCAAATCCCAACCCCGCCACCGCGGCAGCCCGCGCCGCCATTGGACTGTTGACCTCGATCGGACCCGAAACCGAAACACTCACCGTGTCGCTGCCGTCGCCCTTGAACTGCCAATTGTTCAGCCCGCGACCATTGGTGTCGACGATACAGGGAATGCGAGCAAGATCCTGTGCCCGCGCCGGCCTGCCATGCTTTGTGATCAGCTCAGGAGAGGCGCAGAGCCGCACCGAAAACGGCGCCAGGCGTCTGGCGATCAAGGAGGAGTTCTCCAGCCGCGAGATGCGCACCGCAAGATCGAAACCTTCCTCGACCAGATCGACGAAGCGGTCGAGATCAATATCGAGCACGATGTCGGGATATTGCTTGGCGAAGTCGATCAGCGACTGGCCGATCGGGGCGTCGGCAAAGGTGCGCGGTGCCGAAAGCTTGATCCTGCCGCGCACGTCGCCGGAGGATTCGCGCACCGCATCGGCCAGGCTGTCGACCTCGCGCACGATTTCGGAGGCGCGGCGGTAATAGGTGTGACCAGCCTCGGTCATCGAGAACTGCCGCGTGGTGCGGTTCAACAGCAGCGCGCCGAGTTCGTCCTCCAGCTCGCGCACATATTTCGACAGCAGCGCCTTGGAGCGGCCGATCTTGCGCGCGGCCGCCGAAAAGCCCTCGGCCTCGACCACGTCTATGAAGGCGCGCATGCGGGTCAGCGTGTCCATGTCATGAGTTCCCTGAAGGGACGGCAAGGATGCGTGCGGCGAGCGCCAGCAATTGCCGGTCGCTGTTCTTCGGCCCGAGAAGCGAGAGGCCGAAGGGCGCGCCGTCCACCTTGCCCAGCGGCAACGTGACCTGCGGAAAGCCCGACAGGCCGGAAAGGCACAGCAGCCTCAGCGCGCGTTCGCGGTAGGTCTGCAAATCGTCGAAGGCAGCGGCCTTGAGCGGGGCGGCGCCAGGGACGGTCGGCAGCACCAGCACGCCGTCCTCGCCAAGGCGCTCGGCAAGCTCGCGGCGGAAGGCGTCGCGCCGCTCCGTTTCGTGCCGCGCCGTGGCGGCATCGATGGTCGCACCGTGCTCGAAACGTTCCTTGACGAACGGGCCAAGCATGCGGCCGCTCCGCGAAATCCAGGCGCCGTGGCTTTGCCAGGCCTCGTATCCCTGCAGCGTGCGGAAGCACCAATAGAGGTCGTCGCTGGAATCGGACAGCGGTGCGATCGTGCGCGGTGCGCCCATCACCGAAGAGACGCGCTGGACCATGCCGGCATATTCATCGGTCTCTTGCTGGCCGAGCACGAGCCCGTCCAGCGCATCGAGGGCAAGGGGGCGCTGCAAGTCGCGGGGCTGGGGGTCGTCGCCGAGCAGCACGGCGCCGACCTTCTCATAGGTCGCCATGTCCCTGGCGAACCATCCGAACGTATCGAAGGAAGGGGCGAGCGGCATGGTGCCGGCAAGCGAGATGCGGCCATGCGTCGTCCTGAGGCCGATCAGGCCGCAGAAAGCTGCCGGCGCGCGGATCGAGCCGCCGGTGTCGGACCCGGTGGCGATGTCGGCAAGGCCGCCGGCGACCGCCGAGGCGGATCCGGATGACGAGCCGCCGGTGATGCGGCCGGGTGCCGCCGGATTGACCGGCGAGGGGAAATGCGCGTTCAGCCCCATCAGGGAAAAGGCGAGCTCGTCGGTCTGCGTCTTCCCGACGAAGCGCGCACCCGAATCAAGCAGCGCCTGGACGGCCGGCGCGGTTGCCGCGGCGGCGGAGGCTTCCTCGTATTTCTGCGGATTGCCGCAGCCGGTGCGGTAGCCGGCGACGTCGAAAATGTCCTTGACGGCCAGAAGCAGGCCGGCAAGCGGGCCTGATTGCCTATTGGCAACTGGAATCTGGTCGAGGTCGAGAAAAGCGTTCAGGGGGCCGCGAGTGCCTGTCATGCGTTCAATATCCGGATACAGTCTGTCCAACATTGTGCGCCGCTGGAAATTTTACAACCTTGCCTGTCGATTTTTATTGATTGTGAAACCCTTCGCTCTTATATCGCGCTTGCCCAAAGTCGCACGTGCCTGTGGGTGTCCGCCGATCCTCGAATGGTGAGGGCAATCGGTAAGGTAACTGGAGCCAACCCCTCCAGTCGGTTTAGTGGCCAACCACCAAACCGAGGACACCTTGAAGCAACGACGGTGCGGGCCTTTCTGGTGTTCTGCCGGTCGTCCAAAGACCGGGGTTACTGAAGAGGCACACCTTCATTGCCGGCAGTGCGGACGGGTCTCCCATCCAAGCCAAGGCAGACAAAGCGAACCGAGGCCGGGCAAGGCCAAGGTTCATCGCCGCGAGACGGCGTTCATGGTTCCGGGGTCTCCACCGGCTGGTTCCATGGATTTTCGTCCCGCCTTTGTTTGACCGCGTGTTCGCGAGGCCGAGAGCCCGCGTCTCGCAGCCTTTGTGCGCGCCGCAAGGCGCTGATGGAGAGACCCCGATGGCCACCCAGCGCATCCTTGACTTCCTCGCCACCCGACGTCCGACCGGCCCGTGCCTCGTCGTCGACCTCGATGTCGTGCGCGACAATTTCCTCGCTTTCGAGAAGGCGCTTCCCGATTCCAAAATCTACTATGCGGTGAAAGCAAACCCGGCGCCGGAAATCCTGCGCCTCCTTGCTGCGATGGGCTCGTCCTTCGACACCGCCTCCGTTGCCGAAGTCGAGATGGCGATGGACGCCGGTGCGCCGGCGCATCGCATCTCCTTCGGCAACACCATCAAGAAGGAGCGTGACATCGCACGCGCCTACCAGCTCGGCATCCGGCTGTTCGCGGTCGACTGCGTCGAGGAGGTCGAAAAGATCGCCCGCGTCGCTCCCGGTGCCCGCGTGTTCTGCCGCGTCTTGACCGACGGCGCGGGCGCCGAGTGGCCGCTGTCGCGCAAGTTCGGCTGCGTACCGGCGATGGCGGTCGACGTGCTGCGCCATGCCAAGTCGCTCGGCCTCGACGCCTATGGCGTGTCGTTTCATGTCGGCTCGCAGCAGACCGATTTGAACGCCTGGGACCGCGCGCTCGGCGACGCCAAGAAGGTGTTTGCGACGCTCGCCGAGGAAGGCATCGTCCTGAAGATGGTCAATATGGGCGGCGGCTTCCCGACCCGTTATCTCAGGGACGTGCCGGTGGCTCAGGACTATGGCCAGGCGATCTTCTCGGCGCTGCGCAGGCATTTCGGCAACGCGATCCCGGAAACGATCATCGAACCGGGCCGTGGCATGGTCGGCAATGCCGGCGTCATCAAGTCGGAAGTCGTGCTGATCTCGAAGAAGGCCGACAACGACAATGTGCGCTGGGTGTTCCTCGACATCGGCAAGTTCGGCGGTCTCGCCGAGACGATGGACGAGGCGATCCGCTACGCGATCACGACGGCTTATGACGGCACCGAGACCGCGCCTTGCGTGCTCGCCGGCCCGACCTGCGATTCGGCCGACGTGATGTACGAGAAGACGCCGTATCCGCTGCCCCTGTCGCTGACCATCGGCGATGAGGTGCTGATCGAGGGCACCGGCGCCTACACGACCACCTATTCGGCGGTCGCATTCAACGGCTTCGAGCCCCTCCGATCCTACGTGATCTGACGGCTCGCAAGAGTTGCTCAGATCACCCCAGGTGGGCGCTTGTCGCCCGCCCGGGTTCGCCTGTGGAACAGATCTCCGCTCGTGAAGGATCGCGGAAATGGACGTTGTAAATTTCATTGTTGAGAGCGCCACGGGAATCTCCCCCCTTGAGGGGGAGATGGCCACGAAGTGGCCAGAGGGGGTCGTCTCGCGTGAAGCGCCGACGTTCTTTGCCCACGATAGGGTGTCGCGTCAGGACGGGCCGACCCCCTCTGTCGCCTGCGGCGACATCTCCCCCTCAAGGGGGGAGAGTGCCCACGCTTTTGCAATCGTCGCCGAAACCGCTGCCGACATTGCGGCGCGTGAGGCCTTGCTCGATCGCGCGATGGGGCCGAAGCGCAGGAAGAAATCATCGGAAAAGCTGCGGCGCGGCCGCCGGCCTTCGGAAGGCCTGGCCTTCGTCGCGCGCGATGCATCAGGTGCGGTCGCCGGCAGCGTGCGGCTGTGGGATGTGGTGCTGGGCGAGGGTGGCCCGGCAGCGCTTCTGCTCGGTCCGCTCGCTGTCGATCCGGCACTCAAGAATGCCGGCATCGGCTCGGCGTTGATGCGCCATGCCGTGGCGGAGGCCGCGCGGCTCGGCCATGCCGCGATCCTTTTGGTGGGCGATGCCCCTTACTACGGGCGTTTCGGGTTCTCGGCCGCCCAGACCGGCGCGCTCGCCATGCCGGGACCCTATGAGCGGCACCGTCTGCTGGCGCTGGAATTGGTGGACGGCGCGCTGAGCGGCGCCCAAGGCACGCTGAAGGCCGCGGGGCGCAAGCTGAAGGCGCCGGTGGCGCTGACCGCCGCTGCCTGAAGACTTTAGAAACAAAAACGCTACCCCATCGGGGCGGCGTTCTTGTTTCATGCCTGAGCAGTTTAGCTGATCAAAAGCTGGTCAGCCGATCAACTGGCTCAGCGCCATGGCGACGCTCATGTCGCCCTCGACCTTGATCTTGCCGGTCATGAACGCCATGGTCGGGTTGAGGTCACCAGCAATCAGCGAATCCAGATCGTCGAGCGAAAGCTTTATGGTGCAGTCGGCCGGCGCGTCGTCGGTCGACACGGTGGCGCCGTCGATGACGATGACGCCGTCAGCGCCGGTATCGAATTTCACGGAACGATCGAACCCGGCACTCGCCACGCGCGATCTGATCTTGTCGGCAATTTCCTGAACGCTCATGCCGTTCTCCTCGTCTCGTTGCGTTTGTCGCGCATTGGCGCTGGGCGCATATAGCTTCGGGTTGACGTTTACGTCAACGCAGTTTCCCTGACGAAGATGGTCTTATCGACGCAGTGAAGCCGTGCTGTCCGGCCACCTGCCGGCGGCCGGCATTGCGGTTGCCATGCGATGTCGTCGGGCGTATCAGGCTTTCACTTTCCCTAGATATCGGCGAGCCGCTCCGGTGCTTTCCAGAAACCAACCGCAAGTCTATGCCCGCCGGCTGCGCGCTGTGCTGATCAGGTCGCTGCCGCTGCTCGAGGCGCGCGGCATCGCCGTCGTCCTTCTGGCCGGCTTGGTCGGGGTGATGGCAGGCGTGCTGGTCACCGCTATGAGCCAGATGGTGCAGGACCTGCACGGGTTGCTGTTCGGCGTTCAGCCGGGAGGGCGGCTTTCGGGGATGTTTTCGCTGGAGAGCCCGGTGCAGGCGCTGATCCCGGCAATCGGCGGCATCCTGCTCGGGCTGACCGTGATCTGGCTGAGGATCCGGAAATTCCGCACGCCGGTCGATCCGATCGAAGCCAATGCGCTTTACGGCGGGCGCATGTCCCTGACCGACACGTTCATCATCGCCGGTCAGACGATGATCTCGAGCGGCTTCGGCGCCTCGGTCGGGCTGGAAGCCGGCTACACGCAGGTCGGCTCCGGCATGGCATCGCGGCTGGCGCGGGCCTTCAGGCTGCGCCGCAACGATGTCCGCATCCTGGTCGGCTGTGGGGCTGCCGGCGCGATCGCGGCCGCCTTCGACGCGCCGCTGACCGGCGCCTTCTATGGTTTTGAGCTGGTCATCGGCATCTACTCGGTCGCCAATGTCGCGCCGGTGATGACGGCGGCGATCGCGGCCTCGCTGACCGCCGAGGTCTTCGGCGGCGTTCCGTTTCCGCTGGAGCTTGCCGGCCTGCCGGCGCTCACCGCCAGCCAGTATCTGCCGTTCCTGCTGCTGGGATTACTGGGCGGCGCAGCCTCCATCGCCATCATGCAACTGGTGACCTTGATCGAGCGCGGTTTCGTGCGGCTGTCGATCGATGCCGCGCTACGCCCCTTCATCGGCGGCTGCATTGTCGGGCTGCTTGGGCTGATCACGCCGCAGGTCCTGTCCAGCGGCCATGGCGCGCTGCATCGCGAATTCGCGATGAATTACGGGCTTGCCGTGGTGACCAGCGTCTTCCTGCTGAAGCTGGCGGCATCGGCGGTCTCGCTGGGCTCGGGCTTTCGCGGCGGACTGTTCTTTGCCTCCCTGTTCCTCGGCGCCCTGCTCGGCAAGATGTTCGCCGAAATCATGACCGTCGTTTCGCCGGCAACGGGCATCGATCCCGCCGTCGCCGCCGTGGTCGGCATGACGTCGCTCGCCGTCGGCGTCGTCGGCGGCCCGCTGACGATGACGTTCCTGGCGCTGGAATCGACCCGCGACCTGACGCTCACCGGCGTGGTGCTGGCGGCCTCGATCATGGCGGCGATCCTGGTGCGCGAAACCTTCGGCTATTCCTTCTCGACATGGCGTTTCCATCTGCGCGGCGAGACGATCCGCAGCGCGCACGACGTCGGCTGGATGCGCAGCCTGACGGTCGGCTCGATGATGCGCAAGGATGTCCGCACCATCGATGCCTCGAAAACGCTCGCCGCCTTCCGCAAGGAGGTGCCGCTCGGCTCGGCCCAGCGCGTCATCGCGGTCGACGCCGGGCACTATGTCGGCGTGCTGATTGTTGCCGAACTGCATAGCGACCTGTCCGACGGGGAGACGCCGTTGCTGTCGCTCGCCAAGTACAAGGACGCCGTCCTGGTGCCGACCATGAACGTGCAATCGGCCGCCGAGACTTTCCAGCGCGCCGGCGCCGAGGAATTGGCCGTGGTCGAGGATTTCACCGACCGCGTCGTCGTCGGGCTCCTGACCGAAGGTCATCTGATGCGGCGTTACGCCGAAGAACTCGACAAGGCGCGGCGGGATTTGTCGGGCGAGGGGTAGGGCGCGTAACAGGCCAGGTCTTGGCGGGCGAATGAGCGCGGTGACTTGGGGCCGGTGTCTGCTTGACGAAAATCGGTGCGCCTGTGAGAGGAGGAACTCCCTGGGGAGATGAGCAAGCGGTGGGCAAACGGTGAGGCGCGTTCTTCGAATACTGGCCGCGATGACCATGGTGTTCGGGGTGAGCGGCTGCACAAGCATCTCTTACTACGCGCAGTCGCTGGAGGGCCATGTGGAGATCATGGCGGCGCGCAAAAATGTTGGAAAACTGATCCGCGATCCTTCGACGCCCAAGGCATTGCGCAGCAAGCTGACGTCGGCGAGCGCCATAAGACGGTTCGCGACAGATGAACTGGCACTGCCCGACAACAGCAGCTACCGCAGCTATGTCGACATCCACCGGGACGCCGTGACCTGGGCCGTTTTTGCCGCGCCGCAATTCTCGCTCGCTCCACGAACATGGTGCTTTCCGATTTTCGGCTGCGTTCCCTACCGGGGTTACTTCTCCCGGAAATCCGCTGCGGAAAACGCTGTCGAGCTTCAGAGACAGGGGCTCGACGTCTATGTCACCGGCATCACCGCCTATTCCACACTGGGCTGGTCCAGTGACCCGCTGCTCAGCACCATGCTGCGTCAGGACGACACCTACCTCGCAAGCCTTGTCTTCCATGAACTGGCGCACCAGCGCCTCTATGTGGATGGCGATTCCGCATTCAACGAGGCTTTCGCCGTTGCCGTCGAAACCACCGGCACAAGAAGATGGCTCCGCGCCGCTGGCGATCGCGCCGGATTGCGCCGCTACGAAGCCGCTCGCAAGCGCAGCGCCGATTTTCTCAGGCTGGTGGCGAAAACGCGCGACGAGTTGGGCCAGGTCTATGGAAGTCCCCGGACCCCGCAGCAGATGGCGGCCGTCAAGGCGGCCACGATCGACAGGCTGCGGATGCGCTACCGGCACATGCGCGACAGGCGCTGGGCCGGATACCGGGGCTATGACGCCTGGTTCGATCAGCCGATCAACAACGCAAAGCTCGCCGCGACGTCTGTCTACGGCGAACAGGTTCCGGCATTTCTTCGCCTGTTCGATTTGTGTTCCGGCGACTATCCAAGGTTCTACGCTTCTGTTCGAAGGATTGCGGATTTGAACAAACCGTCCCGCGCCGAAGCGCTGAAGGCTGCAAATAGCTGTGATTGACTTGAACAGGCACGGCGGGCTGAGTATCCACCCAGCAATCCCAAGCGCGACCATCTGGTCGACCCGATCTGGATCGGGCGGGCGTTGGAGGTGAACGGCGATATCCTTGGCGAGGATGATGAGGCGGAAGAGGCGCTGGAGGTGAATACGGAGCCGACGCTGGGGGTGTGAGGGGGAGGACGAGTTGTTGCTGGTGGCGGCCTGACTTGGGCGAAGACAACTGTCTGCCTTGGGCCGTAAGCTGACCGTCGGCTTTTCGGAACGCGACGCGACAAGCGGACCCGCTGGCGTTTCTGGCCCTCACACAGAACATCCTCGCAGTAGCTCGGAGCAAGCTTCGTCAGCTGAACAACCGTTTGATGTTGGAGGTCCTGTGCACATCTTGATTGGCAGCGATCCTCTCGCTAATTCTATCATCAAGCCTTGCCGGGGTAAAATTGCGTTTTCCGGGTGACTTAATGTGCCGATACGTGCCAAAACTAGGAAATACGGCGCGAATTTCGAAATGCGGTTGTTGGAAGGCACTATAGATGGCGCGCAGCGACCTCATCATCAATCTCGTCAAGGCAAGCGTCCGCGGTGACGTTGCCGATGCGCGCGCTGTCGCCGAAGCTATCGCTGCGGACGAGCGGTCGAAGAAGCATTCCGGCGTCGCAGAGCGTATAGTACGCCTCCTTGATACGCCACAACCAACCCAGCGGAACGGCCAAGCCCAGGCGCCGAGCATCCGGGTACGCGACGGTTCAGGCGGCATTCAGCGCACCGAGCCCCGGCGTTCCCTGTCGGCCCTCTATCTGGACGAGGCCATTCGCAAGGCTTGTGACGAGCTGATCGAAGAGCAGCGCCGGGCCGATGTGCTGCGAGTGCACGGTCTTGAGCCCCGACATCGGTTGCTTCTGGCCGGCCCCCCTGGGAACGGGAAAACCTCGCTTGCGGAAGCGATAGCTTACGAGCTGGCCTTGCCGCTCTTTACGGTTCGCTATGACGCGGTCGTCACAAGCTATCTCGGCGAAACGGCGCAGCGCCTGCGCCGGCTGTTCGATTTCGCCCGGACGGAACCCTGCGTCCTCTTCTTCGATGAATTCGATGCTATCGGCAAGGAGCGCGGTGATATTCACGAGACCGGCGAAATCAAGCGGGTCATTACGACGCTCCTGCTTCAGATCGATGACCTGCCCCCTTATTGCGTGCTGGTCGGCGCAACCAACCACCCGGAACTGCTGGACCGGGCCACTTGGCGTCGATTTGAGCTCCGACTCAACCTGGACGCTCCGTCCGCCAAGGAAATGATCAAGTATTTCGATGACCAGCTCGATACGCTGGACGGACAGCCGGGTTATACTGCCAAACGCTTGTGCGAGTCGGTTAATCCTGTCAGCTTTTCAGAGGCGGAGGCATTTTTTCTTGATGTGAGGCGGAGAATAGCTTTGGCGCAGGGCGCTCGTGAACTCCGATCTATATTGGATGATCGCGTCAAGGCTTTTCGTTCACGTTCGGGCATGCGGGAGACAGGGGGCATAGATGGTGGAAAGACCGATCCTCCGGTTTCCTGATCCGGTCAATGCTATTCGTCCCACAGGGAGTCCCCGCGCCCAGCCGAGACCGTCAGGTCCCGGGCGGGTGCGGCAGGGAGAGCGTTTCCGGGCTACTTTTGACAGGCTAAGCGCGGCGCTCGCCGGCGGTGATCCGTTGGTCACGCTCCGACAGGACCCCGCCGGCATCGCGCCGGAGCGCGCGCTTGTCTTCGTTACTGCCGGCAGTGTTTCCGATTTCGCTAGGGTGGCGCGCGAGGCCGGGCTCGAAGTCTTCTCCGAAGCGGAGCTGGAGTCTCTGGAGGACTATCCGGAAGGATTCCAGCCGGCGGGAGACGCAACGAGATTGGCGCGCACATTATATGCGACCATTCCAACCGTTGAGTCATTCCGGCAGATGCTCTCCCTGTGGAAAGCCTGTCAGCGGGGAGAAAATGCGCCATATGGTGCTGGACCCTGGTGGAAGCTCTTCGACCTGCTCCTCGAATTGCGCCCGTGGGGGCCGCAGGACCGGCTTGGCGACACGGCGCACGCGGTCATTGAAGATCGTCTAGCATTCCGGACGGACGACGACCCAATCTCCATCGAGTTTGAAATCTGGCCGACGGCGAGCGCCGCGAAACGCGTAAGCTGGCGCGGCGAGTTGGAGCAACGTGTGGCCGCGCGGGAAGGCTCGATTCTGGATCGCAGCTCCATTTCTGAAGACGGCTTTATCTATGAGGCGCTTCTCGTCGAGCTGCCTTGCCATGCCGTGCGCGAGATGCTGGCTAATCCAGCCGATATCAACGGTCTTGCCACCCTTGAGGGCGTCCAGTTCATCTTGCCACAGACGATCGGCCAGGCAATACCGGATGGCCCTGATGCCGCAGGAGAAGATCGCGCCGTTGAGGGCGCGTTCGATCCCAACGCGCCGATCCGTGCGGCGCTTCTCGACGGCACACCTGTAGCAGCCCATCGGTCCCTGGATGGCGGCGTTGTCATCGAAGACATGCACGACCTGGTCAGGCTTTCGCCGGTGGCCCGGCGGTACCACGCTACCGCGATGGCTTCGCTGATCCTGCGCGGTGATCTACAGGCCGACGGCGTGCCCCTGACGGACACGCGGCTTGTTAGCGTACCCGTTTTGATAGATCTGGAGGATGGTGCTGAAACTGCGCGGAACCGCCTCTTTGTCGATGTGGTGCACACGACCGTGATGCGGCTGATCGGCACCGACGAGCCCGCGGCACCGGACGTCTTTGTCGTCAATTTCTCCATCGGTGTCCGCGACAGTCACTTTTCAGGCCGCATCAGCGCGCTTGCACGGCTGATGGACTGGTGGGCTGCGAAGGAAGGGTTGCTGTTTGTGATTTCGGCAGGCAATGTCGGCCATCTCGTTCTTCCCGGAACGACCACGATGGATTTCGAAAACGCCGTGATCGCCGCCCGCCGCGTTACAGTTCGCGGGGCAATGCGCGATGGCATTATTAATCGTACGCTTTTGGCGCCGGCGGAGTCGTTGAACGGCCTGACCGTGGGTGCATTGTCGCTTGATCACGTCAATCACACGCCTCCGCAGCAGGCCGGTATCCTGAGGCTGGAAGAGGACGGCGAGTTCGTACCGCAGATGACCAGCGCGCTCGGGCTGGGGTCCCGCCGGTCTATAAAGCCCGATCTCGTCGAGGCAGGCGGCTGCCTAGAAGTGCGGGCCATGCCGCAGGGGGCGGATGTCAGCTTGCGGGGTTTGCAACGATCCAGCCGTACCGGATTGGTTGCTGCCTCACCGCCAGGACAGGATGCCACGCAAAAATCCCGGGGCACGAGTCCTGCGGCTGCCCTGGTCACCCGTTCCCTGTTACGCGCCGCCGCGGCGCTTACGGGAGAAGACGGTCCCTATGAGGGATTGGAACTATCCCGCCCGCAGAACGCACTCCTGACACGGGCGTTGGCGGTCAATGCCGCTAGGTGGCCCCAGGACGCACTCGATCTCTACGACGAAGAGAAGGGCAGGCTTGGCAGCAACCAACATCTTCGCGCGAAGGAGGAGGTCTGCCGCCATTTCGGGCACGGTTATCTGGATGGCGGATTGATGCGGGAGTCGCCTGAGGCCGGGGTGACGATGGTCGGTCTGGGATCAATCCGCAAGAATGGTGCGCAGGTTTTCAGAATGCCCGTACCGCCGTCACTGTCGGGAGAGAGGCTTCCTCGCTCCATGCGCGTGACCCTGGCGTGGTTTTCACCGGTCAATCCTTCGCGCGCTCAATACCGGCTTGCTGCGTTGGAAGCCGTAGCGGTCAACGAAGCCGATGACGAAGATGACGGCAGATGGGGTTTCGACATGACCCCCGACGGGCTTGATGCGAACATCATCAAGCGCGGGTCAGTGTGGTCCAAGCGGCTGAAGAGCAGAATCCAGACCATACCGGAATTCGGCGACAACGCTGATGTCCCGATCCGTGTGCAGTGTCGTGACGCATCTGGCGGCGGGCTGAACCAGGATGAAGACATCCTGTATGCCATTGCCGTAACGCTTCAAGTTGAAGCCGAGGTCCAGTTCGATATCCATCTGGAAGTCGCGCAGGCATTGCGCGTTCGGGCGCAGGCGTAATGCAAGCATCATCTGATCGGTAAAGGCGCGTCCGGCATGCCGGACCGGGCTATAGGCGCTGTCCGACATGCGGCGCAAAGCTGCCATTCTATATACCGCGCGTCGTCGGCCCTCACCATCACCCCCCAGCCAACCGCGGCAACAAAAAAATCTCCGCGCCCTTTGGCAGTTCCTTCGACCACGTATCGCGATAGATCGTCCCGTCGATCGCAACCGCAATGCCCTTCTCGAGCAAGGGCTCGAGGCCGGGATACTGTTCAGCCAGCTTCCTGAACAGCTCCCTGATGTCCTTGGCCTCGACCTCGACCTTGCTCTGGCCTCCGGCGAGCTGGCCAAGCGCGCCCCAGAGGGTGACTTCGACCATTGGCGCGAGACCCCGCTCTAGCCTTCCCGTTCAGCCTCCAGCGCCGCCAGGATGCGCGGCGGCGACATCGGGATGTGCGTCATGCGCACGCCGACCGCGTTCGACACCGCATTGGCGATCGCCGCCAGCGGCGGCACGATCGAGGTCTCGCCGACACCGCGCACCCCGTAGGGGTGGTTGGGATTGGGAATCTCGAGGATCTGCGTGTCGATCATAGGCAGGTCCGAGCAGACCGGGATGCGGTAGTCGAGAAAGCCGGAGTTCTGCAGGCGCCCGTCCTTGCCGTAGATATACTCCTCGTTGAGCGCCCAGCCGATGCCTTGCGCGGCACCGCCCTGGTACTGTCCCTCGACATAGGTCGGGTGCACCGCCTTGCCAGCGTCCTGCACGACCGCAGAAGCTGCCGGTCCGCGAACGGCGGACTGAAGCAACGTAGCATTTTCCACTTTGAGGCGAAATAATTCTCAACTATGGTCCGCCAGGCTTTAGGCATGGGGGGATTGCCGATGGTTTTATCACGCAGGGGTGTCGTGCTCGGCGGCCTGGCGCTGATCGCGGTAGGTGCAACCAGCAATATTGCTCAAGCCGCGGCGGCAAAATCCTTTTTCGCCGGTACCGCCAGCGACAACAATTTTGTCTATCGCAAGACCAACTTCGCCAAGATCGACAAGAGATGGCACCGCCAGATCGTCAAGTATTTCAGCAGCGAGCCGGTCGGCACCGTCGTGGTCGATACTCGCCACCACTTCCTCTACGTCATCATGGAAAACAAGACCGCCATCCGCTACGGCGTCGGCGTCGGCAAGGACGGCTTCAAATGGTACGGCCGCGCGACGATCGATCGCCGTGCGCTGTGGCCGCAATGGGTCCCGCCCCCCGAAATGCGTAAGCGCAGGCCGGACCTACCGCACATGGTCGCAGGCGGCGCGTCCAACAATCCGCTCGGGCCGCGCGCGCTCTATCTGCACCGCAACGGCGCCGACACCGGCTACCGCCTGCATGGCACGCTGGAGCCATGGAGCATCGGCACCGACGCTTCCAGCGGCTGCATCCGCATGTTTCCGGAGGACATCATCGACCTCTACCAGCGCTGCCCGATCGGCACCGCGGTGGAGGTCCTGCCGCACATCGCCGACCAGGCGCCCGCTTCCACCACTGTCGAATGATGGCGCCTCATGAACCGCGTGATTGAAAATACGCGCCGGCTGCTCGCCGCCGGCCTGCTGGTGCTGGCCGCATCCTGCTCGACCAGCAACACGCTGGCCCCTTCCACGCCCGACGTCACCAATGCCGAGATTGCCGGCTTCCAGAACGTGCAGCCGGGCAGCGAGGAGGACTTTATCCTCAATGTCGGCCGCCGCACCTATTTCACGCAAGGTTCGGCCGCGCTTGATTCTGTCGCCAAGGCCACCCTCGACACCCAGATCGCCTGGTTAGCAAAGCATCCGCGCTGGCTGCTCAAGCTGCAGGGTTTCGCCGATGATCCCGGCGCAAGCGAAACGGCGCTGTCGCAGCAGCGCGCCGATGCGGTGATGGACTACCTCGTCGCCGGCGGCATAGACCGCAACCGCATGTGGGCGAAGGGCTACGGTAAGGACAGGCTCGTCCGCGAGTGCCCCGACACCGCCTGCAGGTCGCAGAACCGCCGCGTTGTGTCTAATTTGCGCGATGTGAGGGACGAGCCCTAGAGGGCTGCTGTTTTGCTTGTCACCAAATCAGAGCATGTCCGGTTTGTATAGAAAACATACGTTCGACCTGAGGTCGTGAGCGGAGCGACCGCTTTCTCCAGAGTTCGACTCGAAAGCAGACCGTCGGCAGTCCGCCCCAATTCAGACGTGTAGATCGCTCGCCTTTATGTCTGTGATTGACACAGAAGCAGTCATTGAAAAGGAACCAAACTCGCCGGCTGAACTGGCCAACAATTCTCTTGAATAGCCGTGGTTTTGTCGAGCCTAGGGTGTCCAGTTATCCCCCCGCCAGACGCGGCAGCAGGAAAATCTCAGCCCCCGGCGGCAGTTCCTTCGACCACGTATCCCTATAAATCGTCCCGTCGATCGCCACAGCAATGCCCTTCTCGAGCAAGGGCTCGAGGCCGGGATACTGTTCAGCCAGTTTCCTGAACAGCTCCCTGATGTCCTTGGCCTCGACCTCGACCTTGCTCTGGCCTCCGGCGAGCTGGCCAAGCGCGCCCCAGAGGGTGACTTCGACCATTGGCGCGAGACCCCGCTCTAGCCTTCCCGTTCAGCCTCCAGCGCCGCCAGGATGCGCGGCGGCGACATCGGGATGTGCGTCATGCGCACGCCGACCGCGTTCGACACCGCATTGGCGATCGCCGCCAGCGGCGGCACGATCGAGGTCTCGCCGACACCGCGCACCCCGTAGGGGTGGTTGGGATTGGGAATCTCGAGGATCTGCGTGTCGATCATAGGCAGGTCCGAGCAGACCGGGATGCGGTAGTCGAGAAAGCCGGAGTTCTGCAGGCGCCCGTCCTTGCCGTAGATATACTCCTCGTTGAGCGCCCAGCCGATGCCTTGCGCGGCACCGCCCTGGTACTGTCCCTCGACATAGGTCGGGTGCACCGCCTTGCCGGCATCCTGCACGACCGTGTAGCGGATCACGCGGGTGGAGCCAGTCTCGGGATCCACCTCGATATCGCAGATATGGGTGGCGAAGGAGACGCCGGCGCCGTCGGCGACGAGCTCGCTGTGGCCGGCGATCGGCCCGCCGGTCTTGCCGGATTGCGCGGCAATCTCTTTCAAGGACAGCGGCGAGAGGTTGCCGTACTTCTCGCCCCTGGCGATCGCATGGCCCTGTTCCCAATGCACATCGTCCACCGGCACGTCCCACATCTGCGCGGCGCGTTCCCTGAGGACCCTGATCGCGTTGCGGGCGGCCGAGATGGTCGCCATGGAGGAGGAGAAGGTGCCGCGGCTGCCGTCCGTCATGTCGTTGTAGCCGAGCGAGGATGTGTCGGCGACGATCGCCTTGACGTGGGAATAGTCGATGCCGAGCTCCTCCGCCGCCACGAGCGACAGCGACGCGCGCGAGCCGCCCACATCGACCGTGCCGACGGCAAGCGAGACCGAGCCGTCCATGCCGATGTTGAGGTCGGTGCAGGTCTGGCCGCCGAAGTTGAACCAGAAGCCGCAAGCCATGCCGCGCCCCTGGTTTTCCTTTAGCGGCGCCTTCATGTGCGGATGGTTCTTCGCCGCTTTCAGCGTCGGGCCGATGCCGATCGGCCCGTAGACCGGACCGTAGGAGGAGCGGGTGCCCTCCTGCGCGGCGTTCTTGACGCGGAACTCGACCGGGTCGATGCCGATCTGCTTGGCCAGTTCGTCGACGGCGCTTTCCACCGCAAACGCCGCCATCGGCGCGGACGGCGCGCGGTAGGCCGCCGTCTTCGGCCGGTTGACAAGCACCTCATAGCCCACGGTCTTGACGTTATCGAGCTTGTAGCAGGCGAACGCCGTCATGGCGCCAAGCTCGGCCCACATGCCGGCATAGGGGCCGCTGGTGTAGCGCAGCGTCGCCTCGGCCGCGGTGATCGTGCCGTCCTTGCGGGCGCCGATCTTGACGTCGATCGAGGTGGCGCTGGTCGGGCCAGAGGCGCGGAACACCTCATCGCGGGTCATCACCAGCTTCACCGGCCGGCCAGCCTTGCGCGACAAGGCGAGCGCCACCGGCTCGGCCCAGACATGGGTCTTGCCGCCGAAGCCGCCGCCGATCTCCGAGGATGTGACGCGCAGCTTGGAAGCTTCCATGCCAAGCAGCTGGGCGCAATGCTGGCGGTAGACGAAATGACCTTGGGTGCAGACCCAGAGGTCGGCGGTGCCGTCGGAGCTGACATTGGCCACGCAGGCATGCGGCTCGATATAGCCCTGGTGCGTCTGCTCGGTCTTGAAGGAGCGCTCGACGACGAAATCGGCCTGCCCGAAACCCTGATGGACGTCGCCATGGCCAAACTGCGTGCGCTTGGCGACGTTGGACGGCTTTACCGGCTTTTGCTCGAGGCCCTCGGTGAAGATGGCGTCGTTGATGAGAGGCGCGGAGTGCTTCATCGCCTCGTCGACATCGGTCACATGCGGCAGCACCTCATAGTCGACCTCGATCAGCTTCAGCGCCTGCCTGGCGGTGTGGGCATCGATCGCGGCCACCGCGGCCACCGCATGGCCGTCATAGAGCGCCTTGGCGCGCGCCATGCAGTTGTCGAGGATGTCGTACATGCCGGCATCGCCGTCGGTGAGGTCGGGCAGGTCGGCGGCGGTGATCACCGCCTTCACGCCGGGGAGCTTCTCCGCCTTCGAGGTGTCGATCTTCTTGATGACGGCATGGGCGTGCGGGCTTCTGAGAACACGCCCGACCAGCTGGCCGGCCATGTTGAAGTCGGCGCCGTAGCGTGCGCGGCCCGTCACCTTGTCGACGCCGTCGGGACGGATGGGGCGGGTGCCGACCGAGGTGAAACTGCGCCCCGCGAAACGTGGATCGAAATTCATCGTCATGCTCCCTTCATCACGTTGGCCGCGTCCTGGACGGCGCGCACGATCTTGTCATAGCCGGTGCAGCGGCACAGGTTGCCGGCGAGGCCGAAGCGGATTTCCTCCTCGGTCGGATCCGGGTTCTTGGCCAAGAGGTCCTTGGCCGCGATCAGGAAGCCCGGCGTGCAGATGCCGCACTGAAGGGCTGCGTGCTCGAGGAATTTCTGCTGCAGCGGATGCAGACTGTCGCCATGCGCCATGCCCTCGATGGTCTCGACGTGCCGGCCCTCGGCCTCGGCGCCGAGCACCAGGCACGAACACACCAGCCGGTCGTCGAGGATGATGCTGCAGGCGCCGCAGTCGCCGGTGCCGCAGCCCTCCTTGGCGCCCGCCAGTCCGAGGCGATCGCGCAGGACGTCGAGCAACGTCTCATCGGGCTGGCAAAGGTACTCGAAATTGTCGCCGTTGATTGTCGTTGAAACTGCTACACCGGCCATCATTTGCCTCCTGCACGCTTATAGGCGGTGATGGCGGCCCGTTTGGCCAGCACACCCGCAACTTTCCTTCTGAACTCGATGGTGCCCCGCTTGTCGTCGATGGGGCGGCAGGCGCCAGAGCAGACCTTGGCGAGCCTCTCCAGCGTGGCTTCGTCAAGCCTGGAGCCAATGAGAACCTCCGCAGCCTCCTCGACCAGAATCACCGTCGCCGCCACGGCGCCCAGTGCCAGGCGGGCCGATTTGACACGTCCTTGCTCATCGAGCGTCAGGTTGACGCCGGCGCTTACCACCGCGATGTCCATCTCCGTGCGTGGAATGAAACGCAGATACGCATCGCCAGAACCTGGCGGGCGCTTGTCGAGCAGGATCGCCTCGATGATCTCGCCCTTGGCCAGCGACGTCTTGCCCGGCCCGGTCGGAACGCTCTCCACGGCAATCGTGCGCCTGCCTGCCGGCCCTACGATCACTGCCCTGGCGCCGGCGGCCACCAGCGCCGGCACGCTGTCGGCGGCCGGCGAGGCGTTGCACAGGTTGCCGACGATGGTGCAGCGTCCCTGCACCTGCTTCGAGCCGATCAGGTTCGCGGCTTCGACGACGCCGGGCCAAGCCTTCTTGAGGGCCTTGCTCTCGCCCAGCACGGCGCAGGGGACCGCAGCGCCTATGCTGAAACCTTCCGACGTTTCCCGGATTTCGCTCAAGCCCTCGATCGCCTTGATGTCGACGATCAGGTCGGGTTCGATAAAGCCGCCTTTCATTCTCACCAGGAGGTCGCTGCCTCCGGCAAGTATGGCGGCCGTGCCGGTCGACCCGGCCAGCAGGCCGGCGGCATCTTCTATTGAAAGCGGACGTATGTAACGCATCGTCTCCCCTTGGTGGTCATAATCAGATCAACCGTTATAGAGCGTCTCTTTACAATGGCCATCCTGTTCGTGCATTCGCGAATTGGTCCAGGCACAAAAATTTCAGTCCCAAAGAGCCAGAACTGAGCGGCGTCGCCGCGGGCGCACCCTGCCGGTCCTCCAGATCGATCGTTGTCATTCCATAAAGGCTGTCTGGCCCCTAAAACCCCTTGATCAAAGCGGATACTTTAGGTTCTTGTTTTAAGCATGTCGTCATCGCAAAACCGCTGCACATTTTTGCGCGACATGCATTAATGCTCGATCGGGCCTTTCGGCATGACGATCGCTGTGCCGGCGGTGGTCGGGCGCTCGATCATGCGGCGGACGCGGGGCGGCTCGTCGCCGCTGTGCAGCGCCCGTATTCGCTCGCCGATGACGGCGTCGGCATGGGTCGTCCGCTTGTTGTGGCGGATATATTCCAGCCATGTCGGCGTGTGGTAGTGCTCGATCCACACGGATGGATTTTCCAAGTCCCGCGCGAGCGTCCAGTTGCGGGCGCCATCCCGGCGGCGGATGCGGCCGCGTTCAGCCATGGTGGCGAGGAATTCCGCCACGTCCTCCTCGCGAATGATGTATTCGATCATGATGGCGATGGGGCCGCTGCGCGGCTTGAGGTCGAGTCCAAGATGCGGCTCCTTGAAGCGGTTGAGCGGATCGAGGTTGAGCACAGCGTGCTGCGGCAGCGGCAAAAGCAGGCCGATGGCGCCGCCCGCCAGCATCGCCACGCTTGCCGCGATCAGCGCGGTTTCGGCGCCATGCGTATCGGCGACGACGCCCCAGATCCAGCTGCCGAGCGCGATGCCGCCGAAGGTCGCCGTCTGATAGACCGAGAGCACCCGGCCGACCACCCAGCGCGGCGTCGACATCTGCACCGTGACGTTGAAATGCGACAACGCGAGCACCCAGCAGGCGCCGCCGACGAGCAGTCCGAGCGAGGTCTGCCAGGCATGACTGCTGATGGCGGCATTGAAAGCGCAAAGCGCGAACCCAGCGAAGGCCATGCGCACCATCGTCTCGCTGGACAGGAGCTGGCGCAGCCGGACGCTGATCAGCGCGCCGCCGACCGCGCCGATGCCGAAAGCGCCGAGCATGATGCCGTAGGTCAAGGCATCGCCCTTGACGACATCGCGCGCCACCAGCGGCAGCAGCGCCAGGACCGCGCCGGCGCTGAAGCCGAACGCCGAACCCCTGACCAGAACCTTGCCGATATTGGGCGACATGGCGACATAGCGCAGGCCGGCGCCCATTGCGGCGCCCAGCGTCTCGCGCGGCAGCGTCGATGCCGGCAGGTCCGGCTTCCAACGGGCAAGCACGATGATGAGGCCGACATAGCTGACCGCATTCGCGGCAAAGGCCGCGGCGGCACCGGCGGCGGCAACGATGATGCCACCGATCGCCGGACCGACGCTGCGCGTCAGATTGAAGCCCAGCGAATTGAGCGCGACGGCCGCCGGCAGCTTGTTGCGCGGCACCATGTCGCCGACCGAAGCCTGCCATGACGGGTTGTTGAGCGCCGTGCCGCTGTCGATCAGGAAGGTGAAGGCAAGCAGCGTCCACGGCGTTATCAGGCCGAGATAGGTGAAGACCGTCAGCAGCACCGAGACGACCAGCATGAAGGTCTGGGCAACCAGCATGACCTTGCGCCGGTTGAAACTGTCGGCGATGGCGCCGGCGACAAGCGCGAACAGCATGATCGGCAAAGTGGTCGAGGCCTGGACGAGTGCGACCTGATAGGACGAAGTGGCAATCGTCGTCATCATCCAGGCGGCGCCGACGCCCTGGATCAGGCCGCCGAAATTCGAGACCAGGCTGGCCGACCAGACGGCTCGGAAAATCCCGTGCCGGAACGGCGCCAGCGCCGAGACGCGTTCGCTGTCCGGCTCGTCGTCGATCATAAATGCCTTCCCGACTTCAAATGCGCTTCTTCCGGTGAATCGGTCCTCTCACACCGCCCCGTCAAAGTAGAACATCACATCGCAAAGGGCGAACGCATTCTCGAAAAAGACGATGGTCCAACAACAAGATAGCGGAGGTCGGAAGCGGTCTGGCTGGAACTTGTCCAGCCGCAACCTCGACGTTTGCCGGGCAGCCTCAGCCGGTTATTGAATGCCGTCCCTGATGATCGCCGACACTTCGATCAGCCCTTCGAAATTGTCCGTGCGGCCCTGGCTGATATCCTCGGCCTCGCGCAGCAGCCACAGGCCGATGGAAATGAGATTGGCGCGCAATTCCCTGGGCAAGGCATTGTCGCCGGAGCCGAGATCCTCGACGAAGGTTGTCCAGACGCTGTTGGTGAAATGCAGCGCCTCGACCGCTTCCGTCGAGCCGTGGCCGGCGAGTGCGGCCGCCGACAGCATATTGATGGAGCGGGTGAGAAGCTGCCTCTCACGGTTCCTTGCGTCGGCCACGGAGCCGATCGGGATGTCGGCGTGGGAGAATTGATACATCGTTGGCGCTCTATCGTTCCGTTGAGAGTTATCGCGTCAGGCCGGGTTGCCGCAATTCCTGATGCCCGGCTGCTGACGTCGCCAGCGGCCGGACCCGAATACGCATCACTTTCACGAAGGCACACGCAAGGACACGGGGACCGCGTCCAATCGGACCTTTCCAGGGAACGCGAAGCTATCCGCATCCGGCCCCGGAATGGCTCCGGAGCGTAAGACTTTGGGTGGTCGCCGCGCCCCCCGAGGAACGGCTGATTCGGGTACAATCTAACCGCAGACGAATCCGACTTCAAACGCGATTTGAGACAGCGGATTCTGTCGATTCACCATTGACCAAAAAATTGATCAGCGAGCGGCGGATTTCTTCCTACCGGTCCTCGAAACCGGTGAGCACACCGACGGCGTTGATGCCGATCTCCTCGACGGCATAGCCGCCTTCCATGACGAACAGCGTCGGCAGGCCGAGCCCGGCGATGCGGCGGCCGATCCTGGGATAGTCGGCGCTCTTCAGCTTGAACTGGCTGATCGGGTCCTTCTCGAAAGTGTCGACGCCGAGCGAGACGATGACGACATCGGGAGCGTAAGCGGTCAGCTTGGCACAGCCATCCTCCAGCGAGGCGTTCCAGCCATCCCATGACGTGCCGAACGGCATGGGGTAGTTAAGGTTGAAGCCTTCGCCGGGGCCGGCGCCGCGTTCGTCGGCATGGCCGAGGAAGAATGGATATTCGGTCATCGGATCGGCATGCAGGTTGATGACCTGGATGTCGCCGCGGCTATAGAAGATCTCCTGCGTGCCGTTGCCGTGATGGTAGTCGACATCGAGGATCGAGACACGCCTGGCGCCCTGGTCGCGAAACCATTGCGCAACGACGGCGGCGTTGTTGATGAAGCAATAGCCGCCCATGAAGGCCGCACCTGCATGGTGTCCGGGCGGACGGCACAGCGCGAAGGCCGACGGTTCGCCGGCCTTGACCAGGCCCGCCGCCGTCAGCGCCACGTCATAGGACGACTTGATCGCGTCCCAGGTGCCTTTGACGAAGGTGGCGCCGCCGTCGAAGGAGTAGAAACCAAGCTGCGCGTCGATGGTTTTCGGGCGCACGTCACCACGCAGGCCGCGCGTCGGCCAGGTGAAGGGCATCGCCGAACCGGTCCGGCCCGATGCTTCCCAGAGCGGCCACACCGTCGGCAGGAAATCGATGTAATCGCCCGTATGCACCTTTTTCGCGGCATCGAGATTGTGGATTTCTGGCGACAGGACCGGGCCGAGCTTTTCGCTCTCAACGCGCGCTTTGATGAACTCGGCGCGCGAGGGCTTTTCGAAAGCCGGCACGATGGCGCCCGAAATCAGTTCCACATTGCCGGCATGGCCGGCGTGAAGCGGCGAAAAAACAGTCTTCATGAAAATCCTTCCATGGCGAGGCGGAGCGACCGTAACCATGCGGTGCCATCTTACACAAGTCGTTGGGCCAAGCGGCTATGGCTTGCTGGCACGGTGGCTGGTCGTCTAGCGTGCCGGAATTGCAGTCAACCAGCAGGCAATCATGAGTTCAACCGCCGATCTGATCGTCATCAATGGCCGCGTTTTGACCATGGATGAGGACGACCCGGTGGCTGAGGCGGTTGCAATCGGCGGTGGCGTGATCCTGGCGGTCGGCGAGCGCAAGACGATCGAGGCCCTGAAAGGCCCCTCCACCAGGACTGTCGATGCGCAAGGTGGCTCGGTCGTGCCGGGCTTCATCGAAGCGCATATGCATCTGTTTTCGGGCGCGGCTGAACTTGCCCATCTGCAACTTGCCGGCGTTGCCGGTTTCGATGCGCTGCAAAAGGCGATCCGCGCCTATGCGCAATCGCTGCCCGACGCAAGAATGCTGGTCGGGCAAGGTGTCGACTATACCGTGCTCGGCGCCGAACGCGTGACGCGCCATCATCTCGATGCCATCTTGCCGGATCGGCCCTTCTGCATGGCGGCGCCCGACCATCACACGATGTGGGCCAACACCAGGGCGCTGGAGATGGCTGGCATCCTGCGGGGGCGTGCGCTCGGTCCCGGCAACGAGATCGTCATGGGCGCCGATGGGCTTGCCGACGGCGAATTGCGCGAAGGCGAGGCGTTCGGCCCGGTGCTCGATCTTGCCGGCGAAAGCCGGGTACGGTTGGGGCTGGCGACCGGAGGCGAGCCGGATCCGATGCCGACGCCGGCCGAACGCGCCGCCGATCGCGACATCATGCGGCGCGGGCTCGCCTGGTGCGCGCGTCACGGCATCACCTCGATCCAGAACATGGACGGCAATCTCTACCAGCTCGAGCTGCTTGCCGAGATCGAAGCCGAGGAAGGCTTGCCGTGCCGCGTCAAGGTGCCGTTCCACTACAAGAACTTCATGACGCATGACATGCTCGACAAGGCGTCGATCATGACCGAACGCTACCAGGGCGAATGGCTGTCGTCTGGCATGGTCAAGGTGTTCTATGACGGCGTGCTCGATTCATGGACTGCTGTCATGGTCGAACCCTATGCCGATCGGCCGGATTGGGTGGGCGAGCCGCTGTTTACGCCGCTGCAGTTTGCCGAACTCGCCGTGGTGGTCGACAAGCGTGAGTTGCAGATCGCGGTGCACGCGATCGGCGACGGCGCGGTGCGCGCCGTGCTCGACGGCTACGAAGCGGCGATCACGAAAAATGGCAGGCGCGACAGCCGGCATCGAATCGAGCACATCGAAGTCATTACCGCGGCCGACGTGCCGCGTTTCGCCGAACTCGGCGTCATTGCGTCGATGCAGCCGCCACATCCGCCCGGCGCCATGGACTTTCCCCTGGAGCCGACCGTATCGCGCATTGGGCCTGCGCGCTGGCCGTTGAGCTATGCCTGGCGAACGCTGAAGAATGCCGGCGCGCGCGTCGTCTTCGCCTCGGACTGGCCGGTGTCGCCGATCGATCCGATCCTGGGCATGCAGGCGGCGATCTTGCGCAAACCTTGGGCAGAAGGCGATCCCGACCAGAGTTTTTCGCTGCATGAAGCGCTCGCCGGCTACACGGTGGAGGGCGCCCATGCGGAATTCACAGAACATCGCAAGGGCCGCTTGAAGTCAGGCTATCTCGCCGATCTGGTGGTGCTTTCCGCCGATATCGAGGCCACCGCACCTGACGCGCTGCATAGGGTGCGACCGGTGACGACCATCTGTGGCGGCAAGGTCACCTATCAGGCCTGAGCGTGGCACGGGAATTGCGTTCTGAACCGGGATTCAGATGTATGCTTGCCAAGCTACGCGCCGTGTGCTGACAATCGAGTGGGAACCGGATCCGCCAGGAAGAGCGGACGCAAGAATGGGGTAATCGTGCCGGAACAACCGGGTAAAAGTGCAATTGACGTTCGTGGCGTCCGCAAGGTATTCGGTACCGGGGAGTCACAGGTCGCCGCTCTAGACACGGTCTCGGTGTCGATCCGCGAAAACGAGTTTTTCACGCTGCTCGGGCCGTCCGGCTGCGGAAAGACGACGCTGCTTCGGTTGATCGCCGGGTTCGATTTCCCGAGCGCCGGCGAAATCCTGCTGTACGGCCAGGACATCGCGTCGCTGCCGCCGTTCAAGCGGCCGGTCAACACGGTGTTCCAGTCCTACGCGCTGTTTCCGCACATGACGGTGGCCGAAAATATCGGCTTCGGCCTGGAGATGCTCGGCAAGCCGAAGGCCGAGATCAAGGCGCGCGTCGCCGAGATGCTGAAGCTGGTCAAGATGGAGACGCTGAGCGGCCGCCGCACCAGCCAGATCTCCGGCGGCCAGCAGCAGCGCGTGGCGCTGGCGCGGGCACTGGCGCCGCAGCCGAAGGTGCTGTTGCTCGACGAGCCATTGTCGGCGCTCGACTACAAGCTGCGCAAGGAGATGCAGATCGAGCTGAAACGGCTGCAGCACGAGACCGGCATCACCTTCATCTTCGTCACCCACGACCAGGAGGAAGCGCTGACGATGTCGGACCGCATCGCGGTGATGTCGTCGGGCAAGATCCTGCAGGTCGGAACGCCCTGGGACATCTACGACAAGCCGGCGGAGCGTTTCGTCGCCGACTTCATCGGCGAAACCAATTTTCTGACCGCTGCCATTGCCGATATCGGCAATGGCAAGGCACGCGCGACGCTCAAATCCGGCGCGACGATCGAGGCCACCGTGGCTGAGGGCTTTCAGCCGAAGGACAACGCCACCGTGGTGGTCAGGCCGGAACATGCCAAGCTGACCAGCGGCAAGGGCGACCTGTCGGGCACCGTCGAAAACATCGTCTATTTCGGCACCGACACGCACATCCATGTTCGCCTGGACAGCAGCGAGGCCTTCACTGTGCGCCAGCAGAACACGCGCAGCGCAGGCTGCGGTTTCGAGCGGGGAGACAAGGTCGGCATTTCGATCGGCAACGATGCCGCACAAGTGCTGAGGGACTGATGGCGAGCGCGGAAGAAGTCGCCAAGGAAGCCGAACGCAGAGATGTCCGCGATCGGTGGCTGCTGTCGGCGCCGGCACTGATCATCATCTTTCTGGCGGCGACCGGCCCGCTGCTGATCGTCGTGATCTATTCCTTCCTGACGCCAGGGCCCTACGGCGGCGTGGTGTGGAAATTCTCCACCGATGGCTGGGTGTCGGTGCTGATGCAGCGCGACATCTTCGACGACACTCTGGCCTTCGCCGATGCGCATTTGTCGATCTTCTGGCGTTCGATAAGCCTGTCGTTCTACACCACCGTGCTGACGTTGTTCTTCGGCTTCCCCACAGCCTATTTCATAGCCACGCGACCGCCGAAGACGCGCGAGGTCTGGGTTTTCCTCGTCACCATTCCGTTCTGGACGAATCTGCTGATCCGCACCTTCGCCATGCAGCAGGTGATCCGCAACGAAGGGCTGGTCAACACGGCGCTGATGGCGCTCGGCATCATCAAGCAACCGCTGCAGATCATGAATACCGACGCCGCCATCTTGCTCGGCATGATCTATGTCTACCTGCCTCTGATGGTGCTGCCGATCTACGCCTCGATGGAGAAGCTCGACTTCCGGCTGGTCGAGGCCGGATATGACCTCTACGCCGGTCGCTGGCAGGTTCTGCGCCGCATCATCTTCCCGTTGATCAAGCCCGGCGTCATAGCCGGCTCGATACTGGTCTTCATTCCCTCGCTTGGCGCCTATGTCATTCCGCGGGTGCTGGGCGGCGGCAAGAACATGATGCTCGGCAACCTGATCGAACTGCAGTTCGGCGCGGGCCGTAACTGGCCGCTTGGCGCGGCCATCTCAATTACGCTCATGGTGCTGGTGATGATCGCGCTCCTGTTCTACGTGCGCAACGCATCCGGGTCGGAGGGCGCCCATGGCTAAGCGTCCGTTCGACATCCAGGCGCAACCCGGCTTCGGGTTCATGGCGCTTCTGACCTTCTTCGCGCTCTATCTGCCGATCGCGGCGCTCGTCACCTATTCGTTCAACACGGCGGATTCGCTTTCGCGCTGGGATGGCGTCTCACTGCGCTGGTTTATTTCGGCCTGGCACAATTCGGCTGTGCAGGACGCCTCCGTCCGCTCGCTCGTGCTGGCGGTCTCGGCCGCGGCGCTGTCGACGATCGCCGCCACCATGGCTGCTCTGGCCACGACCCGCACGCGGCCCTATCCCGGCCTTACCTTCAAATACGCCTTCATCAACCAGCCGCTGATGGTGCCGGAGATAGTCACCGGCGTCGCGCTCCTGATCGTGTTCTCGCGCATCAAGGTCTGGACCGGTTACTCAGGGCTCGGTTACCTGATCGCCGCGCACACCGCCTTCTGCATCCCGTTCGCTTACCTGCCGATCCGGGCGCGGCTGGACAGCATGGACCTGACGCTGGAGCGCGCAGCCGCCGACCTATACGCTACGCCCTGGAAAGCCTTCCGTTTCGTGACGCTGCCGCTCTTGAGGCCGGCCATCATCGCGGGCTTCATGCTCGCCTTCGTCATTTCGCTCGACGATGTGGTTATCACCGAATTCGTCAAGTCCGGCGGCCAGGATACGCTGCCCACCTACATGCTCGGCCAGTTGCGGCGCGAAACGAGCCCGGAAATCAATGCGATCGCCACGGTATTCCTGGCGCTGTCGGTGGTGCTCGTAACCGCGTTCTACTTCGTCAATCGGCGCAAGCCATGACCAACGATTGCCAAAACGGGAGAATAGCAATGAAATGGAAGACCACGACTGCCACGGCGGTATTCGCAATGTTTGCCTTTGCGGGTAGCGCGTATGCGGAAGGCGAACTCAACATCTTTAATTGGGGCGACTACACCAGCCCCGAGATGATCAAGAAGTTCGAGGATACCTATAAGGTCAAGGTGACGACCACCGACTACGACTCCAACGACACCGCGCTGGCAAAGGTACGCGCCGGTGGTCATGGCTTCGACATTGTGGTGCCGTCGGCCAACTACGTGCCGATCTGGGTGAAGGAAGGGCTTCTGCTTGAGGCCCGGCCCGACCAGATGGAGAACTTCAAGAATGTCGACGAGCGCTGGGTGAACGTTCCCTGGGATCCGGGCCGTCATTATACGGTTCCGTGGCAGTGGGGCGTGACCGGCATCGGCGTCAACACAAAGGTCTATAACGGCGACATCAACACCTCGGCCATTTTCCTCGATCCGCCGAAGGAACTGGTTGGCAAGATCAATGTCGCGCCGGAAATGAACGACGTGCTGTTCGCCACCATCAAGTATCTGGGCGGCGACTGGTGCACGGACGACAAGGAACTGCTCAAGAAAGTGCGCGACAAGCTGGTGGAGGCCAAGCCGAAATGGCTGGCCATGGATTATAGCGTGACCGAGAAGCTACCGGCCGGCGACTATTCGGCCGTCTACTACTGGAACGGCGCCATCATGCGCTCGCGCATCAAGAACCCCGACATCAAGTTCGGCTACCCGAAGGAGGGCTTCCCCTTTTTCATGGACAGTGTTGCCATCCTCAAGGATGCCAAGAATGTCGACAACGCCAAGCTGTTCATGAACTTCATCATGGATCCCGAGAACGCCGCCATGATCTCCGCCTTCGCCAAATATGCCAATGGCATCAAGGGCTCGAAGGCATTCATGCCAGCCGACATGAAGGAAGCGCCCGAACTGGTGGTACCGCCAGAACTGGAGAAAGCGGGCGAGTTCCTCACCCCTTGCTCGCCCGAGGTGCAGCAACTCTACACGCGCATCTGGACGGACGTTCAGAAATAGCGGCACTCCGCCTTCTTCCGCGCGAGCGGGAAGACGGCGGGTCAAGGGCCGGATGAGGGGTAGCGCTGAATTCGCAGCGTTCGCGCCGCCCCTCACCTGGCCTGCTGGCACTGCCCTTCGCCATGGCGTCGGCGTTCGTCACTCGAAAGGCCCAATCGGGGGCTTTCTCGTCCGCTCTGCAGACCGTTCCTCATCCAAGTGAACGGAAGAGCGGCATGCGGCGGCAAGGAAATTCTCATGCAGTCATACCGCAACAGCGGCCCAGTGCCGCCGATCATGCAGGGGTCGCCGCCCAAGATAGCGCCGCCGAGACTGGACTGGGACAGGGCACCCTGGAACCGCTGGGCGTTCCAGCATATCCGCGAGCTCCTGCCGACCGTCGAGGTCTGGCGCGGCAACGGCCATCGCCATCGGCTCGAGCGGGCCGAGGTCGATCTCGATCAACTGCCGGTCAGCGACAGCACCGGGGCGCCGACGACGCTGGCCGGCCTGCTCGACGAGACCTATACGGACGGCTTCCTGGTGCTCCGGGACGGCAAGGTCGCCTATGAGCGGTATTTCAACGGCATGACCGAGCGCACGCTGCACCTGTCGCAGTCGATGGCGAAGTCGATCACCGCATCTGTGTTCGGCATCCTGGTCGGGCGCGGCATGATCGATCCGGCTTCGCCGGTAACGACCTATCTGCCGGAGCTTGCCGCAACAGGCTGGGCGGGCGCCAGCGTGCAGCATGTGCTCGACATGACGAGCGGGGTGCGTTTTTCCGAGGAATATACCGATCCCTATTCCGACGTCGGCCAGGTCGATGTCGCCTCCGGCTGGAAGCCCGTGCCGCCGGGCAGCGATCCGGCCTTCCGGTGGCCATCGCACATTTTCGAATTGATCCTCGGGCTCAAGGAGACAAGCCGGCCACACGGTGCTGCCTTCGAATATCGCTCGATCGAGACCGATGTGCTGGCCTTCATCATGGAGCGGGTGAGCGGCAAGCGGCTCGCGCGATTGATTTCGGAAGAACTCTGGCAAAAGCTCGGCGCGGACGAAAGCGCCTGCTTCACCGTCGACAGTGCCGGCTATGCGCTGGCCGATGGCGGCTTCAACGCCACGCTGCGCGACTATGGCCGTTTCGGCCAGTTGATCCTCGACAATGGCGGCGGCGTGGTGCCGGCCGACTGGATCGAAGCGACGCGCAACGGCAGGCACGGGCCGTATTTCAATGACAGCCTGCCGGAAGGCAGCTACCGCAACCAGTTCTGGATCGAGGATCCGCGCTCGCGCGCGCTAATGTGCCGGGGCGTGTTCGGGCAATTGATCCATATCGACTGGGACACAAGAATGGTCGTGGTGAAGCTTTCGACCTATCCGGATTTCACCAACATCGCCTATTCGGTGGCGACGCTGAAGGCCGTGCACGCCATCGCCAAAGCATTGGCCTGAGCCTCAAACAAAGAAAATCCGGAAGGACCATCATGACCGGCAAGACCGCGTTCGAGACCAGGCATGGCTTTGCCCGCAATAAGGTGCTGCTTTCCAATTGGCGGGAAAGTCCGTTCAGCCGCTGGTCGTTCCAGAATGTCGGCGAGTTGGTGCCGAGCGCGCCGGTTGCAGCAGCTGCGGGTGTAAGCGAGGCGCCGGCGCAAGATCTGACCGGACTGATCGGAGAAAAGGTAGCCTTGGCGGGCGGACCGGAGAGCGTCGCCGCTTTCCTGAAGCGCTCCGATACCGACGGGCTGACGATCATGAAAGGCGGCAGGATCGTCGGCGACTGGTTCGCGCCGCATATGGATTTCGGCGCCCGCCATATCGTCTTCTCGATCAGCAAGTCGCTGACCGCCATTGTCGCCGGCATATTGGAAGGCGAGGGGACTTTCGATCCGGACGCTCCGGTGACGCGGTACATCCCGGAAGCCGCCGGTTCGGCCTATGGCGAGGCCAGTGTGCGCCATGTTCTCGACATGAGCGTCAGCCTCGATTTCGAGGAGGCCTATCTCGACCCCGAAAGCGCCTTTGCCCGCTATCGCCGCGCGACGCTGTGGAACCCGGGTGGCGGTGCGGAAAGCCTGGCTGCCTTTATCCTGACGCTGCCACGTCTTGCCGAGCCGCACGGCCAGACCTTTCGTTACCGCTCGCCCAATTCCGACCTGCTCGGCATCCTCGTCGAACGCGCGTCCGGCCGACGCTTCACTGAGCTGATGCGCGAGAAATTGTGGCTGCCGCTCGGGGCGGCCAGCGAGGCATCGGTCACGGTGGACATGCAAGGCACGGCGCGCACGGCCGGTGGCATTTCGGTGACGCCGCGCGATCTCGCCCGTGTCGGCGAGATGATGCGGCAAGGCGGCACGGCCAATGGCCGCCGCATCGTGCCGGAAGCCTGGGTGCGCGATACTGTCGAAACAGGCGGCAGCTCGGAAGCTTGGCAGCGTGGCACGATGGCGTTCCTGTTCCCGCAAGGACGCTACCGCAACAAATGGTACCAGACGGGGGCTGAAAGCGACGCCTTCTGCGGCATCGGCATTCACGGCCAATGGCTCTATGTCAATCCGAGGCATGAGGTGGTGATCGCCAAGATGTCGTCGCAGCCGCTGCCGGTCGACGATCCGCTCGATCTCGACATGGTGGCTTTCTTCGAGGCGCTGAGCCGGATGGTCTGATCCTGATGGGCAGGCTGGCAATATAGCTTTCCTGTGGACCTCGCAGGCGGTTGAAAACGCTGTGGTTGGCGCGGCGGTCGCCAACGCCTATGGTCGCCGCTCTTTTCGATGAGGCACCGGGAACGACATGGCATCCGACATCAAGCGCATTGCAACAATCATTGCGGCCGAGATCGGTGCCCGGCCCGAGCAGGCCGCGGCGGCGATCGGCCTGCTCGACGAGGGCGCGACGGTCCCGTTCGTGGCGCGCTACCGCAAGGAGGTGACCGGCGGGCTCGACGATACGCAATTGCGCGACCTTGCCGAGCGGCTCGCCTATCTGCGCGAACTCGACGCGCGCCGCGACACCATCCTCGGCTCGATCCGCGAGCAGGGCAAGCTCACCGAGGAGCTTGAAGCCAAGATCGCCGCTGCGGCCACCAAGGCCGAACTGGAAGACATCTATCTGCCTTACAAGCCCAAACGGCGGACCAAGGCCGAAATCGCCAGGGAGCGAGGGCTGGGGCCGCTGGCCGAGGCCATCCTCGCCGACCGCGCCTTGGTGCCGGCGGATCTGGCGCTGGCCTATGTCGGCAATGAGATTGCCGACGCCAAGGCGGCGCTTGAAGCCGTGCGCGACATTCTCTCCGAGCAGTTCGCCGAGAATGCCGATCTGGTCGGCAAGCTGCGGAGCTACATGAAGGAACGCGCCTTCCTGCGCGCCCGCGTCGTCGACGGCAAGCAGGAGGCCGGCGCCAAATTCTCCGACTATTTCGACCATGTCGAGCGTTGGGCCACCGTGCCCGGCCATCGCGCGCTGGCGATGCTGCGCGGCCGCAATGAAGAGGTGCTGGCGCTCGACATCGAGGTCGATGCCGACGATGCTTCGCCGGTGAAGCCGGTCGAGCGCATGATCGCCAATGCCTATGCCATTGGCGGCAGCCTGCCGGGCGACCGCTGGCTGATGGAAGTGGCCGGCTGGACCTGGCGCATCAAGCTGTCGCTGCACCTGACGCTCGACCTGATGCGCGACCTGCGCGAGCGGGCCGAGGAGGAGGCAATCCATGTCTTTGCCCGCAATCTGAAGGATTTGCTGCTTGCCGCACCCGCCGGCTCGCGCGCCACGATGGGGCTTGACCCCGGCATCCGGACCGGCGTCAAGGTGGCGGTGGTCGACGGCACCGGCAAGCTGGTGGCGACGACGACGGTTTATCCGTTTCCGCCGCGCAACGATGTGCGGGGCACGCAGGCCGAACTGGCGAAGCTGATCCGCCTGCACAAGGTCGAGCTGATCTCGATCGGCAATGGCACCGGCAGCCGCGAGACGGAAAGGCTGGTCGCCGACATGCTGTCCGAGATGCCGGCGGATGCCGGGCCCAAGCCGCTCAAAGTGATCGTCAGCGAGGCGGGCGCCTCGGTCTATTCGGCCTCAGCGGCTGCGGCGGCGGAGTTTCCCGGTCTCGACGTGTCGCTGCGCGGCGCGGTGTCGATCGCTCGGCGCTTGCAGGATCCGCTCGCCGAACTGGTCAAGATCGAGCCGAAATCGATCGGTGTCGGCCAGTATCAGCACGATGTCGACCAGTACCGGCTCGGCCGCTCGCTGGAAGCCGTGGTCGAGGATGCCGTCAACGCTGTCGGCGTCGACCTCAACACGGCATCGGCGCCGCTATTGGCACGCGTGTCAGGCCTTGGGGCGTCGCTGGCCGAAGCGATCGTTGCGCATCGCGATGCCACCGGCCCCTTCGCCAGCCGGAAGGATCTTCTCAAGGTTTCTCGCCTCGGACCTCGCGCGTTCGAGCAATGCGCCGGTTTCCTGCGCATTGCGAACGGCAGCGAGCCGCTCGATGCCTCGTCCGTGCATCCGGAAGCCTATGGCGTGGCGAAGAAGATCGTCGCGGCCTGCGGGCGCGATGTGCGTTCCCTGATGGGCGATAGTGCTGCGCTCAAGGCTCTTGATCCGCGCGTTTTCGTCGACGAGCGCTTCGGCCTGCCGACCGTGCGCGACATCCTGGCGGAGCTGGAAAAGCCCGGCCGCGATCCGCGCCCCGGCTTCAAGACCGCGACCTTCGCCGATGGTGTTGACGACATCAAGGATTTGAAGCCCGGCATGCTGCTTGAAGGCACCGTCACCAATGTCGCGGCCTTCGGCGCCTTCGTCGATATCGGCGTGCACCAGGATGGGCTGGTGCATGTCTCGCAACTCGCCGATCGCTTCGTCAAGGACGCGCATGAGGTGGTCAAGGCCGGCGACGTGGTCAAGGTGCGCGTCGTCGAAGTCGACATCAAGCGCAAGCGCATCGGGCTTTCGATGCGCAAGGATGGTGACGGTGGTGCTTCGAGAGGCGGGCCACGCGACAATGGCGGCAAACCCGTGCCGCGCGCGCCAGCACCACAGCGTCAGCCGCAACAGCCGGCACAACAGGGTGCCTTCGGCGCCGCCCTGGCCGAGGCGATGAAGCGGAAGTAGCCAGTCAACTGGCGATGGGTCCGAACCGATTGGCGTTGGCGGCTTCCGCTTGGGAAGAGGGTTGGCCATATGAAGAGGGGTCGCGGCCACGGCCATATTGTCGTGGCGAACAGCCCATGACCCGCTTGAACGCCGTGCTGAAGGCGCTTTCGGATTCGTAGCCGAGCGACAAGGCGATAACGGAAACGGGATCGCCGGAATTCGCCAGTCTGTCGCCTGCCAGCAGCATGCGCCAGCGCGTCAAATAGTCCATGGCCGATGTGCCGACCGTTTGCTTGAATTTAAGGGCAAAGGTCGATCGCGACATGCCAACGCGCTCGCCCAGCTCCTGCAATGTCCAGCCATGTGCCGGATCGTCGTGCATGGCGTTGATCGCAACACCTATCTGCCTGTCGGCCAGAGCGAAGAGCCAGCCCACTCGCAACCCATCCGCCATATGCATGCGCAACGCCTCGATCAGGATCATGTGGGCGAGATGTTCCACCACCAGGAAGCCGCCAGGCTGCGGCTCGCGCAGTTCCTGCATCATCCGCTCGACGGGCCAGCGCAGCGCCGACCGGTCGGATTCCCCGCGGATGTGCACGATCGGCGGCAGCATGCGCAACAGGATGCCGGCATGGTCGCCGGAAAGAGCAAAGCGGCTGCTGACGAGAAGAAAATCGCCGCCGCCATTGTGCGAGGTGATGCCGCCGGTGCGGGCGGGCGAAAAGACGGTGCGGGCATCGACCGGCGGCAGGTTCAAGTCGCTGGCGAGACGGAAAGGCCGTCCGCGCGGCAGCAGGAAGCAGTCGCCCGTCTCCAGGCGCACCGCGTCTGACACGCCCTCCACCGATAGCCAGCATTGGCCGGAAACCACCGCGCCGCATTTGATGGCCGCCTGCTGGTCGGGGAACTGGATCGACCAGTCCCCGCCTGCTTCCAGGCCAGCGGAAAGGTAATTGCGCGGCTTCAGCAGCGACAGCACGTCTGAGAGCGGATCCATAGGTTGTTCCGGACGATTGCGAAGGTAGTACGGACTTTACAGCATAGATCGTATTTCCTCAACCGCCTACTCCTTCGCCAACGGGCGGCCGATGCGGCCCTCTCATAAAGCGAAGGAGACATTGCATGCGTGTGTTCGTTACCGGTGCCACCGGTTTTGTCGGTTCGGCTGTCGTGCGGGAACTCGTTGAAGCGGGCCATCAGGTGACAGGCCTTGCTCGCTCGGATGCGGGCGTGAAATCCGTTGCTGCCGCAGGCGCACAGGCGCTTCACGGCGATCTCGAAGATCTGGAAAGCCTGCGCAGCGGCGCGGCCATGGCTGACGGCGTGATCCACACCGCCTTCAATCACGATTTCTCGAAATTCGCGCAAAATTGCGAGGCGGACCGGCGCGCCATCGAGGTGCTCGGTGCTGTACTCGAAGGCTCCGAGCGGCCATTGCTGGTCACCTCCGGCCTCGCTCTGCTGACAAAGGGCGGCATGGCGACCGAGGACGATGCGCCTGTGCCGCCCTCGGTCTCCTATCCCCGCGCTTCGGAAGTGACGGCCGCCGCGTTGGCGGCGCGTGGCGTCCGTGCGTCGACGGTGCGCCTGTCGCCCTCCGTCCATGGCGACGGCGACCACGGCTTTGTACCGATGCTGATCGGCATCGCGCGCGAAAAGAGCGTTTCGGCCTATGTCGGCAACGGCCTCAACCGCTGGCCGGCGGTGCATCGGCTCGATGCCGCCCGCCTCTTCAGGCTGGCGCTGGAGAAGGGGGCCGGCGGAGCCCGCTACCATGGGGTCGCAGAGCAGGGCGTGCCATGCCGGGAGATCGCCGAAGTCATCGGCCGGCGCCTGAACTTGCCGGTCGTTTCCAAGACCCATGAGGAGGCGGCCGGCCATTTCGGCTTTCTTGGGCATTTCTTCAGCATGGACTGGCCGGCGTCAAGCGCGCAGACCCGCGACGTGTTGGGATGGCAACCGAAGCAGCCCGGGCTCATTGCCGATCTCGACCGCCCCAGCTATTTCGAAAGCTGAGCTGAAGCCGCTTAGCCCTCCTGGCACGTCGTTATCCCAAAACCGTCCCGTCCTTGGCGACATGCGTGAGTAGCCAGTCGCGGAAGGAGGCGACGGGCGGGTGGCCGCGCTTGTCGTGCGGCACGACCAGATAATAGGCGCTGCGGCTCTGCATCGGCCGGCCCGGCGCCGGCACGAGTTGGCCGCGCTGTAACTCGCCCGATATCAGGATCGACGGCAGCAGGGCAACGCCTAGCCCAGCCATGCAGGCCTGGGCGGCCGTGCCGAACTGCTCGAATTGCATGCCGGGTCCGGTTGGCGCGCTCAGGCCCTGGTGCTCGAACCATTCGGTCCAGGCGCCGGGGCGCGTCGCCATGTGCAGCAGTGGCAGGCGCCCGATATCGGCCGGCGTGGCAATAGCGCGGCCGGCCAGGAATTCGGGCGAGACGACAGGCGCTACGGTCTCGCGCACCAGCAGCGTGGAGTCGGCTTCCGGCCAGTCGGGCAGGCCGTAATGGATCGCGGCATCCAGCCTTTCGCGCGCGAAGTCGAAGCGGCCGACGCGGGTGACGAAGTTGATGGTGATATCAGGGTTGTTTTCGACGAAATCCGGAATGAGCGGCATCAGCCAGCGCGTGCCGAAGGTCGGCAGTATGGCGAGGTTCAATATGCCGGTATGCCGATTGCTCATCAATCCGAGTGCTGCGTCGCGCAACTGGCCGAGCGCGGAACGGACCGCTTCGGCATAGATTTCGCCGGCCGTGGATAGCCTGACATTGCGGCTGTCGCGGTCGAACAGCCGGCGACCGAACTGCTCCTCCAGCAATGCTACCTGCCGGCTCACCGCGCCTTGGGTTAGATCGAGCTCGCGCGCCGCGGCCGTGAAGGAGCCGAGACGCGCCACAGCCTCGAAGGCGGCAAGGGCGCCAATGTTTGGCAAGAGGCGGCGCTGGACACTCATGATCCATTACTACTGCTCATTGATCGGTGATGCAATTTCGTTTGATTTTTTTGAGACAGGGGTCGATAAGCCGGCACTTCAAGATTTGTTGTGGGGATCGAGAGCCATGGCCGCCGAGAAGAATGTTTTCGTCTGGAACGATCCTTTCCTGATCGAGGACCAGCTTTCGGAAGACGAGCGTATGGTGCGCGATGGCGCGGCGGCGTTTGCCGCCGACAAGCTCGCGCCGAGGATCGAGGAAGCCTATCTCGAGGAAAAGACCGACGCCGGCATCTTCCGCGAGATGGGCGAGGCCGGCCTGCTCGGCATCACCATCCCGGAGGAGTATGGCGGCCTTGGCGCCAACTATGTCACCTACGGGCTGGTGGCGCGCGAAGTCGAGCGCATCGATTCCGGCTATCGCTCGATGATGAGCGTGCAGTCGTCGCTGGTGATGTACCCGATCCACGCCTATGGCTCGGAGGCGCAACGCAAGAAGTATTTGCCGAAGCTGGCATCGGGCGAGTGGATCGGCTGCTTCGGCCTGACCGAGCCGGATGCCGGTTCCGATCCCGGCGGCATGAAGACCCGGGCCGAGAAGACGGCGAACGGCTACAGGCTCTCCGGTTCGAAGATGTGGATTTCCAACGCGCCGATCGCCGACGTCTTCGTCGTCTGGGCGAAATCGGCCGCGCACAACAATGAGATCCGTGGCTTCGTGCTGGAAAAAGGCATGAAGGGGCTGTCGGCGCCGAAGATTGGCGGCAAGCTCAGCCTGCGCGCGTCGATCACCGGTGAGGTGGTGATGGAAGGCGTCGAGGTCGGCGAGGACGCGCTGCTGCCCAACGTTTCCGGCCTGAAAGGACCATTCGGCTGCCTTAACCGGGCGCGCTACGGCATCTCCTGGGGCGCGATGGGCGCGGCCGAGGATTGCTGGCACCGGGCGCGGCAATATGGCCTCGACCGCAAGCAGTTCGGCAAGCCACTGGCCGGCACGCAGCTTTTCCAGAAGAAGCTCGCCGACATGCAGACCGAGATCGCATTGGGCTTGCAGGGCTCGCTCAGGGTCGGGCGGCTGATGGACGAAGGCAGGATGGCGCCGGAGATGATCTCGATCGTCAAGCGCAACAATTGCGGCAAGGCGCTCGACATCGCCCGCCAGGCGCGAGACATGCATGGCGGCAACGGCATTCAGATCGGCTACCACGTCATGCGCCACGCGCAGAACCTGGAGACTGTGAATACCTACGAGGGCACGCATGACGTGCATGCGCTGATCCTCGGACGCGCGCAGACCGGGTTGCAGGCCTTCTTCTAGGCGGCGTTAGACCGTTCGGCGCTGCTTAAATTAGGTGCACCGCAACATCTCTGCTTGGAGAATGGCCAGCATTTGTGTCAGGGTTCGGCGAACTCGTTTTGAAACGCCGACTTCCGGGGCACCATGGCAATTCTGGCCGCCGTCTACCACCTGACCCACTACAAATACGACCGGCCGGTCGTGCTTGGTCCCCAGGTCATCAGGCTGCAGCCGGCGCCGCATTCCCGCACCAAAGTGCTCAGCCATTCGCTGAAAGTCGAGCCGGCAAACCACTTCGTCAACCTGCAGCAGGATCCCTACGGCAATTTCCTTGCCCGCTTCGTCTTTCCGGAGCCGGTGAGCGAGCTCAAGATCGAGGTCGACCTCGTCGCCGACATGACGGTCTACAATCCGTTCGACTTCTTTGTCGAGCCATCGGCCGAGACGTTTCCGTTCGAGTACCCGGAAGAGATCAGCGACGATCTCGCCATCTACCGGACGCCGGAGCCGGCTGGGCCGCTGCTGTCGTCCTTTCTCGCTACTGTCGACCGCAGCCCGAGGAACACGGTCGATTTCCTCGTCGACCTCAATGCGCGGCTGCAGCGCGAGATAGCCTATATCGTGCGCATGGAGACCGGCGTCTTCTCGCCTGAGGAGACGCTTGCCGCCAGGAAAGGCTCATGCCGCGACTCGAGCTGGCTGCTGGTGCAGATCCTCAGGAATCTCGGTATCGCCGCGCGCTTCGTCTCTGGCTATCTGATCCAGCTCAAGCCCGACCTCGTCGCGCTCGACGGGCCGCCCGGAACCGCTGTCGACTTCACCGATCTGCATGCCTGGTGCGAGGTCTATCTTCCCGGCGCCGGCTGGATCGGCTTCGATCCGACCTCCGGCCTGCTCACCGGCGAAAGCCATGTGCCGCTGGCGGCGACGCCGCATTTCCGCAACGCGGCACCCATTTCCGGCATGGCAAGCTTCGCCAATGTCGAGTTCGGCTTCGATATGCGGGTCGACCGTATCGCCGAGCATCCGCGCATCACCAAGCCGTTCTCCGACGAAAGCTGGCAGGCGCTCGATGCGCTCGGCAACAAGGTCGATGCGGCGCTCCAGGCCGGCGATGTGCGACTGACCATGGGCGGCGAGCCGACCTTCGTGTCGATCGACGATTTCGAGGCGGACGAATGGAACACCGCCGCCGTCGGCCCGACCAAACGCGAAAAGGCCGACGCGCTGATCAGAAAACTGCGCGAGCGCTTCGCGCCGGGCGGCTTTCTGCACTATGGCCAGGGCAAATGGTATCCGGGCGAGAGCCTGCCACGCTGGACCTTCTCGCTCTACTGGCGCACCGATGGCGAGCCGGTTTGGAGCGACCCGTCGCTGATCGCACGGGAAAAAAGCGAGGCAAATGTCGGGCCGAAGCAGGCTGAAAGCCTGCTGACGGCGATCGCCGGCGAGCTCGGCATTGACAAGGCGATGGTCAGCGAAGCCTATGAGGATCCGGCCGAGTGGCTGCTCAAGGAAGGCAAGCTGCCGGACAATGTCGACCCCTCCAATTCGAAGCTGGAAGACCCCGAAGAGCGCAGCCGCATGGCGAAGGTGTTCGAACGCGGGCTGACCAAGCCATCGGGCTACGTGCTGCCGGTGCAGCGCTGGAACAGCCAGGCCGCGGGGCCGCGATGGCGCTCGGAGAAATGGAAGACGCGCCGCGGCCGGCTCTTCCTGGTGCCCGGCGATTCGCCGGTCGGCTACCGTTTGCCGCTGGGTACGCTGCCCTATGTGCCGCCGGCGCAGTTCCCCTACATCGTGCCGGTCGACCCGTCGCTGCCGCGTGGTCCGTTGCCGGCGCGCGAGGCCATCTTGCCCCAGGCTGCTCCGGCCGAACTGGAGGGCGCCGACGAGATGGCGCGCCGCCAGCAGGCGGCATCGTTTACGGCTACGACTGGTCAGCAGGATCGCGTCGAGCAGGAGATTACCGAGATCGGTGGCGCGGTGCGCACGGCACTCTCGGTCGAGCCGCGCGAGGGGCGGCTTTGCGTGTTCATGCCGCCGGTCGAGGCCTTGGAGGACTATCTCGAACTCGTTGCGGCGGCGGAAAACGCGGCAAGAGCGATCGGAGTGCCGGTGCATATCGAAGGCTATGGCCCGCCGCACGATCCGCGCCTCAACGTCATCAGGGTGGCGCCTGATCCCGGCGTCATCGAGGTCAACATCCACCCGGCCGCGAATTGGCAGGATTGCGTGGCGACGACCACGGCGATCTACGAGGAGGCGCGGCAGACGCGGCTCGGCGCCGACAAGTTCATGATCGACGGCCGCCACACCGGCACCGGCGGCGGCAATCATGTCGTCGTTGGCGGAGCGACGCCCGACGACAGTCCGTTCCTGCGCCGCCCGGATCTGTTGAAGAGCCTGGTGCTGCAATGGCAGCGGCATCCCTCGCTGTCCTATCTGTTCTCGGGCCTGTTCATCGGCCCGACCAGCCAGGCGCCGCGCTTCGACGAGGCGCGCCACGATTCGCTCTACGAGCTCGAGATCGCGATGGCACAGGTGCCGCATCCCGACAAGGGCGCGCCGCTGCCGTGGCTGGTCGACCGGCTGTTCCGCAACCTCCTGACCGACGTGACAGGCAATACGCACCGCTCGGAAATCTGCATCGACAAATTGTTTTCGCCCGACGGTCCGACCGGTCGGCTGGGGCTGGTCGAGTTCCGCGGTTTCGAAATGCCGCCCAATGCGCGCATGAGCCTGGCGCAGCAATTGCTGGTGCGCGCCATCATCGCCCGCGCCTGGAAGAACCCGCTCGACGGCCGCTTCGTGCGCTGGGGCACCTCGCTGCACGACCGTTTCATGCTGCCGCACTATGTCTGGGCCGACTTTCTCGACGTGCTCGACGACCTCAAGCTAAACGGCTTCGAATTCCGTCCCGAATGGTTCGACGCGCAGCTCGAATTTCGCTTTCCGTTCTGCGGCGAGGTCCGGCATGCCGGCATCAAGCTGGAGCTGCGGCAGGCGCTGGAGCCATGGCATGTCATGGGCGAACAAGGCGCTATCGGCGGCACGGTGCGCTTCGTCGATTCCTCGGTCGAGCGGCTGCAGGTGAAGACCGAAGGTCTCAACCCGGAACGCCATGCCGTCGTCTGCAACGGCCGCATCGTGCCGCTGAAGGTGACCGACAACAGGGAGATCGCGGTGGCGGGCGTCCGCTTCAAGGCCTGGCAGCCGGCCTCTGGCCTGCATCCGGCGCTGCCGGTCAACACGCCGCTGGTCTTCGACATCTATGATCGCTGGTCGGGCCGGGCTGTGGGCGGCTGCGTCTACCATGTCGCGCATCCTGGCGGGCGCAATTACGACACTTTCCCGGTCAATGCCAACGAGGCGGAGGCGCGGCGGCTTGCCCGCTTCGAGCCGCGCGGCCATACACCGTCAGCCTATGTGCTGCGCGACGAAGAAGCCGCTGAAGATTTCCCGATGACCCTTGACCTCAGGCGGCCCCCAAGACTCTGATCGATGATGGCAAAGGGGAATCAGAAAAAACTGCGCGGCAAGCCGCTGGTGCACAGTCTGCTGGAGCACTACCAGCCGATCGACGGCGTCGTCGACGAGATGGTCGATGCCTCGGGCAACCCCCGCCCGATCTGGAAGGACTTCATCGAGGCGCTGGAAGAACTGGGGCCGGAAAAGCTCGGCCAGCGCTTCGCCCGCGCCGACCAGTATCTGCGCGACGCCGGGGTCTATTACCGCGTCTACGACAAGGCCGGCGCCAATGAGCGGGAATGGCCGTTGGCGCATGTCCCCCTGCTGATCGAGGAGAAGGAATGGGCCGACATCAGCGCCGGCCTGGTCCAGCGGGCCGATCTGTTCGAGGAGACGCTTGCCGACATCTACGGGCCAAACCGGCTGGTCGAGAAGGGCATCCTGCCGGCGGGGCTGATCGCGGCGAGCCCGGAATATCTGCGGCCGGTGGTCGGCGTCAGGCCTGCCAGCGGCCATTTCCTGCATTTCTGCGCCTTCGAGCTCGGCCGCGGTCCTGACGGCCGCTGGTGGGTGCTGGGCGACCGCACGCAGGCGCCGTCGGGCGCGGGCTTTGCGCTGGAGAACCGCGTCGCCACCACGCGGGCGCTGTCCGACATCTATGGCGAGATGCATGTGCACCGCCTTGCCGGCTTCTTCCGCCGCTTTCGCGATGCGTTGAACGGCATGGCCAATGTATCCGGTGGCCGCGTCGCCATCCTGACGCCGGGGCCGCTCAACGAAACCTATTACGAGCATGCCTATATTGCGCGCTATCTCGGCATCATGCTGCTTGAAGGCGAAGATTTGACCGTCTCCGGCGGCAGGTTGATGGTGCGCACCGTGTCGGGCCTGATGCCGGTCAGCGTGCTGTGGCGGCGGCTGGACGCCGCCTTCGCCGACCCGCTCGAACTCAGGCCGGAGTCGCAGATCGGCACGCCGGGGCTGGTCGAGGCGATCCGGCGCGGCACCGTTTCGGCGGTCAATGCGCTCGGTTCCGGCCTGATGGAGACGCGGGCGTTGCTCTCCTTCCTGCCGAAGGTTGCGCGCGAATTGCGGGGCGAGGCGCTTTTGTTGCCCAGCGTCGCCACCTGGTGGTGCGGACAGGAGAGCGAACGCCGGCACGTGCTCGCCAATTTCGACCGCATGGTGATCGGCCCGGCGCTGTCGACGCGGCTTGCCTTCGAGGACGATAATTTGACGAAGCTCGGCTCGGCGCTGTCCGAGGAGGAGCGGGCCGAACTGATCGCTCGGATCAAACGGAACGGCGGCGATTTCGTCGGCCAGGAAGCGGTGACGCTTTCGACCACGCCGGTCTATGTCGGCGGCCGGCTGGAGCCACGGCCGGCAAGCCTGCGCGTCTATCTGGCGCGCACGCCGGAAGGCTGGACGGTGATGCCGGGCGGCTTTGCCCGGGTCGGCTTTTCGCTCGATCCGACGGCGATCGCCATGCAGCGCGGCGGCCAGGCTGCGGATGTGTGGGTGATCAGCGACAGGCCGGTCGAGCGCGAGACGCTGCTGCCGCAGGAGCATGACAGCTTCACCCGCACCCTGCCGGGCAGCCTGCCCAGCCGCTCGGCGGAGAACCTGACTTGGCTCGGCCGCTATATCGAGCGCTCGGAAGACACGGTGCGCATCCTGCGCGCCTACCATGTGCGGCTGGCGGAGACCTCCGATCCGGAGATGCCCTTGCTTGCCGATATCAGGGACTATCTCGAACCCTTCGGCATCGACGTTCAATCGGCAATCCCTTCGGGGCTGATCTCGACGCTGGACAGCGCGGTCTACAGTGCCGGGCAGATCCGCGACCGGTTCTCGCCCGACGGCTGGCTGGCGCTGAAGGATCTGTCGAAGACCATCCACCAGTTCGCGGAGACGGTGGCGCCGGGCGACGATGCGACGCGGGCGATGACGGTCATGCTGCGCAAGCTCGCCGGGTTTTCCGGCCTGCTGCATGAGAATATGTATCGCTTCACCGGCTGGCGCTTCCTGGAGATCGGCCGGCGCCTGGAGCGGGGCATCCAGATCGCCCGCACGCTTGCCCGGCTGACCGGGGCAGCAGCGCCGGATGGCGCGCTCGACATGATGCTGGAGATCGGCGACAGCGTCATGACCCACCGGCGGCAGTATCCGGTGCAGGCCGGCCGGCGCACGGTGATCGATCTCCTGGTGCTCGATCCGCTCAACCCGCGTTCGATCCTGTTCCAGCTCGAACGGCTGAAGGCCGAAATCGCGCTGTTGCCCGCCGTCGGCGGGGAGGGGCACATGTCCCCGGCGGCGAAAGAGATATTGCAACTCAACACGGCCATCGCCATCAAGGAGCCCTCGGACATGACGGCAAAGGCGCTCGACGATCTCGCCAATGAGATAGGCGGCCTCTACAGCAGCCTCGCCAAAGCCTATTTCGGCTAAGCAGGTTCCGCAAAAGTGTCAGACGGTTTTGCGACAAGAACCTGCGTCAACACAAGAAAAGTAGGCCATGCTTTACGACATCAGGCTTCATCTCAGCTACGACTACGATGCGGCGGCCGGCGGCGGCCGCCATCAGGTCCGCGTGCTGCCGTCGACGATATCAGGCGTGCAGCGCGTGATCGCCGCTTCGCTGTCGTTTACGCCAGCGCCGGGCGAACGCTCGGATTTTTCCGATTTCTTCGGCAACAGCGTCACCTCGATCGCCTTTCGCGACGTGCATGATGCGCTCGACATCAGGATGAGCGCGCGGGTTTCGGTCTCGCGGCCGGAGATCGGGCTGGACGTGTCGCCCGACATTCGCCGGCTGAGAGAGGAACTCGATGCGGTGCGATCGCTCTCGCCCGGATCGCCGCATCACTTCCTGGCCGCCAGCGATCACGCCGGCATCGACGCTGCTATCACGGCCTACGCAGGCGGCAGTGCCGGCAGCTCGGCTGTCAGCACGGCGATGAACCTGTGCAACCGCATCCACCACGATTTCACCTATGATGGCGAGGCGACCACGGTGCGCACCCGGGCCAGCGACGCTTTCGGCCTGAAGCGGGGGGTGTGCCAGGACTTTTCGCATATCATGATCGCCGGCCTGCGTGGTCTCGGCATTCCGGCCGGCTATGTCAGCGGCTTCCTGCGCACCATTCCGCCGAAGGGCAAACCGCGGCTTGAGGGCGCCGACGCCATGCATGCCTGGGTCAAGGTGTGGTGCGGGCGCGACGCCGGCTGGCAGGAATTCGATCCGACCAACGGGATGCGGGCCAGCAACGATCACATCACCGTCGGCCATGGCCGCGACTATTCGGATGTGGCGCCGATCGTCGGCGTGCTGAAGACGACAGGCGGGCAGGTCGGCGAGCAAGCCGTCGACGTCATCCCCGTCGTGCTCGAGAAGGCCTGACAGCAGTCCAAAAGCCAGGAGCCGGAACCAGCGGCTGGTCCGGCGCTTATCTATGGGAAAATTTCCATGGAGAGGACATGCTGGACAAATCGGAGTCGCCGTCAGGCCGATTGGCCGCCATATCGGGCAACGCGTCGAAGAATGGGGCGTCGAAGAATGGGGCGTCGAAGAATGGGGCGCCGAAGAATGGGGTGCCGAGGAACGGTGGCGAAGCCTCCGCCGACCGAGCTTCGCTCACCTATGTCAGCGACGCCGAGCCCGGCATCCGCCGTGTCAGGACCGGCAAGGGATTTTCGTACAAAGGGCCGAACGGACGAGCCGCGAGCGAGGATGCCGTCGCGCGCATCAAGGCGCTCGCAATACCGCCAGCCTGGACCGATGTGTGGATTTCGCCAGACGCCAACGGCCATATCCAGGCGACGGGCCGGGACCAGCGCGGACGCAAGCAATATCGCTACCATGCACAATGGGCCGCGGAGCGGGACGGCGTTAAATATTCGAGCCTGATTGCCTTTGCAGAAAGCCTGCCCGAACTGCGACGCCAGATCGACGCCGATCTGCGCCGTCACGGCCTGCCGCTGGAGCGGGTTGTTGCCGCTGTGGTCTGGCTGCTCGACAACACGATGATCCGCGTCGGCAATGCCGCCTACGCTCGTGACAATAACAGCTTTGGGCTGACCACGTTGCGTGACCGGCATGTCGACATCAAGGGCTCAAGCCTGCGCTTTGCTTTCAAAGGCAAGTCCGGCAAGGAATGGAAGCTGAAACTCGTCGATCGCCGGATCGCGCGCATCGTGCGGGGCGCCCAGGATTTGCCGGGCCAGAAGCTGTTCCAGTATCTCGACGAAGACGGAAATAGGCGGCCGATCCGCTCCGACGACGTCAACCGCTACATCAGGGACGAGGCCGGAGCCGATTTCAGCTCCAAGCATTTCCGCACCTGGGGCGGCACCATCCATGCCGCGTCGCTGTTTGCGCAGACGGAGCGCCCTGAAAGCCAGGCACAACAGAAGCGGGTGATCAACGGCGTCGTCGACAAGGTGGCCGAGCGGCTTGGCAATACGCGCGCCGTCTGCCGCAAATGCTACATCCATCCGCAAGTCTTCGACGCCTGGTCCGAAGGACGGCTGCTCGGCGAAATGGCGGAGGCGAACAGAGGGAAGCGGTCGATACAAGGCCTCGATGACGAGGAAGCACTCGTCCTGAGATGGCTGAAGGCGTGGGAGGGCTGACGCCAGGTTCGGCCTGTCGCCAGCTTGTGTCTCCGTCGCAGGGCGATTTTTTTATCGACGCACTGTCGGGATCAGTCCTAGTGTTTCGTCCTTTGACGAAGAAAAGGACATCCCATGCTCTACGCTATCCTCTGCTACGCCTCTGAAGACGTCGTCTGCTCCTGGAGCAAGGAGCAGGATGACGAGGTCATGACGAAACTTCTCGGCGTGCAGGAAAAATACGCTCAAGCCGGCCGGCTTGGCCCGGTGGCGCGGCTGCTGCCGACGACTGCCGCGACGACGCTGAGGAAGGTCAAGGGCGAATCGGTCGTCATCGACGGGCCGTTCGCCGAGACCAAGGAACAGTTCCTCGGTTTCTACACGCTCGAATGCAACGATCTCGATGAAGCCGTCGATTTCGCGCGCGAGCTTTCCGAGGTCAATCCCAGCGGCGGCTCCTACGAGATACGGCCGGTTTCGCTCTTCAATCCCGCCAAGGTTTCCGCATGACCGACCTTACCTGGATCAGCACCGCGATCAGCACCGCCCGTCCACAGGCGATGGGCGCGCTGCTGCGCTACTTTCGCGATCTCGATGCCGCGGAGGAGGCTTTCCAGGATGCATGCCTGAGAGCGCTGAACAACTGGCCGAAGAATGGCCCGCCGCGCGATCCGGCGGCCTGGCTGATCTTTGTCGGCCGCAACAGCGGCATCGACGCGGTGCGCAAGCGCGCCAAGCAGGCGCCGCTGCCGGAGGAAGACCAGATCTCCGACCTTGAGGATGCCGAAACCGATATCGCCGAGCGGCTGGACGGCGCGCATTACCGCGACGACATCTTGCGACTCCTATTCATCTGCTGCCATCCCGATCTGCCGGCGACGCAGCAGATCGCCGTGGCATTGCGCATCGTCTCCGGCCTGACGGTCAAGCAGATCGCCCGCGCCTTCCTTGTCGGCGAAAGCGCCATGGAGCAGCGCATCACCCGCGCCAAGGCGCGCATTGCAGATGCCGGCGTGCCGTTCGAGACGCCCGGTGCGATTGAGCGCTCGGAACGGCTCGCCGCAGTCGCCGCCATGGTCTATCTGATCTTCAACGAAGGCTATTCGACCAATAGCGGCGAGGCTCCGGCCCGGGCCCCGCTCTGCGAAGAGGCGATCCGGCTGGCAAGGTTGCTTCTGCGGCTGTTCCAGACCGAGCCGGAGATCATGGGCCTGACGGCGCTGCTGCTGCTCCAGCATGCGCGTGCGCCGGCGCGGTTCGACGAGAATGGCGAGATCGTGCTGCTCGAGGACCAGGACCGCAGCCTGTGGAGCCGCAAGATGATCGACGAGGGGCTGGCGCTGGTCGACAAGGCGCTGCGCCACCAGAAGCCCGGGCCTTACCAGGTGCAGGCGGCGATCGCCGCGCTGCATGCGCGGGCGGCAAGGCCCGAGGATACCGACTGGACCGAGATCGATCTGCTCTACAGCCTGCTCGAGCAAATGCAGCCGTCGCCGGTGGTGACGCTCAATCGCGCCGTCGCGGTCGCCAAGGTGCGCGGGCCGGAAGCAGCGCTTGCCATGATCGAGCCGCTGGAACAAAGGCTCTCCGGCTATTTCCACTTCTTCGGCCTCAAGGGCGGCCTGTTGATGCAGCTTGGCCGGGGCGATGAGGCACGCACCGCCTTCGACCGCGCCATCGCGCTTGCCAATACGGCCGCCGAGGCCGCCCATATCCGCATGCATATCGACCGGCTGATGAAGGGCGCGGCCCAGGGGGCTTCCCGAAAGGCGCTCTGAACCTGGTTCAACGGTCTGATCCCGGCCTAAGGCCTGTTGATATTCAGGTGAGGCTGGCCTGCAAATGGCGATTTCCTGCGCTTCCGGTGCTCACGTACTTTGAGTACGCTCCGCTCCGGTTCTCGGAAACCGTCATTTTCGACTCAGCCTGACCTGAATCTCAACACACCTTCGACCATGCCGGGGTGGCGATTTTTTCCCGAAACGCGTAATGCCACGCCATGACAGCGGCTGATGTGCCGACGGCGCACGGCGCAAGGCTTTGACCTCCGTCCTTTGAGCGACGGACCTGAAAGGGAAAAACATGACGATTGCGAAGGAAACGGCCGATCTCCTGGCCAAATTGGGCGTCGCCAACGACGCGCTTGTCGGTGGCGACCTCATCGTGCGCAGCCCGGTGACGGGTGAACAGATCGCAGCGCTGAAGACGGTCTCGCCGGCCGATGCAGCCAAGATCATCGAAGCCGCCCACAAGGCGTTCCAGGTCTGGCGGCTGGTGCCGGGGCCGAAGCGCGGCGAACTGGTGCGGCTGCTCGGCGAGGAACTGCGCGCGCACAAGGCCGAGCTTGGCCGGCTGGTGTCGATCGAGGTCGGCAAGATTCCGTCCGAGGGGCTTGGCGAAGTACAGGAGATGATCGACATCTGCGATTTCGCCGTCGGCCTTTCCCGCCAGCTCTATGGCTTGACCATCGCCACCGAACGCCCGGGACACCGCATGATGGAGACCTGGCATCCGCTGGGTGTGGTCGGCGTCATCTCGGCCTTCAACTTCCCGGTCGCGGTATGGTCGTGGAACGCGGCACTGGCGCTGGTTTGCGGCGACGCGGTGGTGTGGAAGCCGTCGGAAAAGACGCCGCTGACCGCGCTTGCCTGCGAGGCGATCTTCAAGCGCGCGGCCAAGCGTTTTGGCGATGCTCCCGAAGGCCTGGCGCCGGTGCTGATCGGCGATCGCGCCGTCGGCGAGATCCTGGTCGACCATCCCAGGGTGCCGCTGGTCTCGGCCACCGGCTCGACCCGCATGGGCAGGGATGTCGGGCCGCGCCTGGCGAAGCGGTTTGCGCGCGCGGTGCTGGAGCTCGGCGGCAACAATGCCGGCATCGTCTGCCCGACGGCCGATCTCGATATGGCGCTGCGCGCTATCGCCTTCGGCGCCATGGGCACGGCCGGCCAGCGCTGCACGACGCTGCGGCGCCTGTTCGTGCATGACAGCGTCTATGACGCCTTGGTGCCGCGGCTGAAGAAAGCCTATGAGAGCGTTTCGGTCGGCAATCCGCTGGAGACATCGGCGCTGGTCGGTCCGCTGATCGACAAGGCCGCCTTCGAGAATATGCAGAAGGCGCTGAAGGAAGCGGTCTCGCATGGCGGCAAGGTGACCGGCGGCACGCGCGTCGAGAACGGCCATCCCGACGCCTACTATGTGCATCCTGCCTTGGTTGAAATGCAAAGCCAGGTTTCACCGGTGACCGAAGAGACGTTCGCGCCGATCCTTTATGTGATGAAATACTCGGACTTCGACGCCGTGATCGACGAGCACAATGCGGTCGGCGCCGGCCTGTCGTCGTCGATCTTCACCCGCGACCTGCAGGAATCCGAGCGCTTCCTCGGCGTCGACGGCTCGGATTGCGGCATCGCCAACGTCAACATCGGCACGTCGGGAGCCGAGATCGGCGGCGCCTTCGGAGGCGAGAAGGAAACCGGCGGCGGTCGAGAGTCGGGCTCCGATGCCTGGAAGGCCTATATGCGCCGCGCCACCAATACGGTGAATTACTCCAAGGCGCTGCCGCTTGCCCAGGGCGTCTCCTTCGACATCGACTAGGAACAGGATTGCGCGATCATGGCGGCGATGCTGGCGACATCGCAGCCCAACTCCCGGTCCTCGTCGAGGGAAGCAACCCGTTCGCGCACCGTCCTGTAGGCCTCGTCGGCGCCGCGGCCCAATCTGTCCGCCACGCCCCGGATCTCGGCGGCGTAAGCCGCAGAGATGAGCTCCATGGCGACGAGGTAGCGGAATCGCTCGATGATATGGTTGACCTTGGCAATGACCGCCGGCGCCATCGACGACTGATCCTCGACCCAGTCCGACACCGCGATCGGGGTCAAAGAGATCGGGCTGGCGAGAAAGCGGATTTCGGCTTCCATCGCTGAAACGGGTTTCTGCAAAATGGCAAAGCCCATGCGGTTCTGGCCGTTTGCCGCCAGGAAACGCGGCAGGCCGGCTACCGCAGGGGACATGAGTTTGATGGTCCGGTTGGCGATGCCCGCCGCCGCGTGAGCCAACGCCTGGCTGAGCCGCTCCCAGGACAGGACGAAAGCGGTCATGTCGAAATTGCCATGCGAGACAATCCGGTCCTCCCCGGCCAGGACGACCGGATTGTCGCCGGAACTGGCAAGTTCGATCTCGGTCGCGGCCCTGGCCTCGTCGATCGCGTGGCGAAGCGCGCCCCAGACCTGCGGCACGCAGCGATAGCTCAGCGGATCCTGGATCCGGCGGGCAGCGCCTTCCTTGAACAGCGTGCTGCCCGACAACTCTTCACGCAACCGTGCCGCCACCGCTCTCTGGCCGAAGGCGGGCCGCGCCGCCATGGCCGAATCGTCGAGCGAACTGACATTGGCACGGAACGCCTCCAAATTCAGTGCGACAGCTTTGAGCGACCACTCGAAGGCCCGCTCGATGTCCTCCAGCGCCAGGCAGGCCTGGGCGACCGACAGGCTGTTGGCGACGATTATGGCGTGGCCGTCCTTGGCATGGATGTCGAGCGGCTTCAGCCCGGCGCGTTCGAGCGCCTCGGCCGCCGGCATGGTCTCGCCGCCATACTCCGCCTGGCCGTGGCCAAGCAGGCCCAGCGTCATATGGGCAAGCGGCGCGAGATCGGCCGCCCCCAGCGAGCCGAGCGACGGCACCACCGGATGCAGGCCGGCGTTCAGCGCGGCGACAAGTCCCTCGAACACGGCAGGCGAAATGCCGGTGCCGCCGGCGGCCATGCCGGCGATCCGCACCGCCATCATCGCGCGCACCGCCTCCCGCGGCAAAGCCGTTCCGAAGCCGACCGCATGACCGAACGAAACCCGCCGCTGATAGGCGATCAGATCCTCCCCGCTCAGCGGCGTATCCACGGCAGCGCCCAGCGCGGTGGTCAGCCCGTAAACCGGACGGTTCTCTGCCGCATGGCGTTCGATCACCGCGCGGCTGGCGCGGATCAGGGCGTCCGCCTCGGGCGAGACCTCGACCAATGAATGGCGGCGGGCGATGGCGGCAATATCCTGTGCCCGCAGCGGCGCGGCGGTCAGTCGGACGGGCGTCGATGTCATGGATGCTTCCCCAATTCGGCAATGCAATTGCACGATGTAGCATGGCCGAATCGCATCCCATTGCGCAGGCTTGGGCGACATGCATTCGTCGCAATTCGATCGTTGGCTTGGCAGTTCCACCGCGATGCCGGAGCCGCCGGTCAGCAGCGGCCGGCAAGCGCCTGGCCGAGCAGCAGAAGGTCGTCTTCCGCGATCGCATCGGCAACGACAAGCCGCCCTTAAACTTCTCCCACCACTGTCACGCTAAAACTGAAGCCGTGCAGGTGGCTCTATCGAGTGGGCCGATGTGGCCTACCGTGCCGTCGTTGAAACGTCACATGCGCTGACCCATATAGATGTTGCGTCGGATGTCTCCTCCCATTGCATCCGATGCGTTCCCCTCTGGAGGTTATAAACCTTCATGCTTGGCCGGACTTAACAGTCCGGCCTTTTTCTATTGGGGATCCGTGGCGACTGGCGACGCCCCACCGGTGCTGGGTGGCACTGCCTTCGTGCCATCGGCAGAGGTTGTGCTGAATTGGTAGGTCGCACGGCAAAGAAATCGATCCTGCCGCTGGAACATTAGCGACGCCTGAAAGTTCGGTGTCGCTGCAGATGCCGCTGTTTGGTGTCTGTTGAAGATAGGTGGGCAACTGATTGGCCCCGTCCCTAGCCCTCATGGGCGCGGGCTTGAGGCGAGCCATACCGTCGCGGCGATTCCGCCGGAGAAATAGTCGCTCCGCTCGAACAGGAGAAAATCATGAAACACCAGACACTTGATGAACTGCAGTCAATCGCGGTCGTCAGTCCATTGTCGCCAGCTCCGCTCACCACCAGAACAGAACGGATAGAACGTTGGGCGGAACTGCTTGAGCGCAATCCCTTGCGCTGTCTTGCGGCGCTCACTGGCACCGAGCATCTGCACCCGGCGGTTCGCGAAGAAGCCCGGGCGGCCGGATCCGCGATTACTGTTGCCTTCGACGATACGCTGTTGCGTGCCTCAGGCCTGAAGTCGGACTCCTACGGCGAGGCCAAGCGCTTCTTCGAACTCACCGATTGGCAATTGCACGAGGTCGTTTGCAGTTGCCATGCTGGCGCCACGATGCAAGCCGGATGGGCCGCCGGCCGGGTTCGCAGGATCGTCAACGGCAACAGGATTCTCGCCTGGTTGAGACGTCATTGGAGTCACTAAACGCAGGCTTCGCCCTCTGAAATGTCGATGCATCCTGGTTTGCTTGGCTGAATCGGCATTCAATGAAGCAATCCGGCCGCGTTTCTGACGGCATGTTTGAGCATGGAATTCAGCCATTGTTCGGTGGAAATTTCCGGCGGACGATCGGCAATTTCGCTGATGGCAAGTTCCAGCGTCATTTCCACCAGCCGGTCGGCCGCAGCCGCATCAGGAATGATGAGGCGGGCGGCCAGCCGGAGCTTCGGCAGCAGCGACATCACGTTCAACGGTTCGTCGCCTGGATCCGGCCCGCCGGTTTCGGGAAAGAGAGTCGCGATAATTTTCCTTCGGTCGGCGGACTTCATCAAATTGGCAACGTGGTCGAGCCGGGCTGGGATAACGTTGCGGTCATAGGCACTGAAGAAAACAAACGGGATGCCGCGTTCGGCAAGTCGGTCGGCAATCGGAAATACCGGCGTTCCGTTCAAATCGATGTCCAGCACCGCCGCGTCCGCGTGCTCGACCAAGGGCTGAGCCTGTGCGACGGTGCGAGCCGGACCGAGAACCACCGCTCCCAAGCCGGCGAAATAACGTGCGATGTCGTCGGCTACGACGAATTCATCCTCGACGATCAGGATCCTGGCGCCTGAAAGAAACTGCACCTTGCTCTCCTCGTCTTACGCTTGCGAGCCCACGTTTCGCCTGCAACGACAGGCTGGCCTGCGGAGATTCTCTGGAAGGTGCTCACGCAGTTCGCCGCAGCCTGGCAGACGAACAGCGCCGAAGCACATGCACCCTAAGCATTTGAAAATTCCCGCAATGAGTTAACGCGACGGGAGGCTTGAAGTTCCGCTTGTCGGTCCTGGCTTCGCGCAGAAGCCGAGCCGCCAAATACGGGAAACGTTGCCAATTTTTTGCGGGAGGCGCATTGTTGAATCCATGGACCTGACCGAACGCCATTTGCAGGACTTGAGGGTCCTTCAGGACGAACTTTTTGCCGAGGCCAAACTGCTGCGGACTGAATCCAAACGTACGGCAATCGAACTCGCCGAATCCGGCAATGATCTGCGCGCCATGATCGAGGCCGCACGTGGGAGGAACCGCACCGCTCGGCTCAGCCGCGATCTCGCCGAGATGCGACTGCTGCTGATGCAAAAGTCGGCCTGAGGTTTCAACATTTCAAGATTCTTGCCCGTGCCCGTGCATAGACATGGCGTGGCCCTAGGCCTTCGCTGCCTTATCTAACGGGGACGGTTCAGTCAGGAGGGCGGCATTCATGTCCAAGGAAGCAAAACTTCCCATTGTCGGTATCGGCGCATCGGCCGGTGGTATTCCGGCGATGGAGAGCCTGTTCAAGGGGCTTCCGGATTCGCCCGGCATGGCTTTCGTCGTCGTCACGCATCTTAGTCCCGAGCGTGAAAGTCTGCTGCACGATGTTCTGAGGCGGTACACGGCGATGCCGGTAACGATCGCGGAAAACGGAATGGCGGCGGAACCGGACAATGTCTACGTCATGCCGCAGAATGCCGTCCTGACGATTAAGAGCGGCAAGCTGCAGATCCGGCGCCCGTCGGCGGGGAGCCGTGAACGCAAGCCCATCGACGTCTTCTTCAGCTCGCTGGCCGAAGATCAGGGTGAGTATGGCGTCGGCATCATTCTGTCTGGCGGCGACGGTGACGGCACGCTCGGCGCGAAAATGCTCAAGCAACATGGCGGCTTCGTCCTGGCCCAGGCCAGCGACGGTTCGGGTCCTCGCAATCCCGACATGCCGCAGAGCGCGATCTCCAGCGGCATGGTCGACATCGCGGTTGCCGCTGACGAAATGGGCGAAAAGCTGATCGACTTCGCGCGCGGCTTCGACGTGCTCGACCGGTTGACGAACGGCGACGGCAAGGAGCCGTCCGAGGATATCGATCGCGCCCGCGAGGAAATCTACGGCATACTTCGTGCCCAGTCGGGCCATGATTTTTCCGGCTACAAGTCCAAGACTTTCGTTCGCCGGATCAAGCGGCGCATGCAGATCGGCCAGATGAAATCGCTGTCGGGCTATGTCGACCTGCTGCGGAACGATTCTCGCGAAGTCACTGCGCTGTTTCGCGATCTCCTTATCAACGTCACGAATTTCTTCCGCGACGCAGAGGCTTTCGAGCTGCTGGAGAAGAAGGTCATTCCGCAACTGTTCGTAGGCAAGACCGCGTCCGACACGGTCAGGGTCTGGGTGCCCGGTTGCGCCACCGGCGAAGAGGTTTATTCGCTGGGCATGCTGCTGCGCGAGCACATGGATATCTTGCCGGTAGTGCCCAAGATACAGATCTTCGCCACCGACATCGACGAGCCGGCGCTCACCGTCGCGCGCGCGGCGCGCTATCCCGTCAATCTGCTCGACAGCGTTTCGGCGGAAAGGCGGCAGCGATTCTTCACCAATGAAGGCCACAGCTTCGTGCTGACCAGCGAGGTTCGCGACCTCTGCATCTTCTCGCCCCACAGTGTGATCAAGGATCCGCCCTTCTCGCGCATGGACTTGGTCTCGTGCCGCAATCTTCTCATTTATTTCGGGCCGGACATCCAGAACCGGGTCATTCCGATTTTCCACTATGCGCTGAAGCCTTCCGGATATCTTTTCCTGGGCACTTCCGAGAGCATCGGCCAGCATGGCGATCTATTTGCCGCCGTGGACAAGAAGCAGCGCATTTTCAAGGCGCGCGAGGATGTTTCCCCGCAATCGCGTCTACCGCTGCTGATTGGCGAAGGTGGCCGGGCGATCCCTTTCCCTTCCGAAGGACGGCAAGGAAAAATTGGCGGAGGTGCGGGCTACGCGCTTCGCCAGACCGTGGAATCCCAGGTTCTCGAGCGCCACGCGCCGCCGCATGTCGTCGTCAATGCCGAGGGCGACGTCGTCTACTATTCGGCTCGGACCGGCAAGTATCTTGAGCCGCCGCAGGGAGCGCCCAACCGCAATTTGCTGAATATGGCGCGGCACGGACTTAGGCTCGACCTGCGGGCGGCGCTGCGCGAAGCCGTGACGACGCGTCAGATCGTCCTGCGCGAGAACATCGTCGTGGACGCCGAGGACGATCGCGTGCAACTCGTGAGCGTAACCGTCGAACCGCTGCCCGAGCGCGGCACGGGCGAGCCGTTCTATCTCGTCCTGTTCCAATCGGCTGGGCCCGCCCGCGACAAGTCCGAGACCGAGCGCGAGAGCGGCAATCCCGATGACATGGCTCATCTCGAGCGGGATCTGCGGGAAACCCGCGAGCGGCTGCAATCCACCATCGAGGAATATGAGACGGCATTGGAGGAAGTGAAATCCTCCAATGAGGAACTGGTCTCGGTGAACGAGGAAGCGCAATCCACCAACGAGGAACTCGAGGCTTCGAAGGAGGAGATGCAGTCCCTCAACGAGGAGCTGAACACGATCAACGCCGAACTGTCCGGCAAGATCGAGGAACTCGACCATGCCAACAGCGACCTGAAGAACCTGTTCGAGAGCGCCGACATCGCAACGGTCTTCCTGGATCGCGATCTGGTGATCCGCAGCTTCACGCCCGCAGCTTCATCCTTCTTCAATCTGCGTGCTTCCGATGTCGGACGGCCCCTCACCGAGCTCTCGAGCCAGCTCGATTATCCGCAGATGCGCGGCCACATCGAGCAAGTGTTCGAGACGGGCGATCCTGTCATCCACCACCTGGCTCGCGATGCGCGGGGCCAATATCACATGGTGCGGCTCATTCCCTACCGCGACAAGGGTACCCGCATCCAGGGGGTCGTGGTGACGCTGGTCGACGTCACACCGCTCGCCGAGGCCGAGGCGCATCAGAAGGTTCTGATCTCGGAACTCAATCACCGCGTGAAGAACATGTTGGCAGTGGTGACCAGCATCACCAACCGCACGGTCGAAACAGCTTCGACCAAGGAGGAATTCGCGACCGCACTGCTTGGCCGGCTCCACGCCATGTCGCGCGCTTATGGCGTGCTCTCGCGGGAGAACTGGACGGAGGTGTCAATCGAGGAATTGATCGGCCAGGAAGCCGCGCCTTTCGGCCCACAGCGCTTCTCGCTGGACGGCCCCGCGGTGAAGCTCAAGCCGCAACAGGCCCTGTCGCTCAGCATGGTGATGCACGAACTCGCGACCAATGCGGCGAAATATGGCGCGCTGAGCAAGGAAGATGGCCGGGTGGACGTCGAATGGTCAGTCCATGACGATGGCCTGCGCCTCCTATGGAGGGAAATCGACGGACCGCCCGTTGCCCAACCGAAGCATGGCGGCTTCGGCCTCTCGCTGGTGAAAGGAGAAATTGAATATCGTTTAAGCGGCACGGCTGAAACATTTTTCGAGCCAACGGGTTTGAAGGTGAGGATATCGTTCCCGCTCGACAAAAAGGCCTGACCTTGGCGACCGCTCTGCGCATTCTGATCGTCGAAGACGAATGGCTGATCGCCGAAGACCACGCGGCGCAGCTAAGAGGCGCAGGACATCGGATCGTCGGCCCCGTGGCCTCAGTGAGGGCCGCCATCGATCACGTCGAGCGGGAAGGACTCGATCTTGCACTGTTGGACATACAGCTGAATGGCGAGACAAGTTACGCGCTGGCTGACACGCTGCGCGAGAAGGCCATCCCCTTTGCCTTCGTTACCGGCTACAGTTCCAACATACCGGAACGGTTTGCCGACATAGAGGTGCTGCAAAAGCCGGTGAGCCAATGGGAGCTGACCTCTGCGGTCACGGCGCTCGCTGCGCCGGAGGGCAGGTGAATTGCACGGCAGTATAGTTAGCCGTCCGGCCTGTTGACGCGCGCGTTCGGGTCAGAGCCGGCGCCGACGGTCGGATCGGGCGCGACAGGACCGGTCTCCGATCCGTCGGATTCGATCTCCCCCACAGACGATCCCAACGCTTTTCCTGGCGACCTTTCGGCCGGCCAAATGGCATCCTGGTTTGGGGGGATCTGTCTTTCGGTGGAAGACACAAACGGACGTGTGTCTAAAATGACAGGCCTTGTCATACTGTTTCGGAAGCTCTTACCGAGCAACCGGCGCCTTAGCAGAGTGGTCGAGAGTTCAGACAAGAAACTCTGAAGGCGTTTACTGAAATTCATTGTCGTGACCTGCTGGTGCGGTTGAGAAAGACGCCGGCTCGACAACGGATTTTTCAGCATTTGGCTTCTCAATCTGCTGCATAGTCGCGAGCCGCAAACCGAACTCGGCTTAAGCCGCAATGTTCCAGTCTGTTTGGGACCTTCGTATGCCTGGGAGGCTGGTTGCGGAAAGGCATTTGCCTACCAGTCGGCCTTCGGAGAGAAAAGTGCTCCTAATTCCCGCAGCGGCCGGCTCCTCGCCACCGCAAGCTTCCGCGTTCCTGTGATCAGCTTTCCCTGAGCTTTCAGGAACATCCTTGGCTGGATTGCGTTTCCTTTTCGGATCTTATTTCAAACGAAGGAGAACACTGTCATGGATTGGAACCGCGTGGAAGGAAACTGGAAACAAATCAAAGGCAAGGTCAAGGAGCAGTGGGGCAAGCTCACCGATGACGATCTCGACCGGATAGCCGGCAAGCGCGACCAGCTCGAAGGTACGATACAGGAGCGTTACGGTATCGAGAAGGATCGTGTCCAACGTGATGTTGATGACTGGTACAGTCGCCAGGGCTGGTAGGATTTCTTCTCGGATACTGCACCCACCATGTTGTCCTGACAATGAAAGCCCGCCCAAGCCCCACTTGTGCGGGCTTTTCGGGTTTTGCGATACCTGCAAGAGCCTCTCTTCCATTGCCGCGGAAAGTTCCCTGCCGGCGTACGATCGGTTGGCCTTTTCAAATGACCCCAGTGCCTCAGAGCGTTGCCTATTACGTGGCTACGATCCGGCAGCTTTTTTGCGGGTATAATGACTGTAGGCGCAGATGAGCGGACGGGCCCTTGAGCAAGTACCAGCGGTACTCCCGTGGGCGGCTGGCATATCGATGGCTGTCGTCATTGTTTCGGCAGCCTGCGCTATCGGCGTCAGCCGCGGCAACAGCCTGCGAGAAACCATCATCCTGCAAGCGATCGGCGGCAATCCTGAACGGGCTGTCCCGGCGATGATCCGCAATGGTTGCGGTGGATGTCACGAAATTCCTGGTGTGCCTGGCGCCCATGGCACTGTCGGTCCCTCTCTGCAAGGCATTGCCAGCAGAGTGTATGTCGGAGGGATTGTGTCGCGAGCCAGCCCAGAGGCGATGATGCGTTGGATCAGCAGGGCGCGGGACGTCGATCCGCGGACGGCCATGCCCAATACAAATCTGTCGCCCCAGGAGGCGCGCGACATCACCGCCTATCTTTATGCCCGGACGTGACGCGTGTTGAACGCGTTCTCGGGCGAACGCGTCCTGCCAGCAGAAGCAGCAGGCCAAGCAGCAATCCGGCGCCACTCACTGCCAGTGCCTGGGCTACCAGAAGCATGACTGTTTGCCCTGTTGACGAGCCGGCCCGCATCTGGCGCACGTCGGCCGCCGTAGTGCTCAGGTCCGGATTCCCGAACCGCGCCGTCACATAGTTTGCAAGTGTCGCCACCTGGCCATCGTCCAGCCAGCCGCTGAAGGCCGCCATCGATTTGCGCCCCGCGACGTCACCGGCCTTGACGCCTTCAAGGATCGTCATGACGACATTATCGGGCGCCGCCGCGCCGAGGGCAGTGTTGCGGATGAGTGACGGGTAGGCTCCGTCAGGTGACCCGCCTCCATTCATCCCGTGGCATCCCGCACAGAGTGAACGGTAGAGATTATCGCCGTCTGTGCTCCCGCTGCCTTGGGCTATCCCTTTGGTTCCAGCATCGTCGGCGATCGCGGGCACATTGCCCCATGAGAAACGCGGTTGCCTCTCGTATCCCGGTTGGGCGGGCATATCCCTGAGATAGGCAACCATGGCGTGGATGTCTTCATCTGAAAGGTGTTGCAGGCTGTTCATGACGGTTTCCGCCATCGGACCGCCCGCATAGGCCTTTCCAGGGACGGCGCCGGTTTTGAGAAATCGAAATAGCTCCTCATCGCGCCAGCCGCCCACGCCTGCGATCCTGTCACTGGTGATGTTGAAGGCTCGCCACATGCCGGCGGTGCCACCGGCAAGCTTGCGATCTTCATCCATGCCCAGTGTCGCATTCCGCGGCGTGTGACAGGCACCGCAGTGACCGAGTACCTCGACAAGATAGGCCCCTCTGTTCCAAGCGGGGGTTCGGCTCGGGTCAGGCGCGAAACTGCCGGCGTGGAAATTCGCGAGTTTCCACAGTGCAAGTGTCCAACGCTGGTTGAACGGAAAAGACAGGATGTTTTGCGGCCGCGGCTGGGAGATCGGCGGCTGCGCCAGCAGATAGGCTCTGATCGCAAGCACGTCCTCGCGACTCATTTTGGCGAAGCTGTCATAGGGCATGGCGGGATAAAGATCGGCTCCGTCGCGTCTGATACCTTTCTGGACCGCTCGCACAAACTCGTCCGCGGAATAACGTCCGATGCCGGTGTCGGGATCGGGCGTGATGTTGGTTGAATAGACATCGCCGAACGGTGTCGGCACGCGATAGCCACCGGCGAACGGGCGGCTCGGATTGGACGTGTGACAGCCGATACAATCGGCGGCTCGGGTGAGATATTCACCGTTCTGGATTTCGTTCGCCAGCAGTTCCGTACAAAGCATCAACGATGCCAGGACGACAGCGGCCGCTCGCGAGATGACGGCCAGGACTGAAACTCTTGCGGCAAACCAAAGCCAACGCCGCCGACGGTGCATGGCCAGTCGCCGGCCTCTTGGCATCGTCACAGTTCGCACCCGCTGAAGATGAGCCCTGCGACTGCTTGCGCCAGCAAGATGAGCGTGAACAGCGCCCCGATGCCAACCGAAGTCCTGGCCAGGAACGCGCGTGTGCGCACGTTCAAGCGTGGGCTTGTACCATGCCTGAGGTCATGAAGGGCGCGCCACGACAGCAGCGCGCCTGCCAGGGCGGCAGCGGCGCCTATCAGCGAGAACAGGGCGGCGGGACGGAAGCCGGCGTGGCATTGCCAGAATGCGATCGAATAATCGAGCTGCAGCGTTATTGCCCACGCGGCTGGCCCGCTGACCAGACCTGCCCAGGAAACGCCGGTACGGATCGCCTGCATCTCACATCCTCGGAACCCAATAGATAACAAGATAGAGCACGACCCATGAGACGACGACGAAGTCCCAGTAGAAGGCGTTGTCCGAGACGTCGCTGAATCGGCGGCCGGCCTTGCCTCCTTGCGTGAACATGAGAACCGCAAGCACGATCGTGTCGCCGACATCGGTAAGAAGATGCGTTGTATGCAGCCCGAGCAAGAACCAGACGATCGATCCGTAAGCGTTCTGGTCCCAGGAAATGTGCAGCGCCGGAAATTCCCAGATGCGCACGATCAGCGGAAGAATTCCGATGATCGACATGAAAACCATGCCGACCCGAACTTTCACCAGGTCCCGACGCCGCGCCCAGAGTTCGATCAGATGGTTGGGCACGATGCTGGCAAGCAGAATGACCAATATCGCCGTGCCCGGCAAAAGATCCGGCGCCGGAGCTGCGATCGGCCAATGCGGGGCCAGCACGGCCAGATAGAAATAACTGCCGATCGCCAGGGCAAAACCTGTTGCCTCGAGTGCAATGAAGGCAAGTGTTCCCCACCACATCGGGCTCGCCGCTCCGAAGTCATATGTGGGCAGGTGGCTGACGTCGGCGACGGGGCGGTGCTTCATTCTTCGTCCTCCGGTTCGCCTTTTGGCCAGAACCAGCAGATAAAGCCGATCGAAACTGGTATCGCGCCCCAGACCACCGCCCATGGCGTGTATATCGAGCCGAGAAAAGCGCCGCCAACGGCAATGGCCGACAGCAACGGCCAAATCGAATTGTCAGCCGAAGGCACCCTTACTTGCGGCACCGCGTCGGCGACGGTGCCGGCGAGCACCTCGCGGGCATCGACACGCAGACCCTCGACGACGGGGAGCATGTCGGGCTCGGCCCAGAGCGGTTCGCGATGGGTTACCACCGGCAAACGAGGAAAATCGTAGGAAGGCGGTGGCGATGTCGTCGCCCACTCGAGCGTGCTCGCCCCCCACGGATTATCTCCGGCAATGCGGCCGTTGCGAAGGCTGAGCAGGATGTTCAAGAAGAAAAGCGCAAAACCGGCGAACACCACCAGCGACGAGAGGCTGATGAAGAGGTTCATCTCGCCCCAGCCGCTCGCCGGCGGATAGGTATAGACGCGGCGCGGCATGCCCTGCAGACCGAGAATGTGCATGGGGAAGAAGGTGAGATTGAATCCGAGGAAGACAAGCCAGAAATTCCAGCGGCCAAGCCTCTCCGACAGCATGCGTCCCGTGATCTTGGGAAACCAGTAATAGACGGCGCCGAGCAGGGGAAAGACGGCGCCGCCGACCAGCACATAATGGAAATGCGCAACCACGAAATAGGTATCGTGCACCTGCAGGTCGAGCGGCACCGATGCAACCATGACCCCGGTCAGGCCGCCGATCACAAAGGTGAATATGAAGCCGAGCACGAAAAGCATGGGCGTGGCGAAGATCGGCCGGCCACCCCAGATCGTCGCAATCCAGCAGAAGATCTGAATGCCGCTCGGAATGGCGATCATCATAGAGGAAGCGGTGAAGAAGCTCTCGCCAAGTTGCGGCAGCCCAGTGGCGAACATGTGGTGCACCCACAGTCCGAAAGAAAGAAAGCCGATCGCCATCAGCGACAGCACGATCCCGAGATAGCCGAAGACCGGGCGGCGGACGAAAGTCGGCAGGATTGCGGAGACGAAGCCGGTTGCCGGAATGAAGATGATGTAGACCTCGGGATGGCCGAAGAACCAGAACAGATGCTGCCACAGCAGCGCATCGCCCCCCGCATTGGGGTCGAAGAACTTCGTGCCGACCAGCCGGTCGAGGATCAGCATCGTGCTCGACACCATCACTGCGGGCATGGCGAACAGGATGACGAATGCCGTGACGAGGACCGACCAGACGTAGAGGGGAATGCGGTCGAGCGACATGCCCGGTGCGCGTTGCTTGAACACCGTCGCGATGATCTCGACCGCCACCGCGAGTGCGGACACCTCGGTGTAGGTCACCATCTGTGCCCAGAAGTCGGGGCGCTTGCCGATGCCATATTCAGGTCCGGCGAGCGGCACATAGGAAAACCAGCCGGCATCGGCACCGGTTTCGAAAGCGAAGGCGATCCAGATCATCAGCCCGCCGGAGAGATAGACCCAGTAGCTGAAGGCATTGAGCCGCGGAAAGGCAACGTTGCGGGTACCGATCATCAGCGGCACAAGATAAATGGCGAATGCTTCCATCACTGGCACTGCGAACAGGAACATCATCGTCGTGCCGTGCATGGTGAACAGCTGATTGTAGAGATCGGGACCTATGTGATCTGCCTCAGGCTGGGCCAACTGGAAACGCATGGCGAGCGCCGAAAAACCCGCAAGGATGAGGAACAGGAAAGCCGTGACGATATAGCGCCGCCCGATCAGCTTGTGATCGACCGTGACCAACCAGCCGTAAAGTCCTGTCGGCGTTCGCCAGGCATGCGCCAGAAAGGCCCGCAGCCTCACATCCTCGAGGCCGGTGTCCCGCACACCTTTCAGGGCCTCCTGTTCATCCTCGGCCGATTTTCCCGCAACGCCACTCATTCGAGGCTTCCGAGATAGGTGACGACCGCGTTGAGATCGTCCGCGCTGAGGGCAATACGCGGCATCTTGGCGCCGGGCTTCATCGACTGTGGATCAGCAATCCAGGCGGCAAGCGCGCCGGGGGTCATGGCGAGCGTATCCGCGGCCAGTGCGCGTCGGCTTGCGAGATGGGTAAGATCGGGTCCAACCGTTCCGCTGGCAGGCGTGCCTCTTATCGTGTGGCAGAGCGCACAACCGGTGGAAAGAAACGCCTGTTGGCCGCGGCGTTCTTCCTCGCCGGCAGGCGTGGATGCGTCGGCATCTTGCCTGGATTGCCATGCGTCGAAGGCTTCGCGGCTTTCCGCGATGACGGTAATGGCCATATGGGCGTGCTGATAGCCGCAGAACTCGGCGCACTGGCCACGATAGATGCCGGCCTTGTCGGCAATGAGCGTGAGCCCGCTTGGCCGGCCTGGGATGAGATCCCGTTTGCCGGCAAGGCCGGGCACCCAGAAGCTGTGAATGACATCGAGCGAATCGAGTTCGACCTTGACCGGTTCGCCAACCGGGACATGGATTTCGTTTGCCGTGACGATCGATTGCGACGGATCGTCTTTGGGATAACGCACCTCCCACCACCATTGATGCCCTGTGATCCGGACGGTGAGGGTTTCCGTTCCGCTCAGCGAAGCAATGGACTTGCCCGCGAAGAAGCTCGCCGTCGTCAAGATGACGAGCACCAGAACGGTCAACGCCACAGCGCTGCCGACAGCGCGGACCAATCGGCGTTCCTGGCGGGAATCGGTATCGAGCGGTGAGCGTGTCGTGTCGACCAGGCGGCGGCGCAAAAGCGCTGCCGCCAAGACCAGCATGACAAGCAGCCATGTGATCGCCGCAACCCCGCTGAAGGACCAGATCAGATCGAATATCTGTCGGGCATTCGGGCCATGCGGATGGAGCGCGGATTGCCAGTCGCTGCATCCTGCCAGAACCAGCGTTAACGCCGTGCCGATCCAACTCGAGACCTGTTTTGGATAGGCGGCCTTTGCTGGAATGCTGCCAGTTGGACGATTGCCGGACGGGATTTGTGTTGGACAGGCGAAGACAGGCGACAGCGGCGGGCGTGTCCGCTTGCGAAAGCGGGCCAACGGACTCATGCACCTTGCCATGAAGGCTCCACCATCGTTGCCAAAGCCATAACGCGGCCGGTTGCAAAAGGATGCCTGGCACACGCGCGCCTAATCGCGGCTCTAGAGGATGGACAAGGACGACGTTTGTCGCCGCCCGCTTGTACGAATCCAGCAAGCGGCCAGGAGCAATGCGGCTCCGCCATAGATCAGACCGGCGGGGATCCACATCATCAGGCCTGCAAGTTGCTGGTCCTCAATAGGGCTGAGACCCCACAATTTCGAGCCGATGGCATTTTCCGGGTACCACAGCCTGGGCGAGACGACGAGCAACGCCCCAAGCAGGCCGGTATGAAGCGAGGTGAAGAAAAGATGCGCGACCGCACCGCCACCGTCTTGCTCGCGGCCAGGGCGAGGCAGCAGCACCCACCAGAACAACAGCGCGGTGCCGAGGAAACTCGCGTGCTGGGCATAGTGCAGGAAGCCCTGATGAAGGGCAGCGTCGAACAGCACAGGGACATGCCAAATCCATATCGCGGCTCCGTGCAGGATGGTCGCGACCACAGGGCGGCTGGTGAACGCCCAGACTACCCGAAGTGCGTTTGCATGTCCGGCCGCTCCGAACGTCTGGCGCAGTTGCGCCGGCAGTGCCCACATCATCGCTGCCATCGGGCGGGAAGCAACCAGCAGAGGCGCTGCGAGCGTCATCAGCAATTCGTGCTCGATCATGTGAGCCGCAAACACATGTTCGCCCAACGCATGGATCGGGCTTACAAGCGCCAACGCCAATGCGGCCCAGCCGGCAGCGAACAGCAAGGCCTGACGCGATCGCAAGGAACGTCCGCGTCCGCTTCGTCGCCACAGCCGGCTGGCGCCCGCGATGTAAAGCAACAGGAGTGCCGCCAGCGGCAATGTGATCGGAAGCGCGAGCGTCCAACCGGCTTGCGGAGCGCCGTTGCCATAGCATATGGAGGTCGAGAAGAGCGCGTCGAAGCTCATGGCGCGCGCCCATCACCAGGAAGAGCACCAGGGCCAGACCTCCGGCTCATCTGGAAAGATCGAGGATCGCCTGCGCGAAAGCCTGTGGAGCCTCTCGCGGAACGAAGTGTCCCACTTCAGGGAGAAGGCGGCGTTCATAGCCTGCGGTAAAGTACTTTTCCTTGCCTTCGGATGTGATCGGCAGATTGTCGCCGTCATCGGCGCCCTGGAGCATGAGTGTCGGAACGGCAATGCTGGGAGATTCGGCCAAGCGCCGCTCGACATCTTCATGTTCCGGTGCGCCCTTGGCGTCGTGCCAGCGCTGGCGATAGGCGTGGAGACTGATCTCGGCCCAGTCGGGATTGTCGAGCGAGGCTGCCATGGCATCGAATTCGACGTCCCGTTCCGGCCATCGCGGCGACCAGCTTTCCCAGAGACATTTGCAGAGCCGTCTGCGGTCTTCGCGATATGCCTTTTCTCCTTGCGCGGTGGAAACATACCACTCGTACCAATATGATTTTGCAAGATCATAGGGCATCTCGGTTGGCGACATGGCGGTGGCATAGCCTGCTGAGGCGGCGACAAGACTCGCCACTCTTTTCGGGTACAGGGCCGCGACGCCGTAGCCCGCACGCGCGCCCCAGCCATAGCCGGCGAGCAGAACGTCGTCCAAATTCAGCACTTCCAGGAATTGCGACAGATCGAGCGTGAGGGCCGCGATGGCGCCGCTGCGCAGGACGGAACTCTGCAAAAATCGCGTCGGACCAGAGCCCGCGAAGATAGGGCGCGTAGACACGGAAATTCCGGTTCTCCAGCTTCCCAACCACTTTGTCCCAGCAGCTGATGTCATCCGGCCAGCCATGCACGAGCACAAGTGGTCTTCCATCGGTTGGTCCTGAGACCTCGTAGGCAATATCCAACTCATTCGTTCGACAACTGAGCAGCGATCCTCGTTGCGTGTTCGCCGACCTGCCGTGCGAGCCAAATTGGGCTGTTTCGGCCGTGCGCGCCTTCCCGACGACTTCGGTCATGTCAGCTTCGTTGCCCTCTCACTCTAGGCATCCATCATCGATTTCGCCGGCTCCCGGGCGATGTTTTCTTCGATGCGTTCGTGCCCCGGCGTCTGTGGCAACGCCTGGCGGAAATTCTTGGCGTAGTCTGGCGGCATCCTCGGCGGCATCATCGGCTCATAGGCGTCCACCAGCGCTTCGATCACAACCGGACCGTCAGCTGCGAATGCCTCGTCGAGAACCGCCTCGATCTGATCGGGTCGCTCGATGCGAAAACCCTTTGCGCCCATCGCTTCCGCCGCCTTGGCGAAATCGATCGGCTGCAATTCGCAACCGAATTGCGGGTTCCCCAGGAACATCATCTGCTCCCAGGCGATTTGATTGAGCATGTTGTTCTTGATGACCAGAACCTTCAGCGGGATTTTGTAGCGCACCGCCGTCGAGAATTCGCCAAGTTGCATGGCAAAGCCGCCATCCCCGACGATGGCGGCAATCGGTCGACCCGGGAATGCTATGCCGGCAGCGATGGCGTAGGGGAGACCGCAAGCCATCGATGCAAGGGATCCGGAGACACCAAACGCCTGGCCGTCGCGAAGGTCGACATGGCGCGCGGCGAGCTCCGTGTTCTGACCGGAATCGGTGGCCAGCACCGTATCGGCGGCCAGTCTTTGTCCAAACGCGCGGGCGACTGCTTGCGGCTTTAATGGTTGCGCCTGCGCGTCTTCCGACTGCCTCATCATCTCGCGCCATCTTCTCATGGTCTCCTGCGAGCGTTGCAGGAATTCATCGGAGGACTTCTGTGTCAGGCGCTGGTTGAGGGCGCGCAATGTCTCGGCCGCGTCGCCGACGAGGCCGGCCTCGACCGGAAAGCGCAACCCGATCCGCTGGGCATCACAGTCGATCTGGACGCCACGCGCCTGCCCAGGCTTCGGGTAGTATTCGATATAGGGAAAGGTCGAACCGACAATCAGCACCGTGTCACAGGTCTCCATCGCCTCTTGCGAAGCCAGGGTTCCAAGAATGCCGATCCCGCCGGTCGTGTAGGGATGGTCGTCCGGCAGCACCGCCTTGCCCAGCAAGGCCTTCGCGACGGGCGCCTGCAGCAGGCGTGCCGTATGTTCGAGTTCGGCGGCCGCGCCGATGGCGCCGCGTCCGGCCAGGATCGCTACCCGCGAAGCGTCGTTGAGAATGGCGGCGGCTTTTTCGAGTTCAACATCCAGCGGCAAGCTATGGCCGGCGAACATATCCTGCGGCGTGTGCGCCGGGCGATTGCGCTTGGAACGCTTCGACGCAGAGCTCTCCTGCTCCTGGATGTCGCTTGCAATCGAAAGATGGGCGACGCCCTTGCGCGCCAGCGCGGTTCGGCAGGCAAGGCTGGCGACGTTTTCCATGTGCGCGGCATCGGCAACATGGGCGTTATAAACGGAGACATCGTTGAATACGCGTGTCAGATCGACATCCTGTTGCGTAAACGTCTCGATCAGATCGTGGAACTGCATGCCCGTGATCGCCAGCACCGGAGCCTGATCGAGCTTGGCGTCGTAGAGGCCGGTCAGGAGATGCGTTCCGCCGGGACCGGACGTCGCCAGGCACACGCCCAGCTTACCTGTCCATTTGGCGTAGGCGCATGCCATGAAGGCAGCCGACTCTTCATGCCGAACCTGCACGAAGGATATCTTGTCGCGCCGTGTGCGCAGCGCCTCCATGACGCCGTTTATGCCGTCTCCCGGCAAACCGAACACCACCTCCACGTTCCAGGCAACGAGTGTATCGACGAGAATTTCTGCTGCATTTGGCATGTCAGGGTAGCTCCGGTGGATGGTGTCCGAACCGGTGAATCCCGAGTTGGTTCCTTCGTCACAAGAAATCGTGACATGTTTCTGGAGCGTGAACTCACAGAACGTATCCAATTAGCTCGGCATGTATCGCCGTAGCGCCAGGTCAGCGCGCCAGCGCCGGGGTTTTCGACCCTGCCGAAAGAACCCTACCGGGTGAAGCGCTCTCGGCACCCCGCGCCCTCTCCAGGAACAAAAGGCCTGACCAAAGGTTCGAGCAGCGCAGCTTCACAAGCCATTTCGGGTGGGATGTTTGCCATGACTTCTTGTGTGGCCTCGTTAAGAACACGCTTCCAATGAATGGAAAGCCTGACAATGTCGGTCAAAGGGAAAGCGAGCGAAAAAAAGATGGCGTCGCCCGGGCTCTCGGACTCGGACTGATCACCGGCGCGGCCGACGACGACTGTTCGGCCATTGGCACCTATGCAAGTGCGGGAGCCCGGTTTGGGCCCGACCTGCTGTGGATGGCACCCGTCACGCTGCCGATGATGTATCTCGTCGTCTACCTTTCATCCAAACTTGGCCAGGTTTCGGGCCGTGGGCTTTTCAAGGTCATTTCCGATTTTTATCCGCGTTGGCTCCTATGGTCCGTTCTGGCGGGCGTACTGATTGGCAACACGATCGAGGCAGCCGCCGACCTTGGCGCCATGGCTGCGGTCATTGTCCTATTCGTTCCTCTGCCTGCTCCGCTGATCGTCATTGCCGTTGCGGTTGTCATTTTCTCGCTGCAGGTGTTCGGCTCCTACAAATTGATCCGCAACGTGTTCCGCTGGCTGGCGCTGACACTGCTTGCCTATGTGGTCTCAGCCGTGCTTGCCAAACCGGATGTGGCCTCGGTCCTGCTTGGCACGCTGTTGCCAACGATAGAGTTCAGCCGCGAATACCTCTCCATCCTTGTCGCCATCATCGGGACGACGCTCTCCGCATATCTCTACACGTGGCAGTCCAATCAGGAGGTCGAGGAGGAGATCGCCAAGGGCAGAACGAGCGTTGAAGAGCGCAAGGGAGCGACCGAGAGCGAACTGCGCCGATCTCGACGCGATATCCTGATCGGCATGATCTTCTCCAATCTGGTCATGTATTTCATCATCCTTTCGACGGGGTCAACGCTCTACCAGTCGGGGCAAACGCAGATCGAAACCGCGGCCCAGGCGGCCGAAGCGCTGCGGCCGCTTGCCGGCGACGCGGCTGGAATTCTCTTTGCGGCAGGCGTGATTGGCGTCGGCTTTCTGGCGGTGCCGGTCATGACGGCTGGCGCCGCTTTCGATTTCGCTCAAGCGATGGGATGGAAGAATAGCTTGAACGCCAAACCTCGGCAGGCCCCAAAATTCTACATCGTGATAGCAATCATAACCCTGATCGCGGTCGGTCTCAATTTCTTCGGCTTCAATCCGATGAAAGCCTTGGTCTGGTCCGGTATCGTGCAAGGATTTTCAACGCCTCCTCTCCTGCTTCTCATCCTTATCATGACCAACAACCGCCAAATCATGGGTGACAAGGTCAACAGCAGAAGCACGAACATCCTGGGTGGCGTCACGACCCTGGCGATCCTTGCGGCGTCGGCGGGACTGGTGGCAACCTGGTTCCTATAGTTGGCGGCGGCATCAAGGACGCTCAGGGGCGGTGGAACATCAGCGGTCAATTTTCGTTGAGATGCTTGTGAAAGAAAGGACACGGTCCATGTCAAAGTTCCAGGCCGCCACCCCGGATCGTCTGCAGCAACTCAGGCTTGACGCTTCGGCCCATTTCGTCCCGATGATGCTGCACGAGGCATTGCTGCGTCTTTGCCAGGCCGGTGGAGGTGAAAGCCTCGATAGGTTCGAGAAAGCCATGGTCGATCAGATCGAGGCTGTGAAGGATGATCGGGCCGATTTCGACACCATGAAGGAATTTGCGATCGAGCAGCTTTACGCCTTGATCCGGGAAGCCAATGAGTCCCCAAAAAAGAAACAGTCATTGGAGAAGATGGAAACTCGCAGAACATCCGGCCGTTCGGAGGAACCACAGACGCTCGAGGATCAGCTACAGTCAGGGTTGGAGGATTCCTTTCCGGCAAGCGACCCGCCTGCGGTGGTTTCCACCACGATTTCAGGGGGAGCAAAGAAGCTGGTTGGCACCGACGAGGTTCTGAAAAGGCAGCGGCAACGGGCGGCTGAGGAAAGCAGCGGATCATAAATCCGCGATATCCACCGGCGGAACAGTTGACGCTGTCCCTTCAAAGCTTGACCGCGGCCTCCCGCGCCCAGAGCCGCAGTTTGCGGCACGCCTGCACAAACGTCTTTACCGAAGCTGCGGAATCCAGCCTTATCAGCCCCTCATCGGCATCGGCAGCGACGCCCGCCTTGGTCAGGAGCGGCTCGGCTCCCGGCGCAAAGCCGATGAATTTGCAATGTGCAAAGGCATCGGAGACGAAGTCCTTCGCGGCGGCCTCCTTGACCAGTAGTTCGGCGCCCGCCTCCGAGAGGAGCAGCACCACCGCGTCGAACAAGACGGATGGCCCGCCGTCGATCATATGTCTGGCCTCGATGTAGGTGCCGTCGGCCGCCTCGACGCCGCCCACCTTGGGCGCAACCACCTCCATTGTCGCGCCTTCCGTTTCGATGGCGGAGCGGAGTTCTTCGAACAGTGCTGTATCGACCCCGCCGCTGAGCAAGACGCCGACTTTGCGGCCTTTGAAACTGTCGGGCCCGTTTTCGATGATGCTGAGCGCCGGCGACGGCGGCAAGTCGTCGCGCACCGGCACGGCGGCTTCGGCGGGCTGCGGCATTTCACGAATGCCCAGCTTGTCGGCAACGGTGGCAGCCAAGGTCTCATCAATATTCAGCAAGTGCGAAACCATGCGTTCCCGGATTGCCGATGCCTGAACCTTGCTCAATTCGAACGTCAGCGCCATGGCGATGTGACGCTGCTCAGGCGGCGTCTGGCTGTTGAAGAACTGTCGCGCCTGGCTGTAGTGATCGGCGAAGCTCTCCGCCCGCAGGCGTACTTTCTGCCCTTCCTCGGCATCGGCGAAAGAGCGGAAGCCGCGCTGCGGATCCTCGCGCGGTCCCAGTCCCCATGAATTCGGTTCGTAATTGGCGCGGCCGATCGGGTTGCGCATGGCCATGTGCCCGTCCTGCTGAAAATGGGCAAACGGGCACTTCGGCGCGTTGATCGGGATATGGGTAAAGTTCGGGCTGCCCAGCCTTTTCAATTGGGTGTCGAGATAGGAGAAGTTGCGGCCCTGCAGGAGCGGATCGTTGGAGAAGTCGATTCCGGGCGGCACATTCTGCGTCATGAAGGCAACCTGCTCGGTCTCGGCGAAGAAGTTATCCGGCATGCGGTCGAGCACCAGCCGCCCGACCGGAATTGGTTCGAGTATCTCTTCAGGAATGATCTTTGTTGCGTCCAGTATGTCGAAGTCGAAGCTGTCGGCAAATGCCTGATCGAACAGTTGCACCGTCAACTCCCATTCCGGGAAATTGCCGGACTGGATAGCGTCCCACAGATCGCGACGATGGAAATCGGGATCGGCGCCGTTGATCTTGACCGCCTCGTTCCAGACCACCGATTGCATGCCGAGCTTCGGCTTCCAGATGAACTTGACGAAGGTGGATTCGTCTTTCGCGTTGACGAGGCGGAATGTGTGCACGCCAAAACCCTGCATGAAGCGGAAGGAGCGCGGGATTGCGCGATCCGACATGATCCACATCACCATGTGCATCGATTCCGGCATCAGGCTGATGAAGTCCCAGAAATTGTCGTGCGCGGTCTGGGCCTGCGGGAAAGCGCGGTCCGGCTCCTGTTTGGCGGCATGGATCAGATCGGGAAACTTGATGGCGTCCTGAATGAAGAAGACCGGAATGTTGTTGCCGACCAGATCCCAATTGCCTTCCTTGGTGTAGAGTTTGACGGCAAAGCCACGCACGTCGCGGGCCAGGTCGAACGAGCCCTTGTTGCCGGCAACTGTCGAAAACCGCACGAAGGCCGGCGTCTTTTCGCCGGCCCGCTGGAAGATGTCGGCACGTGTGTACTTGGCTAAAGACTCATAGGTCTCGAAGTAGCCATGCGCGCCGTAGCCGCGGGCATGAACGACCCTTTCCGGGATGCGTTCGTGATCGAAGTGGAAAATCTTCTCCCGGAAGTGGAAGTCCTCGATCAGCGAGGGGCCGCGTTCGCCGATTCGCAGTGTGTTCTGGTCATCGGAGACGGGCGTTCCGAGCGCCGTGGTGAGAGTGGGCGTGTCGCCTCCCGCGATCTGGTGTAATTCGCCGCCATTTCCGCGCACGGTATTTTGATCTGGTCCATTTGCCGATTGGCGAGCTGAACGACGGGCGGTTTTGGCCATGACGGGTCCTCGATCGATGCGGAAAGTTGAAGCACTTGGGCCTCAAACTGCCGGTGCGCGGCTTTGTTCCCGTAAAGAGCTGGCGCGGCAGACAGACGGTGTCGAAGGAGGCGCAACCAATGCGATAGTACGCACCGATCACTGTCAGATATCCCGCCGGCAGAATTTCTGAAGAGTTGCTCCAACACGAGGAACGAACCCAACTTCCATGCATTTAGCAGGGGTTACGTTCAACATTCTTCTTTGGGAGCTGGACCATTGTCATCCGGAGGCTACGTTTTGGCCGACCAGGAAACCGATGAAGTTTCCATCGTTGATCTGATACCTGCGCTTCGAGCATTCGCGCGTACCTTCTGCCGCGTTCCCGACGATGCCGACGATCTGGTGCAGGAGACGCTAACCAAGGGTCTCGCCAACATCGACAGGTTCGAACCCGGTACACGCATGAAGTCGTGGCTCTTCACCATCATGCGCAACACTTACTACACCCGGGTCAAGATCGCTGCCCGGGAAGCGCCAGGCCTGCTCGACTGTGCGTCCTCGAGACCGATTTCGGAAGCCACCCAGGAATGGACCATTCAGAGCAAGGAAGTTCATGCCGCCATTCAAAAGCTACCCGAACACCAGCGCGAGGTCATGATGCTGATCGGCGTTCTGGGAGTGAGCTACGAGGAAACCGCCGAGATATGCGGCTGTGCGGTAGGAACGGTCAAAAGCCGGCTGAACCGTGCCCGCGCCAACATCCTTGAGTTTCTTGGAGAGAGCTCGCTGCAGACATTGATAGAAAGACGAAATCATCTATCGGACGGTCAACTCGATATGGAGATCGACAGCCGCAGATAGTCAGTTCTTCACATCGCGCCGACGTTTCTCGGCCAGCGCGTTTTGCAATTCGATCGCCAGCCTGGTCAGGCGGTCTGGAACCTTTTCCTGCTCTATGGCGGCCAGGAGGGAAGCAATCTCCTGGTCCACCGCCATGCCAGCACGCGGATCCATGGCATCATCGCTCGAACGAGACATCATATTCTCTTGATTGATAGCAGTACCTTGATCCCAGTGTGGTGATATGTGTTCGACATTGCAAGGTAGGGTTATCTGCCGACACGGCCGCCGGCGGCCCTTGCACAGGTTTATTTCCCTACTTTTCTATCGCCACAGGCCAAGGATGCGGCGTCATGGCGTTCACTCCTTCGGCAACCGGTTTGCGGCATGATCCTGATATTGATCGGACTTGATTCGATTGCCGTCCAGCCCGCGTTTTTCGCTGTGCTGCTTCTTGTCCCGATTGGACAGAACCGCGTTTTCTTCGATCTTGTCCTTAGCCAGATTGGTCATCGCGCCGGTGCCGGTACCCTTGCCCTGGCTGCCGCTACCGAAATGTTTCTTGCTGCCTGATGCCATGATATCCTCCTTCGCATTGAGGACACTCTTCGGTGCCCCTGGTTCGACATCCGAACTGGCATGGCGCGGTAATGTTCCGTCGCGTCGAGCAAGCAGGAAGGCGTCGCCATCCCATGACCGAAACGGCTTGTCGCCATCGATGACGACCCGCAATTGGTGAGTCTGCGCCAGACGACCAATATCGACGCGGTCCAGAGAAAGCGATCCGCGATATGAATAGTTCAGCAATGCAAACCAGCCCTGGGGTTTCAGAACGCGGGCAATTTCATCGACATGCCGCTCAGCCATGCCAGCCAACACCAGATATGGAAAGCTGTCGACCGCCAGTACGCAATCGAAGGTGGCATCGTCGAATTCGGTCAAGTCGAGACCGGAGGTTTGCCGCAGCTCGACATTGCCAAGCGCAGCGCATTGCTCAGAGGCGATGGAGATCATCCGCGAGGATATGTCGATGCCGACCATCCGATTGAAGGATTTGGACAGCGCGCGTTCGAAACGCCCGATGCCGCAGCCGATATCCAAAATGTCTCGTTCGACTCCGGTGAACTCCTGCGCCTTTAACCATGCAACAATTTCGTCTGTCGTGGCTGACAACCTTTCCTCATCACCGAGGGATGAGAGTTGGACACTTGCGACCCCCGAGATCGCTGCCGCAGCGTCGAAGCTCGAGGCCAGCCGCATGACGACAGCGGCATCCGTCTCATCCTCATCGCGTTCATGCCGAACGGCGCCGCCCGTCGCGCGCAACGTGGCGAAGGCGCCTGGTTTGCGGCGAAGCAGCCCGGCTACCTGTTTCAGTCTTTCCGAGGCTTGAAAGTCTGATGCTTCGACATCCAGCACGATCTCCACCAATTCCGCCGCTCCGATTCCCGCCTGCGGATGAAGCGCCAGTCTGGCGAAGACAGCTTCTGCGCAAACACCGTCTGCCATACAATCTTCGAGTGCCAATCTGACCGCTTGGCGGCGGGCGGATTGCGAGTTTGTTGCACTCATGGCATCAACTCCGCGTCCACATCCTGCGCATTGTCCACCTGTCGACGGCGCCCCAGCTATATTTGTAGGCCTCTTGGCCGCGCAGAAAATCGAACTCGTGCGCACCTTCGCGGATCGACTCCGCGATCGCGTGGCCAATCAGGATCGCGCCTGGACTCTCCTCGGCATAGGCAGGGTCGAAGCCGCCGAGATAGGCATAGGCGCTGCCGCGATGGTGAAATCCGTAATAGGCGCCGACAGTCCTGCCGTCGATCGCCAACTGCCAGCATCGGACCAAACCGCGAGCATCGAGCAAGGGAAGTGAGAGCCTGTGGAATTGCTCTACGGTGGCGTCGGCCAACACACCACCTCCATATTCGGCCCAGCGTGCATTGTGCAGGCGGATCAGTCGATCGAGGAAGATCTGGGAATCACCTTGCGCCGACGACAACGCAATCCGGCCGCGTCTGGACGCAGCTTGGCGCGCCCGGCGCAACTGGCGTCTGCGTCGGGCAGGAACACAACCTGCAAGCGTTTCGTCGCCGGCGATGGCGAGCACGGGGCAAGCGGCATGGGCGGCTGGCCGATCGGCCTTCAGAGCCGGATGCGTGATCGCAAGACCGTCACTGTCTTCCGGCAAATCCGACAAGATCCATTGCGACCAGCCGACCGATAGGATCGTTTCGGCAATAATGGCGACGACGGCGGCTTTGATGTCGGGGACACAAAGGATGTCGAGATAATCGCTGAGCGAGATGCCGACCGGAAGCAGCTTCGGGCCGGCCATTCCATGCTCAAGATAGAACGGCGCCAGCCCGACCAGATCGCCGCCGCGCCAGACCGCGACCGTTGCCAGATCACCGGGAGCAAATGTGCGCCACCATGGCACCAGCCAGGCGGGAGATTGAAACGGCGTCGCCGAGGAACTCTGCTCCCACAATTTCCACCAATGCGGCGTCAAGGCATCGAATTGCGACGGGTCGACGATGATCTCGCTGCGCAGCACAGGTTGCTCACGGTGTCGCAGCGAAGCGCAGGCGATCGGCGCCAAGTTGTGCCAACGCCTGATAGGCGTCCATGTATGACGAGATCATCCGTTCCAGCGAATACCGCCGTCGCGCTTCGGCCCTGCATGTCTCGCCGGCCAGATCGGACGCGGCAAGGATGGCTTGCGCCATTTCGTCGACATTGTTGACGAGAAAGCCGGTCCTGCCGTGCTCGATCACATCCGGAAGCGCACCGTTCGGAAAAGCGACTACGGGCGTGCCGCAGGCGAGGGCCTCCATGGCGACAAGCGAACTGGTCTCGGCGGCAAGACTCGGAACGATAAGACAGCGGGCTGCGTTGAGGAAGCGCCGCTTGGCGGTAAATCCGAGCGGACCCAGGAAGCGGCGGCGGCCATCGAGACGGGGTTCGACCTCGTCGCGAAAGTACTGCATGTGCGCTTCGTAGGGATAAACCTTGCCGCCGATGACCAATGGCACACCCACTTGTTTGGCCGCATCCACCGCCAGGTGAATGCCCTTTTCCGGGCAGACCCGGCTGAGAACCAGTGCAAAGTCGCGCTTCGGCTGCAGCAGGTTCAGTGCTTCTATGTCAACGCCGTTCGGAATCGGCGCCTGCAGTCTGGCGCCCGGTGGCGCGGTTTTCTGCTGGGCGGCCGAGACCGTATGAAGCCACAGATCGTTGCGCGTCGGACGCAGTGCCTCGGTCGGATACCAATCTAAAGGCAGGTGGAGGGTCACCAAGGTCGGGCCGTCGTCAGGCAGATAAGCATCGAAATCAATGCCATGCAGATGAACCACGTCGATCGGCCATCGGGCACGGGCGGCGGCGATCGCTTTGCGATGAGCCTGCTGCGCGCGGCTCTTTGCCGCCTCGTCGAGGGCGCCGTCTTCTGCCGGTATTTCCACAAGCGTGCCGCTTACGCTGGAGCCCCGGCAGCCAACGACGATAGATCGATGTCCCGCGCGAACCAGTTCCCTATCGAGCATCGACAGAACCTGTTCGGCACCTCCGACCGCATCCGGTCCTACGGGCGCCAGAGGATAGGCGACATTGAGGACGGTGAGTGTCATGGCCGGTCGAGGCGCAGAGCTTCATGAGCAAGGGCGGCTGCGCGCAACCAGGTGCCGGGCTCGAAACCCAGGGGCAGCGATTCGTAGTAGAGTCTGCCGTTGTTGGGCAGCTTCAGGAAATCATACACCGGCGCCAGCCGGAAACGTTCGGTACGTGTCGAAAACGGCGCCAGCGTTCGCTGCTGCGTCAGATGGCTGGCAAGCATGCGCTGCTTTTGCCGAAAGGCCGCTTCGGTCAGGCAGACCTCTATGCAATCGCTTCCGGCGCCGCCAGCGAAATCCTGAAATACCGCACCGTCCGGACCCGCCGAATAGAATGCCATTTCGACGATGGTCGGCACAGGCCGCCGGTCGCGGCGCAGCAGGTGGCAGGCCGCGTGGACTGCGAAAGCTGTCGCATCGTGGTCGGGATGGCCGCCTTCGAAGGGATGTGTGCAGACGAACCGCACGTCCGGATCGGACATCAGGCAGGCAAGCTCCTGCGCTAGCGCAACGAGATTTGCCGTGGCTTCCTTGTCGGGGTAGCCGAGAGCGGTCAGGCCCGCTGGCGACAGGCCGGCGGTGGCCAAGGCGTCCATCAGTTCCGCGCGGCGGGCATCGGCATAGACCTGCCATGTCTCGAAGCCATGAGCTTGCGCATCGGCAAGGTCGCGTGGGGCGCCGTCGGTGACATGGACGATGCGGCACCCCGGCAGTCCCGCAAGATGTCCGCCGATCCCGATCGTCTCGTCATCCGGATGCGCCACGACGACCATGGCGGCAGAGCCATGCGCGCGGTCTCCGCCCGTCAACAGCGCCGCGAATTCGCTCAGCGTTTCCGGTGACTGATGCATGGGCAACATGGGTGCCTCACGCAGCCGTGGGCCGCTGCGTGGGGAGCAAGGCGGACGTCATGCCGGACGCGTAGCGGCGGATCATGGCTGCACAGAATTCGGCGAATTCCTCGGGCACCAGCGGCGGGCTGGTGTGGTGGGGCATCATTCCGCGATGCTCCGGCGTGAAGCAGAAGGTGACGGTCACGTCGAAATCGGCGAGTGCTTCCATCTGTCGGTCAAACCAGGCCAACGCATTCGGTCTGAAACTGTCGGCCCAGGAAAGGCCGGTGCGCATTTTGGTGACACCGAGCCGCTTCATCCAGGCAACGGCATCGTCCAGCCGCGGGTCTTCGAAATGAAACCACTGCACCAGTCCCATTTCGGGTGTGTAGCGCAGGAATTCCTCCAGCGCCGGTTTTGGCGTGCCGTCCTGGCGCAGCAGCCCCATGTGGAAATGACGGTAATAGGAGGAGCCCTCCGCTTCGCGATGGCGCGTCGTTGCTCCCCATTCACGCGGAAGATCATAGAGGCTGTACCAGTGGATGCGTGGTGCGTTGCCAAGCAGCAATTCGGCGGTGCGCCGGAGTCCCCAGACCTGGATTTCATCGGCGCCGAAAGTCGACACGCCGACTTCGCTGACCCAGATGGGAAGATCGGTAACGGTCGCGATCTCACCGATCTTCTGCGGCCATTCCTGGATCTTCCAAAGGTTCCAGTCGAGAGGAAAGCCATGTATTGCGAGGGCGTCGACATGGTCCAGCACGCCGAAGCCCTTCAGGAGCGCGATGAAGTCAGGATCGATCGGCGAGATGCCGCCAAGAACTTTTGTCAATAGCGGGTTTTCGGACGCAATCGCGTCAGCCGACAGAATTGCCATCCTGGCAAAGCGGCTCCAATCGGGATCGAGCTCAGGGTCCCAATGCGATTTGTTGTTGGGCTCGTTCCAGATCATCGCGGCTTCAATCATGGAGCTGTCCTTTCGATGGGTAAATCGCGCCGCCGCCGGTCGGATCGCCGGCAGCGCGGCAGAAATAGACCTCTTGCTCGGGGTGCAGGATGATCTCGAAACCGGCGCTGCGCAGCATCGCTTCGGTGCAGGCGCGGTTGGGAATCCACCAGTTGGTCGGATCGTCGGCATAGCGGTGTTCGATGAAATGCAGCTTCGGAAATTCCGCCCGGTCGAACAGATCATGCGCCCAGAAATGATAGTTCTCTTCCAGCTCAGGCAAATCCGCGCTGCCGCGCTGCATGGACTGGAAGATCATCAGGTCGGCAGCGACATGCTCGCGGATCAGGTCAAGCGCGAGCAAGGGATGGCGCAAGTGGTAGAGCACTCCCATGAACAGCACGACATCGAATGTCTCGCACAGGGCTCCGACGTCGTATACCGAAAGCTTCTGGAATTCGATCTCGCAATCCGCGACCTCGGCGGCGAAGCGGGCCTGCGCCAGATAAGCGTCATCGAAATCGATCCCGAGCACACGGGCGGCGCCTCGCCGTTTCATCTCGATCGAATAAAAGCCGGCATTGCAGCCAATATCCAGCACGGTCTTGCCGGACAGGTCGGCGGGAATGGCATCGGCGAATTTGCGCCATTTGATCAGCGGGTAATTGCCGAGAAAGTGGTCGGGAGCGGTCTCGACGCCGGCCAGTTCCATATTGTGGAACCATGGGCCGAGGGCGTCGATGCGGCGGCGGATTTCGGCATGGGAATGCAGCATGGTCAGGCTCCTTCGCCCGGAACGAGAGGCACACGCGAGTGCACTCCACGCATGATCATGGTGGGCTGGCCTTGTTCGGATGGAGCGCCGTCCGCGAGCAGCCGAAGAGCCGCGCGGTAGCCGTTGAGCGTGCCGACATCGACATAGGAGGCTCCAGCCTTGACGCCACAGGCTTCACCACCGGTTGCCAGATAGGCGTTGACCAGCGTGCCGATATATTCGTCGCGGCGGTCCCGTTCACGCCAGAGTGCCGCAAGCTGGTGCAGGATTCGGCCCGGCATCTTGAACGCGCCCCAGATCCAGTTTGTACTGGGATACTCGTGCTTGACCTGGATCTCCTTTACCCGGTCCTCATGGTCGAGAACGACGGCGTCGAAGAATTCCGGGCGATCCACCGGGAACAGTAGAAAGGCCAGCCGATCTTCCGGCAGGCGGCAAAAGCCGTCTTCGGGAAACCAGATCGTGTCGGGCAGGCCGATCAAAACGGTCTCGTCCGGCGCGACGAGCGGCGCCGCCCGGAATATCGCGTCGCAGAGACCGACCGGGGTGGGTTGCACCACGAACAGGGAAGTCGCTATGCCGTAGCCGGCGGCGTAGTATTCGAGAATGTCGGATTTGCCCGATCCGATGATGAAGCAGATCTTGTCGACGCCGGCGTTCACCATCCGCCGAACCAGATACTCGCTGACCGCACAGGGACGCTCGGTTTGTCCATCGATCCGGCTGCCGACCGGCAGCAGCTCTTTCGAGAAGCCGAGCGGCTGAATGCGGCTGCCACGTCCGGCAGCGGGCACAATGCCCAACATCAGACTGCTTCCTTCATCGGTTCGCCGATCGGCCTTTGCAACGCATCGTTCAGAATAAGTTCCAGGTCCGCCGCGCGCCGTGCCGAGGTGTGTTCGTCCAGAACCCGTTCACGCGCACGGGTCCTGATGGCATCGAGTTCTCCTTTCGGCAGGGCGAGCGCCGCGACCACGTCATCGGTGTCGTGCGCAAGCAGGATCTCGCTGCCGGGTTCGAAGAAGCTGTCTAGCCCCAGCCAGGTGTCGGTGATGATCGGCACGCCGCACGCCGCCGCTTCGAACAGGCGGCCCGAAGGGCACCAGCCTTTTTGCGCCATCGCCTCGCGGGTGACATTCAGTGTCAGGCGAGAGGATGAGAAAAACGCCGGATGATCGGCCGGCGGAAGGTGTCTGACGAAGAAGATGTTGTCGCCCCACGGGAATTCCTGCGGATATTGTGCGCCGCCGATGATGAAGCGGTGATCAGGTAAACGCGCGGCCGCGTGGACCAGCAGCTTTTCGATGGCTGCCTGGCGATCCGGCGCGTAGGTTCCGAGATAGGACAGATCGCCGGCGAATTCGGCTCTCGGTTCTGCCGGCCGGTGTTGGTCGGGATCGACATGTCCATAGAGTGGCACCACGTGGCGCGCGCCTAAAACCGTCTTCAGCGCGTCGATCGCCGAGCCGCCCGTATAACTTAGGACGAGGTCGAAATCGGCAAGACCCTCAGGTCCGAAATAGGGTGGCCGCTCGCCGTGTTCGATGCGGGCGAGCGTGACCGGAGTATCGAGGTCGTAGAAGACACGCAGTCCGCAGCCTGCCTGCTGCGCCAGGCGAGACGCGTCCACGGCATCGGGGCAGTAAGAGGTGACGATGACGACGTCCGATTGCTTGATGGTTCGCTCCGCGACGCGGCGAATATCCTCCCAGTCGGGGTAGAGCACGACGTTGCCGCCTTGCAGCTGATCGAGGTCGCGCGCTCCGGCATAGTAGGAGGTGTTGTGTTCGAAGAAGGTAATGGACCAGCCACGCCGGGCGAGAGCTCGGATCAGCCCTCTCCATAAAGTGGCGTGACCATTACCCCATGAGGACGTGACGGTAAGACCGAAAATGGCCATCTGCATTTGGCAAGTCCTCGTCAGGCGACTTCGTTCAATCGGATCAGCTTCGCTCCCCAGTCCCCCGACACGATCGTCGTGATGGAGGCGGGATCGATATCGAAGCGAAAGCAATCGCCGGCCGGCAAGCCAAGGACCTTGCAGACGGCGGCCTTGATCACATCGGCGTGGCTAACCAGGGCGACGCATCGGTTCGGATGCAATTCGCGAGCCCGCTCCATCAGCGACACGATGCGCTGCTGGACATCCAGCATGGTCTCCCCCGTCGGTGTCATTGCCTCCTGGCGCCGGTCATTCCATGCCCGCCAGCTGGCGTCGCCGCTCAACTGGTCGAACGTCTTTCCCGCCCAGGCACCGAAGTCGATTTCATCGAGTTCCGCGCAGATGGCGATTTCACCGACATTGCAGGCGCTCGCGATTGCCGCTGCGGTTTGTTGCGTGCGCTCACGCGGGCTGCACAAGATCGCGGCAATCGGCTCCCGGGCCATGAGGCCGCCAAGGCGTGCTGCCTGCGCCTTCCCCAGTTCGCCAAGACAAACTCCCTCCATCCGGCCTGCAAGATAGAAGCCGACATCGTCGTGCGCCGCATGGCGGATCAGAAGGAAAGTCGTTGTCATTCCGCGGCATCCAGCAAAGGCTCGCCCTTGCCGGCGATGAAGGCGAGTGTGCGCTGCCGCGCTTCGGCGTCAGTGAACTGTTCGGGAGGTGATTTCATGAAATAGCTTGAAGGACCCGTCAGGGCTCCGGCAATGCCACGGTCGAGCGCCAGCTTGGCGCAGCGCACCGCATCGATCACGACACCGGCCGAGTTAGGCGAATCCCAGACTTCCAGCTTGAGCTCGGCATTGAGCGGCACACCGCCGAAGGTCGTGCCTTCCACCCTGATATAGGCCCACTTGCGATCGGTAAGCCAAGGCACATGGTCGCTGGGGCCGACATGAATGTTGCCCGGCTCCAGGGGAACGTCGAACTGGCTGGTCACGGATTGTGTCTTCGAGATCTTCTTCGATTCCAGCCGTTCGCGTTCCAGCATGTTGAGAAAATCGGTGTTGCCGCCGAAATTCAGCTGATAGGTGCGATCGATGCGAACACCGCGCTCGCGGAAGAGGTTGGCCAACAACCGATGGACGATGGTGGCGCCCACCTGGCTCTTGATGTCGTCGCCAACCAGTGGCAGCCCGCGCTGTTCGAAGCGCCTGCGCCATTCCGGACGCGAGGCGATGAAAACGGGTATGCAGTTGACGAAGGCGCAGCCGGCCTCGAGTGCGCATTCGGCATAGAAGCGCGTCGCCTCCTCAGAACCAACCGGCAGATAGGAGACCAGCACGTCGGTGCCGCTTTTGCGCAGAACCTCGCTAACATCGGCAACCGGCTCCGGCGCCTCTTCGATTTCATCGCGCAAGTATTTGCCGATCCCGTCGAGCGTCGGTCCGCGCTCGACGCCAACGCCTGTTGTCGACACGTCGGCAAAGCGGAATGTGTTGTTCGGGGTGGCGTAGATCGCTTCCGCGACGTCGCGGCCAACCTTGCTCCCGGCGATATCGAATGCACAGACAATCTCGATGTCATCGACATGATACCCCCCGAGATCGGCATGCATAAGGCCGGGGATCGGTTCGTTGCTTTTTGCGTGACGATAATAGGAGAGGCCCTGCACCAGGGAGGATGCGCAATTGCCGACCCCAACAATACCAACACGAACCTTTTTCGATCGCACGAAACTGCCGCCTATGCTGTTCAAGGTAAGTTCCTGGCGCCGAACCGCCAGCGTGCCGGAATGTTCCTTGGCCTATGGAAAAATTGCGCGACGGCATGGATCGAAGCTGCACATGCCGAGTTGCCCGCACGGTATTGGAGAATCGACCGATGATCGTCTGGTTGCGCTCGCTGCCAGGCACGTCTCGATGCAAACAGATGAGTCGTTGGAATCCGAGCATCGGGCTTGGGTTTGCAGCTATCGTGGCCGCATCGATTGAGGCGCCGGCGCGCCGCCAAGCGATACGAAACAATGCTCACTCGGTTTCTTGACGAGCGTGGTCGGTCACGGTCAATCCAGCCTTCGCAGCATGTCTGCTTCCTGCTCCAGAATGGCGGCCACTTCCTCCCGCTGCAGATGCGTCATCATCAGGCTGACACAGCACTCGAGATAGGTGATGGAAGCGCGGCGCAGAAACGCAGCCGTTTCCCTTTCCGAGATTTGTTTTATATCCTTCGCGGATCGTCTGGATTGCACCGGTTCGTTCTCCACATCGGCTCTCACCGTCGAACTACAAGCATCGCCGGATGTTCCCTTGATCCGCAGAAATCGACGGACACAGCATGATCGCGTTCAAGGACCATGCGACGCCCCGATGAGCTTCATGCTGAAAGGTGCAGGCTGTCCGATGCCGGTCTGATGCCTGTTCCGATCGATCTCGTCATGCCTTTGATCCGGCTGTTCTCGATCCCGGCAAAGTGGTCGATCGTTTGCATCAGCCCTTCCTTGAGAGGCACGCTCGGCCTCCAGCCGAGCAGTGCTTTTGCGCACGAGATATCGGGCTGCCTGCGCCGCGGATCGTCTTGCGGCAGCGGGAGAAACTTCAGATCCGATTTGGTGCCGGTCATCGCCTTTACCAACCCCGCCAGCCGCACAATGGTATACTCCTCGGGATTGCCCAGATTCACCGGTTTGCCCGGATTGGGATCAATATCCATCAGGCGCATCAATCCATCGATCAGATCGGAGACATAGCAGAAAGACCGCGTCTGCAGGCCGTCGCCAAATATCGTCAGCGGGCGCTTCTCGAGCGCCTGCACGATCAGGTTCGAGACGATGCGGCCGTCGGCAGGATCCATCCTGGGACCGTAGGTATTGAAGATACGCGCCACCCGGATATCGGCTTTGGCGGCTCTCAGATAATCGAAGCACAGCGTTTCGGCAGTGCGCTTGCCTTCATCGTAACAAGCCCGCGGCCCCGTGCAGTTGACGTGGCCAACATAGTCTTCCCTCTGCGGATGTTGTTCCGGGTCGCCATACACTTCACTCGTTGACGCCTGCAGCAATCGCGCATCATTACGGGTAGCGAGTTCGAGCAGGTTGAGCGTTCCGATTACGCAGGTTCGCGTGGTGTGGATCGGATCGGCTTGATAACGCGGCGGCGAGGCAGCGCATGCCAGGTTGAAAATGCGATCCAGCGGCTCACCAGGATCGAATGGCCGGCAGATATCCTGTTCGATCAACCGGAAGCCCGGCTGGTCCATGATCGAGATGATATTTTCCATGCGTCCGGTGAGAAAATTGTCGGCGCAGATCACGCGCCAGCCGTTGCGTAACAATGTTTCGCAAAGATGCGAACCGAGGAAACCCGCGCCACCGGCAACGAGCGCTGTCTTCGCCCTTTGCGATTTTCTTGTTTGTCGCATCGCCGTTTTCTCCTGTCTATCAGTCATGCTGCACTTCCAATATCGAGATCGAGCGCCGCCGCCTTCGGTTGCGTCAGCGCCATCACAAATTCGCGGGCCCTGGCCGCACCGGTGTGGGATGCAAGGACGAGTTCGCGTGCCCGGCCGGCCATGGCGAGGCGTGTACGCTCCGTCTCGTCGGACAGGATCCCGACGACATCGTCCGTCTCCGCGGCAGTGTGGATCGCCGATGCGGGAAAGAAGCTGTCGAGGCCTGGCCAGCGGTCGCTTATGATGGGCGTGCCGCAAGCCGCCGCTTCGAAAAGGCGTACGCTGGGCGACCATCCCGCGGCGATCATGGAACTGCGTGTGACATTCAGCGTGTAGCGTTGACGGCTGTAGAACGCGGCGTGATTGGCCGGCGGCAAATGTTCGATGCGCTCGACGTTGGCCGGCCAGATGATACCGGACGGATATTGCGAGCCGGCCACGACGAAACGGCGGTCCGGCATATGCCGTGCGGGTTCGAGCAGCAGAGTGTTCAGCGTAGCCTGTCGGTCCGCGCTGTAGGTGCCGAGATAGCCGAGATCCCAACGGATCGGATTGCTGGTCCGGTGGTGATGTTCCGGATCGACCGAACAGTAGAGCGGTTCGGCACGGCGCGCGTTGAAGTCCTCCACCAGTTGGCGAAGCGTCGGTCCCCCAGCGAAGGAGAAGTAGACGTCGAAATACGGGATTTGCCGCCAACTCAGATAATCGCAATCGTCGGCCGAAAGCTTCGCCAGCGTCACCGGGGTGTCGATGTCATAAAAGCAAAGCTGCCCCTTGCAAAGCGAGGCGACGATGTCAATGACCGCACGTCCCTCTGGAACAAAGGATCCGACGACGATGATATCGGCCTGCTCCAGGCACGGTGCGTAGTCGCGTTGCAACTCCGCAGTGGTTTCGTAATAGCGCAAGGCGCAGAAATCCGGATTGCGCAGATCGCGGTGGTTGGCGTACCACGGCACGTCGCGCTCCAGAAAGGTCACGCGGTGACCAAGTCCGCGCAGGCCGTTCAGCAGGCCCCGAAAAGTCGTGGCGTGGCCATTTCCCCAGGATGAGGACAGCGACAGGCCGAGAAAGACGATGTCCAGTTGCCTGGTCATTCCGCTGCCTCCACGGTCCCGTGCTCGAAATGACGTTTGAAGACGGCATCTGCGACGGCCGCCCGCAGCGCGTAGGTATGGTCCGCCAGCACGCGGTGAAGCGCGGCCTGGCCGATTGCCTTTGCCCGACCGCGGGTCAGGGAGCGCATGATCTCGGCGATATCGCCGCCGTCGCGCGCCACCAGGATCTCCTCGCCTGGCTTCAGGAACAGTTCCACGCCTAGCCAGGCATCGGTGATGAGGCAGGCACCGGCACCGGCCGCCTCAAAGACACGCGTGGCCGGTGAAAAACCGTTTACGGCCATGCTGTCGCGGCTGATGTTCAGCACCGCCTTGGGTGTGACGTTGAAGGCATTGTGATCGCGGGTGCCGACGTGGCCGAGCCAATCGACATTGGCGGGCAGTGGCCTGTCGCCCCAGCCCGATCCGCCGAGCAGGAAACGCTGCTCCGGCAAACGGCTGGCAGGATCGAGAAAGAAAGCTTCGACGCGCGCCTCACGATCCGGGAGCCTGTTTCCGAGGAACGCCAGATCGCAAGCAAAGCGCGTGTGGGGGGCGACCGGATGGTGCGTTTCGGGATCGAGCGCATTGTAGATCGGCACACATTCCTTGGCTCCAAGTGCCCGGTAGGCCCATACGACCGGGTCGCCGCCACCATAGGTCAACACAAGATCGATTTTTTGCAGCGCGCTATGGAGCGGGTGGTCCGGTTCGTCGCGCAGTTGGGCGAGGGTGGCTGGCGCGTCCACATCCCAGAAAACGACGAGCGCGTCGCTGCGGGCGTGATCAAGCACGGCGCCCAGCAGCGTTTCGTCCTCGAAACCGACGCCGCTCGCCTTGACGACGATATCGGCCTCGGCGGCACGCGCCGCCACCTGCATCAGCGCATGCTGGGTCGCCGCGTAGACAACGACAGTGCACCAATCCGGAGCCTCGATGTCGCGGTTCTTCTGCCGGTCGTACACATCGGGTTCATAGAAGGTGATTTCATAACCCAATCGGGAAAGCGCCTTGAGCAATCCACGGTAATAGGTCGCAGCACCGTTCCAATAGGACGACAGAAGGCTCGATCCATAGAATGCAATCTTCATTCAGCAGCTTCCTTTGCGACGGCCGGGTTGGTGGTGTTTTGGTTGCCACACTCGGCGAGCACGCCGATCAATTCGTCCACGCGGTGCCGGCAAGTGTGCCGCGAGCGAATGGTGTCAAGGCCCGAGTTCACCAGAGAGGCCGCGAAATCCGCATCGGCCAACAGCGTCCGGAGGTGTTGCCGCATTTGCGACCCATTCTTTGCAAACAGAAAATCAACGCCTGGCCTGAACAGGTGCTCGACATCTGACCACGGTGCTGAAATCAGCGGAATGCCACAAGCGAGTGCCTCGAACATGCGGATCGTCGGAATTCCGGGCAGGCCGTCCCGGTATGGCCGCCGTGGGATGTGGACGGTGACGCGATGCGCGGCGAACGTCTTCGGCACGTCGGCATTGGCGATCCAGCCTTCGTAGCGCAAACCGGCGATGGCCAGATCGGCGAGCGCCGGCTTGGGGTAGCGGACGCCGTGCACAGTGGCCTCAAGGCCGAGGTCGTGCACCGGTTCTATCAAAAATTCCTTGAGTTCGGCGGTCCGTTCATCATCTCCCCAGTTTCCAATCCAGACCAGATCCGAAGTGGGGTGGATCTCCCGGTGCGGCGTGAACAGGCGATCATCCGCCGCTTCGTGCCAGGTAAAGACGCGCTTGCCCCAGCCGGCGCGCAGATAGCTCTCCCGCAAGGCTTCGCCGAAGGCGAGAACGCCATCATAATGCTCCAGCCGGAGTGCCGAAATTGCCTCGGTCGCCGACACGGCCCGGTGATGGGTATCGTGAAACAGAAGGATGAAGTTGCCGCCAGCGGCCCGGGCACGGCCGATGCGTGCCACAAGCTCCGGATCAGTCCACTCATGAACGACCACCACGTCGGCATCAGCGATCCAGGCTTCATGGTCAAACCCGGCGTCGTAGGTCACCGGCATCAACTCGGGAAAATCCTTGCGAAAACGTTCGATGGCAAAGGATCCCTTCTCGACCAGCAGATTCGACCGGCTCCAGCCGTCCGCCGGCTCCAGCGCGACCGCCTGATGCTGGCGCGCCACCAGCTCCCGCATGACGCCGCGCAGGAAATGGGCATTGCCGTGATTCCAGTCGGAAACGACCGAATGGGTGTAGAACAGAAAGCGCATGTTCAGCGCTCCGCCATGGCTAGCGCCGCTTTTTCGTAGACGCCGCGCACGGCCGCTGCCTGCTTTGCCAGCGTAAACCTGCGGCTCCGGCGGATGGCTGCCTGGCCGAGTTTCCGTCTGTGCTCGGCATCACTGGAAAGATGATTGATGCGGGCCGCGAGATCGTGCGGGTTGCCAGCGTCGTAGAATATCGCAGCCCCGTCCCATAATTCGCGATAGGTCGCGATATCGGAGAGCACCAAGGGCGTCGCCGACATGGCCGCTTCCAGCGCCGCCAGACCGAACGGCTCATAGAGCGATGGTGATACAAAAATGCCCGCACGCGCCATCAAGGAACGCACCTCGTCATAGGCCAGCGCTCCCAGAGGAACGGCATGGCTGAAGTTGACACACTCACCGTTCGGCCCGTGCATCGAACCGGCTGCAAAGACCGGCCATCGCGACAGCGACGCTGCCTGGTCGACCACCGCTGCATTCTTTCCCTCGTCCCACCAGCGGGCGGCGGCGAAGACGAGCGGTTGGCGCTTCTCGGCTTTCGGCGCCGAACGGGCGCCGTTTGCGACCACGTTTAGGCGCGCAATCGGGCCATAACAGGTCTCGAGCATATCGGCATGGCTGCGGCTTGGCGCGATGATTGCACCGGCCCTGTCGAAGCCCTGCCTGTTGCGCTCTTTCTGCCATGCCCATGCGCTATCCACTGCCTGTCTCCTGACGGCGTGGAACCAGGTCGTCACGCAGGAATGCGAGACCACCACGGTTGGGCAGCCCGCATTCAATCCCGCTGCCTGCGTCGGCGCGTTGAGATGGACAAGATCGATGGCGTGGTCACGTATGGGCGCACGCAATTCCCGCGGCAAGGTATCGAGATCAGCGGCGTTGCGGGTCATCCAATCCGGCGGCGTGTTAAGCCAGATCAGTGTCGCGAAGGCCTCCGCCTCCTCGGCCTGCTGACGGGATGGTTGTGGGCCAAGCCCTGCAAGCACCACGCTGTCGCCGCCGTTGACAAGTTCTCGGGCCAGATCAAGCGTATACCGCCACACACCGCCCACGGCATCCACGGTCATCAGAATGCGCCGCGAGCGCGGCGTCAGTGTCTGCAACATGTCGCCTCCAGTTCCACCAGCGGACGCGGGCGCTTTTCCTGGATGTCGCTGAACTTCTGGAACGATGCGAGGTAGTGATCATGCGCGCGCTCCCAGGCGAGGTCGTCGGGTTCACCCCAAAGCTCGCGATAGCTGGGCGAACTCGGATATGGATAAAGCGGGACGGGTTCATTGGCCCATACGCCGTTATCGATGAGGTGGGTTCGCCAGTAATCGACCAGCGCAGGATCATCCTCAACCACGCCGATCAGATTGGCCTGGACGAAGGGAACGTGACGCCTGGCATCGACGAGCAGCGCGGCGAGTTCCTCGGTGCCCAACCGGCAGCGCTTCGCCAGCATGGCACGGCCTTCCACTGTCAGGCTTTCAAGACCGGCTTCGATTGAGACGCAGCCGGCAGCTCCCAGCAATTCCAGCAGCTCGGGTTTCCACAGGTCGATACGGGTTTGTACGCCGAACTTCACATCGCGATCGATCAATGCTTCCAGCAATGCTTTTTGCGGCAGGAAGATTTCGTCGATGAAGTAGATGTAGCCAACACCTTGGCCGATCAGGCGATCGATTTCCGTCACCACCGCCTCGTGGTTTCGGCGCCGATAGGCATCGCGGAAATCGATCTTGGCGCAGAAGCTGCAATTATACGGACAACCGCGTGACGCCTCGACTTCAGCGCCGTATCCAACTTGATGATCATCGAACCTGTGATGATGATGCGAATGGGCAGCGATCCAGTCCACTGGCCATTCGAGCGGCGGATGATCGACAAATGAACTGGCATGGACGCCGCCGTTCGAAACCAGCTTGGCATCCCGCAGATAGGCGGTTGAAGGCACCGTGCCCCAATCGTTGCGCTGGGCAAGTTCTGCGACGACTTCCTCGCATTCGCCGCGCACGACAATGTCGGCGCCAAGCTTGCGCAGGGTCGGCGCCGGCGTCGCCGAGCCGTGCGGCCCGACGGCGACCGTGCGTCCGCCGCGCCCGGCGAGGCGGCTGAGGAAATCGGCCGGCACGCGCAATTCCGGCGGTGCGCAGCGCCAGAACAGATAGGTGGGCGCGGTGCTGACCACTGTCATTGCCGGCGCGAAGTCAGCCACGCGTTCGCAGAGGCTGGCATTGTCGAGCTTCTGCAACTGCCCATCCAGCATCAGCACCTCATGCCCGGCTTTTTCCAACAGGGATTTCGAATAGCCGAGCTCCAGCGGCAGATGGGGTTGGCGGCAGCCGAAATAGATGCTGTCGTCATACGTCCAGAACGGGTTTACCAGGGCGATCCTCACGCGACGTTCCTCACGACTTCGGGGCGAGGCTCGACCCGGTGGCGTTGCAGCCAGTCCGCGAGATCGCGAATGCCTTCGCGCCATGAAACATGCGCCTTCCAGCCAAGCGTGGTTTTGATCTTGCGGGTATCGGCCACGAAGAAAGGTTGGTCGCCGGTTCGTTCTCGATCATGGCGGATCGAAAGCTCGCGGCCAGTCAGGCCGCTGATCTCGCTCAACAGCATACGCAGGCTGAGCGCATTTTCCGGGCCGCCGCCGAGGTTGAATGCCTGGCCTTTGGTGATCTCTATCCGGTCGAGAACGGCCCTGTAGGCCGCAACCGCATCGGAGACGTGCAGGATGTCGCGTACTTGCCTGCCGTAGCCGTAAATGGTGATTGGCCGTCCCGTCAGCGCACTGAGCAGGAAGTGCGCGACCCAGCCCTGGTCTTCAGTTCCGAACTGGCGCGGTCCGTAGATGCAGCTCATCCGCAGCACCGCTGTCGGCATGCCGTAGGATTTGGCATAGTCGAGCACATATTGGTCCGCTCCGCCTTTGGAGCAGCCATAGGGCGTGCAGAAATCCAGGCCGCGCGTCTCGTCGATGCCGTTCGCTTGGATGATGTCATCGCAAGGCACATAGCGATCGCCCTCCACGCGAACGGCGACGTCGGGCAGACTGCCATAGACCTTGTTGGTGCTGGCGAAGATCACCGGGATGAACTCACCGCTCAGTCGCGCCGCTTCCAGCACGTTGAACGTTCCCCGAAGATTGATGTCGAAATCTTCGCCTGGCTGCGTCAGGCTCGTGGTGACGGCGGTTTGCGCGGCCAGATGGAAGATCGCCTTTGCGCCCGTCAGGGCGGGCGCCAAGGCATTGGCGTCCCGCACGTCGATAGTCTCGACCATAAGGCGGCTACCGTGTTCTCGCGCCAGCCATTCAAGGTTCTGCACGACGCCTGGACGGCTGAGATTGTCGATCACCAGCACCGGCTCGCCGTCCGACAACAGGCTGTCGGCCAGGTTCGATCCTATGAAGCCGCTGCCGCCGACAATGGCGATCGGCGGGTCACGTCGATTGCGTGTGTTCATGACACCAGCCCGCGTTCTTCTAGCTCGCGTTTCATGTCGGCGCCGCGGTCGACGGCGGACGTGTTGCGCACCCAGGAAACGAAATCGCCGAGAGAGTTCTCCAGTTGCCGCACCGGCTCGAAACCGAGCAACTCACGGGCCTTGGAAATATCGGCGAAGCAGTTGCGGATATCGCCGGAGCGGGCTTTGCCGAGCAGCTCTGGCGAACGTTTCGGCGTTCCCATGGCCTCGGCCAGCATTCGCGCTACGTCGCTGATTGCATAGGCTCGGCCGCTGCCGATGTTGATGACGTGACCTTTTGCCTGGCGTTGCTGCAGGGCGAGGCGAAAGGCGCGGGCGACGTCATGCACATGGACGAAATCGCGCTTCTGTTCGCCATCCTCGAAGATCATTGGCCGTTGGCCGTTGGCAAGACGTGAGGCGAAGTTGGCCAGCACGCCGGTATAGGGGTTCGACAGCGCCTGGCCGGCGCCGAAGACGTTGAACAGCCGTAGCGCCACCGCATCCATGCCGTAGGCTTCGCCGAAGATCAGCACGGCGCGCTCCTGGGCGTATTTTGTCAGTGCATAGATCGAGGCGAGGTCGACCGGCTTTTCTTCGTCAGTCGGCAGCGGCGAAAGGGGTTCACCTTCCGGCGACAGCGGGTTCCACTGACCGCTTTTGATGTCGCCGGCCTTGCGCCGGGCATTGTCGACGCGCCGGCCGTCGGGCGTGGCGTACAGGCCCTCGCCATAGACGCTCATCGAGGAGGCAACGACGATCCGCTCGACGGGGTGCTTGATCAACGCTTCGAGCAGCGTTGCCGTGCCGAGATCATTGGTGCCGACATAGCGTGCGATTTCGTACATCGACTGTCCGACGCCGACTTCCGCCGCCAGGTGAATGACCGCGTCGACGCCCTCCAGTGCGTTGGCGACGACCTCACGGTCGCGAATGTCGCCCTTGATCAGTTCGGCTCCGGCGGGAACGGCAACCGTTTCGCCCGCATGCACCTGTTCCAGCAGCGCATCGAGGATACGTACGGAATAATCCTGCTCGATGAGTTCCTGAGCGACGTGGCGGCCGATGAAGCCACAGCCTCCCGTAACCAATATGCGTTTCACGACGACTCCTCGAACAAGTGACCTCGGCGCCCCGAACTATTCGGCAAAAGGTTTGTTCCCTGTGCTTCAACAAAGTTCCCCTTGGGCGGCTTTGTTCGGAAGCAGGCACATCGCGATCAGCTCGCGCTACTGGAACATTGCTGTCCGTGTGCTGTTAGGACGCCCGACAGCCGCGTGACGCCCTATGCGGCGAAGCCGATGATCAAAGGAGATTTCAATGTCGCAGTCGCAGACGACCACCAACCACAATGAGATTCGCAAATGGGCCGAGGAGCGGGAAGGCCGGCCGGCAGTGGTGCGCACCAAAGGCGAGGGTGGCATCCTGCGGATCGACTTCGGTGAGGCCGAGGAAGCATTCGAGCCAATCGAATGGGACGAGTTCTTCCGGATATTCGATGAGAACGATCTGGCATTTCTTTATCAAGACAAGACCGGTGACGGACAAGCCAGCCGTTTCAACAAATTCGTCGAGCGCAATCAGAAGAGCTGATGACGCGCGTCCAGCGAGCTCATGATTTCAGGCGGCAGACTCGTCGCGATCAATCCAGCGGCTTGTCGGTAGGCCTAGGCGTGGTGCTCGCCTGACGTGGCCGTTCCGTGTTTCGATTGGCCACAGGACTATCCAGCGGAGCACTCGATGGTCGCGATGCGCCGGCGGTCTTTGGCGTCAGCGGTTTTGCGCCGGCGTCTGTGGCATTGGCATTCCGCCGCGGGTGCGGCAGGCCACCGGGGTTTGGAGTTCGGACGCCGGGCTTCGATGTGGAATTCTCGTTACTCATGGGAACCTCCTTGCAGTGCCAGAGTAAAGGCGCTCGCGTCGCTGTCGATTTGTTCCAACCGCCGCCACGGCCGAAAGTTCCGGAACCGCCAGTAGGCAGCGGATTGCCCAAGGCAGATCCGACATCTCAGCCATGTGGCCGCATCACCACCTTGATGCAGCCGTCCTGCTTGTCGCGGAACGCCTTGTAGAGATCCGGCCCGGCTTCGAGGCCGGCTCTGTGCGTAATGACGAAGGACGGATCGATCTCCCCGTTCTGGACCTTGGCCAGAAGCGGCTCCAGATAACGTTGCGTATGGGTTTGGCCCATCCTGAAGGTCAGGCCCTTGTTCATCGCCGCACCGAACGGGATATGGTCAATGAGGCCGATGTAGACGCCGGGAACTGAAATGGTGCCGCCCTTTCGGCAGCAATAGATTGCCTCGCGCAGGACATGCGGCCTGTCAGTGCCGAGGTAGACGGCAGCCTTGACCTTGTCGAGCATGGCGTCGGCACTGGCGCCGGGATCGGACTCCGTGCCGACGCAGTCGATGCAGCGATCCGGGCCACGGCCATCGGTCATCGCCATAAGGGCGTCATAGATGTCGGAATTGCTGAAATCGAGCGTCTCGGCCTTGCCATGCCCGCGCGCCATGGCCAGCCGCTCCGGCACCTTGTCGATGGCGATGACGCGTCCAGCGCCGAGCATCCATGCGCTCTGAATGGCGAACTGGCCGACCGGGCCGCAGCCCCAGATGGCGACGGTATCGCCGGGCTCGATGCCCGCGTTCTCGGCCGCCATATAGCCGGTCGGAAAGATGTCGGATAAGAACAGCACCTGTTCGTCGTCAATGCCGTCCGGCACCTTGATAGGACCGACATCGGCGAAGGGCACGCGCAGATATTCTGCCTGTCCGCCCCAATAGCCGCCGACCAGGTGCGAATAGCCGAACAGGCCGGCCGGCGACTGCCCCATCGCTTCCGCCGCCTGCTTGGCGTTGGGATTGGACCGGTCGCAAAGCGAGAACAGCCCGCGCGTGCAGAACCAGCACTCGCCGCAGGAGATGTTGAAAGGCACCACGATCCGGTCGCCCTTCTTGAACTTGGAATGACCGCGACCGACGTCCACCACCTCGCCCATGGTCTCGTGGCCGAGCACGTCGCCAGATTCCATGGTCGGCATGTAGCCGTTCATCAGATGCAAGTCCGAGCCGCATATGGCGCAGCAGGTGACCTTGATGATGACGTCGCGATCATCCTCGATGGCGGGATCAGCGACCTGGTCACATCGAATATCGCCTTTGCCGTGCCATGTGAGGGCCTTCATCATGTTGCTCCTGAGCTGGAAGAAGGTTGACGGGCGGATGTCCCGCCCAAAAGTTCAAAGGGTGTCTCGGGCCGCAAATCGTCTGCTCCGTTAATCGAGATCAGTCCTTGGAGGCCGAACCCGGCTCGGCCATCTTGCGATGCTGTTCCGCCAGCGTGCCTGCCGGCGTGACGTGCGCGGCGGCAACCTGCAGCTTGTTCTTCCAGCCGCTGACGACTTGTTCCTCGCCCGCCATCATAGCTTCGTAACCGGTCTTGGCCACGTCGGCGGGGTTGTCCTTCTCGTCGGTGCCGACCTTGGTGTCCATCATCTCGGCACGTTCGAAAAACCGCGTCTGCGTGGCGCCGGGCATCAGCACCGTGACCGTGACGCCGGTGTCCTGCAGTTCATGGCGCAGTGCGATCGAGAAGGAGTCTATGAACGCCTTGGTGCCGTTGTAGACAGCCTGGAAAGTACCGGGCATGAAACCGGCGATCGATCCCGTAAACAGGATGCGTCCGCGTCCGCGGCGGGCCATCCTGGCGCCAAGTTCATGCGCCAGATAGACGGTTCCGGTGATGTTGGTGTCGATGATGCGGCGCACCTTTTTCCAGTCCTGATCGACGAACCCCTCGCCAAGCCCGCGTCCGGCATTGAGGAACAGAAGGTCGATGTCGCGATCGCCGATCCGGGAGATCAACCGGTCGGCACCCTCGACGGTCGCCAGATCGGCTTCGATGGCTTCGACCGCAACATTGTGCGAAGCGAGTGCCTCGGCCGCCTGCTGGATCGCGGGTTCGTCGGCGGCTATGATGAGATTGTAGCCGTCTTTTGCACACAGTTTGGCAAGTTCTTTGCCGATGCCGCTCGAGGCTCCGGTCACCACAGCCAATTTTGCGATTGCCATTGTGTCCTCCGATCTTCGTCCCCGCCGAACCACCGGCGGCCGCGAATGTTCCGTGACATCTTTATGCCTCCGACTGGTTGTCGCGCGTGGTCGTCACTCATCGTGGAGGCGCGCTCGGCGATTTCCTTGACGCGTCGACACGGGTCTGGCGACGATTGTCGAAGCCGGTCCGCAATTAATTCTTTCAAGCTGGAACAAGCGAAGCTGATCCAAGTTCGGCATCATGCGGCGTTGTTGTCCTCCCATCTTTGACGCTGCGCGATCGGGCCCGCCGCCGGCCTGATCAGCCCGCGCCGCTCACATAGGGAGGCGCGGGCTTCGATGTTTCGGAGGACTGCGTTTTTTGGTCGAAAGCGGGAACAACTTACCGGTCCGGCAGTTCGGCCGGAGGAGGAGAGATAAGCAAAGATGCAATATGCCGAAGAAATCGCGCTCAGGCGCGTCGGGATGCTGGTCGAGCAATACGTCATCGCCAGGAGCAGGAGATATGATTTTGTCTCGACCGAGCTGGCCTGCAAGGCCATTCGCCAAGTGGTGCGAAGTCCGATCGAGGACATGGAACTAGATCGTTTGCTGGCCGAGTATGCCCTCAGACAGGGGCTTTCCGTACGGTTCGACCGGATAGGTCATCAGCCGGCGGCTTCGCCCGAACTCAGCGGGGGAGAATTGGCATGAGAGCAGCGTTGTTAGCATCGTTGGCGTTGCTCTTCCTGGCTGGGTGCAACAACAATGCCGATCCGGTCAAATCCAAGACGGACAATGTCAACAGCGAGCCGGTCGACAAAAATCCGACGACGGACACCAATCCGACGCCCCAGACAAGTACCGGCGGGGACCAGCAGGGCACGCAACCAACGCAGCCGGCGTCGCCCAAACTGAGCGGCGGCTAGACGGCGACTGCCGCCTGTCCAACTGCCATGACACTGCCGAGATTTTAACCGCGCACGTCTTCGCCGCTTGAGAGCCTCTTGGTCTCAGCAAACAATTCTTGCGGGAACGGACTTCGCGGCTGGCACGTGAGCCTTCTCGGCGCGATGCCACAGCGGGACCAGGGGATTGAGTTCGGGATAGTACCCGGCGCAGTTGCCCTGAGGCACGGAATAGGGTGTCACCCGCAAGCCGCGCACGCGACGCTCCACACCGTCATCAGCATGCGTTTCGAGATCGACTTGTTGTCCGGCACTCAACCCGAACCGCTGGATGTCCGCCTCATTCATCAGCAAGACCATGCGTGTGCCATGGATGCCGCGCAGCCTGTCGTCATAGCCGTAGACGGTCGTGTTGAACTGGTCGTTAGAACGCACTGTTATCAACGTCAGCACTTTGCGGCCCGAAAGATCGATATCGGGATCTGTCTCAAGCGTTGTCGGCAGCTTGAAATTGGCCTTCTTGTTCGGCGTCTCCCAAATTCGCTTCGATGCCTTGATATCGCGATGAAAGCCTCCGGGTGTCAGGAACCTTTTGTTGAAATGGCGAAAATGCTGCGGAAAACAGCGCTCGATCTCATCGCGAATACGGGAATAGTCGGCAATCCACTTGTCCCAAGGGATCGAACTCACGCCTGGCACGGTGGCCTTTGCAAGCTCGGCGACGATCTTCGGCTCCGAAAGCAGATTTGGCGAAATCGGCGGGCGCGATCCAAAGGAACCATGGATGCAAGCCGTGGAGTCCTCAATGGAAACAGTTTGATCGCCGCTTGCCTGGAGATCTCTCTCCAGCCGCGACAGGCAGGGCAACAGATAAGTTATCGCCCCGGGGAAAAGGTGACTGCGGTTGAGCTTGGTCGCGATCTCGACATGCAGACCAAGTCTCCGCCAGGCTTTCTCGACCAGGCCGGTTTCGGGCACGGCGCGGACGAAATTACCACCCAGGCCGACAAAGCCTTTCACCGAGCCGGCAATGACGCCCTCGCAGGTCTCGACCGTATCAAGGCCTTTCTCGCGCGGTGGCTCGAAAGCGTAGAATTCCGCGAACTTGTCGAGTGGTACGAGTTCAGGCTTTTCAGATATGCCGACGGTGCGCTGGCCCTGGACGTTGGAATGACCCCGCAGTGGCGAAATGCCGGCGCCGGGTTTTCCCATGTTGCCGCGCATCAGCAGCAGATTGCACAACATCTGCACGTTCTCGATACCATGCCTGTGCTGCGTCAGGCCCATGCCATAGTTGCCAATCACCGCGTTGGAACGGCTGTAGACCTCCGCGACATGTTCCAGATCCGGTCGCGCGATGCCCGATCGGGCGACGATGTCATCCCACTCGGCAGCGCGCAGATAGGCCTCGAATTCGGCAAAGCCGTGCGTATGCTCGGCGAGGAACTCCACATCGAGGACACGTGAATTTCCCCGCTCGCGGGCTGCGTCGTCGAGAGCGAGCACAGCCTTGGCGATGCCGGTCATGGCGGCGATATCGCCGCCGCCGCGGACCTGGAAGAAGTCGCTGGACATTTTGGTGCCGGGACCCGGCGACAGCATGTCAACAGGATCCTGCGGGTTCTTGAAGCGCTTGAGCCCTCGCTCCGGCAGGGGGTTGAAGGTGAACACGGGCACGTTGCGTTGACGGGCCTCCTGCAGCGGGTGCAACAGCCGCGGGGCCGTCACGCCCGTGTTGTGGCCGAAGAAGAACATCATGTCGCATTGGGAAAAGTCTTCGAGTCGCACGGTCCCGACCGGCGAACCGATCGATTCCGGAAGCCCGACCGAGGTCGATTCGTGACACATGTTGGAAGAATCGGGCAGGTTCGACGAACCGTAGATACGCGCGAAGAGCTGATACATGAACGAAGCCTCCAGCGAGGCCCGGCCGGACGTGTAGAAGACAACCGACTTTGGATCGAGGCGCCGAAGTTCCATGCCGATCTCGGCAAAGGTCTCATCCCAGGAAATCGGCTCATAGTGATCGGTAACGGCGTTGTAGCGTAGCGGATCTGTGAGCCTGCCTTGCTTTTCCAGGTCGCGATCCGGCCAATCGAGCAGTTCGGTCACCGAATGTCGGGCGAAGAAGTCGGGGCCGCAGCGCAGCGTCGTCTGATCCCATAGAGTGGCCTTGGCGCCATTTTCACAAAACTCGAAAGGGCGCGGCTCGGCTGGCTTGGCCCATGAGCAGGAGACGCACATATAGCCGTCTGCCTTGTTTTGCTTGAGCAGCGTGCTCCATATCCCCGACATCAACAGGCCTTCGCCATATGCCTTGCGGATCAACGAGGTCAGAGATCCCCACCCGCCCGTCGGGTGGTCGTATTTCTTAATTTCGACACGATCGGTTACGGCGGGTTTCATGGCAGGTGGTCCTCGTCAATGCGACCACCAAACCTCACCTGCGATGGATTGTTCCCGAGTCAGCGGAGAGAAAGTCGCTGGACCAATCCTGATAGCGCCCGAGCCTTTTACAAGTAAAACTGGCACGATAAGAGCCCTGTTGCTGGTGGTTTCGCCGGGGAACTGGTCAGCGTCGTTGCCAAGCGAGGCTTTCGCGGCCAGAGGCCATGTCGCGGTCGTCCGAACGATCGCTTCTGGCCGTCAAGATTCTCCAGCGGCCTGGGCGCCAAAGTTCTTCGCGGAACATCTCTGCTGGACTGGTCATTAAGAGAGCAGAGAGCACTGATCTGGGGGTGGATGATGGGCATCCTTTCCGACCTCGACAAGAAGCTGACCGACAATATGTATAAGCGTGGGAGCGAGTTCACCGATGTGGTTGTGGATCTGCCGCGGAAGGTCGTGCATGCCGTCGAAGAGCTGATGCCTTTCATTCAGCCCGACGCCCGCGACACGGTAAGAAGCCAGATTCTCGGCCTGATTCACGAATACAAGATCGACAAACCCGGCAGCGAGGCCGAGCAGGATCGTGCCGATTGAAGGACCCGTTCTGGTCTAGCGCATGAGGCGCGGGTCGGCTCCTGCCAGCGTTGCTCATGGCTCGCCAGACCGATGGGCGTCCTTCGGTTGACGGGCTCGTCGAGCGCTCTAAATCAAACTCACGCCGAGCACAGTTTTGTCGGCCCCGGGGAGACTGTTCATGTGGCGCACCAAACGCGGGCTGTAATCTTTAAAGGCCTTCATCTTAAGCTCAACCGTTTATTCCTGCTGTTGCTTCTGGGCGCGTTGACGGCATGCTCGCGATCCGAGCATATCGAGCAGCAGTCGCGCATCGCCGCCTCGGCTGCACAGACAGCATCGATGGTGGTTGATGCCTGGATAAGGGGGGCGGCACCGTTCGCATACACGGCAGGCACGCTGCAATCGGTCGGCAAGAGGCTGGCCGATGCCGAGGTGCAAATCCGATCGGCCGGGACGGTTGAGCCTGCCGAGCAAGCTGGCTTGTCGGCAGCGGTCAAGGACTTGTCGGTGGCGGTGGCCCGTGCCGAGGCTGGATTGCGGGCCGGCGACCTGCCGGAGGTTCAAGACGCGCGGCAGGATCTTCGCCGGGCTTCGCGCTCTCTGGCCGCCGCCCATGCCAGATATTTGCCGACCAAGCCATGAAGAAGCTTTTCGAGATATCGCTCGGTGTCGTCACCAGCGTCGGCGGTTTTCTCGAGGTCGGATCGATGGCGACGGCGGCGCAGGCGGGCACGACCTTCGGATTCCAGCTGATCTGGGCGGTGGTCCTCGGCACCATCTGCATCATCTTTCTCGTGGAAATGGCCGGCCGGTTCGCGGCTGTGAGCCATCACACGATCTCCGACGGGATCCGGGAGAGGTTTGGCTTTAACGTCTTTCTATGGCCGTTGCTCGCCACCCTGCTGGTCAATTTCATGGTGCTGTCCGCCGAGATCGGTGGCGTTGCCATCGCGCTCGAACTTGCCACCGGCATAGGTTTCCAGTGGTGGGCGCTGCCGGTTGCTTTGCTGGCTTGGCTGCTGCTCTGGAAAGGCACGTTCGGATTCATCGAGAAAGGCGTGTCGATCCTTGGTCTGGTGACGTTGTGTTTCGTTGTCGGAGCCGTGATGCTGAAACCTGATTGGACAGCAGTCGCAGCCGGCGCGGTGCCTTCGCTGCCAACCCACGATGCCGCCAATTACTGGTTCATGGCGGTCAGCATTCTTGGCGCGTCGATATCGCCCTATCTGTTCATGTTCTATTCCTCGGGGGCTATCGAGGACCAGTGGGACGGCAGCTATCTCGGAATCAATCGGGCCATCGCGGGACTGGGCATGAGCTTCGGCGGCACCATTTCGATCGGCGTGTTGATCGTGGCCGCTCTTGTGCTCGCAACGCACGGTATCGACCAGGTGAACGACTACCATCAATTGCCGTTGATGCTGATCCAGATATTCGGGTTCTGGGGCTTCGTTCTGTTCGTTGCCTCTCTCGCCATCGCCTGCTTCGGTGCTGCACTCGAGGTCGGGCTGCAACAAGCTTATCTTGTGGCTCAAGGCCTGGGCTGGACGTGGGGCGAGGATCGCAAGCCGCGCGACGATCCGGGCTTCAGCGCCGTCTATACGATATCATTGCTTCTGGCCGCCATCCCTATGATGCTTGGTCTCGATCCACTGAGGCTCACCATCTTTTCCATGGCGCTGACGGCGGCCAGCCTGCCGTTGACGGTGGTTCCGTTCCTGTTTCTGCTGAACGACGAACGCTACGTCGGCGATCATCGCAACGGCGTTCTCTCGAATGCCGCGGTCATCTTCATCATCGCGCTTGGCTTCGTGCTGGCCGTGGTGACCATCCCACTGCAGATATTCGGAGGCACATGATGAAATTGCTGCGTGATCTCCTGGACAAGCAGGTGGTCGACCGCGAGCAGGTCAAAATCGGCAAGGTCGACGGGCTGGTGGCGGAGTTACGGCCAGGCAAGCCGCCAAGGATCGTTGCGGTTGAGCTCGGCTCAATCGCTTTGGCGCGTCGCCTTGGCGCGCGGCCCGGACGTTGGGTGGCGCAGCTCGCGGCAAAGCTGGGTGGCAAGCGCCATGGCGAGCCGCATCGGATCGCCTGGAACAAGGTGAAAGATATCGGCATCGACATCGAATTCGACATCGATGTGCGCGAGACGTCGATTTTCGCCTGGCAGGACTGGTTGCGCGATCATGTCATAGGACGCATTCCGGGAGCTTGATGATGATTACCGTCAATCTCGACCATCTGGCTGGGCGACGTGTGCTATCGCAGCGAGGCAAGAGCATCGGTCACATCGAGGAGATTCGCGCCGAACAGGATGGCGAAGATCTTGTCGTTACCGAATTCCATGTCGGCATCTACGCTGCTTTCGAGCGTCTCTCGGCCTCGGCAATGGGCGTGGCGGTGCTCGACCTTTTGCGACTGCGCCGCCGCGACGGTTTCTATCGCATTCCCTGGGACAAGCTTGACATCTCCGACCCAGCGCGACCGCGACTGCTGTGTCCGATAAGCGAACTCTCCGGCATGCAGGACGTAAGCGACCCTCAGGAGTAAGTCGTCGCGCCGTCGGGTGGACATCCTTTTAACGCAGCATGCTTGCCGTCAGAAAAATCGCGGCTGCCATCAGAACGACAGCTGCAATCACCAACAGCGGCCAATTGCTGCCAGGCCGCAATCCTGGCTCGCTCTCGACCGGCCGCATCGCACCGGCAAAGCTGGTGTCGTTTTCGAATTTCCGCTGATGAGAACGTCGCGGACCGGCTTCAACGCTCGGATTTCGTGTGTCCGCCGCCTCGGCGTCAGTCTCCAATGGGGCGACGGCAGGGTCGAAACCTGGGGTCTTGTCGTGCATGGCGCCCGCCTGAATTTCACCTCTGGCTTCGGCGAGACTCGGTTTGGGGACTTCGGCCATGATCACCTCCGGACAAACGAAAAATTACCAGGCGTTCGCGCCAGGCATGGGAGCCCGGTCGATCAGCGAGATTTCTCGTCGAGCAGGATTCTGGCGTCCTTTGCCGCGACGATGAAAGCCTGTCGCGCAACCTTGGGCGGCTTCTCTCCCCGCATCACGGCTAGGCAAGCTTCTATTGCCGCAAGGCGCCTGGCGCAGGTTGGCTTCGGCCAGTCGCGCAGCAGTACTTCGGCTGCGTCCGACACGGAAACGACAACTCTGTCACGGTCTATCCGGCCGGGCTGGATGACAATTGGCTTTCTAAAGTGTCCTATGCGCACGACAGCCCTCGCGGAGGCAGGCTTTTCAGCCGCATCGCGGCTGATTGGCTCTCCAATCGCACAGCCGCCGATTTGTTCCCGATTAAATTAGGCTCCGAACTTTGTCGTGGGCAGAAATCATCGCTAGATATCCAACGAGGCGTCGGAAGGGCTGGCGTAACGCTTCGCGAGTCCGCAAGCACGACGAGGGCTCGGTCGGGTTCTTTGCCTTCTCCGGTATCGGTGGTATCGGGCATCTATGCCTCCTGACAGGCTGTCGCCTCCGTTGCGCTTACGCGCCGCCGACATGATTGTCGTTAAATTGCCGGGTGTGGCCGTCGCACGCTCATAGGAAATGGCACAGCGCTGCTACGGGCCTCCACCGCTGGAGAACGGCGTCACCCGGAGCGTCCAAGGCAATTTGATGGCTGCAAGATCGATGCTCCGCACGCGAGTGCATCGCGCTACGTCATTTCTGCAGACCGATGCGGATCATGGCGTTTCCCTCCAGTTGTCGCCAGAAGTCTAGTACGGAAGCGACGATCGCTTCGGGCGCATCCTCCTGTACGAGATGCTTGGCGCCGGGGATGACGGTGAACGCTGCGCCGGGAATGCGTCGCGCGAGTTCCTCGCCGTCCTTCAACGGAATGAATTCGTCTTCGGCTCCCCACAGGATGGCCACCGGACAGCGGATTTCGCCGTAGCGATGCTCCACCTCATAGCTGTATTCGTCGTCCATTTGCGCGACTTGACGCCAAAAGGCCTTCTGCCCTTTGTTGAGCCACGGCCTGAGGTAGAGTTGCATCTCCTCTTCTCGGAGCGCGTGCTTCACCGTGGCCCCGATATACGCGCGCAATATGGCTTCGTGAACATAGGGCGGGAGTCCTGCAAACGCCTCCTGATGCTCCTTGGCGGCCTGCACCAGGGCTGATCCTTGGGGGCTGATCGCGACTGGATCAATCAGCACGAGACTGCGATAGTCGAGGCCGTTGAGAAGATGCGCACGCAGGGCAGCTGACCCGCCGAAATCGTGCGCGACGACGTCGGGTCGCACAAGGCCCCAATGCCTCACAAGCGAGGTGAACAGCCTGTTCTGGGCGCCATGCAGGATATCTGCCTCGGGCTTGTCCGATTGCCCGAACCCAATCATGTCATAGTAGAACACCTGCCGGTGGCGGGCGAGCCACGGCGCGATGCGCCGCCACTCGAGCGAAGAGAAGGGCGAACCGTGCATCACAACGGCAGGCGGACCTTCGCCGATTGCGTTCCAAGCGACAGAGTGCCCTTCGAAGGAAAACCGTTCGGCTAATCGCCATTCCATTGTCGTATTCCCAAACGAGGTGGTGAGAAGCCTCGAAATTGGCCCTTTGCTTTCTCGATCTAGCGCATCAGGGGGCAAGGTCCAGGAGCACAGTCGCATTCCTGAGCCGTGTGGTAGCGGTTGGGTTTTGAACCCGAGGTGATTTGAACCCCGAGGTGAAACGCCTTTATTATCAATGAGTTGAGGAAGATCAGAACTGCAAAGGGAGCGGTCCTGAACTCTCTTGTCAAAAAATCTGTAACAATATCAGGCCGTTAGGTGACCGTGATGGTAGCGGGAGAGGGACTTGAACCCCCGACCCCAGGATTATGATTCCCGTGCTCTAACCAACTGAGCTACCCCGCCAGGGCGGCGAAAGGCCCGAAATCCGCCTCAAATCGAAAGGCATGTCGAGGCATTCGCCAAGGTCGCGCGGATATAAGGTTGGGACACCAAGCCTGTCAAGCATCGATGCAGTCGGCATGCCGTCATATTGAGGGTCGCCGAAATGCGTTGCCGGGCAGATATTTGAGCTGAGCTGCCGGGGTTGAGTTCGACGAGGCACGTCGCTATGTCTCGGCCACGAAAGTCATGGTCTGAAATTGATGAAACCGCGCATTGCAGTCCTCGGTTGCGGATACTGGGGCAGCAACCACATCCGCACCCTCAAGGCGCTCGGCGCGCTGCACGCGGTTTCGGACGCCAACCCTGCCCGTGCCGAAGGGTTCGCCAGCGAGCAGGACTGCCTGGCGATCGGGCCCGAGGCGCTGTTTGGCCGCAAAGACGTCGATGCCATCGTCATGGCGCTGCCGCCGCAGTTCCACGCCGACATGGCGGTGCGCGCCGTCGAGAGCGGCAAGGATGTGCTGGTGGAAAAGCCGATCGCGCTGACGGTGGCCGATGCCGAGCGCTCGGTGCAGGCGGCGGCCGACAACGGCCGCGTCTTCATGGTCGGCCATGTGCTGCGTTTTCATCCCGCTTTCGAGACGCTGAAGGCGCTGATCGACAACGGCGAGCTCGGCGAGGTGCGCTACATCCACTCGCACCGGCTCGGGCTTGGCAAGTTCCATACCGAAAACGACGCGTTGTGGGATCTTGCGCCGCACGATCTGTCGATGATCCTGGCGATCACCGGCTCGGAGCCGGTCGAGGTGCGTGGCGAAGGGGCTGCCCTGCTCGACAGGCTCAGCGACTTCGCGCATCTGCACATGCGCTTTCCCAATGGCCTGCGCAGCCATCTCTTCGCCTCGCGGCTCAATCCTTACCGTGAGCGGCGGCTGACCGTGGTCGGCACCAAGGCGATGGCGGTGTTCGACGATGTCGAGCCATGGGAGCGCAAGCTCGCCGTCTACCGCCACGCGGTATGGCAAGACAGCGGCCAATGGGCCTTCACCGCCAACGAGCCGTCCTATGTGGCGGTCGGGGAGGGCATGCCGCTGACGCGCGAGCTGGAACATTTCATCCAGTGCATCGAGACGCGGGCGGAACCCCGCACCAGCGGCGAGGAAGCCATCAGGGTGCTGCGTATCCTGACCGCCGGCACGGTTGCCCATACCGGATCGCCTTCCTGAGAGACCGTTTGGAAACTCTACTCTAGCGGCCATCCGATGGCGTTTTCTGCGCTACTACAGCGCCGCGCGTCCTTTTGAACGCGCAAAGGACGCTGTAGCACTTTTGATTTTGCGCATGATCCTTTCCGAAAATCGATTTCGATTTTCGGGGTCATGCGCGAAGCTCACGGACCCAAATGTCCGCTGCGCTCCGGCCTTCGCCGGCCGAAGCACTCATAGGCGCTCCGCCCTATGAAGGCTACGGCCGGCGTAGGCCGGTTCTCGAAACCACCACCATATGACTCGCCAGAGCGAATTTCGAAACAGTCTCTAAGAGAAAAGCGGCGGTGCTGCTCTATTCGGCGGGAACCTGCGCCGGCCGGGCAGCAAGCCGGTTCAGCATCGCTTCGGCCTCGGCGCCGCGCTCGGAACGCTCGATGAAGCCGCCGCCGAACACGCGGGCCTCGTTGCCGTCGTCGGAATAGAGCACGCAGGCCTGGCCCGGCGCGATGCCGGATTCGCCGTCGACCAACTCGACAAAGGCGCTACCGGCGCGGTGATGGAGCACGGCCGGGCGCGGCGGGCGCGTCGAGCGCACCTTGGCAAAGAGCTCCAGCCCGGTCGCCGGAATGTCGGCGAGCTGCCCGTCGCCCAGCCAGTTCATGTTGCGCAGATAGATCTTGTGCGTCTCCAGCGCCTCGCGCGGACCAACGACGACGCGGGCGCGGTCAGCATCGAGATGGACGACGTAGAGCGGCTCGCCCGAAGCGATGCCGATGCCGCGGCGCTGGCCGATCGTATAGCGCAAAATGCCTTCATGGCGGCCGAGCACGCGGCCGTCGATATGGACGATGTCGCCCGGGTTGGCGGCGGCCGGCTTCAGCTTGGCGATGATGTCGGAATATTTGCCCTGCGGCACGAAGCAGATGTCCTGGCTGTCCTGCTTGGCGGCGACGTTAAGCCCCATTTCCTCGGCAATGGCGCGAACCTGCGGCTTCGACAGGCCGCCGAGCGGAAAGCGCAGATAGTCGATCTGCGCCTGTGTGGTGGCAAACAGGAAATAGCTCTGGTCGCGATCCGCGTCGACCGGCCGGTAGAGAGCGCGATGGTTGCCGTTGGCGCCGGAACGGATGTAGTGGCCGGTGGCCAGCGCGTCGGCGCCGAGCTCCCGCGCCGTCGCCAGAAGGTCGGCGAACTTCACCGTCTGGTTGCAGGAAACGCAAGGGATCGGCGTTTCGCCGGCCACATAGCTTTCGGCGAACGGGTCGATCACCGCCTTGCGGAAGCGCTCCTCGTAATTGAGCACATAATGCGGGATGCCAAGCGTCTCTGAAACGCGGCGGGCATCGTCGATATCCTGGCCGGCGCAGCATGAGCCGGCCCGATGCGTTGCCGCGCCGTGGTCGTAAAGCTGCAGCGTCACGCCGACGACATCATAGCCTTCATGCTTCAAAAGTCCGGCGACGACGGACGAATCGACGCCGCCCGACATGGCAACGACGACGCGGGTGTTTTGCGGGCTTCCGGGAAGGTCGAGGCTGTTCATGGTTCTTTCGTTCTGCGCGGCGCCCGATTGGCGGCGCTTGAATGCCAATGGCCGGAATATAGGTCAAGCACTTCGGGTGCGCCAGCTTTGTGGCGGCGCCGATTTTCGCCAGCAAATTCCGCGTTTGCCGGCGGATATCTCAAATGCCGACGAAAACACTAACGCGGCGTTCATGAACCTTACCTAGCTATTAGGGTTCGCTTAGGCAATTTTTAAAGCTGTGGCGGTAATGTGGTGGGGATTGGGTCTTTGAGTTTTTAGTAGAGAGTACGATGACCGATCTAGTTCGACCGCGAGTCAAATATGTTATCGGGCCCGACGGCAGCCCTCTTACGATCGCCGATCTGCCGCCGACGAACACTCGTCGCTGGGTTATCCGGCGCAAGGCGGAAGTGGTTGCTGCGGTGCGCGGCGGGCTTTTGAGTCTTGAAGAAGCTTGCCAGCGCTACAAGCTGACCACCGAGGAATTCCTGTCCTGGCAGGCATCGATCGATGAATACGGCCTTGCCGGGCTGCGCACGACGCGCATCCAGCAATATCGCCATTAGAGCTTTGGCCATGATCTTTTCGGAAAACCGGATTCCACTTTTCGGGATCGTAGTCTGAACCCGGTTCGAGGACGATGAAAGGCGCGGCAATCCGCGCCCTTTTTGTTTTGCCGAAACGATTCTCCCGTGTCAGGCCGCAAGCGCCACCTTGAAGATCGGCTTGGGCCGAGAAAGGTATGCGCGGCGCCGGCCTCTTCAAAAGGAAAGAAGTTCGCTAGGGAACGGCAAGCTTTTCGCGCCGACCCCGCTCCACAAGCTCAGCAAGGCTGTTGTGGTCGGTCACGACAGACATGCGTTCGACCCGGATACCTCGCGCGCGGGCTGCGGGACAGGAAGGATGGCTTGAGACTGACACCCGTCTGGCGAGTGGCGGCATCCAGGGTCAATGCCCGATCGCCGCGTGCAAATTGGGCCTGGAGCCCTGTTTTCAGCCGATCATGGCGCTGCGGCCGCCGGTCTCGGCGTCGCGGATCTTGGTGTCACGCGATTCGAGCATTTCGGCCTTGGAGAGCTCCGCTTCGGCTTCGCCGAGCAGTGATTCGGCAATGCTTCGCTGCTGGGCGAGATCGCTTTGCGAATTTCTGAGATTGTCGCGACGCAAACGCGCCGCCTTGGCGAAGGTCGGATAGGCAAAATGGTTGATGTCGGTGATGCCAGCCTTCTTTTCCTCGGCGGTGATCTGAAGTTCCAGTTCGACGGCCATGCGTTCGAATTCGGCGATCATCATGTCGAGTTGCAGCAGCTGCCGCCGCTTCTCGTTCACCTGAAATTGCTTCAGTCGAACGAGGTTTTCACGTGACTTCATGATTCGGTACTCCTGGAAACGCACACCTGCACATATCGTCCAATCCGCCCCGGCAAGCCGAGGCTTCACCCGTTTCCACCGGCTTTCCCGGAACTATGGGAAACAAACCCCTAAAGTTTTTTGCCGGCGGTAACCATTCGTTTACGGGCATTGTTAATCATACGGCTCAGGACTTAAGGCCGGGTAAAAATTTCGGTCCCTCGGTTGGAAGCATGGCCAGCGAGTCCCTGGAGTCACTTAGTCTGGCTTATTAATGTGTTGCATTAGCGGTTTGGTTCTGTGATTCATCATTAGATTCAACAAGGTGTAGAAAGAGGTTAAAAAATCTGATATCGTCATCAGCACGGAATTAGGTTTTGTTAACCATTCGATGGCAGCCTCTGCTCTAGGCAATCACTGCTCCGGTCCTGGACGGGTCGAGAAATGGTCCGGCGGCAGAAAAGGGGAATGAAATGCGTGTTCTGCTGATAGAAGATGACAGTGCAACCGCACAAAGCATCGAGCTGATGCTGAAATCGGAAAGCTTCAACGTCTATACGACCGACCTTGGCGAAGAAGGTGTCGACCTAGGCAAGCTTTACGACTACGACATCATCCTTCTCGACCTCAATCTCCCTGATATGTCGGGATATGAAGTCTTGAGGACACTTCGTCTTTCCAAGGTGAAGACGCCGATCCTGATCCTCTCAGGCATGGCCGGCATCGAGGACAAGGTGCGCGGTCTCGGCTTCGGCGCCGACGACTACATGACCAAGCCGTTCCACAAGGATGAGTTGGTTGCCCGCATTCACGCTATCGTGCGGCGTTCCAAGGGTCATGCCCAGTCGGTCATCACCACCGGTGACCTGGTGGTGAACCTTGACGCCAAGACCGTCGAGGTCGGCGGCCAGCGCGTGCATCTGACCGGTAAGGAATACCAGATGCTGGAGTTGCTCTCGCTGCGCAAGGGCACCACGCTGACGAAGGAAATGTTCCTCAACCACCTTTACGGCGGTATGGACGAACCGGAACTGAAGATCATCGACGTCTTCATCTGCAAACTGCGCAAGAAGCTCGATGCCGCTTCCGGCGGCCAGAATTATATCGAGACGGTCTGGGGCCGTGGTTATGTGCTGCGCGAACCCGAGGATATCCGCGTCAGCGCCTGAAACCCATCTTTCGATTGGTTTCCTACAAAAACCCGGCTTTCCGTCGGGTTTTGCTTTTGAACAGCTACTCGTGATCTGGCGTCAGATGCGATTTTCAAGTTGCGGAAGCATTCGAGCAGTTGCGGCCGATTGAACGGCTTCAGCAGATAGCCCTGAGCGCCTGCGCGCTTTGCCTTCATGATCGCCGCGACTTCGACCTCAACCAGCGAAATCAGGATCTGGGGCTGTATCGGGCTTGCCAGGGCGCGCAGACGGCGAATGACGTCTACCGCCTGCATGTCCGGCAGGGCGCCGTCGACGATGATGATATCAGGCATATCGGCTGCACACATCTCGATCGCGTCAAACCCGCTGGCGGCTTCGATGACCAGCATGTCGGGGCCACCCAGGATGCGCTTTGCAACCTTCCTGATGACGCTCGAATCGTCGATGAACATGCAGCGTTTCATTCGGGCCTTCTTTGCCGTCGGCGTCGCGAGGGGCTGGAAGGCACCATAGGGTCAATCCGGTAAAGAAGCCGAAAACCCGTTGGGTAAAATTTTTGTAAAGGCGCTATTTACGTATTCTTCTTCGTCGATACTTCGACTTATTCAGATCGGAAAATCTTTCAGTTACGACGCCAGGTATTGTTAGAAAAGCTCTTTATCTGTGCTTTCTGCTGGCGAGCGATCCAAATTACAGGTTGGCAAGCGGATCATGCAGCCGAGACGCAGTGTAGCGCTCCAGGAAGTCTCAGGCTGCGGACAGGACGATTTCCTCCGCGGTTGCGTGGATCGATATCGTCATGTTGGCTTCGCGCGCCAGGAGAAGCGTGTAATAGGGTTGCACCGAATGCGCGTCGATCGGTTCCTCGGGTCTGTGGCCGGAATGAAGTTCGAGGAACTTCGGCGGTACGCGCAGCATCGGACCGCTCGCGGCCAGAGCAAAGCGCGGCGCGGTGTCGAGGTTCTCAAGCGTGACCACAAGCTTGCCGCCACGCGGGATGGCGGCGTTGGCGACGAGAATGAGATTGAGCAGCAGCTTGACCTTGTTTTTTGGCAACAGCGCGCGGCTTCCGTTCCAGATCAGTTCCGGCTTCTCGTTCTTGAGGAAGGCGATGGCAACGGCTTCCGCGTCCCCGGTGTCGATCATCATCCCGGCAGAACCGGCCGCGCCGAAGGCGATACGGGCGAATTGCAAGCGGGCCGAGGCATTTCTGGCGCTCTGGCGAATCAGTTTCATGGCATCTTCGTCGGCGCCGCCTTCATCGAGCAGTTCGAGCCCGTTGTTTATGGCGCCCACCGGCGAAATAATGTCGTGACAGACCCGGCTGCACAAAAGTGCTGCGAGATCGGGTGCGGAAAGGGTGAAAAGCTCGGCCATCAGCGAAAAGTCCCTGCAAAATTTCACAACCAAGGGCCGGGCGATCGACGATCACGCCTGTCCACACGAATCACGCTCGCTCCCAAGGCTTTCTGAATACACAGCGCTTGTGCGTGCATCAACAAATCCAGAATTTGCCGTGATAGAAAATGGTGCGTTCACGCAAGTGGATGCGCAAGCGAGCGAAACCGGGCTAAAACCAGCCTTCGAACCGCCATCTTCATGTGAAAGCTTAATGGTTGAAAAAGAATTACGGCATAGTTTGCCCGTAACAGTCATCCTTAACGGCCGCCAAAGAGCCGAACGGATGCGAGGCGTCGGCGAAAGTGCTCCCTGACGGAGATTGGAAGCATGTTTTCCCGATTCTACGACCGGACTTTTTTCCGCGTCCTCACAATGACGATCGCTCTCATGGGCCTTGTCGTCCTTTCCCCCTCGGCTTCGCGAGCCCAGGAATACACCGCTCAGGAGATCGTTGATTCCGGTCACAAATTCTTCGGGGCGACATCGGGCGGGCTCGCCACCGTCGTCGAGAAGATCTTCGCCTCCTACGGCTTGCCAAACGGCTATCTGCTTGGCGAGGAGGGGTCCGGCGCGCTGATCGGTGGCCTGACCTATGGCGAAGGCACGCTCTACACCAAGAATGCCGGCGATCACAAAGTGTTCTGGCAGGGGCCGTCGCTTGGCTGGGATTTCGGCGGCGAGGGCTCGCGGGTGATGATGCTGGTCTACAATCTCAATGATGTGAGCAGCCTCTACAATCGTTTCGGCGGCGTTGCCGGCTCGGCCTATATCGTGGCCGGCGTCGGCTTCAACGTCATGAAGAACAACAACGTGCTGCTGGTGCCGATCCGTACCGGCGTTGGCGCCCGCCTCGGCGTCAATCTCGGTTACCTCAAGCTTACCCAGCGTGCGACCTGGAATCCGTTCTGAGCGGGACACCTGCATCATCTCGATCGGATTTTTTGAAGCCGCGACCCGGACGGTGTCGCGGCGGACCCTTGCCGCAGCGCTGGAATTCCGTCATGCGAACGTGGCACAATTGCTTATGATTGTTTGCCATCCATAACGGATAGTCATCTTGGTTCAGTCGATCCTGTTCTTTGTTCTCGGCTTTCTCTGCGCCGGCTTTCTGGCGCTGATGATTGCTCCGGCGATCTGGCGAAGGGCGGTGGCGCTGACGCGCAAACGCGTCGAGGGTTCAATGCCGCTGACGCTGGCCGAGATCCAGGCGGACAAGGACCGCGTCCGGGCCGAGTTCGCCATGTCGACGCGCCGGCTCGAAATGAGCGTGAAGTCGCTGCGCGAGAAATCAGCCGAACAGCTTGTCGAGATCGGCCGTGGCCTCGAGGCCCTGAAGGGTTTGGAAATCCAGCGGAAGGACAAGAAACAGGCCCTTCTGGAACTCGAAGCCAAGAGCGAGGAACTTCGACAGCGCGAAGACCAGTTGCAGGGTCTGACGGATCGGCTTGCCCAAACCGAGCGTGTGCTGGAAAAGCGCGCACTCGAGCTGGAAAAACTGGAGCACATGTATGATGAAGCCAGTTTTTCCTCCAGCAACCGCCAGATCGAACTGGTGGCGCGCGAATCCGAGCTGCAGAAGCTGGCCAGCGACATTTCGTTGTTGCGCGGCCAGCGCAAGGAAGCGGACAGGCGCAGCCAGGAGATCGCGGCCCAGAGCAAGGCCGTGCGGGACGCGTTGAAAGCCGAGAAGAAAAGGACGGGTGAACTGGACAAGAAGGTCGAGCGCCTGCTCGCCACGCTTGCAGATCGCGAAGAAAAGCTGGACCGCCGCGAAAAGGAGATCGCGCGACTTCGCGAAAGGAAGGGCGAGGGCAACACCTTCCCGCTGCGCCTTGTCAACGTAGCAGGCGATTCCGCCGGCGCGGCCGCCAAGGGTGGCGAGATCGAAAAGGCGATCGCCAAGCTCGATGCCGACCGGGAGCGGCTGGAAGCCAGGTTGACGGTGCTGGCCCGCGAGAACAAGCGGCTGAAGACCGACCTTGCCGCCTTCGAATCCGTCAGGTCAGAGGGCGGGAACGATGCGCGCAACGCCAGCGCGGCATTGCGCGAACAGATGAGCGATCTGGCGGCGCAAGTCGTCGCCCTGACGGCGCGGCTCGACGGGCCGGAGTCGCCGATCACCAAGGTGCTTGCCGCATCCAAGCAGTCGGCAAGCGGCGAACGCAGCCTTGCCGACCGCGTACGAGCATTGCAGAAGGCCGCTTTGACGAATTGAAGCCAGACAAGATGGAGGCCGCCTTCCGCGGTTCATCTCCTGCTTGCGGAAAAATGATGCAGCGCGATGGCTGACGCCGCAGCGACATTCAGGCTATCGAACCCCTCGGCCATGTCGATCCGTACAGTCCGCAGACGGTCAAGCAGGCTCCCGGGCAGGCCTTCGCCCTCGGTGCCGAGATAAAGCGCCAGCCGCTCTGCCCTTGTTGCATCACGGATTTCGGCTTGCCCGCGCGGTGACAGAGCGAACTGGTCGAAGCCTTGCCGGTCGAGCGCGGCAATGAAGCCGACGGTATCGGCGAAGGTGGCGAAGGGCACTTTCAGCGCGGCGCCGACGGAGACGCGGATCGCCTTGCGGTACAGCGGATCGCAGCAGGTCGCGTCCAGAAACACGGCATCGGCGCCGAAGGCAGCGGCGTTGCGAAAGACGGAGCCGATATTGTCATGATTGGCGATGCCGACCAGCACGACGATCAGCGCGCGGGCCGGCAGAGCGTCAAGTAGGGCCTCCGCGGGTTGTGCCGTGGCCTTGCGGCCGATCGCCAATATGCCGCGATGCATGTGGAAGCCGGCAATCCTGTCCATGATCTCGCCGGCCGTGACGTAGACCGGCAGGTCCACGGGCGCCTTGCGCAGGATTTCGTCAAGACCGGCCAGCCGGTTTTCGAGCACCAGCACCGATTCGGCCTTGAAGCGCCCGGTTGAGAGCAGCATGTCCAATACGACCTTGCCCTCGGCAACGAAGCGGCCTTGCCGGCCGGCAAGATCGCGCTCGCGTATGTCCAGATAGGCAGAGACGCGCGGGTCCAGCGGGTCATCGATGCGGATAGGGTCCATACGTTCCTCGGCGGACTCGCATCGGCCGGAAAATCGGAATCGATTTTCGGAAAGCACGAAGCGAGGCCTCAAAGTCTTGAGACGCGCACTCTGTCCCAGTCTTAGAGCGCACGTTGTCTTGGAGCGTACTTAGTGCGTCCAGCGGACGCACGTCGCTCTAAAAACATCAGCGACGCAGGAACGGTCGGACTTTCAGGTCAAGTCCCGGCGCGGCGCAGGCGATAGGCCATCTGCGACAGCTCGCCTTCGCCGAAAATCCCGTCCAGCATGGTAAGAAGTTCGCGCACGGCCTCTGATTTGCAGGAATAGTAGATCATCTGGCGGTCGCGGCGGGTCTCGACCAGATCGAGCGCCCGCAATTTAGCCAGATGCTGCGACAGGGCGGATTGGCTGAGCAGGACCTTCTCGGCGATGGCGCCGACCGACATTTCACCGTCAGCCAAATAGCTCATGATCAACAGCCGTTTCTCGTTGCCCATCAACGTCAGAAACGTGGCCGCCGATTCGGCGTTGGCGATTAGTTTTGTCGAGACCATCGATCCCCCATGCCTTCCTGCTCATCCGACGCTATGGGGGCAGTAGCATCTGATTCCATAGACTCACTGAATATGCGTTGGCGATTCAACGCTAGCGCGAAAGGTAGAACATTTCGCTCAAATCTCAAGGCTTGCTTTCGACCCTACTCGATTAACTGTGAAGCTGTGTCTAATTCGCCGCTCGACCGATCTTTGCCATGTCGACCAAGACATGGCGCAGATCCCGCGCGGCCTGCAACGGCTCGGGAAAGAAGATCCGGCAGACATCGTCGCCCGACGCCAGATCCATGCCATCGGCGTCGAAGCCGGTGACGATCCAATCGTCGCCCGCGGCCTTGGCGAAATGGCTGGCATAGATGGCAATTGCACCGCGATGGTCGGCATTCATGTGGTCGAGGGCGGATTGTTCGGCGGCGGCGAGCTCGTCGACGAGGGGTGCGGTGGCGACAAGGTCGGCACGGTTGAGCGAATATGCCTTGCCGAAGCCGCCATTCAGACTGGCTCGCTCGAGGTCGAGACGGAAGATCGAGAAGTCGCCAAGCCCGGCATAGAGCTTTGCCTTGGGGTTGCGATTGAGGTAGCGCCGTTCGGCGCGGGCATGTGCGCCTGATCCGCGCTCGAGCGGCACTGCCCGGCAAACCAGGGTGATGCGCGGGTGCGCCAGCGGATCGCCCTTGCCGGGTTGGCCCACGAGCAGAGAACAGCGCGGGTCGGCAAGGATCGCGCCAGTATGGGCGGACAGCGTCGAGACGAGGATCAGCGGCGTGCCGTCGATGTCGGTCGCCACGCCAACCCTGCTGGCCAGCGGCGAACCGGTTCCGGGCTCGATCACCGCAAGCGCACCGAAGCGCGCGCCGCGGATCAGCGTCTTGGCCAGCCTGATCGCCTCGGCGTCCGTCTCACGGATCACGTCCTTCTTCCGGTCGTCCAAGGTGCTCACCGCGACAAGTTGATTTTCATGATCCACTTATCGGACGACAAGGCCTGATTTGACAAGAGCGGTACTATTTCGGCGCCATGCGGATGGCGCCGTCGAGGCGGATGGTCTCGCCGTTCAGCATCTGGTTTTCGACGATGTGCAGCGCAAGTGCCGCATATTCGGAAGGTTCGCCCAGACGAGACGGGAAGGGCACCGCGGCGCCCAGCGAATCCTGCACCTCCTGCGGCATGCCGGCCATCATCGGCGTCTTGAAGATGCCGGGCGCGATGGTGCAGACGCGGATGCCTGAGCGGGCAAGGTCCCGCGCCACAGGCAGCGTCATGCCGACGACACCACCCTTGGAAGCGGAATAGGCTGCCTGGCCGATCTGACCGTCATAGGCGGCGACCGATGCCGTATTGACGATGACGCCACGCTCGCCGCCTTGCAACGGTTCGAGTTTGGCAGCCCGGTCGGCGACGAGGCGGATCATGTTGAAGGTGCCGATCAAATTGACCTCGATCACCTTGCGGTACTGGTCGAGCGGATGCGGACCATCCTTGCCGATCGTCTTGATGCCAATGGCGATGCCGGCGCAGTTGACCAGGATGCGCGGCTCGCCGAGCTTTCCTGCCACCTCCGCGACGGAAGCAGCGCCACTGTCGGCGCTGCTCACATCGCATTGGATAGCGAGGCCGCCAATGTCGGCCGCTACCTTCGCCGCCCGCTCGATGTCGAGGTCGAGGATGGCAACGCTGGCGCCCTTCGCGGCCAGCGCTCGCGCCGTCGCCTCGCCAAGGCCGGATCCGCCTCCGGTGACGATCGCAATCTGGCCGTTCGGGTTCATCTCGGTGTCCTCCGCCTAAAGCGCATCATGCCATCACGGCGATGGGCTCAGCGATCTTCGCCTGATCGGCATGGCAGACCTCCCCCGCCAGCCTTGCCACCGCGCCAGGCACGATCTCATGTGCTAAAAGCCGGTCGAGATCGACCGGGCGCGGCATGGAGATCTGCCCGCGCGGGATTCTCTTGAAGCCAAGCGGGCCATAATAAGGCTCGTCTCCGACAAGCATGACGGCTGCCATGCCGGCCTTGGTGGCGGCCTCCAATGCGATCGCCACCAGCCGGCGGCCGATGCCGAGATTCTTGAAGGCTGGCCGCACCGCGAGCGGCCCGAGCATCAGCGCACGACCGGCGCCGGCGGCGATGCGCGTCATGCGCACCGAGGCGACGACGGTATTGTCATCGACGGCGACAAAGGACAGCGCCCGCTCATGCGGGCCGCCCTCGCGGATCTTGTAGGCGGCCAGCACGAAACGGCCGGGCCCGAAGGCCTCGTCGTTGATGGCTTCGATTTCGGGGTCATGCGCCGGAGTTTCCGGCAGGTATCTCACGTCGGCAAGGCTCATGGTCTTTGCGTTCCGGTACGGGGAAAGGTTTGCTGCAAACGGCAGCGTTCGCCAGTCAGCGCTGCATCAAGCGCGGGCGCCCTTTCGTCGTCGGTCGGACCGGATCAAAGCAAAGTGGAACATGCGGATTGTCCGCTAGCATCAATTTTCGGCCGCCGCAATCCGCCGTTTTCGTCCACCGCTTCGCCCAGGTGACGGTCTGTTCAGCACATGACGGCTTCGGCGGTGCCGCCTTGCGCCTAAATGGCTGTTGAGGACGCAAGGAGATTTCGCATGGGATTGCTGGTCGAGGGCAGGTGGCATGATCGCGGTTACGACACCGCGGGCAGTGGCGGCAGGTTCGTGCGGGCGCAGTCGCAATGGCGCGACTGGGTCACTCGCGACGGCGCGCCGGCCGAGGGCCGCCAGCGTGGTTTCAAGGCCGAGCCCGGCCGCTACCATCTCTATGTCTCGCTTGCCTGTCCCTGGGCGCACCGGACGCTTATCTTTCGCGAGCTGAAGCGGCTCAAGGACGCGATTTCCGTCTCGGTCGTCCATCACTTCATGGGCGCGGATGGCTGGACTTTCCTGGCCGAGGACGGCGCCACCGGCGACACGCTCTACGGCCTCGATTTCCTGCATCAGATCTATACCAGGGCCGATCCAGCCTATTCCGGCCGGGTGACGGTGCCGGTGCTGTGGGACAAAAAAGAGCAGGCCATCGTTTCCAACGAATCCTCTGAAATCATCCGGATGCTCAATTCCGCGTTCGACGCATGGGGCGACGCCAGCCTCGATTTCTATCCGCAGGCGTTGCGCGGCGAGATCGACAAGATCAATGCGCTGGTCTATCCCTCAATCAACAACGGCGTCTATCGCGCCGGCTTCGCCACCACGCAAGCAGCCTATGAGGAGGCGTTTGGCGACCTGTTCTCGGCGCTCGACACGCTGGAGGACCGCCTGTCGCAACAGCGATACCTCGCCGGCGACCGCATCACCGAGGCCGACTGGCGGCTGTTCACGACGCTGGTCCGCTTCGATCCGGTCTATGTCGGCCATTTCAAGTGCAATCTGCGCCGCATCGCCGACTATCCGAACCTGTCGAACTATCTGCGCGACCTCTATCAGGTGCACGGCGTCTCGGGCACGGTGAACCTGCACCACATCAAGGCGCACTACTACGGCAGCCATGAAACCATCAATCCGGCGCGGATCGTGCCGGTCGGACCGGAGCTCGACCATGGCGCGCCGCATGATCGCGCGCGGTTCAGGAAGGCGGCGTGATCTACCAGTAGGGCGACGGCTGTTCGCCGCCAAAAATCTCGGCGATGCGCCGCAACGTGGCCGGCGTGGTTCCCTGGGGCAGGCGGTCGAGCGGGAAGAAACCGGCTTCGGCGATCTCATGGTCCGGCAGCTTTGGCGCGGTCTGGCTGAACTCTTCGATCAGATACAGGCCGACGTGATCGCGGCGGCTGGCCCTGTGGTTGAAATGCATCGACTTCAGCAGCGGCGGCGCGCTGAGCGCAATGTTGCCCTCCTCGGCGAGTTCGCGCACAAGCGCTTCAACCAGCGTCTCGCCGAGCTCCACGCCGCCGCCCGGAAGCTGCCAGCCCGGGACATAGGTGTGGCGGATGAGAAAGACGGAATTGGAGGCGCGATCGTGGACCAGGCCGCGCACGCCGAGCGTCATTGGCCGCCGCAGCACGAAGTACAGGTGGAACAGCCTTGCCCTGAAACCCGGCCAGCCGGTCTGGCGAAAGGCCTGTTGCGGATCGGACCGCTTCATCAACCACGAAACCGTGGGTGGAAAGCGGGACGCGCGTCGCTTATGAAGGAAGGATGTTCAGGCTCGCGCATATTTCCGATATCCACCTGGGACCGCTCCCCGATGTAACCTATCGCGATCTCGCCTCCAAGCGCGTGGTCGGCTACGTCAACTGGCAGCGCAACCGCCGCCGCCACATGCACGATGCCGTCATCGACACGATCGTCACCGACATGCAGGCCAGTGGTGCCGGTCACATCGCCGTCACCGGCGATCTGGTCAACCTGGCGCTCGACGGTGAGATCGAGATGGCCAAGCATTGGCTGGAGACGCTGGGTTCGCCGGATGACGTGTCGGTCGTACCCGGCAACCACGACGCCTATGTGCCGGGCGCCTTCGACAAGGCCTGCCGGTCATGGGCAGCGTGGATGACCGGCGACGGCGTCAATTCGCCTGTCGACCGCAATGCCTTTCCCTATCTGCGCGTGCGCGGCGACATCGCGCTGATCGGTGTCACGACGGCGCGTGCCACGGCTCCGTTCATGGCCAACGGCTTCTTTCTGGAAGGCCAGGCCGAAAGGCTGCGCGGTATTCTCGATGCGACCGCCAGGCGCGGGCTGTTCCGGGTGATCATGATCCACCACCCGCCGGTGCGCGGCGCGGTGTCACAGCCCAAGCGGCTGTTCGGCATCGCCCGCTTCAACAAGGTCGTTCACAAGCATGGCGCCGAACTCATCCTGCACGGCCATTCGCATGAGCCGTCGCTGTTCTTCATCGGCGGGCGAGGCAGCAGGATTCCCGTGGTCGGCGTGGCTGCCGCGGGACAGTCGCCCGGCGGCAGGCGCCCGGCCGCACAGTACAATCTGCTCGATATCGATGGCGAAAAAGGCAATTGGCGCATCAAGCTGACACGGCGCGGCCTGACCGGACCAGCCATAGCGCCATCCGACCTGGAGACGCTGGAGCTTGGCGCGAACGCCGAAGCTATGGCTTGAAGCCCCATCCCATCGCAACGATGCGGTCCCAGAACAATATGACCGAGACAACCAGCCCGACCAGGGCGCCCGCCACGATCAATCCAAGGCCGGAGAGGAAGGCCGACCAGGCCTTGCCGCGCGGGGCGGCCTGCAACGGTGGCTCGGCTTCCGCCACGGCAGCGCGTTTCAGGCCGGCGATAGCCTGCTCGACGCCACCTTCCAGCATTCTCTGGCGTTCAACGACGCGCTCCGCCACGTAGCGCGTCACCTGGTCGGCTATGGGTTTCATGTCGGTCGATTCGGCGAGCACCACACGACCGATGCGCGTATCCCGGAGGAAACGATAGGTGCGGCGGTCGCGTCCCATGGCGATGTGGCTGACGGCGTCGATCCACAGACGTGGCTGCAGCCCGGACGATACGGCGAAGTCGAAATTGTCCATGTCGGCGGGCACGTCGGCAAAGACGGGTGCGAGTTCGGCGGCAAGCAAGTCGAGCCGCATGCGATGCGCCTCGCGCATGTCGACCACGACGTCGTCGCGGTCGGCGAAGGCGTTTTTCACGTCGCGAATGGCATCGGACAATCTTCGCGACTGATCGATCTGGGTGATGTTCTCGCCTGCGTCCTTCATCGGCGTCTGCCTCGTGGTTGGTTAACAGCGAGTTAACACAATCGCCGGCAAATTGCACGCTGGACCGGCCTTCGCGTAGGTGCCGAAGGTTGCCTGACGCGTCCAGGCGGCCGCAAATCTTTGCAGTGAAGGGATCAGTTGGCCGCGGCGGCGAATTTTGGCCGAAGACGGCGGCTGCGACGTTTCATGTTGCGGCGAATTATCTCCGCGACCAGGCCGGGCGCCTCCTCGACCAGCATATGGCCGGTCTCCAGCACATGGTGCAGGTGAAAATGCGCCGGCAAGCCGTCGGCCTGAGTAAAGGGCAGCACCGTGTCGTCGGTTCCCCAAACCACCATCACCGGCATCGTCAGCGTCTCGAGCCGTTCGCGCGGGATGACACCTTGCCGATCATCCCTGGTCATGGCAGCCGCCATCTCGACCAGTTTCTGCAACTGGCCAGGACGCGCGCGCATATCGCCATGGACATCCACGATACGCTCCGAGGGCGGACTTTGCGGTCCGGACATGGCGGCGAGGCAGGCACGAATTTCGTTTCTGTCGGCAGCAGCGGCATGGCGGCGCAACAGCGGCCCGTTGATCTCCGTGCCAAAGCCGCCCGGGGCCAGAAGTGTGAGCGACGCTATTTTTTCGGGCTCGGCCAATGCCATCAGCACCGCTACCGCCCCGCCCATCGAATGACCGACGAGATGCACTCTGCTGATTGTGCGCGCGCCGAGATCGACAAGAAGGGCGCGGGCGGCCGTCTTGGCCGAACCGCCCTCGGGGAAATCGAGCGACAGCCCGTGGCCCGGGAGATCATAGGCCAGCGTGCGTGCTCCAGGTGCCAGTGTCGAAATCACCTCGCGCCAATCATCGTGGCAACCGCCGAAGCCATGCAGGAAGACGATCGTCTCCGAGCCGGTGCCCCGTTCGACAGCGTAAAGGGATGAAATCATGAAAATTTATGGTGCATTGCAAGACGGGCGGGACAACGGATCTGAAATCGTGGCTGGATTGCTCTTTGTCCAGAGCCACGGCCAATAAAATCTTCGCGATCAGGCGCCAGTCTGGAAATGGTCAGCTACCGCTGCCGATCCCGGCGGCATGCAGGGCCTCGACCAGCCGGTCGGTCAGATCGGCGGGATATCGTCTGTCGGCGAATGTCGCGCGCGGATCGGCCGCGAATTTCGGGAACTTGGCGGCCAGTTCGTCCGCGAGATTTAGCGCCAGTTGATCGCGGCCGGCGGCCTTCGCCGCGATCAGCCGCGCGGCCAGATAGTGCGATTTCGTCGCCGTCGGCCGCAGCGCATCGCTGGCGATCGTGGCCCTGTTCATGTCGCCCAGCATGAACGCACCGACGAAAAGCCCGTAGTCCCACCATGTCGGATGAGCGCTGGAGATTTCGACGGCGTGAGCAAGAATTGGCGTGCCCTGGCTGTACTTGCCGGCGAAGATCAGCACGTAGCCGTAGGCCGCCGCCATGCTGAGGTCATAAGGATTGAGCTCGTGGGCCTTGCGCATCCAGCGGATCGATTCATCCGAGTTGCCGAGGCGCGCGTAGAGGTAGCCGTAGGCGCGGTGCGCATAGGGGCTGGTCGGTCCCATCTGTGCGGCGCGATGGGCAAACAACATCGCCTGTTCAATTGTTGCGCCGGGGGGATAGGCGTAGTGATCGGTGACCGCCTCGAGGTGCAAGGAGGCAAGCTCGGAATAGACGAGCGACGACTTCGCATCCAGATTGGCCAGGTTTTCGAGACAACGATACGCAGCCTCATGGGTCCTGGCGCTCTGGTCGAGATAGTATTTGTCGTTGAGCCGCAGACATTCCGTCAGGCCGTTCTGAATGCCGCTCTGTTCGATGTAGTTGTAGATCGTGCCCGAGGCCGGAACGGCCGAGCTCAAAATGTCGGCGACACTATCCTCGACGGCGGAGGGGGTGTTGTCCGCGGCAAGGAGGTTGCGCGACAGCAGGACCCGCCCGGTCGCCACGCTTTGCAACTCGAGAGTGACATCGCCCGTCGTCGGTCCCGGCAAGACATCGAATATGAAACTGGTTGCGTCCGCGACCGGATCGGGTGGGCTGTCGGCATCGCGACCGATGAAGTTGACTGTATCGAAACCGCTGAGGCCGGCGCGCAACGACGCGGCGACGCGCCGCGCCTCGGCGCTGTTGGCTTTCACGGCAATGTAGACGAGCGGAAGGGCTTCGATCGGAGGCAATGGCGCGATGCTGCCGGTCGCCACCGCATTCTCGACCGTCGATGCGGCATCGCCTCCGGCCAGCAATGCGCTGCTTCCCTGACGAAGGATCAACACGCCCAGCATGACGATGACCAGAGCGATCGCCGCCCAGAAGAACTGGAGATGGCGCCGCAGCGCGTGTCCCGGCTCGGGGACGACAGAGGACATGAACGATGCAGGGCGCGCGACCATGCCGGCGCCTTCGAGCGGTTCCGGCACGGTGGCGACCGTCTCGACATGTTCCGCCGGCTCGGGCTCGACGAGGAGACGGATCGCGTTGAGTTCATAGGATGGGACATAGCCGCCACGCGGAATGGCGATGCGGATCGGTTCTGCAATGCCCTCATTGGCGAAGTAGTGCTGAAGAAGCTCGCGCAGCCTGCCTGCCTGGACCCGCACCACGGCATCGGTCGACGGATCGAAATCGCCGTCCTTGCCGAAAACATCCATCGCGATGGAAAAGCCCTTGAGCTTGTCGGCTTCGCCTGCCTGCTCGCGTTCGACCAGGTAGCGAAGCAATTTACGCGCGCGCTCGGATCGCCCGAACGTCTCGCTGGCTAGCAATCGCTCCAACGTCTCGCGCACTGCGGGGGCGGCAGGCGTGGCATGCTGCAAGTGTCGATCCTTTCGAAGTCGGCACAGGTTATGCGCGCGATCATATAGCGCCTACACTGCCACACAAGCATGCATCCATTATGCGATCGCGTACCCCACCGGATAATCCCCCGGTGGTTAATGGCGTTGAGATTGGAGCAAGATGTTCCCATTCGGGCTCATCTTGCTCTTGTCGGGGTTTTTCAGCCCGCCTTGCGGCCGATGATGCGGTTGGCAGCGGAAACCACGGCTTCCAATGAAGCGGCCACGATGTTGGTGTTGATGCCGGCGCCGAACAGCTTGCCGCCTGGATGTTCCATCTCGACATAGGAAATGGCCGAGGCATTGGAGCCGCGCTGCATGGAATGCTCGGAATAGTCGAGCACCGACATCTCGACGCCGATATGGCGCGACAGCGCATCGACGAAACCGTCGATCGGGCCGGTGCCGGAGCCGGATATCGTCACTTCCTTGCCCCCGTCGAGGATGACCGCCTCCACCACGCGCCGGCCCTTGGTTTCGGTATCCGGATAGGTCTGATGGTCCAGGAATTTCAGCCGCGCGCCGGGCTGGTCGATATAGGTGTCGAGAAAGCGCTCGTGGATGCGCTTGACCGGCACCTCCTTGCCTTCGGCATCGGTGATCGCCTGGATTGCCTGGCTGAATTCGATCTGCAGGTTGCGCGGCAAATGGAGGCCGTAGTCCGCCTGCAGCACATAGGCGATGCCGCCCTTGCCGGATTGCGAATTGATGCGGATGATCGCCTCGTAGTTGCGGCCGACATCGGCAGGATCGATCGGCAGATAGGGCACTTCCCAGTGCGGCGTGTTGGCCTTGCGCAGCGCCTTCATGCCCTTGTTGATGGCATCCTGATGCGAGCCGGAAAAGGCGGTGTAGACGAGCTCGCCGACATAGGGATGGCGCTCCGGGATCTTCAACTGGTTTGAATATTCGTAGACGTCCTTCATCCGGTTGATGTCGGAGCAATCGAGTTCGGGATCGACGCCTTGCGTATACATGTTGAGCGCCAGGGTGACGATATCGACATTGCCGGTGCGCTCGCCATTGCCGAACAGAGTGCCTTCGACGCGATCGGCGCCTGCCATCAGGCCGAGCTCGGTGGTGGCGATGCCGGTGCCGCGATCATTGTGCGGGTGCAATGAAATGAGCAGGTTCTCTCTGATATCCAGGTTACGGCACATCCATTCGATGCGGTCGGCATAGATGTTGGGCGTCGACATCTCGACCGTGGACGGCAGGTTGATGATCAGCTTGTTGTCCGCGGTCGGCCTCACGATCTCGGTGACGGCATTGCAGATTTCCAGCGCCACTTCGAGCTCGGTGCCGGTAAAGCTCTCAGGCGAGTATTCGAACCGATAACCGCCGCCGGCCTTGGCCGCCATGTCGGTGATCATCTTGGCCGCGTCGGTAGCGATGCGCTTGATGCCGGCAACGTCCTTCTCGAAGACGACGCGGCGCTGCAATTCGCTGGTCGAGTTGTAGAAATGCACGATCGGGTTGGTGGCGCCCTTCAGCGCCTCGAAGGTGCGGGTGATCAGTTCCGGCCGGCACTGCACCAGCACCTGCAGCGAGACATCGGCCGGCACATTGCCTTCCTCGATGCACCAGCGGGCGAAGTCGAAGTCGGTCTGCGAGGCCGAGGGAAAACCGATCTCGATCTCCTTGAAACCCATGTCGAGCAGCAGGCCGAACATGCGCGCCTTGCGCTCGTGGCCCATCGGGTCGATCAGCGCCTGGTTGCCGTCGCGCAGGTCGACCGAGCACCAGATCGGAGCCTTGTCGATGATTTTCGAAGGCCAGGTGCGATCGGTGAGGCCAACGGTCGGATAGGGCTGATATTTGCGGGCAGCGTCCGGCATGCCCCGGGCTGCCTCTGGCATGCCCTGGGCAGCGTCCTTTGCCATGGGTTCCCCGCCATCGCGGACATCTTCTCGTGCGTTCATCATCGTTTCTCCCGGCGGCTCGCGGATCCGCCTTCAGACGGAATTGGTGCCGAGCGGCGCCTTACCAAAGTTTCGTTCGCTTGATGTGACTTGCCAATTTGACTGGCCAAGGAGCGTGCGCGTGAGCGGCGGTTCGACCGCCGGGCGCTCCTTCAGCGAACCCGGCGATCGCCAATAAGGCCGAGAAGCAGCAGGGTCGAAGCAAGCGCGCGCACGGTCTCGCCGGCAAAGCCGGTCCGACGGGAAGCAACGAAGGGAACGCGCGTGTTCATGGCGGCTCTCATACAGGAGCAGGCTGTGGGAGGCAAGTGGGTTGCCTGACGGCGCGGAGCGCTCGCTCTTCCCCACACGGTGCAAATGCGCCAAACTTTGTTCGGTGCGTATCGTTGTCCCAAAACCGCTTCGCACTTTGGGCGCATGCACTTAACAATACAGCGACGCCGGGGAGGCCGTCCATGAACTTCGTGTTCTTCTCACCGCATTTTCCCGCCAACGGCGCCGATTTCTGCGACCGGCTGAAGAAGGCCGGCGCGACCGTGCTCGGCATCGGCGACGCGCCCTATGAAGCGCTGAACGGAAAACTGAAGACGGCGTTGTCGGAATATTACCGCGTCGCCGACATGGAAGACTACGATCCGGTGTTCCGGGCGATGGGCCATTTCATCCACAAATGGGGCCGCATCGACCGCTTCGAGTCGCTCAACGAGCATTGGCTGGAGTTGGAAGCCAACATCCGCACCGACTTCAACATCTTTGGCACCAAACTCGATTTCGTCAAGAATTTGAAGCGCAAGAGCCGCATGCGCGCCTTCTTCCGCAAGAGCGGCGTCGAGACCATACCGCAGCGCAAATGCTCCGACCGGGCCGGCGCCATGACCTTCATCCGCCGTGTCGGCTATCCCGTGGTGGTCAAGCCGGATTCCGGCTCCGGCGCCTCGAACACATTCAAGATTTCCAATACGAGGGAACTCGACCAATTTTTCAAGGACAAGCCGGAAGATGTCAGCTTCGTCATGGAGCAGTTCATCGAGGGGCTGGTGGTGACCTTCGACGGGCTGGTCAACCGCGACGGCGAGGTGGTGCTTGCCGCCAGCCACCGCTACGACCAGAGCGTCATGGAGGTGGTCAACCGCGACCGCCATATGAGCTATACCTGCTTTCCCGAGATCAGTCCGGCGGTGGAAGAGGCGGGCCGGAAGATCCTGCGGGCATTCGACGTGCGCGAGCGCTTCTTCCATATCGAGCTGTTCGAGACCAAGGACGACCGCATTATCGCGCTGGAGGTCAACATGCGGCCGCCCGGCGCCTGGATGACCGACGCCATCAACTACACGTTCGACATCGACGTCTATGCGGCGTGGGCCGAAATGGTGGTCAGGGATGCCGCCGGCGGGCCCTACAAGGGCGAGTACTTCACCGCCTATGCCAGCCGCAAGCGGCACCTCGACTATTTGCATAGCCATGCCGACGTGCTAGCCGCTCATGGCGACAAGATCGTCCACCATCAGGCCATCGAAGAGGTTTTCAGCCGCGCCATGGGACACTACGCCTATCAGATGCGCTCCAAAGACGCCCAGGCGCTGCGCCAGGCGGTTGGCTACATCCACGCGGAAAGGGCGTAAGGCCGATGGACATCTCTTATCACAAGGGTTTTGCCCGCAACCTTGGCCGCGACATGGAATACAAGCGCTACGGCCATGCCGGCCGGCCGGTGGTGGTGTTCCCGACCTCGCAAGGACGGTTCTACCAGTTCGAGGAGTCCGGTGGGGTCGCAGCGCTTTCGGAGTTCATCGACACCGGCCGCATCCAGCTTTTCACCCTCGACAGCATCGATTCGGAATCCTTCTTCGCCAAGCATGCCGACCCGGCCGAGCGCATCGCCCGCCACGAGGCCTATTTCCGCTATGTGCGCGAAGAGGCGCTCCCGGAACTTCTCTCCACGGCGACCGAGGCCAATGGCGGGCGCAGCCTGAAGCCCTTGTTTTCAGGCTGTTCGATGGGCGGCTACCATGCCTCGAACTTCGTCTTCCGCTTTCCGGAACTGGGCAGCGGTGTGATTGCGCTGTCGGGCGTCTATTCGACCCGCGACTTCTTCGGGGAGGCGCTCGACGGCAACATCTTCTTCAACTCGCCGCTCGACTACCTGCCCAGCATCGTCGACCAGAAACTGCTCGGCCGGCTAAAGGCGCTGAGGCTGATCTTCTGTTGCGGGCAGGGGGCATGGGAAGAACGGATGCTGGTCGAGACGCGGGCGCTGGAACAGGTGCTGCGCGAAAAGTCCATTCCCGCCTGGGTCGATTATTGGGGAGGCGATGTCAGCCATGACTGGCCATGGTGGCACAAGCAACTGGTCTATTTCTTCGCCCGCTGGCTGGATGACGACCTGATGCACAGGCTGGATTAAGGTGTGTCGATATTCAGGTGATGCCGGCCTGCAAACGAAAGTTTCCTGCGCTTCCGGTGCTCACGTACTTCAAGTACGCTCCGCTCCGGTTCTCGGAAACTTTCGTTTTCGACTCGGCCTGACCTGAATCTCAACACACCTTAGCGCACAGACGAATGACCACGCCCAATCCCATCCGCCGCTTTGTCGAGGCCACCAATGCCGGCGATATCGAAGCCTTTCTGGATAATTTCACGGCCGACGCTTTTCTGAGCGACTGGGGCCGGTCGTTCAGGGGGCGCGATGAGATCGCGCGCTGGAACCAGTCGGACAATATCGGCGTGCAATCCCATCTCAGCATCGTCCGCGTCGCACCGGTCGGCGGCACCTATCAGGCCCGCATTGCCGTGAAGGGCAATGGCTTCAATGGTGAGGGCGACATGACCTTCACGCTGGACGGCGATCGCATTTCGAGCTTGGTGATCGCCTGACGGTCCGCACCGTAACGGTGCGCGCGGAACGTGTCGTGCGGGTCATTCCTTCAGGCTCCTTGCCACCAGGCGCGCCACGCTCGGCCCGACCAGCAGAACGACCAGGAACCGGGCCGACTGCAGCGCCATGACGAAGGAGATGTCGACGTTCTGCGCTGCGGCGGCGATGATGGCGACACTGTCCATGCCGCCGGGGCTGGTCGCCAGATAGGCGGTCAGCGGATCGACGCCGAGCAAATGGCTGATCATGAAGCCGAGACCGCCGCAAAAGGCGATCAGCACGATGATGGAGCCGACGATCTGCGGCAGCGCCCGCGCCGCGTGACGCAGGATCGGGCGGGTGAAGTTCAGTCCGATCGACCATCCCACCATCGCGTAACTGAGGGCCAGCAGCCAGTTCGGCAATTGCATCGGCACGCCGAGGCCGAGGTGAATCACTGCGCCGAAGATGAAGGTGCCGAGAAAGAAAGGCGATGGCAGCCTGAACAGCTTTCCCATCAGGCCGCCGACGAGCGCGATGCCGATGGTGGCGGCGAAGGCTTGCGGCTCGATCGGTGGAAACCAGATGATGGGCGGGATCTCGATACCCGATGTGTCGACCCACATGCGTGCGATCAGGGCAGCCGTCATCGAGACGAAGATGACGCGCAGATACTGCATGAAGGCGACGAGGCGTTGATCTGCGCCGAAAGCGCCGGCCATCAGCACCATGGCGGTGGCCGCGCCCGGCGACGAACCCCAAACGGCGGTGGTGCCGGGCAGGATGCGCCAGCGGCTGATCAGCCAGCCGAGCAGGCTGGAGGCCGCGACGGTCGCCATCACCACGCCCAGGAAGAGTGGCCATTCCCTGTAGAAGACCGCAAAGATGTCGGCCGAGATCGAACTGGCGACAAGGCAGCCGACGATCGCCTGCGCGGAGCCGAACAGGGGGCGCGGGACGCGCACCGTGGCGCCATTGGTGCCGGCCACGATCGCCGCCAGCATAGGGCCGATCAGCAGCGCCGCCGGCAAGGCGGCGAGTTCCAGCGCGCCGGCGAAAAGGATCGAGAGCACCAGGAGGACCAGCCACTGCCAGCCCTTGTGCATTCGCGCCATGCGCTCGACGGGCGGTTGGTCTGGCGAGAAATCCATATTCGCTCTTAGACCCATGCAGGAAGATTGCGAAGCCCGTTAGCAGAGAAATTCCAAGGCTCGCTCGTCGCGGGTTTTGGGATTCTGCGACAAGCGGGTACCGCACCAGGATTGCGTGAGCGCTGCACCAGAATTCACTACCTTGCATAAACAGGTAGCGTGCTATATACACATCTCGAATTCGAGGCTTGCATGACCGACTCAATCCAAGTGCAATTGCGAAAAGGCGCCCTGGATCTGTGCGTCCTGGCCGTGCTGTCGCGAGGTGAAAGCTACGGTTATGAAATTGCCAGCACGCTTGTCGCCGCGGTGAGCATGGGGGAGGGTACGATCTATCCGCTGATGCGCCGGATGCAGAATGACGGTCTGGTCGCCACCCGCATCGTCGAGTCCAGCAGCGGGCCGCCGCGTAAATATTACCGGCTCACGCCGCTCGGCCAGCAGGCTTTCGAAGCCTACCGCCGCGACTGGCGCTCCTTCGCGGGCGCAGTCGATAAACTTCTTGAGGATTTGCCATGACCAGGGATGCTTTCTTGCGCACACTGAGACTGGGGTTAGCTGGTCTGCCGGCTCGGGAGATCGAGGACATCGTTGGCGACTACTCAGCCCATTTCGCCGAGTCCGACGCGTCGGGTCGTGGCGAAGCCGAGGTCGCGGCTGCCTTGGGCGACCCGGCCAGGCTTGCCCGCGAGTTGCGGGCCGAGGCAGGCTTGCGTCGTTTCGAGGCCCATTGGAGCGTGTCGAACATGTTGGCGGCGATGCTGGCGCTTGCCGGGCTTGCCTTCGTCGACATCGTCTTCCTGCTGCCGCTGCTGATCACCGCGATCGTCCTTGCGCTTGGCCTCGGCATCGCGCTCGTGGCCATCGGCGCACTCGGCATCAAGATCATTCTCACCACACTGCTGTTCGACATCGGTGGCACAATCACGGTGACTTTAGGCCATCTGTTCATCGGCGCTGGGCTGGCAAGCTTCTTCCTCGGTGGCGGCGCCTTGTTGCTGCTGGCGCTGGGCGCCGGGATACGCGGGCTCGGGCGTTATGCCCGGCTGCATTCCCGTCTGGCTCAACCGGACCATGACCGGGTTTGAGCGTTGCCAAGCTCGAGCAATTCGTCATCACGTTGAAGGAAACGGACAATGACTGGAAAACTGGCATTCATCGCAACGACGGGACTGATCGGCGCCGTCGTCTTTCTGGCTCTGGGCATCGGACTTTCCGGGCCAGGTTGGGCCAATGCCGGAGGGTGGTGGATTGCTGGGCAGTCCACCTGCGGAGCGGCCACCTCTACCAGACAAGAGGTTACCTTGCCCTTCAGCGCCGGCGACAGTCTGACGATCGATCTGCCGGCTTCGGTCCACTACCAGCCGGGAGACAAGGCCGAGGCGGTCGTGAGCGGTGACTCAGCCCTGCTTGACCATGTGCGGATGGAAGGCGGCAGGCTCAGTCTCGATTGCGAGCCGGGCTGGTTTGCGTCCCGGCTCGATGTCAGCCTGTCGGGACCGGCGATTTCAGAATGGAAAGTGCTCGGCAGCGGAGATCTTGCTCTGTCGCAGATCAATCAGCCTGAGCTGCGGCTGAGCATCCGGGGAAGCGGCAGTGTCGCCGCCACTGGCGTGGCACAGACGGTCGGCCTGGATATCTCCGGTTCGGGCTCAGGGCTGCTCAAAAACCTGGTCGCGCAATCCGCACGGATCGAGATTCGCGGCAGCGGCGACGCGCAAATTACCGCACAGGCGGATGCGGATGTCTCGATTTCCGGCAGCGGCGATGTCGAGCTGTACGGGCATCCGACCATGCGACGTTCGCAGGTGAGAGGCAGCGGTAGTATAACGCAAGTGCCGTAGCCCTGGTTGTTTGCAATCGTCGTAATGCGCGCATAGGCGTGCAAACGGCTGGTGTCTTGCCGTCGGCCCGCCCCCGACCGTCAGCCGGTTTTGCCGTCGGTCAGGCCGAAACCGCCGACGGGGTGAGTTTCGACCTGGAATTCGAAGCCGGCGATGAAGGGGCGCGCCTTGGTAATCGCCGCCTGGACTTCCGGCAGTTGCAGGGATGCCTTGTGGCTTGCTTGATCGGTCCACACCTCGGTCACCCAGATCGCGTCGGCGTCGGCCGGGTCGGTGGCGATGATGTAGCTCAGACAGCCGGGCAGGGCGCCGGTGCTGGCGCGCAGAACGTCCATGACCGCGTCACGTTGGCCGCGCGCCGCCCGCATCTTGCCGATCAGTCCATACATCGCCTTTGTCTCCATTTGGATTTCGCGACTGAAGTATGCAGATCGCGCATCAAGGCATCAACTGTCCGCCATTCACCTCGATCACCTGGCCGGTGATGTAGCCGCTCAGCAGATCGGAGGAGAGGAACAGATAGGCGCCGACGCAATCCTGCGGCGTGCCGGCGCGTCCCTGAGGGATGGTGGCCACCATGCCCTTCATCTGCTCGTCGGTCGAATAGCGCTCATGGAAGGCCGTCGCGATGGTGCCGGGCGCCACGGCGTTGACGCGGATGCCAAAGCCGATCAGTTCCTTGGCCATGCCGCGCGTCACATTGGAGACGAAGGCCTTGGACGAGCCATAGAGGCCGGCGCCGCCGCCGGCGCCATTGCGCGCGGCGATCGATGAGGTGTTGACGATGAAGCCGCCCTGGCGCTTCAGCCATGGGATCGCCTTGCGCGAGGCGGTGAGCACGGACCGTGCGTTGAGGTCCATCACCGCGTCGTAATGCGCCTCGGTCAGCTCGGCATAGGGCACGCGGCCGAGCATGCCGCCGGCATTGTTGACCAGCCCGTCGAGCCGGCCGAGATGTTGCGCACTATCCTCGACCACGCGCTCGACATCGGCGGGGACCGAGAAATCGCCCTGGACGAGGAACACCTTCCCGCCGCCGTCCTGGATTGTCCGGCCAAGCTTTTCAGCCGCTTGCCTGCTCGAATTGTAATGGAGCGCCACAAGGCATTTCTGCGCGGCATAGGCCAGCGCGAGTGCTGCCCCGATGCCAGTCGACGCACCGGTGACCAGCACTGCCTTCCCGGCGAGATCGGGGATGGCCAGGCCGGGAATGATTGGGGCGGTCACGGTGCCTGGCACGTCTATCCTCCGGATTCTGCCCGTCCTTCGTAGGCCCTTGCCGCCTCTGTGTTCAAGCCCTTCAAGGCCGGAGATAGGCGTAGCCCTGGCGTTGCAGTTCCGCGAGCTTGACGACACCGCCGGTTTCGGCGGCGTGGAAGCCGTCGAGCAGGTCCGAGAGCGCAATATCCATGCCTTGCATGGTGTTGGCGCAGGCATGCGGGGAAAGTCCGTCGCGGACCAGACCCGAAAAACGGCTGGAAATCGCGGCGGATGCGCTCTTCGATTTGAAAGCGGCGAGTGCCGGTCCATGCACGACCAGCACGATATCGACTTTGCCACCGGTGCCGTCATAGTGGTTCTTGATGTTGCCGAGCACGAAGCCGACCTTGTCGAGATCGCTGAGGTGATACGCGGCCTTTGGCCTTTCCTCTTCCACGGCCGCCGCCTTGACCTGGCGCAGCCCGAAAAGGCCAGCGGTTCCGGCCAGACCCACGCGGAACATGTCGCGGCGTCGCATGGTTTCATCCTCCAATCGTGGGCCGCAAATTGCGTGGCCTCCACCTCTATCCTAGCATAAATTGCAGACACGTCCTGTCGGGCGAGGAGGGTCCTATGACGTTGCAGACCATTTTGGGCGCCGGATTGGGTGCTGCCCTGCTCGCGACACTGGCCGGTGCGGCCTTCGCCGAGGATGCGCTCAAGCTCTCCGAACTCAGCCCTGACGGCAAGGATGCCTGTTTCGGGCGTGTCTACGATGCGGCTCATCTCAAGGCCCATCCGAACCAGAAGGTGGGACGGATTTTCTTCCACTACGGCCATGACCCGGTCAGCCATCCGAACGAGGAGCCGAGCAGTGGTCCGTCCGACTACACCGGCTTCATGGCGACGACGGTGCGCGACGCCAAGAAGCCCGAATGGGTCGGCGGCTGGTGCGGCAAGGACGATCCGCAATCGGGCGAAATTCACTGCGGCATGGAATGCGACCGGACCATGGCAACGCTCAAGGTCGATGAAAAAGGCCGGCTGATCGTCTCCGACGTGGGCCGCGACCTCTATCTCGATGTCGGCGCCGAGGACGAACTGGGCGAAAAGGAATATGCCAGGCAGGCGCTTGGCACCGAGGACGACGGCTTCCGGCTGGACCGCATGCCGACAGAGACCTGCAAGGCCGAGTTCGCGCGCATCGATCCTGTCGACCCGGCACTGGGCCTGCCGCTGCGCGAGCGGCTGAAGCCGGACCAGCCCTTCTGCTACGGGCGCGACTACGATACTGCGCATCTTGCCTCGCATCCCGATCAGTCCACCCGGACCATCCGGGTTTTCCGGGGGCCGGTGGAGCTCGCCTCCTTCGCCAAGGGCGGCGATCCGGCCAATTGGCCTAGCGGCGCCGACATTGCCGTGTCCGTCACCACGCGACAGAAATCGGCTGAGGTGACGCAGATCTATAGCTGCGAAGGCGAAGCGGACCAGTGGCGCTGTACGCCAAGCGCGAAGATGAGCGCCTTTTCCTGCGATATCGGCGCCAAGGAGATCTACCTGCGCCGCGGCGTCTACGGCACGATGATGCTGGCCAATCCCAATAACAGCCTGCCGATCGTCGATTTGTGCTCGAAGGCGGCCGACGGCAAGACCATGTCCGACGACAAGGTCTATCGCCTGGAGCCGATGCCGCAATCCGCCTGCGCGCCGTGAGATTTGAAACATTCTCATTGAGGAGATAGCGCAATGAATAAGGCAAAGGTGTTCTGGTCAGGCCGCTCGCAAGCAGTGCGTTTGCCCAAGGAATTTCGTTTCGAAACCGAGGAAGTTTCGATCCGCCGCCAAGGTCGAGCGGTCATCCTTGAGCCGCTCGTGCAGGATTGGGCGTGGCTCGATCATGTGATCAGGCCGCTTGACGACGACTTCGTCGAGGCAGTTTTGGAGCGGCCGGCAGAGACGTCGTGAATCGCTCTACGCAAACGGCACGGCCGTCGTGCCCTTGGGTAGCTTCGCCTCGTCGTCCGGCTCGACATGGATGGTGACGCGGACCGAGGGGATTTCCGCCTTCAGCGCGTCCTCGATGCGGTCGCAGATGACGTGGCTGGCGCCCACCGACATGTCGGCATCGACGACCAGATGGAATTCGATGAAGGTGGCGCGGCCGGCAATGCGCGTCTTCAGATCATGGACTTCCAGCGCGCCCTTGCAATTGGCCGAGATGAGGTCGCGGATGCGCATGTGTTCGGCCGTGTCGACGGCGCGGTCCATCAACCCGTTCATCGACGAGCCGATGACGTGCCAGCCCTGCCATAGGATGTTGAGCGCGACGATGACGGCAAGTGCCGGGTCGAGAATCTGCCAGCCGGTCAGCACGACGCCGACCAGGCCGGCGAAGACGCCGACCGACGTCACCACGTCGGTCATGATATGCCTGCCATCGGCGACCAGCGCCGGCGATTTCTCGGCGCGACCAGCTCGGATCAGCGTCCAGGCCCAGAAGGCGTTGATGACCGTCGCGATGCCATTGATGGCAAGGCCGGTCCAGGGTTGTTCGAGCGGGGCGGGATGGCGCCAGGACCACCAGACCTCGTTGAGGATCAACAGTGCCGCCAGCACGATCAGCACGCCTTCCAGAACGGCCGAGAAATACTCGGCCTTGTGATGGCCGAAGGGATGATCCTGGTCGGCCGGCTTGTAGCTGACCCGGATCGCCCAGTAGGCGGCGGCCGAGGCAATGACGTTGACGATCGATTCCAGCGCGTCCGAATACAGCGCCACGGAGCCGGTGACATACCAGGCCGCCAGTTTCAGGCCGAGCACCAGGCAGGCGACGACGATTGACCAGAAGGCAAGGCTGGCGACCTTGCGCCTGGCGGCGGCTTTTGCGTCTGCTGCGATGACTGGGGAAGCCGCGTTCATCCGTAGTCCTAGGCGGCCTTTTCCCGGGCCTTGCGCGGCAGGTGCGCAACGATGTTCTCGATGATGCGCATGCCGGCATTGTGGCCGAGCGTCATGATCGACTCGGGGTGGAACTGCACCGCGGCGATCGGCTCCTTGCGATGTTCGAACGCCATGATGACGCCGTCCTCCGTCTCGGCCGTGACGATGAAGCCGTCGGGCAGGCGCACCGGGTCGGCGAAGATCGAGTGATAGCGGCCGACCGTCACCTCCTTAGGCAGGCCGGAGAAGATGATGCCCGGCTTCGAAACGCGGATGCGCGACGGCTTGCCGTGCATCGGCACATGCAGTTGCCGCAACTCGCCGCCATAGGCCTCGGCCAGCGCCTGCAGGCCGAGGCAGACGCCGAAGATCGGCAGCTCGCGCGCCCGGGCCCGCTTGATGGTGGCGGCGCAGTCGAAGTCCTTGGGCGTGCCGGGGCCGGGAGACAGCACGACCAGATTGGGCTTCAGCCGGTCGAAGACCTCGTCCGGTACCGGCGTGCGCACGGTCGAGACATTGGCGCCGGTCTGGCGGAAATAATTGGCGAGCGTGTGGACAAAGCTGTCCTCGTGGTCGACGAGCAGGATGTTGACGCCGTCGCCGACGCGCGCGGTGCTGCGCTCGGTGCTGGCGGCATTGCCTGATTTGGCGTCGCGGATGGCGGAGAGCATGGCGGATGCCTTCAATTCGGTTTCGGCTTCTTCTTCCTCGGGGATGCTGTCGAAGAGCAGCGTGGCGCCGGCGCGCACCTCGGCGATGCCGTCCTTGATGCGGATGGTGCGCAGCGTCAGGCCGGTGTTCATGTCGCCGTTGAAATTGACCATGCCGATCGCCCCGCCATACCAGGCGCGCGGGCTCTTCTCGTTCTGCTCGATGAAGCGCATGGCCCACAATTTCGGCGCGCCGGTGACGGTGACCGCCCAGGCATGCGACAGGAACGCGTCGAAGGCGTCCATGCCTTCGCGCAGCCGCCCCTCGATATGGTCGACGGTGTGGATCAGGCGCGAATACATCTCGATCTGGCGGCGGCCGATGACGCGCACCGAGCCGGGCTCACAGACCCTGGACTTGTCGTTGCGGTCGACATCCGAGCACATGGTCAGTTCGGATTCGTCCTTCTTCGAATTGAGCAGTTTCAGGATCTGCTCACTATCGGAAATAGCGTCGTCGCCGCGCTTGATCGTGCCCGAGATCGGGCAGGTCTCGACGCGGCGGCCGTTGACGCGCACGAACATTTCGGGCGAGGCGCCGATCAGATATTCGCCTTCACCGAGATTGATGAAAAAGGAATAGGGCGAAGGGTTGATCGACTTCAGCTTGCGGGAGATGTCGGAGGGCTGGGTCTCGCAGCGTTCGTAGAACATCTGGCCGGGCACCACTTCGAACAGGTCGCCGCGCTTGAAGCTCTCCATCGCCTTGCGCACCAGATCGGCATATTCGCCGGGCTCGTGGTCGCCCCGCGGCGGGATGCGGTCGGCGGTCTGGAACGGATCGACGACGGCGTCGCGCGGCAGGCCCTCCGTCGAAAATCCCTCGCCGGAATAGTCGTAGCGGTCGGTCCAGGCCTTGGTCGAATAATGGTCGACGACGAGGATCTCATCGGGCAGGAACAACACCAGGTCGCGCTGGCTCTCTTTGCGCTCGAGCTTGTAGTCGACCGGATCGAACTGGAAGGCGAGATCGTAGCCGAAGGCGCCGTAAAGGCCAAGATTGGCGTCTTCCTCCGTCTTGAACAGAGCGGTGAGGGCGCGCAGGACCGTAAACACCGAGGGGACGCGGCTGCGTTCTTCCTCGGTGAAGACGCGGCCGGGCTTCGCCACGTCGAGGCGGATCAGCTTCTTCGACGTCTCGGCGATCGTCACCTCGGCAAGGCCGGCAAGCGCCTTGCCGATGACAGGCAAAAGCACCTGGCCACGGCTGTTCAGCGCCTCAATACGCATGGCACGGCCACGCGCCGAGATCACCAGCGGCGGGTCGATGATGGCGGTGTCCCAGCGCGTGTAGCGGCCGGGATATTCGTAATTCGAGGAAAACACGGCACCGCGGCGCGCATTCAGCCCGTCGACATAGGCGTCGATCGCGCCTTCATAGGGCCGGTCGTGGCGCTCGCGGGTGATGGTTACGCCACCCGCGGTGTCAAAGCGCTCCGCCCCGTTTTCGAGAATTTGCGTCGTCATTGCCGTCTCCATCAGCGTCTTGCTGTTCAGCTTCTTGGGGCAACGGACCCGGAAATGGCGTAAAAAACAAATGGCCGCCCGGACATTCCGTTGCGGCCACCCTCTATTTTCACGCGAACGCGTTCGAACAGGCCGCTGTCAGCGAGCCCACCACCAAACGGTCTTGATCGAACGCATGTTCATGAGAGTCCCATAGCGGCGAATGAACGGCCGCGCAACTGGATTCAGTGGAGGGCCTGAGCCCTCAATCCTCCAGCGTTCCCGACCTGGCGTCGGCGCTCTTGCTATCGCCGACCAGCTTCAGCAGGTCTTCGCCGGAGCGGATGATACGCCGCGATCGCCGGGTCAGTATGAGACCCGCTTGCGGCGCGAACACCTCGGTGCGGCCGTCGGCTTCGCCCGGGGCATGGACGATGGTGGCGAGGCGTGCGCCTTTGGTCACGCGGTCGCCGGGCTTTACGTCGTAGAGTACCGCGCCGGCCCGGGGCGCAGGCATCATGTCGATATTTTCGAGCGGCGCGACAGCACCGGTGAAAGGACCGGGCGCGGGCAGCGCCGTATCGACGATCGCGCCGCGCGCCACCAGCAGCCGATAGAGCCCCTCGGCATCGGAGGCGGCCAGGGCGCCGTCGACATCGAGTATGCCGCGATATTCGACCGTGGTGGCGACGCGCCGGTCGAAGCGCGGCACATCGGCGGGAGCGTTCTGATAGGGCATGATCGAGGCGCCTTCGAAGGTGCCGTCCGTGTCCTCATCCCACAACACCACCGCGTCGACGCCCATGGCGGCCGCGCAATCCGCCATATCAGGCCACAGGCTGGTGTGGACGTAGAGATAGGCGAGGCCCTCGTCGTCGCAATGCAGGTCGAGCACGATGTCGTGGCCGATCGAAAGCTGCAATAGCCGCGTTTTCAGCCGCTGGTCGGCCGTGCCGAGCGCTGTGTTCGGCAGCAATTTGGTGTCGGGCGCCGCCAGCAGTGGAAAGCCGCGGTTGAAATTGTTGCGGGTGCCCAGATGGAAGCGGCCCTGATGCTCGCCGAAATGATACTGGGCGCGGCCGACCGGATTGGCCTGGGGCACGATGGTGACGTCGCCCTGGATGCGGCCTTCAGCCTCGGCCTTGGCCAGTATCGGCATCAGTGCATCGATGGCGACCACGCCCGGCAGTTCGCCGGCGTGAAGGGCGGCTTGCAGATAGGCAGAGGGAGCTGCCTTGTCGCTGCCTTCGAAGCGGAAGACCGGGAATTCGTAGGAAACGCCTTCGCTGTCACCGGCGATGCGCTCGATCGATTTCTGCATGATTTGCTCCATCAAGAGCGAGAAGACATGCCCATCGGAGGTGCCGATGTCGATTGGTCCAGCCTGCCGCGCTATGGGCGCAAGGGCTATTCCGCAGGCGCCCCGAGAGAGACGACAGGCGCAGGCCGATCCATCGTCTGCGACATCACCGCGACGACGACGGCCAGCAGCGCGAGTGCCGCGCCGACCAGCGGAAGATTGGCATAGGATACGCCGAAGGAGAGCGCCAGCCCGCCGATCCAGGCGCCGCCCGCATTGCCGACATTGAAGGCGCCCTGGTTCAGCGTGGCGGCAAGGTTCGGCGCCTCTGACGCCGCCTCGACAACGCGGATCTGCAATGGCGGCACGACGACGAAGATGAGCAGGCCCCACAGGAAAACCATGGAGATGGCTGCCACTGCGACGGCGCCGAATTGGGCGAAGGCGAGCAATAGCAACGCCAGCATCAACAGCGTGCCGATCACCGTCGGCATCAGTTTCCAGTCGGCCAGCCTGCCGCCGATGATGTTGCCGATGGTCATGCCGCCGCCGAATAAGAGCAGTACCCAGGTGACCGCCCCCGTTGAAAGGCCGGATACGTCGGTGAGGTAGGGCTTGATGTAGGTGAAGACGGCAAACAGGCTGGCGGAAGCCAGCGCCGAGATCAGCATGGAGAGCCACACCTGCAGCTTGCCGAGCACGCGCACTTCACCGAGCAGGCCGCCGCCGCTCGATTCAGCGACATTTGATGGCACCAGCCAGGCGATGGCCGCAACCGAGATGAGGCCGATACCGACGACGGCCACGAAAGTGGCGCGCCAGCCGAAGGCCTCGCCAAGCGCGGTGCCGCCGGGAACGCCGAGGATGTTGGAGAGCGTCAGCCCGGCAAACATCAGCGCGATGGCGCTCGCCCGCTTGTTGCGTGGCACGAGGCTCGCGGCAACAACCGAGCCGATGCCGAAGAAGGCGCCATGGCCAAAGGCGGTGAAGACACGGGCGGCCATCAGCAGCCAGTAGTTGGGTGCGATGGCGCAGAAAAGATTGCCGATGACGAACAGCGAGGCCAGTCCGACCAGCACCGGCTTGCGCGGCAGATGGGCGGTGGCCAACGCGATCACCGGCGCACCGAAGACGACACCCAGCGCATAGCCGGTGACCAGAAGGCCGGCCGAGGGAATGGAAACGCCGAGATCGGCGGCGACCTCCGGCAGCAGGCCCATGATGACGAATTCGGTGGTGCCGATGCAGAAGGACGCAATGGCGAGCGCTAGGATCGGCAAGGGCATGGGGCGTCCGGACTGAATCGGTTCAAGCCCCAGACTGCCTGGAGATAGGGCGGCCGCACAAGCGCGATTGCTGCATCGCAGCAATGCAGAAAGCGGAGAGCAGTTCGCGAGCGCGGCCTATGCCAGCGGCTTCAGCTCCTGGGCGATGGTGGGCAGAAGCTCCGAGACGTTCGGGTGGATATGCATGGCCCGCGCCAGCGTGTCGACCGGCGCCTTGGCATACATAAGGTCGAGCACGCAGTGCACCGCCTCGTCGCCTCCCGGCCCGAGCACCGAGCAGCCGAGAATCTCCCTGCTGTCGGCGTCGACCAGGATCTTCATGAAGCCTTGCGTCTCGCCTTTTTCGACGGCGCGACCGACGCGGGTCATCGGCCGCTGGCCGACCAGTGCGCGACGGCCCGACTTTCTCACCGCCGTCTCGGTCATGCCGCAGCGGCCGAGCGGCGGGTCGATATAGAGCGCATACGCCTCGATGCGATCGCTGACCTTGCGTGGGTCGTTGTCGAGCAGATTGGCGGCGACGATCTCATAGTCATTGTAGGAGGTGTGAGTGAAGGCGCCTCTGCCGTTGCAATCGCCCATTGCCCAGATGCCAGGCACATTGGTGCGCAACTGGTCATCGACGACAACAAAACCGCGTTTGTCGACCTCGATACCGGCCTTGTCGAGGCCGAGATCATCGGTGTTGGGCGTCCGGCCCAGGGCCAGCAGCACATGCGAGCCTATGGCAGGCGGCTTGTCGGCGGAGAAGGTCACGGCGATCTCGTTGCCTCGTCTGGCGAACGCTATCTCGTCGGCGCCGACATGCACCGCGATGTCTTCGTTTTCGAGGATGGACAGAATGGCGTCGGATACGTCCTCGTCCTCGCGGCCGATCAGCCGCGGGCTCTTTTCGATCACCGTGACCTCCGAGCCGAAGCGGCGGAACATCTGCGCGAATTCGAGGGCGATGTAGCTGCCGCCGACCACCACCAGATGGCGTGGCAGCACGTCGAGATCCATCATCGACGAATTGGTCAGGTAGTCGATGTCGTGGATGCCGGGCAGGTCAGGCACCGAGGCGCGGCCGCCAGTGTTGAGGAAGATCTTCTCGGCGGTCAAAAGGTCGTCGCCGACGCGGACGGTGTTGGCGGTAACGAAACGTGCGTGGCCGCGATAGAGAGTGCACTTGTCCATGCCGGCAATCCAGCTTTCGAGATTGCCGCGGGCGTCGTTCGAAACCTTGTCCTTGCGCGCCTTGATGGCGTGATAGTCGACGCCGACCGAACCGGAGAGCGTCACGCCATAGTCGGCGGCGCGGCGGGCAAGGTGTGCCGCATAGGCGCTCGCCACCATGGCCTTGGTCGGCATGCAGCCGGTGTTGACGCAGGTGCCGCCGACCAGTTTTCGTTCGATCAGCGCTACGCTCATGCCGGCCGTGTTCAGACGGCCGGCGAGGGGAGTGCCGGCCTGTCCGGCGCCGATGACGATGGCGTCGAAAGTTTTGGCCGTCATGCCACGGCCGCCACGATCAGCAGGCCGCCGATGATCGCCACGGCGTCCTCGATGAAGGCGGCGGGCGGGTCCTTGCCGAAAGCGGCAGCAAGCCGGCCACGCACTTCGGCGCCACCATAAGTGCCGATGACCGCGCCGATGGCGCCGGCGATGAGCCCACCGATGGTGGCGCCGCCGGTCGCGCCGATGACCGCGCCGGTGAAGGCGCCCAGGATGATGCGCGCGCCGAACTGCTGCGGCACTTTCCGGCTCGGCGTCGACGGCAACTGGTCTGTGACCAGCTCTACGATGGCCAGGATGGTGAAGATGCCGACGGCGGCCCAATGGCTCATGAAACTGGCCCAGGTGCCGGCAACTGGCAGCCAGCCGAGATAGGCGCCCCAGGCGACCGCTGCAGGTGCGGTCATGGCGCGCAGGCCGGCAATGACGCCGATCAGCAGTGCGAGAATGTACAGCATGATTGATCCCCTCGATCACCGGGCCAGGACCAGTCCGGCAAGCGCAGGCTAGCATAGGCTTGGCATTTGACCAGTGGCGACGCTGGTGCTTTCCAGTTTGGATCGACTGTGCTTTGGAACGATCTCGAGACAGGAGGCACCGCCATGGCTGGAAGCGAACGTACAAAAATGGCGGCCGGCGAGTGGTACACATGCCTCGATGACGAACTGGAGGCGTTGCGTGTCATCGCGCGCGATGCGGTGTTCGAGCATAACAGCCTGCCGCCTGGCCGCCGCGGCAACATCGGACCCGCCTTGAAATCGCTGCTCGGCGCGGTGGGCGAGGGCGCCCGCATCGAGGCGCCGTTCCATTGCGCCTATGGCTTTAACATCTTCCTCGGCGACAGCGTCTTTCTCAACGCCGGCTGCACCATCCTCGATACGGCAACGGTCCGCATCGGCAAGCGGACGTTGCTCGGCCCCAGCGTGCAGATCTATTGCGCCGAGCATCACAAGGAGGTCGCGGGTCGGCAGGCAGGTCTGGAAATCGCCAGGCCGGTCGAGATCGGCGATAATGCCTGGATCGGCGGCAGCGCCATCATCCTCGCTGGCGTCAGCATCGGCGAGGGGGCAATCGTCGGCGCCGGTAGCGTGGTGACGCGCGATGTAGCCGCGAACACGACCGTGGTCGGCAACCCGGCCCGGCCGGCCGGGCGCGGTTGACGGTCATGCGGCGGGAAACTGGATCGTCGCCTCGAAACCGTCCGGCCGGTTGGTCGCCGGTGAATTCAGAACAAGCGTTGCTCCCGTCTGCTGCAGGATCCGGGCGACAATCGCCAACCCGAGACCCGAGCCTTCGGCGCGCGTTGCGCCGCGCTCGAACCGCTTGACCAGGCCGCCCGGGGCTGGAACGACCGGACCCGTGTTGATCACGCTCAGCCTGGCATCATCGCCGACGCGTACGAGCACCGTGCCGCTCTTTGCACCGTGCCGCAAGGCATTCTCGACAAGATTGCGCAGGACAATGGCCAATGCATCGGCGTCGATTGTGGCAAACGCCGTGCCTTTTGCCGGCGCTTCGAGGCGGATGCGGCCTTTGCTCTCGCCGTGCTGTTCGAAGTCCGCGACCACCAAAGCCGCGACCGTGGCGAGATCGAGAGGCTTGGCGGCAACCGCTATGCCGGCGTCGGCGCGCGCCAGTTGCATCAGCTTTTCGGACACGCTGGCGAGGCCGGACAGGGCTGCCTTGATCTGGCGTGGCCGCTTCCTTGCCGCCTCATTCGCCGCTTCGGCTATCATGCGCTCGGTCTGTGCCAGCGCGCCGGCAATTGGCGTGCGCAACTCGTGAGCCGCATTCGCAGTGAATTCCTTTTCGGCATCGAGCGCCATGTGAAGGCGCTGCATCAGACTGTTGACCGACTTGGCGATGGCGGCAAGCTCGGCAGGGAATTCCTCGGTTCGAATGGAAGCGAGGTTGTCACCGTGCCGGGCGCTGATCTCCCTGCGCAGCGAAGCAATCGGCTTGAGCGAACGTGCCATGGTCAGCCAGGCGACGATCGCACTCAGCGGGATAAGGATGATCATCGGCACCAGGAAACCGATAGCGGCCTCGATTGTTTCCTCATTGCGACGTGCATCGAGTTCGGCAACCTGGACGAAAACCGAGCCGCTGACTGCCGGTTCGGTGTAGATGCGCCAACCGGCTTCTTCCGTGAATCCCTGTACCAGCCTGGCTGTCAGCGGTTCGACCGGGGCGCTGTGGGAGCCCATGAGGATGCGCCCGTGGCCATCACGCACCTGGAAGACCAGCCGGCCACCATCGTCTTCGGAAACGGCTTCCGCCAGCCTTCTCGGCGACTGCAATGTGTCGCGCGCGAAAAGGTCGTCGATGACAAGCGGCAGCAGCCTGCGCGCGGCCTCCCGCATCGAGCTGTCCATGGCTTCGTTGATTTCGCGATGCATAGTGTAGCTGCCGGTAGCCGCGGCAACCAATCCGAATGCGACCGTAAGCGCAATCAGCGACAGGACGACCCGGCCGACAAGGCTGTCGAGCGCTCTCATTGGGATGCCAGCCGGTAGCCCAGCCCTCTCACGGTCGCGATCGCCTCGCGCCCGATCTTCCTGCGCAAGCGGCTCACATAGACCTCGACGGTGTTGCTCTCGATCTCGGAACCGAAGGCATAAAGCGCGTCCTCGATCTGGCCTTTGCCAACTGTTACGCCGGGCCGGCGCAGGAACTGCTCCAGCACCGCCCATTCGCGTGCCGTCAGCATGGTTTCCGTGCCGTCCACGACAACACGGCGAGCGGCCTGGTCGATTTCGACCGGTCCGATACGGATCAGGGGATTGGGACTTCCAGCGTAGCGGCGCGCGACCGCGGCGAGGCGCGCGGACAATTCGCCGAGATCAAATGGCTTGACCAGATAGTCGTCGGCTCCGGAATTCAGTCCCTCTATCCGATCGGAGAGCTGGTCGCGCGCGGTCAGGATAATAACCGGCGTATCGCTGCCTTCACGGCGAAGCGTCTTCAGGAACTCGAGGCCCTTGCCGTCAGGCAGATGCAGATCGAGCAGCAACAGCTCATAGGATGCAACATCAAGGTGATCGCGAGCCTCAGCGAGGGTGCTGCTCCAGTCCACGGCATGGCTGTCGGCGGCGACATGATCGCGCACCGCCTCGCCCAGCACCTGATCATCTTCGATCAACAGAACCCGCATTTTGTCTCCGCCAACTGGTGACCAGCGCTATACGGCACGAGGCTGACAGTAGCCTGAATGCAAGCCAACTGCGGCATTTGGGCGGCGTGAGCCGCGTTCAGGCTGCTGTCAGGTTTCCCGGTCAGGGTCAGAGGCATCGGAATTGGCCGATGGAGAAGCGACATGAAGACTTTGATCCTGACCGCATTGGTCCTGGCCGTTGTCGGCCCGGCCTTCGCCGACGACACATGCAATGTGCCAACCGACCAGTGGCAGCCGCGCGAAGCGCTGCAAAAGAAGCTTGAAAGTCAGGGCTGGAAGGTTCGCAGCATCAAGACGGAAAACGGCTGCTACGAAGCCAAGGCGCTCGACGCCAACGGCAAGAGGCTGGAGGCCGTGTTCAATCCCAAGACGCTCGGATCGGTCGGCGCCGATTCCGACGACGGCTGATCATCATGAACGCCACCGTTTCGACACGAGAAACCTCGGTCAAGGTCTGGAGCCCGTACATCCGCCTCTTTCACTGGTCGTTGGCCCTGTGCGTTGCGGTGGCATGGCTGTCCTCCGGGGAAATCATGAAAGTGCATGAGCTGGCCGGCTACTGTGCGGGAGGCCTGATCGCCTCGCGACTGATCGCCGGATTGGCCGGATCGAAATATGCACGCTTCCGGCAGTTCGTGCGCAGCCCTGGCGCCGTCACCAAGTATCTTGCCGACGTGATGCGCAATCGCGAGAGACGCTATCTCGGCCACAACCCCGCTGGTGGCGCCATGGTGCTGGCGTTGCTGCTTTGCGTGGCGGCAATTGCGCTTACCGGTTGGATGCAGACCACTGACGCCTGGTGGGGCGTGGAGTGGCTGGAGGATGTACACGAGATACTGGGCAACAGCCTGTTGGTGCTCGTCGGACTCCACGTTGGAGGCGTAGTGCTGGCGGGTCTGCGCCATCATGAGAACCTTGTCCGCGCGATGGTCAATGGCCGCAAGCGCGCGCCATCAGCGGACGATGTGACCTGATCACCTCGAACATCAAGGGCGTCGCATCGTTGCGGCGCCCTTGCCCTCTGACCTCATTTGCACCGACAGACCTATGCCGACAGGAAGTGGGGCTGCCCGAAGCCCGTCTCAAAGGCGACAGCATCCATCGGCTGCGCCGTCGATTCGTGGGAAGATCCTGAACCGGAATGGGCGCCGGGTGATACGGCGCCCTTAGAGCCGGATGATTTCAGGTCAAGTCGACCTGAAGTCTGAATCTGATTCTAAATCAAAGAGATAGAGCATGATGTCGTCCGAAAACCGCTTCACACTTTTCGGCATCATGCTCTAGCAGTCTGTGGTTTGGATGCTTTAGAACAGACCCTCGATCTGGCCCGCTTCATTGAGGAAGATCTTTTCCGAGGACGGCGCCTTGGGCAGGCCGGGCATGGTCATGACCTCGCCGCAGATGATGACGACGAAGCCGGCGCCTGCCGACAGCCTGACCTCGCGCACCGGCACGGTATGGCCGGTAGGCGCGCCGCGCAGGTTCGGGTCGGTCGAGAAGGAGTACTGGGTCTTGGCCATGCAGACCGGCAGGTTGCCGTAGCCGGCCTCTTCCCAGGCCCTGAGCTGGTCGCGCACCGATTTGTCGGCGATCGCTTCGGAACCGCGATAGATGCGCTGGACGATCGTGTTGATCTTCTCGAACAGCGGCATGGCGTCGGGATAGAGCGGCGCAAACTGCGACGCGCCGGATTCGGCCAGCGCGACCACCTTGTTGGCGAGGTCCTCGATGCCAGCCGAGCCCTTGGCCCAATGCTTGCACAGAATCGCTTCTTCGCCCATCGAGGCGACGTAGTCCTTCATCGCCTGGATCTCGGCGTCGGTGTCGGAATAGAAATGGTTGATGGCGACCACCGCCGGCACGCCGAACTGCCTGATGTTCTCGATGTGGCGGCCGAGATTGGCGCAGCCCTTCTTCACCGCCTCGACGTTCTCCTTGCCGAGGTCTTCCTTCTTGACGCCGCCATTCATCTTCATGGCGCGCACGGTGGCGACGATGACTGCCGCTGCCGGCTTGAGGCCGGCCTTGCGGCACTTGATGTCGAAGAACTTTTCGGCGCCGAGATCGGCGCCGAAGCCGGCCTCGGTAACGACGTAGTCGGCGAGTTTCAGCGCCGTCGTGGTGGCGACGACCGAGTTGCAGCCATGGGCGATGTTGGCGAAGGGGCCGCCATGGACGAAGGCCGGGTTGTTCTCCAGCGTCTGCACGAGGTTGGGCTGCATGGCGTCCTTGAGCAGCACGGCCATGGCGCCGTCAGCCTTGAGGTCGCGGGCATAGACCGGCGACTTGTCGCGGCGATAGGCGACTATGATGTCGCCGAGGCGCTTCTCCAGGTCCTTCAGGTCGGTGGCGAGGCACAGGATCGCCATGACTTCGGAAGCGACGGTGATGTCGAAGCCGCCTTCACGTGGAAAACCGTTGGCGACGCCGCCGAGCGAACAGATGATCTCGCGCAGCGCCCGGTCGTTCATGTCCATGACGCGGCGCCAGACGACGCGGCGGGTGTCGATGCCGAGCTCGTTGCCCCAGTAGATGTGGTTGTCGATCAACGCCGACAGAAGATTGTGCGCGGTGGTGATGGCGTGGAAATCGCCGGTGAAGTGGAGGTTCATGTCCTCCATCGGCACGACCTGGGCATAGCCGCCGCCGGCCGCACCACCCTTGACGCCGAAATTCGGCCCGAGCGAGGCTTCGCGGATGCAGACGATGGCTTTTTTGCCGATGCGGTTCAAACCGTCGCCGAGGCCCACCGTCGTCGTCGTCTTGCCTTCGCCGGCGGGCGTCGGATTGATGGCGGTGACGAGGATCAGCTTGCCGTCCTTGTTGCCCTTCACCGACTTGATGAATTCGGCGGAGATCTTGGCCTTGTCGTGGCCATAGGGCAGCAGGTGTTCGGTCGGGATGCCGATCTTCTGGCCGATCTCCTGGATCTGCTTCTTCTTGGCGGCGCGCGCGATCTCGATGTCGGACTTCACTTCGGCCATGACGGCTTTCCTCTGGATTGGACGGTGGAGGGGACGGGTTCGATCACTGATGGATGTTCGAAACGGCCCGCAGGCGCGTGGGGGCTTGTTCTAACCCTGTCGCTGCCGCGGCGTCAACTTCCATGCAACTATATTTCCTATGAAGAAAGTGCTTCCACTCTCGGGCCGACCTTTATGTCGGGTCTTAGCGCCCGATTGTCGCGCCGTATAGAAGCCAGAGGACGCGCCGTCCTGCCGTCTCAAAACAGCCGCACAATGCACGGAATGCGACAGAGGCGACGGCGCAAATTCGCCATCGCCGTCGCCATGGGCAAACGTGCTACTGCGCGAGCACGTTGCTGATCTCGACCATATTGGAACGCACCCGCAGGATGTAAAACCCCATCGTCGTCAGATGTGTCGGCAACAGCCAGCCGTCCTCGCGGCCATTGGCGATGATGAAGGGTTGGATCTTCAGCGCCGAGACGAACTGGGCGTCCATAGTGTCCCACAGATTCTGCAGGTGCTTTTCCTTGATCACGTCCTCGAAGTCGGCCTGGGCGCCCTTCATCAGGCCGTAATAGGCATAAAGCTGGCCATACGCGAACCAGTAGCGGTCGTCGGCGCGGAAGTCGAACCAGCCATTGTTGTGGTTTTCGGCGCGCTCCTTGAGGATGGCCGAGGTCGAGCCGATGTCGCTGGCGATGCGGTCGATATACTGCTTCAGATTGTCGGCGCGGGCATCGAACGTTGCCTGGCAGGTCGCCAGCCGGGCATTGAAGGCGCGCAGTTTGCGCACCGCATCGCGATAATAGCTCGGCGTCGGTGTCTTGGGGCCGAACGGACTGATGCCGAAATACCAGGTCTCTTCATCGAACTGCAGATTGCCGCGCGCCTCCTGCAGGTCGGCGTCGATCTGCGATGTGGTGCGGACGCGGCCGAGATTGTCGGCAAGCTCGGTCGCCGTGCGCCGGACCGCCTGGTTGATGCCACGCTGGAACGAAGCCTTGTTGTCCATCCACGGCGTGTGATCCCAGTCGATGCCGAACAGGCCGAGCTTGTAAAGGATCATCGACGAGACCCAGGCATTCTGGTTGACGTTAAAGTCGGTCAGATCGGCCGCCACCTGGGCTATACCCGAGTTTCCGCAGGTTCTGGCGGTGTCGGTGCCGGCGCCGGCCGTCGTCTGCTCGCCGGCCGAGATGTTGCGCTTCTCGAACGTATAGGTGTTGGGGTAGCTCGGGTTGAAATTGTTCCACCACTGGGTGGCGTAGAAGAAGTTGGCATAGAGGCCGATTAGCACCGCCAGGGCCAGGCCGAGCACCGCCTTCAGGATCCAGCCGCGCTGCGTGTACCAGCGTCCGGCCCATAGGAACGGCCACAGGATCACACCGATGACGACACCGATGCCGCGGCCGATCCACTGGAAAATCCAGGTGAAGAAGTTCACGATCGGGTCAAGCATAGCGATGTCACCCCTCAGTCTGTCAAACGTTCAATTCAATCAGTCAGGCCGTAGAGGCGTGTGCGAAACGCCACCTTGTCTTTCAGATATGTGGTTTTCAAAACGTCCACAACATGCGATCGCCAGGCGTCGGTGTAGCCGTCGAAGTCCTTGTAGAAGCCCGGCTTGTTGAAGACGTAGCGCGAAACGAAGTCCTGCGGCACGAAGTCGGAGATCAGCTGGTTGGTCAGCCAGGCGTCGGGATGGTCGGGCTTGGCCCGGACCACCAGGAAACGCTGCTGCGGGAACACGTCCTCGATCTTGAGGTGGCCGAGATGGGCGATTTCGCGCTTGGCGGCGTTGAGGAAGGGAAAATTGCCGTCCTTGGTGATCAGATCGGTGTGGCCGTGGATCCATGTCTGCAGCCAGACCTTGTCGACGTCGCTCAGGTTGCGGTCGGGCTCGGTATCGCGGATCAGCGCCCGCACCACCATTTCTGCGCGATGTTCGAGATAGCCCGAGGTTTCGATCCATGAGGCGCGGGGCAGTTCGATGCGGCCGGTCGCGGCAAGGAATTTGAACACCTTGTCGGCATCGTTGATTGAGAGATAGCTCACTTGCCATGGCCGCGAGCGGCGGAAACCGGGTGCGGCTGGGTCGCTGATGACAGTGGTCATGTCCGGATCGACGAACACATAGAGCCCGCCGAAATGGCTGGTCCAGTAGGCGTTGTGGCGGAAGATCACCTGGTCGGGCACCAGCGCGTTCTCGCGGATGTCGCCGCAGATCTTGGCCAGCTCGACCATGCGGGTGAGCATGGCATCGTCGCGCCAGGCCTCCGGCTCCTGTTTCAGCCGGTCGACGAGCTTGCCGAGTTCGGCCGCCTTGCCCAGCACGTCCTCGGCCGACAGCACCTTGAACTCGACCTGGTTGATCGACAGCAGATCCTCGATGTCGTTGACCTTGGGGACCGAGTCCTCGATCTCGCCATAGATGACATCCTTGATGGTCAGCGCGTCGATGGCGCGCTGGTTCTTCGACATGAACTCGAACATCAGTTGCGAGGTGTTGGAAAAGGCGGTGTGCACCACCGGCAGGTCGATCTGCGACGGCGTCAGGATGATGAAGCGGCGGTTGACCTCATTGGGGTCGAGATAGCCATAGTCGCCGCATTCCTCGGCCACTTCAGGCGAAAAGCCGGTGCGGTCGATGTCGAAGCTCTTGAGCCTGGTCGGCTTCAGGCCGAAGGCAGCAAGCGCCTTGTTGTAGCGCTGGATGAGGTGCGGCTCGTCGATCGTCAGCAGCCGGCCATAGATCAACTCGTTGTCGCGCAAAAGGTCGGGTTTCTTGCTCACTATTCCTTCTCCCCGTTCACGGGGAGAAGGGGGCGCTGGCGCAAATTACGCATTCCAGCTTCCCTTCTTCTTCATCTCCTCGATTTCGCGCAGCGCGCGGTCGCGCAGACGGGTGTCGCGAATCATCTTGGTCACCGCGGCATCGTCGGACTTGTCGGAGTAGCGGAACTCGCTATCGGCGTAGCGGTTGATCTCCTGCATGACCATGTCCATTGAGAACGGCCCGCGCAGTTCCTCGATCATCGCTTTCTTATCGTCATAGCCCTTGTGCATGAAGGCTTCCGGCTTCTCGAACCACTCGTCCGGCAGTTCGATGTCCATGGCGCGCATCTTGATCGCATCGGTGACGTTCTTGATGGCGCGGCCGGTGAAACGCGGCTCGGCGTCCTTGATCATGTGCAGATAGGTGCCGATATCGGCCATCGACTTCGGCGCGCCATTTTCCTTCATGTAGCGCTCATAGACCTTCATCAGCCCGTCTTCCCTGGGCTTCTCGTGCTCCTCATAGGCTTCCATCACGGCGCGCTGGATTTCCTGGGCGGCATAGAGCTTGTGGTCGCCGAGCGGGATCTTGTGGTTCTTGCCGGCGAGCAGGACGAAGATGTCGATGTAGTCGTCGCGGCTCTGCGGCCCGTCGACCAGCCAGCGGGCGCCGGCGCGCTGGCGCAGCGCATCGTCGACGTTTTCGGGATAGTTGGAAAACATGCCGAAGGAACAGTTGCCGCGCACGACCGTCGACGCACCGGCAAAGGCGTCCATCAGGACACCGGTGATTTCCTGCTGGCCGGCCGAGGCGCGGTCGTCGGATCGGCGCGCCGCCACCTGGTCGATGTCGTCGATGGTGCCGAAGCCGATGACGCGCGGGTTCAGCACGTTGTTGATGAACTGGCGGCAATTCTGACCCGACTTGCCCTGGTAGGAGGAGATCTGGTCGACGCCGAAATTCTCGTAGGCGAAGGGATAGCCGGCGACCTGGCAGTAGCCGCTGACGAGGCCGGCGATCATCTGGATCAGCGTCGTCTTGCCGGTGCCGGGCGCGCCGTCGCCGATGAAGGTGAAGAGGAAGCCGCCAAGCTCGACGAACGGGTTCAGCTCGCGCTCGAAATCATAGGCCATCAGCATCTTGGCGAGCTTGACCGACTGGTATTTGGCGATGTGGTTGCCCACGACCTCTTCCGGTTTCTTGAAGGTCATCACCAGCGGTTTCGAACGCTTGCCGGGCGCCACGTCGAAGCCGTCGAGGGTGAAGTCGTCGATGTCGATGCGGATATGGGCGTTTTCGAACGGGCCGATGCCGTCGAAACGGCTCTTTCGCGCCAAAAGGCCGTCGATGGCGACGCGGGCAAAGGCACGCGCGCGCGTCATCAGATCGGCGTCGTCCTTGGCGCCCGCAATCGCTCTGTCGAGGCCGGCCAGGATCGACTTCACCGCATCCTGCGGCGTGTCGAACAGGAAGTCCGGCTCGGATGTATCGTTGGGCGCTTCGCCGTCGCTGTCGATGAGCTGGAACAGATAGGAAGCGAGGCTGAAGGCGGCAATATAGGCCGAGGCCGACAGAAGTCTCTTGAAAGTGGCGGCTTCGTCGCCTTCGAGCGGGGCGCGGGCGTTTTTCGCCTGCAGACTTTCGAGGTCGGAACCTTCGGCGAAGACGTCCGATATGGCCAGCGCTATGGCAGCGCCGCGCCGGGCGCGAAACAAAAGCGTATGCTGCGCGATGCTCAGCAACTGGTCGTCGGGGTGGACGGCGGCGACGGTCTTGGTGAGTTCGACCTCGCGCGTGCGCCGTACCGAGCCGACCGAGACGGTCGAGACGAAGCGGCGGTTGGTGCCGGCCAGCGCGGTGCCGGATTCGCGCGACGGATCCTCCAGCACGACGATGCGGGTGATGAAGCTCTGCGCGGTGGCGCGGTGCTTTTCGATTGCCGCTTCCGAAATCGTGGTCAGGCCGGTGTCCATGAAGGATGCTCCGCGGTTCGACGGTCAGACGTCGCTGATGACCTGTCCCTTCGACAGGATGTGGACCTTGTAGCCGGAAAAGATCTTCTGCGCCTCGCCGGCGGCGTAGAGCGCCTGATAGGCCTCGTGCGGGATCAGCGCATGGTTCTCGTAGCTCGACACGCCCTGGCGTGCGGCCTCCAGATCGTCGGTGTTGATGAAGAATTCCTGCGTCGTCTTCTCGCTCGAAAACAGGCCCTTGCGACCGGGTTTCTCGGCTTTCGAATAGACTTCCTGGATGGTCCAGGTAAGCAGCCAGGCGTTTTCCGGCTTGCGCACCTTGGCCAGCACCTCGGTGACCGTCGAATTGTTGTCGGTGATCCCCGCCGAATAGAAGGGGCCGAGCACGACACGGCGCAGCTGCTTGGGGTGGAGCGGTTCGAAATCCTTGTCGAGATTGACGGCGATTGTCGCCGGCGACAGCGTATAGGCCGAGTTCTTTTCGGTGAAGTCGTCGAAGCGATGGGCAAGCTCGGGGTTGAGCAGGCCGTCGACCGGCAGTGGGATGTCCACCTTGTCGTTGAGCTTGCCGGTGTCGTCGACGAGTTGGCGGATCATCGTCTCGGAGGAATCCTCGACCGTCACCATGTAGACCAGCGGCAGGTTGGCGCTGCCGTCGAAGGCAGCCCAATGGACGAGATAATAGGGCCGCCCCGTTTTCGGATTGACCGAGACCTTGGCTGTCTGCGCCAATGTAAACGGGCCGAAGGTGGTCTCGCTCTTCACGTCCTCAAGATAGAGCCGTTCCGCCATCGACTTCTGCAGCGCTGCGGGGAATTCCTTGTGGCGCAGGATGAAGTCGGCCATTTCCTCGCGCAACTCGCCGGCCAGCGGGATGTTGGCAAGCCGCGCATCGGCCTGGCGACGGTCATTCTCCAGCTCGAGCAGGTTCTGGAAGACCGGAAAGCCGCTTTCGGCACGCGAAATGCGGAACGTGTCCATGAAACCCAGCCGGTTGCGCCAGCAGGAAAAGGACTTGTCGAGCCGCGCAATGTATTCGGCGACGATCCTGGCGACGATGCCGTGCCGGTAGAGCGGCGAGCGGTCGTCGCGCATGAACACTTCGAGGCCGCTGAGCGCCGCCGTGATCGCCGAGAAATAGCGCGCCGCGGCTTCGTTTTCGGGGGTCATGCAGCCAGCCTTAGAGTGCGATCCGCGTGCAGCAATTACGACTGCACGTAGTTGGCCGAATTGTGCTTCTTCATCACGTCGTCGAAGCGGCGGGCGAAGGCATCGTCGGCGAGCTTCTTGCGGCGCTGGATGTCGGCGGTCGCCACCATATTCTTCTCGTGCATTTCGAGGAGATCGCCAATGTGCTTCTGCGAGGCAGCCCCGATGCCGGCCATGGTTTCTTCGGCGGTGTTGTCGACCTGGCTGCCCAGCGTGTTGATCTTGTGCGCGACGTCCTGCTGGGCGGCGGTCTTCAGCGAATCTTCCAGCGCCTTGTAGAGCACGATGCGCTGCTCGGTATCGATGGTCAGCTTGTTGATCAGCGTCGACTGCGCCGCGATCTGGTTGTTGAGCGAATCGACGAAGGTCTGGAACATCGAGGTATAGCGTTCCAGCGTCTGGCTCTCGGCCAGCAGCTCCTGCTCCTTGGCCTGCTTCTCATTGTATTCCGTAGCCATTTTCGAGCGCTCGCCTTCAAGCTGCGTGCGCTCCTTCTGACTGGTCGAGGCGGCGATCTTGTTCTCGATATCGAGCAGCATCGGGTTCAATTCCTCGATGCGCTTCTGGACGGCCTCGAGATTGGACATGGTGGTCTTGCGGCGCTCGATCACCTGCGCGAGGCTGGCCTCGGAGGTCTTGTAGCGCTGGTCGAGAACGTCCTTCTGCGCCTTGAGGATGCCAACGATGGTGTCGGATTTCGCCAACAGCTCCTGCAGATTGCCGGCCAGCGACATGTTGCGGACACGGTCGGTGCGCATGCGCTGCTTGCTCTGGCTGGAAAAGATGCCGATGAAGTTCTCCCAGCCGGTGTAGTTCTTCATGCTCTCGAATTCAGCGCCGAAGACGTTGGTGGCGTCCTCCAGCCCGATGATCAGGTCGGCGATGTTGCCTTCCATCACCTTCTGCTGCTTCAGCACATCCTCGATGCGGGCATTCTCGATGTCGAAATCGGCGTCGCCGATCTTCTTGTCGGCCTTGGCGAGCGTGTCGAGCACGGTGCCGGATTGCTCGATCTTGGTGCGCATGTCCTGCACGACCTGCTTGGTCTTGGCAATTTCGGCATCGAAATTCTGCAATGTCGCCATGGAGGCCTCCCGCTTCGGCATCAGTTTCGTGTCGCAACCCGCCGCGAATATATGTGCGGCATGGGGGGAAGGGAAGGCGCAAGAGACAAGACGTCAGGAAATTCAAAGTAGTGGGCCGGCGATTGCTTGATCGTCAAAGGCGACCATCGCGTGTCTCAGGACGGATCAGGGCTTGGGATCGGCCTTGAGATAGGCAATGACATTGGCGATATCGTCGTCGCTGGTCAGGCCGGTGAAGCCCATCTTGTTGCCGGGGACCTTTTGCCGTGGCGCGCGCAGATATTCGGCAAGGTTCGCCTCGTCCCAGACCATGCCGGCGGCGCCCGCATCCTTCATCGCCTGCGAATAGCGGCTGAGGAAGCTCTGCGCCGTGCCGGCGGTGCGGCCGACGACGCCCATCAGATGCGGGCCGACCTTGTCGCGGTCGGTCGCTGCCTCGTGGCAGGCCAGGCACCGGTTGAAGACCTTCTTGCCGAGTGCGGCGTCGCCGCCGGCATGCGCGGCAAGAATGCCGGCAAGGAGAAAGACACCGGCGGACGAAATGGCTCGAAACATCGCTGATCCCGACAAGTTCTGGCTGAAGACCTAGTTAGGCCGAGGCCCTTAACAAACGCCGCATGATGGCGGGATTGCGGTAGACAGGCTCAACCCGGTAGACCTTTGACGGCCTGCTGGATCGTCTGTTCGATCGCGGCCAGTGAATGCCTGTCGCGTACGAAGGCCCGGCCGGCGTCGGCCATCGCGGCGGCCCGTTGCGGCTCCGCGGCGAGTGCCGTGATCTTCGCGGCCAGCTCGCCGGTGTCGCGGCCGGACAGGAAGTGCGTGCCGGCTTCGAGCCCGAGCCCCTCGACAGCCTTTTCCGTTGCGCAGACGACCAGTCCCGCGGCCATCGCTTCCAGCACCTTGATGCGGGTTCCACCGCCGAACCTGAGCGGCATCGGCGCATAACCGGCACGGCCAAGCAGATCCGGCACCTGCGGCGGGTTTTCGATGAGATGCAGCCCGTGCGTTGCGCAGACATGGCGCACGATATCGCGCGCATTCCTGCCGGCTACGATGATCGACCATGGCTGACCGGATGCCGCCAGGCGCGGCGCCATCTCGCGGCCGATCTGCTTGACCGCGTCGATGTTGGGGAAATAGCCGAGATGGCCGATGAAGCAGAGGCGGAGCTCTTCGTAGCGCCGGGTGGCAATCGGCAGGGAGAGCACTGTTTCGTCGGGGATGGGATTGGCGATCACCTTGATGTCGATCATCTTGTTGCCCGGCGGCTTGCCGCTGCCGGCCGGTCCCAGCGCCAGCAGCGTCGCCCGGTCCGCTTCCGAGCAGACCCAGACCTGGTCGGCAGTGCTTGCGGCCAAGATATCCGCTTCGCGTGCCTGGACGATCTTGCGGCGGTGCTGGCGAAAGCGCCACCAGCGCTGCCACAGGTACAGCGATCCGATGCGTTCCGCCACCGTGCGCGAATCGACATTGTGCAGATCGATGACGGTCTGTCCGCCGTGCTCATGCGCCAGCGCCAGCAATTGCGAAAGCGCGATGTCTTCGATCACCACGAGGTCGGGCGCGAACGCTTTCCAGATCGAGGCTGCTTCGGTCAGTTCATCGGCCGGGACTATATGCACGGTCGGGTGCGGGCTGCGTCTGTGCCAGGGGCCGCGGCCACGGGCCGCCTCGATGATCCGGTGCCGGATATTTGGCGGCGTCGCGGGCGCCGGCGCGCCGGTGAAGCTCACGGTCAGGACCTCGCCCAGTGTTGCCAGCGCCCGCGCATTGGCGGCGTTCCGGATCTCGCCGCCGGAGACCGGCGGAAACGGACAATCGACCGTGAATTGCAGAATTTTCATGCCGCCCCCGCACGCATCGTAATCGGAGACGAATGAAACCGGAATAGGTAGCGGTCAGGCTTTCAGCCCTTGGTGAAACCGATGAAGTCGCCGGGCGCGGCGCGGCCCATTTCCTCTTCCCAATGGCGGCGGCAGAGCGAGACATAGACGTCCTTGCCGATCGCCACCTGTTCGCCCTGCCTTGCCACCTTGCCGTCCGGGCCGAGGCGCACCACCATCGTTGCCTTGCGGCCGCAGCGGCAGATGGTGCGCACCTCGCGCAATTCGTCCGCGATGGCGAGCAGCGCGCTCGAACCGGAAAACAGCCTGCCCTGGAAATCGGTGCGCAGGCCGTAGCACATGACCGGGATGTTCAACCGGTCGGTGATGCGGGCTAGCTGCCACACCTGCTCCTCCTCAAGGAATTGCGCCTCGTCGACGAAGACGCAATGCACCCTCGTATGGTCATTATGCTCGGCGACGCGAGCGAACAGATCGTCGCCATCGCGGAACATCTCGGCTTCGGTCTCCAGGCCGATGCGCGACGAGATCAGCCCGGTATCGCCCTTGCGGTAATGGCCGGCGACGAACAGCATCGTCTTCATGCCGCGCTCACGGTAATTGTACGAGGCCTGCAGGAGCATCGTCGTCTTGCCGGCATTCATCGTCGCATAGTGGAAGTAAAGCTTGGCCATGCCGCCCTTTTAAGCCGACTTGTCCTGGCGCGGGGAGGGGGCGTCCCTGCATTCCACCGGAAAAGAGCAATCCATCGGAGAAACCCTGCCTAAAATGCGGCAAGCGTGTCGCTGATCGGCCAGCCAGCGCCGTTGATCGTGATTGTCTTAGTGCTTGAAACTGCACCAGAATGGTGTTTGGCTGATAAAACAAAGGTGGGCGCAAGAAATCCGCTTTGTCAAAGAATCGAAATGGGAGAAATAAACATGTCGCGCATGAATTCCTTCGTCGCCGGTCTTGGCCTGGCGGCTTTCCTGTCCACCAGTGCCGCTTTCGCCAGCGATCCGGAAAGCTGCAAGGCGGTACGTCTTTCCGATGTCGGCTGGACCGACATCCAGGCGACGACCGGCGTCGCCTCGGTGCTGCTCACCGCGCTCGGCTACGAGCCGCAGGTGATTCAGCTTTCGGTGCCGGTGACCTATGCGTCGCTGAAGAACAAGGACCTTGACGTCTTCCTCGGCAACTGGATGCCGTCGATGACCAACGACATCAAGGACTACACCGCCGACGGCTCGGTCGAGACCGTCAGCGAAAACCTCAGCGGCGCCGGTTACGGCATCGTCGTGCCGACCTATGTGGCGGATGCCGGCGTCAAGACGCTGACCGACCTCGGCAAGTTCAAGGACAAGTTCGACGGCAAGATCTACGGCATCGAGGCCGGCAATGACGGCAACCGGATCATCCTCGACATGATCAAGAACCCGGCCGACAATCTCGAAGGCTTTGAACTGGTCGAATCCTCGGAGGCCGGCATGCTCACCCAGGCCGAGCAGTCGATGAAGAACAATGAATGGATCGCCTTCCTCGGCTGGACGCCGCATCCGGTGATGGGCGCCATGAAGATAACCTACCTCGACGGCATGGGCGACAGCGGCTTCGGCGCCGCCACCGTCAGCACCAATGTGCGCAAGGGCTACATGACCGAATGCCCGAATGCCGGCAAGTTCATCGCCAATTTGAAGTTCAACCTGGACATGGAAGGCGAGATGATGGACGCCATCCTCAAGGGTGGCGACGCCAACACGGTCGCGACCGACTGGTTGAAGAAAAACCCGGACGCGGTCACCCCCTGGATTGCCGGCGTGACCACTTTCGATGGCGGCGATGCGGCTGCGGCCGTGAAGACCGCGCTCGGAAGCTGAGCCGACTCTGCATCCGGCATGACCGGATCAAGAAGGGCAGCCGCTGTAGAAAAGGCTGCCCTTTTTCATAGCCTGTGACAAGATGACCGTCCGGCAAGGGCGGCACTCGGCGAAGAGGGGCGAGATGGATCCGATTTCCAAATTCCTGGTCAGTTACAAGATCCCCATAGGAGCCTGGGGAAAGGCCTTCTTCGGTTTCCTTACCGACAATTTCAACACCGTCTTCAGGGCTTTTTCGAACAGCCTCAACGTCCTGCTCGACGGCATCGTCGACGGGCTACTGCTGCTGCCGCCTGTCCTGCTCATCGCTCTGATCGCTATGCTAGCCTATTTCCTGCAGCGCTCGAAGGGCCTGGCGCTCGCCGTCTTCCTCGGCCTGCTGTTCATCCTCAACCAGAACCTCTGGAAACAGACGGTGGAGACGCTGGTGCTGGTGGTTGCCGCCGCCGCCGCCTCGATGGCCATCGGCGTGCCGCTCGGCATCTGGGCCGCGCACAAGCCGAAGGTCTACCGCTTCATGCTGCCGGTGCTCGACCTGATGCAGACGCTGCCGACCTTCGTCTACCTGATCCCGGTGCTGACCCTGTTCGGGCTCGGCAACGCGCCCGGCCTCATCGTCACCATCATCTTCGTCATCCCGACCTCGGTCCGGCTCACCCATCTCGGCGTCACTTCGGTGCCGAAATCGATCGTCGAGGCCGGTGAGGCCTTCGGTGCCACCAAAAGACAGCTGCTGTGGAAGGTCGAACTGCCTTCTGCGCTGCCCACCATCATGGCGGGGCTCACGCAGTCGATCATGCTGTCGCTGTCGATGGTGGTGTTCGCCGCCCTGATCGGCGCGGGCGGCCTCGGCACCGAAATCAACCGGGCGCTCGGCTCGCGCAGGATCGACCTCGGGCTCGAGGCCGGCCTGGCCATCGTCGTGCTCGCCATCGTGCTCGACCGGATGACCCGTATTGGCGTTGGAGGCAAGAAATGACCGTCGCCGTCGATTTCAGGAATGTCGATATCGTCTTCGGCGCCGACCAGGCCGGGTCGCTGGCGCTCATCGACAGCGGCGCCACCCGCGCCGAGATCCTCGAAAAGACCGGCAATGTGCTGGGTTGCGCAGGCGCCAGCCTCACCGTGCATGAGGGCGAGATCTCCGTGCTCATGGGCCTGTCCGGCTCGGGCAAGTCGACGCTGCTCAGGGCCGTCAACCGGCTGAACGTGGTTTCGCGCGGCCAGGTTCTGGTCAAGGACGGCGACGGCACGGTCGATGTCGTCACCTGCGACGAGGCGACGTTGAGAAGACTGCGGCAAAAGCAGGTGGCGATGGTCTTCCAGCAGTTCGGCCTTTTGCCGTGGCGCACGGTGGAGGAGAATGTCGGGCTCGGTCTCGAACTCGCCGGCATGCCGGAAGCCGAGCGCAAGGAGCGCGTGCAGCGCCAGCTTAAGCTGGTCAATCTCGATCAGTGGGCGAAGAAATACGCCCATGAGCTTTCCGGCGGCATGCAGCAGCGTGTCGGGCTGGCGCGCGCCTTTGCCACCGAAGCGCCGATCCTGTTGATGGACGAGCCGTTCTCGGCGCTCGATCCGCTGATCCGCACCAAGCTGCAGGACGAATTGCTGCAGCTTCAGGCCGAGCTGAAGAAGACCATCATCTTCGTCAGCCACGACCTCGAGGAGGCGCTGAAGATCGGCAGCCACATCACCATCATGGAGGGCGGGCGCATCGTGCAGACCGGCGCGCCGGAAGACATCGTGCTCAGGCCCGCCAACGATTATGTGCGCGACTTCATCGCCAATGTGAATCCGCTCTCCGTCCTGACGGCGTGGAACGTAATGCGCGACCGCCGCGACCTCGAACACGGCAAGGATGGCTGGGTGTGGCTCGACCGGCGCAAGACGACGCGCTTCAAGATCGACGAGCACGGGCTGGTGGCGGCGGCAGAACGCGACGGCAAGCCGGCGGTGTGGGTCTCCTGCGCCGATGTCGAGGGCCAGCCGGAAGAGGCCGCCCAGGTGTTCTGGGCCAACCCCGGCACCTCGCTGAAGACGGTGATGCTGGCCATGCACCGCTCGCAGACGGCGCCGGTGGCGCTGTTCGACGACCAGTCGCGCTTCGTCGGCGCCATCGGCATCAGGGACGTGCTGAGCGCGGTTTTGCGCAGGTAGTATTCCACCAGTTCGGCCTACGCCGCCAGCGGCAATCTCAGCTCGGTCAGCAGGCCGCCGCCAGGATGATTGGACAGGCTGACCTCGCCGCCGGCGGCGCGGGCGATGTTGCGGGCGATGGTCAGGCCGAGGCCAAGGCCGCCCGTCTGGCGGTTGCGCGACTGTTCCAGGCGCACGAACGAGCCGAACACGGCGTCGAGCTCGGCCTGCGGTATGCCTGGCCCCTCGTCGCGGATCGCCAGCGTGATGATCTTGCCTGATTGTTGCAGGCTGAGATGCGCCTTCTTGCCGTAAGTGACGGCGTTCTGGACGAGATTGGTGACGCAGCGCCGCAGCGCGACCGGGCGCGCGATGCAGATCAGGCCGCGCGAGCGCGTGTCCTCATTGTCGAACGAAACCTGCTCGAAGCCGTCGGCGATCGATTCCACCAGCGACCAGAAATCGATCCTCTCACTCTTTTCCTCGGTCACCTCGAAAGTGGCGAAGTCGATGACGGAGCTGGCAATCTCTTCAATGTCGGCAAGGTCGTGCGCCAGCGCCTCGCGCGCGGTCGATTTCCTCAGCAGTTCGAGGCGCAGCCGCATCCTGGTCAGCGGCGTGCGCAAATCATGCGCCAGCGCCGCGGCTAGATGTTCGCGATCCTCGACATAGTCGCGCAGCCTTGCCTGCATGGCATTGACCGCCCTGGCGGCGGTACGGACCTCGCGGCTGCCGGTCTCGGCGATCGGCGGGCTCTTGAGGTCGTAGCCGATCCGCTTCACCGCGGTTTCCATCGTCCGGTAGGGCGCGGTCAGCCGGCGCAGCGACCAGATTGAAGAGATCACCACCAGCCCGGCGATCAGGGCATAGAGAGGCAGGCTGTCGACGCTCAATATCGGGCCGACCGGCGTGTTCGGCTCGGTGAAGTTCAGCCATTGGCCGTCGGCAAAGCGCAGCGAGGCAGTCAGCTTTTCACTCTGGGCGAAATCGGCCGCCAGCACCAGGAGGTCGCGCTCGACCTGGCCGATATCGCGACGCTCGACCTGGCCTCCGGCATCGTCGGCTTCGCGCGTCGCCGGGTCGCGCCGGACCCGTGCATCGGTGACACCGAATTTGGACAGCCGCCCGACCAATATGTCTTCCAGTTCGGCCAGTTCGTCATCGCCGGCGATCGACGAGGTGACGGCGGGCGTGTCCGATACGGTGAGCGCATAGGTTGCGTTGGACAGGCCCGACGCGATGGACTTGCGCTCTTCGGGCGCCGCGTCATGCATCAGCTGGACAAGCGAGAAGGCACGGTCGTTGAGCCGGTAGAGATCGACCACATCATTGGCGGCGGCGCGGTCGCGCGAGACGATGTAGAGGGTCGCGACCTGGCTGATCAGCAGGCCGGCAATGACGATGAGCAGAACCCAGACCGGCAGGGTTTGCGGCAAGATGCGTCTCATTCGGAGGTCGTTTCGGGCAGGAACTGGTAGCCGCCGCTGCGCACCGTCAGGATCAGCTTCGGCGTTTTCGGGTCGTCCTCCATCTTGCGGCGCAGCCGGCTGACCAGAATGTCGACGCTGCGGTCGAAGCTGTAGCCGCTGTCGCCGCCCGACAGTTCGATGAGCTGCTCGCGGCTCAGCACGCGCTGCGCGCTCCTGACGAAAGTCTGCAACAGGTTGAACTCGGCCATCGTCAGCTCGACCCTGACGTCGCCCGGTGCCATCAGCCGGCGGCGCGAACAGTCCATCGTCCAGCCGGCGAAATGATAGATCTGTTTCGAGCTAGGCCGGCGCGGCTCGGCGGCGCCGTTGCGCCTCAGCACGGCGCGGATCCGCGCCAGCAGCTCGCGCGGATCGAAGGGTTTGGGCACATAGTCGTCGGCGCCCATCTCCAACCCGACCACCCGGTCGGTCGTCTCGTTCACCGCGGTCAGCATGATGATGGGTGTCGCATAATTGGCGCGAAGTTCGCGGCAGAGTTCCAGCCCGCTCTTTCCGGGCAGCATGACGTCGAGAACGATAAGGTCCACCTGGGCCCGGCGCAGGATGGTTTCCATCTCGGTGCCGTCGGCGGCGACGGAGGTGTGCAGCCCCCGCTTCTGGAAAAACTCCTGAAGCAGGTCGCGGATGCCCTTGTCGTCGTCGACGATCAGTATGTGTGCGTCGGATTTCACTGGAACCCTGTCGTCATTGCGGCCGAAACCGACGTTTGCCCATCCCACCCTCACGATAGAATTCAGGCCAGATGTTGGCCAGTGGCGATAATGGGGCTTGGGGCGGACTGCCGGAAACAATCCAGAAACAAAATTCTACAGTTCGGAAAAACTCCCGAAAAAAATCAAGGGCATAAGTGGTGCCGTGGCGGTCAGGTTACCGGCTGCGACACGCGTTACGGGATTACGGACAAACCAATGCAAAGGTTCTCGATCAGCCTGATGGGTGCGTTGCTCGGCATTTCGCTCGTCACGGCCGTGGTCGAACAATCCGATGCAAAGGTGGCCGATGCAAAGGTGGCCAATACAAAGGCGGCCATCACCCGCAGCGAGCGTTGCAGCGATCTGAGCCGTCAATTCGACCAAGCCCTCGAAACCCATGCCACGGCAACGCAGGTCGCCGCGGCGAAGGCACTTCAAAGAAAGGGAAACCGGTACTGCGCCAACAAGAAACAGGCACAGGGAATCCGGATGCTCGCAAACGCTTTGAAGCTGCTTGGAGTGACACCGATCGACCCCGTTCAGTGACGCTCAAATTCGATCTGCAACAAAAAGGAAGTGAAGCCATGAAAAAGTCCCTCCTCTCCGCCCTCGGTCTCGCCATCGCGCTCGCCTTCTCGATGCCGGTCCTCGGCACGACCAGCGCCAACGCTGCTGCCACGACCGCGGCTGCGACGACCACGACTGCTACGCCAATGAAGGCAGCCCCGAAGAAGGTCTCTGCCAAGAAGACCGTCAAGAAGGTCAAGAAGCACAAGAAGGTTGCTCCGAAGGCGGCTCCGAAGGCCTGATTTCGGCCGACCATCTTTTGAGAGAGGACCGCTCCAGTTGCAAATTGCCTGGAGCGGTCGTCTTTTTTTGCGAGGAGCCAAGGTCCGAGACGAGCCCCGGCCCTCCGCACCGGTTCATTAGCAACCGTTGATTTTAACCCGATCGCAATGCCGGCCCGGTAGGACATCCGCATGAACAAGCGGCTTTCGTCCATTCTGCGCTCGATGGTCATTGGCGGGCTGGTGGTTACCGCCTTGGCCAAGGTGCTGATCCAGTTGACCGCCAGCCCGGTCCCAGATCCGGCCAGCGGGCGCATTGAGCCGGCTTTGTTCGCGCCAGCGATTTCCACCGATTGGGACTACATCACCGCCTGGCAGACCGTGCTGCTCATCGTGCTCACCAGTACGGTGCTGATCTGCTTTGTCGCGTGGCCGGTCGCTGCCTGGCTGGAACGGCGGACGGATGCGGCCGAGCCCAGAAAAAGCGCCTTGCCCGTCCCGACCGCGCGGCAATTTCCGGTTCGCCGGAGCTTCGGTCGTCAGGGCCGTTGAACCGCGGCTGATAGTTCCCACAAAGCCCACGGACTTGTGAATGGCCGCGCCCCGCCGGGAGGGGCGGTTTGCGTCGTTCAAAATGGACGATCGCTTTCGCCCATGCCAGAGTGACAGCGACGTTCTCGCACGCAACTGCCGGTTCCGATGCCTGAAATCACGACAAAACCCCGAACCAAGACGCAACCGAAGACCGAACGGCCGAAGCTGTACAAGGTCATCCTGGTCAATGACGATTTCACCCCACGCGAATTCGTGGTGACGGTGCTGAAGGGTGAGTTCAAGCTGAGTGAAGACCAGGCGCGGCGGGTGATGATCACCGCGCACCAGCGCGGCGTCTGTGTCGTCGCCGTCTTCACCAGGGATGTCGCCGAGACCAAGGCGGCGCGGGCGACCGATGCCGGCAAGGCCAAGGGTTATCCGCTGATGTTCACGACGGAGCCGGAAGAGTAAGGGAGCGCTATCTTCCCTCGCGGTACCACATCGAGCCCATGGCCAGCAGCAGCAGGCCGAGGCCGAGGAAGCCGCCGAACAGCGGCACACGCGAGACGGCCTTCAGCACGCTGTCGTCGGTGGTGCGCAAGCCGATCCAGTCGTTGCCGGCCGCCGCGCCCGAGGAGCGGACCGGGACGATCGAAGGCAGCGTCACGCCGCTGGCGAGACCGCCGAGCGTCGATGGCTGAGCCAGCCGGCGCACGCTGCCGCCGGTGGCTTCCGCCGGCGCTTTCAGCCGGTTCTCGGTGGAGATGACGTCGGAGAATTCCGGCGCGTTGACCGGGCCGACATGGGCAAGCGCGGTCAAATTGCCGTTGCCGACCTGATAGAGGCCGATCTCGTTGGTTTCGATGCTGCCGAGGAAAACGCCGGGCTCGGATTTTTCGAGCTTGACGATCAGCGCCTTGCCGGAGGGCGTGATGACCTGCGCCGAGCCGGGGTCGTCGCTCATCGTCTGGCGGCGGATTTCCAGCACCATGCCGCGGCCTTCGGCGGTCAGCCGCTCCTCCTCAAGTTCAGGCTCCTTCATCAGCCAGTGGGCGATGCGCCGGTAGAGCTGGACGTGCGGGCCGCCGCCCTCGTAGCCGCGTGCCCACAGCCAGCCCTGATCGGACAGAAGCATGCCGACGCGGCCTTCGCCTTTGCGGTCGAGCAAAAGCAGCGGCCGGTTGTCGGCGCCCTTCATCACCACTTCGCCCTCCGGGTTCTCGACGCCGATGGTGCGGAACCAGCGGCTCCAGTGCGGCGGGTCGGTTGCCGAGCCGTCGAGCCCGCGCGTCACCGGATGGCGCTGGCCAAGGTCGGTGAGGCGCGGATAAAAGGCCTTGTCGACGACCTCACCGGTCGGCATCGCCGGCAGCGCCGCCATTAGAGGCGTGCGGGCAATGGAGCTTTCGCCGGCATATTCAGGTCCGGCAGCGATCAGCAACGCGCCGCCCTTTTCGACATATTCGGCGATGTAGTCGTAGTAGAGGATCGGCAGCACGTCGCGGTGCTGATAGCGGTCGAAGATGATCAGGTCGAAATCCTTGATCCTCTCGACGAAAAGTTCGCGCGTCGGAAAGGCGATCAGCGACAATTCATTGATCGGCGTGCCGTCCTGCTTTTCCGGCGGCCGCAGAATGGTGAAGTGAACGAGATCGACCGATGCGTCGGATTTCAGGAGGTTGCGCCAGGTGCGCTCGCCGGCATGCGGCTCGCCGGAGACGAGCAGCACACGCAAATTCTCGCGGATACCGTCGACCAGTGCGATGGCGCGGTTGTTGGTGTCGGTCAGTTCACCCGGCTCGGGGTCGATGGCGAGTTCGATGATGTTGCGGCCGGCGCCGGGGATGGTCACCTGCAACGGCATGGCCTGGCCGATGGTGGCTTGCTCGACCGCAACCTGCTCGCCATTGACCGAGACGCGGACATCGACCTGGCCGGCCTGGTTACCGGTGGCGATGACGCGATAGGTCATGTCGAGCGGCTTGCCGACCAGGCCGAAGCGCGGCGCGTTCTCGAAGCGGATGCGGCGATCCTTCTCGTGGTCGTTGCCGGTGATCAGCGCGTGCAGCGGAGCGTTGAAGTCGGGGGCGCCGGCCGGCGCATCGTGCACCTCGCCGTCGGTGATCATGATGGAGCCGCCGATGCGCGAAGGCGGCACGTCGCGGAAAGCGCCTTCAAGTGCTGTGAACAGCCTGGTTTCGGTGCGCTCGTCGGCGGCTTCCGACTTCCCGGCCTCGACGACGCGCACGTCGAACTGCTTGAAGCGGGCGAGGCGCTGTTGAAGCCCGGCAAGCGCCTCGTCGGTCTGCCTGGTGCGCTCGCCGATGTCCTGGCTCTGGCTGCGGTCGACGATGACGGCGACGACGCTCTTCAGAGCCTCGCGCTCCTCGTCGAGGAACACCGGGTTGATGAGGGCAGCGCCCAATGCGAGCAGGGCGGCGAAACGGAAGACCGAGCCGCGCTGGCGAAACCACAAGCCGACCAGCGCCAGCAGCAACAGCGGCGCCAGCACGGCAACGAGCAGCGGCCAGGAGATGAGCGGTTCGAGGGAGAGCGACCAGTTCATGTCTTACCGTCCCCCATTTGGGGAGGGTTGATCCGCGTAGGGAGCGCAACAAAGAGCGTCATCTTACTGCCCCAGCCGTTCGAGCAGCACCGGCACATGCACCTGGTCGGATTTGTAGTTGCCGGTCAGCATGTACATCATGATGTTGACGCCGGCGCGCAGCGCATAGATGCGCTGCATCGGGTCCGACGGCACGGTCGGCAAAAGCGGGTCGCCATTCTCGTCGACCGCCCAGGCGCCGGCGAAGTCATTGGCGGTGATCATGATCGGCGAGACGCCGTCGCCGGTACGCACCGGGCGGTTCTCGGTGTTGCTGGCTTCGAGCGAGGCCGCGACCCAGAGCGGGCTGCCGGCGAAGCGGCCGGGAAACTCGGGCAGGATGTAGAAGGATTTGGTCAGCACGTGGTCCGATGGCACCGGCTCCAGTGGTGGCACGTTGAGATTGCCGAGGATGTCGCGCAGCCGCTCCGTCGCCGGGCTGGTCGAATCGGCGCCGATGCCATTGGCGAACTGGTCGCGCGTGTCGAACAAAACCGTGCCGCCCTGCTGCATATAGGCGTCGATGCGGGCGATCGCCGCCTCGCTCGGCATCGCGGCGGTGGGGTCGATCGGCCAGTAGATTAGCGGATAGAAGGACAGTTCGTCCCTGGAGATGTCGACGCCGGCCGGCGCGCCGGGTTCGAGCGCTGTCTTCTCGATCAGGAAGCGGGTCAGGCCTTCGAGCCCGGCGCGGCTGATCGAATCGACACCCGGCTCGCCGGTCAGCACATAGGCGATCCGGGTCTTCGAAATGTCCTCGATCGCCTGGCTGTCGCCAGGTTTGGCATCGTCGGCGCGGGCGACGTCGGGGTGGCCGAGCAAGGCGCCGAGCGCAATCAGCAGGGCGCCCGCGGTTGCCGCGGCCCGCGTACGGCGCGGCCGGCGCGAAAACAGGCCGCCCATCCAGAACACCGCCAGCGTGTCGAGCACCATCAGAGCCAGGGCCGCCGCCACCAGCGGACCTTTCAGATCGTGCGATTCGTCGACGGCGTACTGAATGGTGGTGACCGGCACGGTGATCTCGGGGCGGACCAGCGGTGCGAAGGTGCTTTCGGCATTTAGCAGATTGTGGGCAAAGACGCCGGTTTCGGAACCGTAGAGGCCGGGCGGGTTTTCGAACGTCACCGGCAGTGGTCCGGCGCCCGGCACCAGCGGCCGTGCATCGGGCGTTGGCGGCACCAGTGTGCCGTCGGCCGATATCATGCGGTAGGGCGTCAGCGATGTGGCCGCGGCCTCGGCATTGGCGACCGCCGCGCCCTGGTTGCGCGACAGTTGCACGATGCGTCGCAGCATCTCGACGAAGCTGCCGGAGATCGGCAGGCTCGACCACGTCGCTTCCGGCGTGACATGGAACAGGACCAGCGTGCCCTTGCCCTTTTTCAGCCCGGTCACCAACGGCGTGCCGTCGGCCAGTGTCGCCCAGCTGCGCTCGACGATGTCGGGCGTCGGCTCAGCCAGGACTTGCCTGGTGACGGTCACCTCGGCGGGCGGCGCAAGGTCGGCGAAGGGGCCGGTCTTCGGAAATTCCGTGACCGGCTGCGGGGTCGTCCATGACAGCGCGCCCCCGAGCGAGCGTTCACCGGTGCGCAAGCGGACCGGCAGCAGGTCGTCGTCGTTGCCGGCGGCGGCCAGCCGCGAGCCGGCGAAGCGCACCAGCGTGCCGCCATTGTCGACCCACTCGACTAGCCTTTGCCGCGCCTGCTCGGGAATGGTGCCGATATCGGCCATGACGATCATCGCCGGCTTCTGGTCGAGGAGCTGCGGGATGGCGTCGGCAAGGTCGGCGCTCGATGGTTCGACCAGATCGGCGAAGGGCTGCAACGCGCGTCTGATGTAGTAGAGCGGCGACAGAAGCGGCTGCGCCTGATCGGCCTCGGCCTGCGACAGGAGCCCTACACGGCGGCGCTTGGAATTCTCGTCGAGCACGCGCACGGCGCCGGCCTGGCGCTCGCCGTCGAGCGCGATCGAGGCGAAGTCGTTGCGCAGTTCGAACGGCACGGCCATCGTGCCGGTGGCGGTGGCCTCGCCCGGCGCGAAGGTCAAGGTCGCGTCGGCGATGCGGCGGCCCTTGTCGTCAAAGGCGCCTGCGGTCACCTGCGCCGGCGCCGGGTCGCCCGGCGCGCGGATCGCGGTCAGCGCAAAGCCGTCGACCTGGTTGTCGGCGCCGGTCAGCCCGGTCAATGTCAGCCGGTCGGATACGGCCCAGACGACACGGGCCGCGTTCTTCGACAGAAGCGTGTTGAAGGCGGCCTCGTCGCCTTTCGCCGCCAGACCGTCGGCGAGTACGGCAACGCTGGTGCCCGGCAAGCTCTCCAGGGTCGCCGCGACGCGGGCATAGACGGCCGGACGGTCGGTCGGGATCGGTCGCGGCTTGGCCGCACGCAGCCTGTCGAGGGCGGCAGCGGCGTCGAAGGGGCCGATCTCGGCATTCGGCTTTTCGGCGGTGAAGGCGATGATGACCGGCACGCCATTGGATCCGGCATCGGCGATCAGCCGCTCGGCGGTGGCGACGCGCTTGCCCCAGTCGGCGGCACTGGCCCAGTCATTGTCGATGACCAGCGCCAGCGCAGCGCCTTCGGCCGGCAATTTTTCGCGTGGATTGAAGACCGGTTCGGCAAGGGCCGCGACGACCAGGGCCGCCATCAACAGCCGGAGCAGCGTCAGCCACCACGGGCTCTGATGCGGCGTTTCCTCGCGCTTCAGCACGCGGGCCAGGATCTTCAGCGGCGGGAAGGTTTCGGTCTGCGGCTTGGGCGGCGTAAGCCGCAACAGCCACCAGATCACCGGCAATGCCAGGAGGCCCCACAGCACCATGGGCGCGCCGAAGGAGAGCGGCAGCCAGCTCATGCGCCGATCCTCCCGGCACGACCGTCGGCGGTCAGTCCGGCACGACCACCATCGGCGGTCAGCCTGGCATGACCGCCATCAGCGGTCATCGCCATGTGGATGCGCACCAGCGCCTCGGAGGCGAGGCGGTCGGTGTGGTTGACGGTGAAGCTCCAGCCAAGCCGCTTGCACCAGCCGGCCAGCTCCTGGCGGCGGGCGCTGTAGAGCAGGCGGTATTCATCGCCCAGCGTTTCGGCGCGGCCGGCGGTCAGCTTTTCGCCGGTCTCGGGATCGGTGAATTCGGTGCGGCCGGCATAGGGGAAGGTCTCTTCGGCCGGGTCGGCGACTTCGATCAGATGGGCGCGCACGCCATGGCGGGCGAGCACGTCGAGCCAGGCCATGGTGTCCTCGACCGGATCGAGGAAATCGCTGACGAGGACAATGTCACAAAAGCGGCGGATGCCGGAAAGATCCGGCTTTGCCGGCAGGTTGGGCGCATGGGCGAGTTGGGTGGCAATACGCTCGGCGCCGTTGCGGGCGGTGAACGGGTCGGTCAGGCCAGGCCAGGCGATGCGCTCGCCGCTGCGCGACAGGAGCTCGGCCATGGCCAGCGTCAGCACCAGCGCGCGCGATTCCTTCGAGACGGTCGCCCCGGTCGATTTGTAGAGCATGGACGGCGAAGGGTCGGCCCACAGCCACACCGTATGGGCGGCTTCCCATTCGCGGTCGCGCACATAGGTGTGGTCGTCACGGGCCGAGCGGCGCCAGTCGATGCGCGAGGAATCACCTTCGACATAGGGCCGGAACTGCCAGAAATTCTCACCGATGCCGCGCTTGCGACGGCCGTGCCAGCCGGCGATCACCGTGTTGACGATGCGGCGCGCCTCGACCAGCAGGTCCGGCACCAGCGAGGCCCGCAACCGGCCACGGGCGAGCGCGTCGCGCGTCGCAGCCGGTGCCTGGACCTCGCCTATGCGCCCCATCAGATGCCTTTTGCCAGTTTCGCCACCACGTCGCGCACAGTGGTGCCTTCGGCGCGAGCCGCGAAGGTCAGCGCCATGCGGTGTTGCAGCACCGGCTCGGCCAGCGCCCTGATATCGTCGACCGACGGCGCCAACCGTCCATCATACAGGGCGCGGGCGCGGGCGCACAGGGTCAGCGCCTGACTGGCGCGCGGACCTGGGCCCCAGGCGACATGCTTGTCGGTTTCGGCATCGCCCTGGCCGGGACGCGCCGAGCGTACCAGCTTGAGGATCGCCTCGACGACGCTTTCCGGCACCGGCATGCGGCGGATCAGGGTCTGGATCTCCTTCAGCCGTGCCGGCTCCAGCACGTTCTGCGCCTTCGCATCCTCGACGCCGGTGGTCTCAAGCAGGATGCGGCGCTCCGCTTCGATATCGGGATAGAGGATGTCCACCTGCATCAGGAAACGGTCGAGTTGCGCCTCTGGCAGCGGGTAGGTGCCTTCCTGCTCCAGCGGGTTCTGCGTCGCCAGCACGTGGAAGGGCGCCGGCAGGTCATAGCGGGCGCCGGCGATGGTGACATGGTATTCCTGCATCGACTGCAGCAGCGCCGACTGGGTGCGCGGCGAGGCGCGGTTAATCTCGTCGGCCATCAAAAGCTGCGCGAAGATCGGTCCGGAGATGAAGCGGAAGGAGCGCTTGCCGAATTCATCCTGCTCCATCACCTCGGAGCCGAGAATGTCGGACGGCATCAGATCGGGCGTGAACTGGATACGGCGCGAATCGAGGCCGAGCACGATGCCCAGCGTCTCGACCAGCTTGGTCTTGGCGAGGCCAGGCACGCCGACCAGCAGGGCGTGGCCGCCGGCCAGAAGCGCCACCAGCGTGCGCTCGACGACACTTTCCTGGCCGAAGATGACGCGGCCAACGCCATCGCGAACCCTGGAAATGTCGGCCAGCGCCTTCTCGGCATCGGCGATCATGTCCTTTTCGCTGATCGGGCTTTCCTTGATCATCACGCTCATGCAGCATCGATCCTTCTGGTTGGAAATACCGGCTTGCACCTCACAGTGCCGCAGAATGCCGCGATTCGGCCTCGCGTGGCGTGCCTCTTTGAACTTAAATCACAGACTTAGGCTGACAAGCGCAACAACAGTGACTATTTCGTGACCATGACGGAACGCATCGATCTTCGCCAGGACAGTCTGACGGCCGCCACCGAGGCGCGGGGGCTGGAAGCGCTCGTCTCCCGCGCGACCCGCGCCGGCAAGGGTCCGGCACCGGTGGAGCGCTGGAATCCGGCCTTCTGCGGCGATCTCGACATGGAGATCAGGCAGGACGGCACCTGGTTTTACCTGGGTACGCCGATCGGCCGCATGCCGCTGGTGCAGCTTTTTTCCTCGGTGCTGCGCAAGGACGAAGACGGCAGGACCTATCTGGTAACGCCGGTGGAAAGGGTCGGGATCCGTGTCGTCGATGCGCCCTTCATTGCCGTGGAGATGGATGTTTCCGGCAGCGGCGATGGACGGATCATCACTTTCCGCACCAATGTCGGCGATGTGGTCGAGGCCGGTCCGGGCAATCCACTGCGCTTCGTCGACGAGGATGCGACCGGCGGCCTGAAACCCTATGTTCTGGTGCGCGGGCGTCTGGAAGCGCTGGTGGCGCGGCCGGTGATGTATGAGCTGGTCGAACATGGCGAAGAGATCGAGATCGGCGGCAGGACGATGTTCGCCGTGCGCTCGAAGGGCGAGGTCTACCCGATCATGTCGGCCGAAAAACTCAATCGGTTGAGCGCGTGATGGACCAGGTGACGCCAACGCCGTTTTCCGCCGAGGATTTTCGAGCCCGCGTTGCGGCACAGCCGCAAGCTCATGCCTCCGACGATTTCGGCGACCATCGCTTCAACCCTGGTCATCCCAGGATGAAGCAGGTCAAGGCGCTGCGCGATGCCGCCGTGCTGATCCCGGTGGTCGATCACGGTCGCGACGCCACGGTTCTGCTTACCAAGCGTGCCGAAAAGCTGCGCAATCATTCGGGGCAGGTGGCCTTTCCCGGCGGCACGATCGATGCGACCGATCCTAGCCCGGAAGCGGCGGCCCTGCGCGAGACCTTCGAGGAGATCGGCATCGGCCAGGACTGGATAGAGATCATCGGCCGCATGCCCGATTATGTCGCCGGCAGTGGCTATCGCATCGCTCCGGTGCTGGCAATGGTGCGGCCGGGATTTTCCCTGACCCTGAATTCCGACGAGGTCGACGCCGCCTTCGAAGTGCCGCTGCGCTTCCTGATGGACCCGGCCAACCATACCAGGGACAGCCGCATGTGGAACGATCTCGAATGGTTCTTCTACGAGATGCCCTACGGCGGCCAGCGCATCTGGGGCGTCACCGCCGGCATCATCCGCACGCTCTATGAGAGGCTCTATCCGTGAGCGGCCGCGTGTCCCTCGCGGGCAGGGCCGACTGGCTCGGCGACAAGCATCTGCAGCGCCTGCTGGCTATATTGGCGGAGGGCGGCGAGGAGGCGCGTGTCGCGGGCGGCGCGGTGCGCAACACGCTCATCGGCCAGTCGGTTGCCGACATCGACATTGCCACCACCTGCCTGCCGGCTGAGACCATCCGCCGGGCCGAGGCGGCGGGCTACAAGGCGGTGCCGACCGGCATCGAGCACGGCACCATAACAGTCGTCGCTGGGGGGAAACCTTATGAAGTCACCACTTTGCGCGCCGACATCGAGACCGACGGGCGGCGCGCCAAGGTTTCGTTCGGGCGCGACTGGAAGGCCGACGCGGAGCGGCGGGATTTCACCATCAACGCGCTCTATGCCGAAGCCAACGGCACGGTCATCGATCTGGTCGGCGGCATCGCCGACATCGAAGGGCGCCGGCTGCGCTTCATCGGCGATCCGGAAGCCCGCATCCGCGAGGATTATCTGCGCATCCTGCGCTTCTTCCGCTTCTTCGCCTGGTATGGCGACGGCCGGCCGGATGCCGAAGGGCTGAAGGCCTGCGCCCGGCTCAAGGAAGGGCTCGGCCAGCTTTCGGCCGAGCGCATCTGGTCCGAACTGAAGAAGTTCCTGTCGGCGCCGGATCCGTCTCGCGCCTTGCTGTGGATGCGCCAGGCCAGCGTGTTGACCAGCGTCCTGCCGGAGAGCGAGAAATGGGGCATCGACGCCATTCACGGACTGACCAGGACCGAAAAGGATCTGGGTTGGGTGCCAGATCCACTGCTCAGGCTGGAAGCGATCGTGCCGCCGGACGCCCAGCGCATGAAGACGCTCGCCGAACGGCTGAAATTCTCCGGCGGCGAGGCTGAGCGCCTGAGGGTGTGGGCGCAGACGGGCGCCATCGAGCCGAGGATCAGCGAAGCGGAACTCGCCAAGAAACTCTACCGTGGCGGCCGGCAAGGTTTTGTCGATCGTCTGCGGCTGTCGCTCGCTTCCGCTCGGGTACGTGCGGTCGAGGACAATGACGCGCTGCTCGAAGCCGGTGGCTTTTCGCGCCTGCTTGCCTACGCCGGAAAATGGCAAAAGCCGGACTTTCCGCTCAAGGGCGCCGATCTGACGGCACTTGGCGCGTCGCCGGGACCGAAACTCGGCGAGACCCTGAAAAACCTCGAAAAGGAATGGGTCGAGTCCGGCTTTGCGCTCGACCGCGGCGCGCTGCTCAAGCGTGCCGCGAAAGCGCTTGAGATCTAAGCTGGGTCAAGCCGCGTCGCGGACCTTCTGGATGCGCGAACGGATCGCCTCGATCATCGTCTCGCGGATGGTCGTTTCGCCATGCGTCTCGCGCATATGCTCGACGGCGCGGCGCATGACTTCGGCTTCTTCATCGGCGCGTGTGTGCCATTCGCAGCCGGGAACGAGCGACCCGCATTGAAATTCCTTCATTGGCTCTCTCCCTTCTCGTTGAAGGACTAGCATAACACATCTCGGCGGATTCAGTTGCATGGCAGCGCCGGGCATCCGAAGGATCAGTAAGAAAGGGCGGAGCAGCGCTGCTCCGCCCCCTTACGCTACCCCGGAGACAAGACTGTGTCTTGCTCTCGGAGACAAGACCACGTCTTGCTCGGCGGTCAGGCCATCACTTCACGATCTTGACTGCCTCGGCAACTTTGTGCTTGCCGCTCATGTCCCAGGAAACGCGGACCTTTTCGCCGGCCTTCAGGCCAGGATCCTTGAAGGTCTTGGGCAGCGTAAAGGTAGATCCGTCATCCAGAACAAGGCTCATGGCCGTTCCATCATAGGTCTTGACCGTGCCCGTGATGTGTTTGACCGCGGCGAAGGCGGCGCCACCAGAGGCGAGAACGGCGGCAGCCGCGGCCGTCATAATAAGCTTGCGCATGGCATGCTCTCCTGGAAAATGAGGGCACCCGTTTGGGCAGGTGCCCACTCAATCATGGGCCGTCCGGTCGCGTCGGGTCGCGGTTCCAGAGGAGGAGAGAACCGCCGGCGTTTCCCGGCCCGGAAACGACAAATAATCCAAATATTTCAATTGTGTATTAGACGAAAAAGATATTCGCGGCGCCACATTCCCCGCCAAAATCAGGCGAATGGGACATGAATGCGGTTTCACGCTCCGCTCACCATTTTTTTACGGCCACCTTACTTCCGGCGGCAGGCTGGACAGGATCGACGCGACATTGCCGCCGGTCTTCAGTCCGAAGATGGTGCCGCGATCGTGAAGCAAGTTGAATTCGACATAGCGGCCACGGCGAATGAGTTGCTCGTCGCGGTCGCCGTCGGTCCAGTTGTCGTTGAAGTTGGCGCGAACGAGATGTCCGTAGACGACGAGAAAAGATCGCCCGACATCCTGGACGAAGTTGAAGTCGGCGTCCCAGCCGCCCTTGTCCTCGCCCGAATGCAGCCAGTCGAAAAAAATGCCGCCGGTGCCGCGCGGCTCGTTGCGATGCGGCAAGAAGAAATACTCGTCGCACCAGGCCTTGAATTTCGCGTAATCGGCGACGCCGGCATTCTTCTCGCAGGCGAATTGCATGGCCCGATGGAAGGCCAGTGTATCGGGGTCGTCCTGGACACGGCGGCGGTCGAGCACCGGCGTCAGGTCGGCGCCGCCGCCGAACCAATGGCGCGAGGTGACGACCATGCGCGTGTTCATGTGGACCGCGGGCACGTTGGGGTTCCAGGGATGGGCGATCAGCGAAATGCCGCTCGCCCAGAAGCTGGGGTCTTCCTCGGCGCCCGGCATCTGCTTCCTGAATTCCGGCGAGAATTCGCCATGGACGGTCGAGGTGTGGACGCCGACCTTCTCGAAGACACGGCCATGCATCATCGACATGGTGCCGCCGCCGCCGCGGCCTTCGTCGCGCTCCCACGGCGTCTTCGCGAAACGGCCGGGCGACCATGAGGCCAGCGGTCCCTGCAGATCCTGCTCGACCTGCTCGAAGGCTGCACAAATGCGCTCGCGCAGCGTCTCGAACCACAGCCTGGCCTTCATCTTCTTCTGTTCTATGTCGGCCGGCAGCCCCACGGGTATTTCAGGTCGTTCCAAATGCTGTCTCCAGTTGCAGCCGACAAAAGACCTAGTGGAGTGAATTTGACATTTGCACACCGCATGGCACAGGGCACGATGCAAATGTCAAATTCGAAAACTCCACTAGAAACATAAACTTGCCAGTGGTCCGTGTGATTCCAACATTCGCAACGGCGCTTGTGGACATGGGAGGCGAATGTTGGAATCGGACCACTAGCCTTTTCCGGGCGCGATCCCTAATCTCTTGGGTGGAAGCGTCAAGTCTGATCAAGGGGCAAGGAGTTCTTTCGTGCGCACCCCGGCAAGACCGCCGCTGGATGGGCTGAAGAAAAGGCTCGATCGTTCGCGCGCCGAGCGCGAGCGCATGCCGCGCGACGGTTTCCTGCGCGAGACCTTCGTGCTGCCGCGCCCCGATGCGCGCCTCAAGGCGCAAGAATGGTTCGAGCGCTTTCCCAAGCAGGCCTACTGGACCGAGATCGAGAGTTGGTTCGAACGGCCGGGCGACGTCATCGAATTCACTATCAGACGGCTACCGGCTGCGGATTGAAGCGCGCCGCGTTCCGCGACTCGCTTCAAGTTGTTGGCGAATGTCGTTATCCCAAAACCGCTGCGCACTTTTGGGCGACAGGCGCTAGCGCGCGACAAGCAGCCGCCTTGCCCCGGTGCCTTCCCTTGCCAGCCGGTCGTCCTTGTTCCTGAGCGGGCATTTGTCGATCGACATGCAGCCGCAGCCGATGCAGTCGGTCAGCCCGTCGCGCAGCTTCTTCAACTGGCTGATCTTTTGATCGAGCCCATCGCGCCAAGCCGTTGAAAGCAGATACCAATCCTCGCGCGTCGGCGTGCGGCCTTCGGGCAGGGATTGAAGCGCTGCACCGATCTCGGCCAGCGAGATGCCAACCTCCTGCGCGATCCTGATGATCGCCACGCGTCTCAGCACGTCGCGGCCATAGCGGCGCTGATTGCCTGGCGTGCGGTGGCTGCGGATCAGCCCGCGCGTCTCGTAGAAATGCAACGCCGATACCGCCACCCCGCTGCGCTGCGCCACTTGACCGACCGTCAATTCCGTTACCGGAGCCATTCGAATTTTCCGCTTGACCTCAAGTTAAGTTGAGCTTGTAACCAAGAAACCCTGGATATGCAAACCGCAGGAGAAGGCGATGTGCGCCTGGGTGAAAATGACAAGAGAGGGCGCGGTCATTGGCCGGGAAGCAGCCGGGGGCCAGAAAGCGGCCGTGGCCGCCACGTCCGCTGATGGCCGGCGAATCCTATCGGAGCTGCCGGATCGCCTCGCCAGCCACCATGGCGACGGAAAGCGCGACATTGATGCTGCGCGCGCCGGGCTGCATCGGGATCGTCAATCGCGCATCAGCCGCCTCGTGGACAGAATCCGGCACACCTGCGGATTCGCGGCCGAACAAGATTATGTCGCTGGCCGCAAAGGCGAAGTCCGTGTAGGCGGTCGCGGCTTTGGTCGACAGCAGCACCAGCCGCCGCGCTTCGCTTCTGCGCCAGTTTTCGAAGGCCTGCCAGTCGACATGCCGGGAAAGCCGCGCCATTTCGAGATAATCCATGCCGGCCCGTTTCAGCGAGCGATCGGAGATCGGGAAGCCGGTCGGTTCGATGATGTCGACATCGAGCCCGAGGCAGGCGGCGAAGCGCAGGATTGTTCCGGTATTGCCGGCGATATCCGGCTGGTAGAGCGCGATGCGGAGACGGTCGTTCATTTCCGCGTCTTCCTAGTGCATGGCCCCGAAAACCGGTTTCGGTTTTCGGAAAGGACCATGCACCAATCCAAGGTGTCAGAGCGTCCTTTGCGCGTCCACTGGACGCGCGGCGCTCTGATAAGTGGCAGATCCGCCACAGGGATTTCGCGGTTTTGGAAATTCCTGGACCTGCGGGTGGCCATTTTCTGCGAAGTCGGGTATGTCAGCTTCATTGTCAACCCAAACCGATGGAGGGGGAATTCATGATGACCATGCACAACCAGCGCCCCTCTCGGGGCCTAGTACGCCCCACGGCGGTTTCGGCACGACGATTCTCCTGATACTTTAAGATTTGATCGCACCGATTCCCGCCGAACCCAGTTTTCGGCCCTCGAAGGAATCCTGCGATGTTTTTCAAACTGCAAAAGGGGCTGAGCGCCCCACCTGAACGTATCCGGACCGATGCTAGCCATCGTGTCCTGACCGACGCAATGCGCGCCGACGTTATCCCTGCCTTTGGCCGAATGCCGGCGGTCGAGCTTGCTTCACCCTTTTTATCGCATCTTCACATGGAGGACGGACCAATGTTCGATCCCTATAAAATACCCGGTTCAAGAAGCCTGCACGAGCGCAAGATGGCGACTTGGGCGCTGCTGATCGGCGAAACCTATTCGTCGGCTGTCCACGCCGAGACGCGCCGGCGTCCGCATCGCGGCATGCTGCCCGATGTCGACTTCTCGCGCGCGGTTCCTGATCACAGTCGTCCTTCGCTGGTGCGCCGCATCATCAGGCTGATCAGGCCGGGCGCGAAGATCCGGGTCGTTGACACCGCGCCGTCAGGATCGTCAAACGAGCCTGTCGGCGAAAAGTCCGCGACACCCTATATTGCGCGAAGCAGGACCGATGGCCCGGGCGATTCCGGGCCGTCGGTCCTTGGCGCCATGCGATCCAGGGACGCTACCCATTCCCGCGCCGCGTGAGCGCAAAAACAGACATATGAGTACCAAGACAATGTTCCGCTGGTTTGAAAAAAGGCTCGATCCGTTCCCTGCCGAGGAACCGGTCGAGCCCCCAAAGACGCTGGTCGCCTTCTGCGTGCACTATACGCGCGGCGCCTGGCCCTACATCATTCTCGATGCGGTGCTGGTGACGGCTATCGCCCTGGCCGAGGTGTGGATGTTCGGCTTCCTCGGCCGGATCGTCGACTGGCTGTCGGCGCAGAACCGCGAGACGTTCCTGCAGACCGAGGGCTGGAAGCTCGCCGGCATGGCCTTCATCGTGGTCTTCGCACTGCCGGCGACCGTCTGGTTCCATTCGCTCCTCAATCAGCAGACGCTGATGGGCAATTATCCGATGCGCATCCGCTGGCAGGTGCATCGCTATCTGCTCAAGCAGTCGATGACCTTCTACCAGGACGAGTTCGCCGGACGCATCGCCACCAAGCTGATGCAGACGGCGCTCGCCGTGCGCGAATGCGTCATCAAGCTCATCGACGTGCTCAACTATGTCGTCGTCTATTTCCTCGGCATGCTGGTCATCGTCGGCTCGGCCGACTGGCGGCTGGCGACGCCGCTCGCCGTCTGGCTTGCCGGTTATATCGGGCTGTTGCGCTTCTTCATCCCGCGGCTGGGCAAGGTCGGCGAGGAGCAGGCCAATGCGCGCTCGACCATGACCGGCCGCGTCGTCGACAGCTACTCCAACATCCAGACGGTCAAGCTGTTCAGCCATGCGCGGCGCGAGGCGTCCTTCGCCAGGGAAGGCATGGCGGGCTTCCTCGATACGGTCTACCGGTCGATGCGGCTGGTGACGGTGCTTTACGGCCTGCTCTACGTCCTCAACTCGCTGCTCCTGTTTTCGGTCACCGCGATCTCGCTGTGGCTGTGGCTCGGTCAGGCGGTGACGATCGGCGCCGTCGCAGTCGTCATCGGCCTGGTGCTCAGGCTGTGGGGCATGTCGCAGTGGATCATGTGGGAGATGTCCGGACTGTTCGAGAACATCGGCACGGTCCAGGACGGTATCGGTTCGATCTCGCTGCCGCGCCTGGTCGAGGACAGGCCCGGCGCCAAGGACATTGCCGTCACCAAGGGCGAGATCCGCTTCGAGGACATCCGCTTCCACTATGGCAAGCAGAAGGGCGTGATCGAGGCCCTGTCGCTGACGGTGAAGCCCGGCGAAAAGGTCGGTATCGTCGGCCGTTCGGGCGCCGGCAAATCGACGCTGGTCAATCTGCTGCTGCGCTTCTACGACCTGGAAGCTGGCCGGATCCTGATCGACGGCCAGGAGATCGCCTCGGTGACGCAGGATTCGCTGCGCGCCCAGATCGGCATGGTCACGCAGGACACCTCGCTGCTGCATCGCTCGGTGCGCGAGAACATCCTTTACGGCCGGCCTGACGCCAGCGAGGAGAAGCTTGTCGAGGCGGCACGCCGCGCCGAGGCGCTGGATTTCATATCGGCACTTGTCGACGCTACTGGCCGCAAGGGTTTCGATGCTCATGTCGGCGACCGCGGCGTCAAATTGTCCGGCGGCCAGCGGCAACGCATCGCCATCGCCCGTGTTATGCTGAAGGACGCACCGATCCTCATTCTCGACGAGGCGACGTCCGCGCTCGATTCAGAGGCCGAGGCGGCCATCCAGGAGAACCTTTACAAGCTCATGCAAGGCAAGACCGTCATCGCCATTGCCCACCGGCTGTCGACCATCGCGGCGATGGACCGGCTCGTCGTCATGGACAAGGGCCATGTCATCGAGGAAGGTTCGCATGAGGAACTCGTCGCCAGCGGCGGCCTCTACGCGCAGCTCTGGCAACGTCAGTCGGGCGGCTTCCTGCTCGACGACGGTCCGGCCCCCGCCGCCAACGATGCCCTTGCCAAGGGTCAAGCCGCAGAATGATGGCCGCCGCATGATGACTGCCGTCTACCGCTGGTTCGAGAACTGGGTCTATCCATTCCTGGAGCCCGCGAATCTTCGGCCACCCCTCAGCGTCGGCGGCTTCCTCTGGCACTATGTCGGGCAGGCGAAATTCGCCTTCTTCGCCATGCTGGTGATCGGTGGCATCGCACCGCTGGTCGAAGCCGGACTGTTCTATTTCGTCGGGAGGCTGGTCGACATACTCGACCAGCTTCCCGAACGCAGCTGGCACGCCCTGTGGACCGCCGCCGGTCCCGAACTGGTTTTCATGGCAGCCGTGGTGCTGGTCATCCGCACCATCGTCGTCGGATTGTCGGCGCTGGTCGACGAGCAGACGATCACGCCGGGCTTCTACAATCTGGTGCGCTGGCAGGCGCACCGCCATGTCTCGCGCCAGTCCTACGCTTTCTTCCAGAACGACTTCGCCGGCCGCATCGCCACCAAGGTCTGGCAGGCGGGACAGGCGACCGGCGACCTGATGGAAAGTTTCATCGAGGTCGTCTGGTTCATGATCGTCTATACGGTGACGACGCTGGCGCTGGTCGCCGGTCTCGATCTGAGGTTGGCGGCCCTGGTGGTGATCTGGATCACCGCCTTTGGCGTCCTAGCCAGGCTCTATGTGCCGGAGATCCGTAAGCATGCCGAAGAAACGGCCGAGGCCGGTTCGATGATCACCGGCCGCATCGTCGATTCCTATTCGAACGTGCAGACGCTGAAACTGTTCTCCGCCGATGGCGACGACCGCTACCTCAGGAGCGGTTTCGACATCTATCTCGACGCGCTTCGCCCGTTCACCCGCCGGCTGACCGGCGTGCGCATGGCGCTGACGACGCTGTCGGGCATCATGATCACTGCTATAGCCTGTTTTGCCGTCTACCTCTGGGTCGAAGGCTCGATCACCGTCGGCGCGGTCGCCTTCACGCTGTCACTGGTGCTGCGGCTCAACATGCTGCTCGGCCGTTTGATGATGCAGCTCAACGGCATCCTGAGGAATCTCGGCGTGTTGGAGAACTCCAAGGCGCTGATCTCGCAGCCGCTCGGCCTGATCGACGCGCCCGACGCGAAAGAGCTGGTCGTAGCCGGCGGACGGATCGAGGTGAAAAATGTCGAGTTTCACTACGGCAAGGGTTTCGGCGTGCTCAATGGCATCGATCTCGTGGTGCGGCCGGGCGAAAAGGTCGGGCTGGTCGGACCGTCCGGCGCCGGCAAGACGACGCTCGCCAACCTGATCCTGCGGCTCTATGACCTCGAGGGCGGGACGATACTTATCGACGGCCAGGACATCTCGAAGGTGACGCAGAACTCGCTGCGCGCCAATATCGGTGTCGTCAGCCAGGATACAGCATTGTTCCACCGCTCGCTGCGCGACAACATCAAGCTCGGCATGCCTGACGCGACCGAGGCGCAAGTGATCGCGGCGGCGAAGAAGGCCGAGGCGCACGAGTTCATCCTGACCTTGCGCGACAATCGCGACCGGCAGGGCTACGAGGCCTTTGTCGGCGAGCGCGGCGTCAAGCTCTCGGGCGGCCAACGCCAGCGCGTGGCGATCGCCCGCGTCTTCCTCAAGGACGCGCCGATCCTGATCCTCGACGAGGCGACCTCGGCGCTCGATTCAGACATCGAGGCGGCCATCCAGGAGAATCTGGCAAGGCTGATGGAGAACAAGACGGTTATCGCCATCGCGCACCGGCTGTCGACCATCGCGGCGCTCGATCGCCTGGTGGTGCTCGATGGCGGCCGCATCGTCGAACAGGGCACGCATGACGAACTGGTGGCGCGGGACGGGCTCTATGCGCGGCTGTGGAAGCGGCAATCCGGCGGCTTCCTGTTCAACGAGGAAAGCGCCCTGGAAGAGACGAGACCGGCGGAGTAAGACAAGCCATGTCGAACCGGATGCCTTCGAATTTTGGACGTACGGGCGTGCAGGAGAGCGCGCTCGACCTGCTCGGCCACGAAATCCTCGCCGAAAAGGCGGCGGCACTCGGGCGCGCCGGCCAGCGCGTCGAGGAAACGCTGACGAGGTTGCGCGAAAACGGCGGCGACGAGCAGCGGCCCCGGCTGCTCAGGGAGGCGGCCGAGGCCGTCCACGGCTATTTCATCCAGCGCGAACTGTGCGGCCTTCGCAGGCACGACGCGGTGATCCGCGAATACGATATCCCGAAAGCCGTGCTTGCCAGGCTCGGCGCGAAGTAGATTTGTCTTTTTGTTTGACCATGATCTTTTCGAAAACCGGCTCCACTTCTCGCCGCGGACCTTCGGTTCGCCATCATGGTCTACTCAAGCCATTCGGTGATGAAGCTGCCGTTCTCGTGGATATCGGCGGTTTCGAGCGGACCGGGCCCCAGATTGGTGAATTTGTGCGGCGTGTTGGGCGGCACGATCAGGATCTGGCCGGCGGTGGCCTCGATTTCCTGATCGCCGACGGTGAACAGGCCGGTGCCGGCGCGGATGATGAAGATCTCGCTGTAAGGATGCTGGTGCAGGCGCGGGCCGCCGCCGATGCCGGGCAGGTAGTTGAAGATCAGGCAGCAGTTGGAGCCCCAGGCACCACACTCCAGTTCGCCTTGCCAGCGGTCGGGCGCGTTCGCCCAGCGGTCAGGGTTGATGACATGCGCCATGGCCATCTAACTCGCCACCGGTATCCAGGGATTGAATAGTTTCACTCCGGTGCCTTCGAAATCCTTCGTATTGCGGGTCACGACCGTCATGTTGTTGACCAGCGCGGTGGCGGCGATGTAGGCGTCGCGGTCAGGCCGAGGATCCGGAACGTGGAGAGGCGCGCAGCGCAGCGCCACGGCAAGATCCACGGGGAGTACGCGCTCTGCGATCTCGGCAATCATTCCGTCGATCCAGGCGCGCAGAACGGCTGCTTTCCCCATGTCTTTTCGTTCTGCTCTGAGCGCGCCGATCTGAGCCTCGAGAATGCTGACGGCCGAAACGTAAAACTCGGCCGGATTTCGACTTTCTGCCCAAATGCGAACGTTCGGGTCGCATCGGTCTCTCCGCCTAAGTTCGGAGATGACGTTCGTATCGAGCAGGTACATCAGTCGAACTCGGGAGGCCGCAGGGACACGCTCTTGAGTTCCGGGATGTCGAAATCAAAATCCGCCTCCGGCCGATCATCCGCCAGAAGGTCCGCAAGGCTTTTGAATTTCTCCGGCCCGCCCTCGGGGCCTTTCAATTTCGCATACTCCTCCACCGACATCAGCACATGGGAAGGCTTGCCACGGTCGGTGATGAAGACCGGGCCGTTCCTGGCGGCGCGCTTGGCGCGAGCCGTATCCTGATTGAATTCACGGCTCGAAATGGTGGTGATCGTCCTCGCCCCGATGTTCATTTCGGCACCTTTGTCGAGAAGATGTAGATATATTGCTACATTCGTGTTCGGGGGTCAAATTTATGTCTGCGCAGGACGCCCGCGACAATCTGCCCTTGTGCCTTCACCCGTCTGGACAAAAACGGGCTTCACGCATAAACCGAAGTCCAAATGCCGGAGGAATTCGCTAGCCTGTTCGCCATGCGCTGTCGGGTTGGCGTAAACGAGCGGGGAACAAGGCTCGGCCACCGGCATCGAAGAGGCGAAAGGATCAGGCACCCGTGAGCGCAACCGAAATCCACGATCCCAACCGTCGCGATTTTCTCTACGTCGCCACCGGCATGGCCGCAGTGGTCGGCGCGGGCGCCGTCGCATGGCCGTTCATCGACCAGATGCGCCCGGACGCCTCGACGCTGGCGCTGGCCTCGGTCGAGGTCGACGTCGCCTCACTGACGCCGGGCATGTCGCTTGTCGTGAAATGGCGCGGCAAGCCGGTGGTCGTGCGCAACCGCACCGAACAGGAGATGAAGGACGGCGAGGCGGTCAATCTGGCCGACCTCAAGGACCCGATCGCCCGCAATGAAAATCTGCCGGCCGACGCGCCGGCGACCGACGCCAACCGCACGACGCCGGGCAAGGAAGCCTGGATGGTGATGGTCCAGGTCTGCACCCATCTCGGCTGCATTCCGCTCGGCCAGGAAGGCGAGTTCGGCGGCTGGTTCTGCCCATGCCACGGTTCGGTTTACGATACCGCCGGCCGCATCCGGAAGGGGCCGGCGCCGGAGAACATGCTGGTGCCGGTGTTCCAGTTCATTTCCGACACCAAGATCCGTATCGGCTGAGGCTAGGGGACATTTCGATGAGCGAGGGACACTCGACCTATACGCCCAAGACCGGTATCGAACGCTGGTTCGACGCCCGCATGCCGCTGCCGCGGTTGGTCTATGACAGCTTCGTCGCCTATCCGGTGCCGCGCAACCTCAACTATGCCTGGACCTTCGGCGGCATCCTGTCGATCATGCTGGTGGCGCAGATCCTGACCGGCATCGTGCTGGCCATGCACTACACGCCGGACAGCATTCTCGCCTTCGATTCGGTCGAGAAGATCATGCGCGACGTGAATTCGGGCTGGCTCTTGCGCTACCTGCATTCGAACGGCGCCTCGTTCTTCTTCGTCGCCGTCTATATCCACATCTTCCGCGGCCTCTATTACGGCTCCTACAAGGCACCGCGCGAGCTCTTGTGGATCCTCGGCTGCATCATCTACCTCCTGATGATGGCGACCGGCTTCATGGGCTATGTGCTGCCCTGGGGCCAGATGAGCTTCTGGGGCGCCACCGTCATCACCGGCTTCTTCAGCGCCATCCCGCTGGTCGGCGACTGGATCCAGCAGCTCTTGCTCGGCGGCTTCGCCGTCGACAACCCGACGCTGAACCGCTTCTTTGCGCTCCACTATCTCTTGCCGTTCATGATCGCCGGCGTCGTCGTGCTGCATGTCTGGGCGCTGCATGTGGTCGGCCAGTCGAACCCGACCGGCATTGAGGTCAAGTCGAAGACCGACACCGTCGCCTTCACCCCTTACGCGACCATCAAGGACGCGTTCGGCATGATCGTCTTCCTGTTCGTCTTTGCCTATTTCGTCTTCTACCTGCCGAACTATCTCGGCCATCCGGACAATTACACGGTCGCCAATCCGCTGAAGACGCCCGCCCATATCGTGCCGGAATGGTACTTCCTGCCCTTCTATGCCATCCTGCGCGCCATCACCTTCAATATCGGGCCGATCGACTCCAAGCTCGGTGGCGTGCTCGCGATGTTTGGCGCCATCGTCATGCTGTTCCTGGTGCCCTGGCTCGACACCTCGAAGGTGCGCTCGGCGGTCTACCGGCCCTGGTACAAGCTGTTCTTCTGGCTGTTCGTGGCCGATGCCATCCTGCTGGGATGGCTGGGCTCACAGCCGGCCGAAGGCAGCTATGTGTTCATGGCGCAGATGGCGACGCTGTTCTACTTCGCCTTCTTCCTGGTTGCACTGCCGGTGCTCGGCCTGATCGAGACGCCGCGGCGCTTGCCTAATTCGATCACCGAGGCGGTGCTCGAAAAGAACAAGGGTGGCGGTCACCATCCCGCGGGGGCTACGGCCGCGCCGGAAACCAAGGGCTGAGCGTGAGAATCTCAAGGGGATTTGGCATGAAGAAGATTCTCACCTCGCTGGCGTTGCTCGGCCTGGTCTTTGCGGGCACAGCGGCAATCGCCGCGGAGGAGGCACACAACGCGGCCGCGCCGACGCATTTCCCGATCGATGAGCCGAAGGAAATGGACTGGAGCTTCGCCGGACCTTTCGGCACCTACGACAAGGCACAGTTGCAGCGCGGGCTGAAAGTCTACAAGGAAGTCTGCGCTGCCTGCCATTCGATGAATCTGGTGGCGTTCCGCACGCTGGAGGACCTTGGCTATTCGGAGGCGCAGGTCAAGGCGCTGGCGGCCGAGTACACGATCAACGATGGTCCCAATGATGCCGGCGACATGTTCGATCGCCCGGGCAAGCCGTCCGACCATTTCCCGGCGCCGTTCCCCAACGAAGAGGCCGCAGCCTCGGCCAATGGCGGCGCCGCCCCGCCCGATATGTCGCTGCTGGCCAAGGCGCGCGGTGTCGAGCGCGGCTTTCCGCGCTTCGTCTTCGACATCTTCACACAGTATGCGCAAGGCGGTCCCGACTATATCCATTCGCTGCTGACCGGCTATGACGAGACGCCGCCGGCGGGCATGGTGATACCGGAGGGCACGCACTACAATCCGTACTTCTTGTCCGGCGTGTCGCTGAAGATGCCCAAGCCGCTCTCTGACGGCCAGGTGACCTATGATGACGGCTCGCCGCAGACGGTCGACCAGTATTCCCGCGACGTCTCGGCCTTCCTGATGTGGGCGGCCGAGCCGCATCTGGAAGACCGCAAGAAGACCGGCTTTCGCGTGCTGGTGTTCCTGTTGCTCTTCGGTGCGCTGGTCTATCTGACGAAGCGCAAGGTGTGGGCCGGCGTGGCGCACTGAGCGGTCCAGACGCACCGAAAGGCAGGGGCGCCGAGAGGCGCCCTTTTGCTATTGGCCGTGATCAGCAAGGGCAGCTTCGTAAATAGTCCGTTGGCACGGAGCTACGTGATTGATATTCGACGCACGAACGGCGACGAAGGGATTGTCGACGCCATGGCCTTTGGAATTCGCTGATGCGGCTGCAGGATTGCCACAATTTTTCCGATTTCCGGCGCATGGCGCAACGGCGGTTGCCGGGGCCGATCTTCAACTACATTGACGGTGCGGCGGACGATGAGGTCACCTATCGCCGCAACACCGAAAGCTTCGAAACTTGCGATCTGGTTCCCAACGTCTTGCGCGGCGTCAGCGAGATCGACATGTCGGTGACGGTCATGGGCCAGAAATTGGCGATGCCCGTCTATTGCTCGCCGACCGCCTTGCAGCGCCTGTTTCACCATCAGGGAGAGCGCGCGGTTGCCAAGGCCGCTGCCAAATACGGGACGATGTTCGGTGTTTCCTCGCTTGGTACCGTCAGCCTCGAGGAGGCGCGCCAGATCAGCAGTGGACCACAAGTCTATCAGTTCTATTTCCATCGGGATCGCGGCCTCAACCGAGCGATGATGCAACGCGCAAAGGACATTGGCGTCGAAGTGATGATGCTGACCGTCGACAGCATCACCGGCGGCAATCGCGAGCGCGACAAGCGCACGGGTTTTGCCATTCCCTTCAAGCTCAACCTGGCCGGAATGCTACAGTTCGCCCTCAAGCCGGGCTGGGCGTTGAACTATTTCACGCATGAGGGCTTCAAGCTGCCGCAACTGGACGAGCACGTCGACATGGGCGGCGGAACCATGTCGATCAGCCGCTACTTCACCGAAATGCTCGATCCGTCGATGACGTGGGACGACGTTGCCGAAATGGTCAGGCTCTGGTCTGGTCCGTTCTGCCTCAAGGGCATTATGTCGGTGGAGGATGCCAAGCGTGCGGTCGAGATCGGCTGCAGCGGCATTGTCCTGTCGAATCATGGCGGCCGGCAACTGGACGGCTCGCGGGCGGCCTTCGACCAGCTTGCCGAGATTGTCGACGCCGTCGGCGACCGAATCGATGTCATCATGGATGGCGGCGTGCAGCGCGGCACGCATGTGCTGAAGGCGCTCTCGCTCGGTGCCAAGGCCGTCGGTGTCGGCCGCTACTATCTCTTCCCGCTGGCGGCGGCCGGGCAGGCGGGCGTCGAACGCGCGCTCGAACAGATGCGTGTCGAGATCGAGCGGGGCATGAAGCTGATGGGTTGCACTTCGATCGAACAATTGACGCGCGAAAATCTGCGTTTCAGGTAATCTCGCTTGAAACGGGCGGACGTCCGAGCAAGCAACGGGTCTCGCTCTTCGCAGCGAGGCAGCAAACGCGCCAGCGTGGAGTGCGAACCATGAAATCCTCCCTCGAAGAGACGCTGCTCTCCGCCATCCGTACCATTCCCGACTACCCCAAGCCGGGCATATTGTTTCGCGACATCACCACGCTTCTGGGCAATGCGCGCGCCTTCCGCCGCGCCATCGACGAACTGGTGCATCCCTATGCCGGACTGAAGATCGACAAGATCGCCGGCATCGAGGCGCGGGGCTTCATCCTGGGCGGTGCTATCGCCCATCAACTTTCGGCCGGCTTCGTGCCGATCCGCAAGAAGGGCAAGCTGCCGTTCGACACGGTGCGCGTCGCCTACAGCCTCGAATACGGGCTGGACGAGATGGAGATGCACAAAGACGGCGTCTCTCCGGGCGAGAAGGTGATCCTCGTCGACGACCTGATCGCCACCGGCGGCACGGCGGAAGCGGCGGTCAAGCTGCTCAGGCAAATCGGCGCCGACATCCTCGCCGCCTGCTTCGTCATCGACCTGCCGGATCTCGGCGGCCGCGAGAAACTCGAGGCGCTCGGCGTGCCGGTCAGAACGCTGATCGGGTTTGAAGGGCATTGAGAGGTGCAACTCTTCCTCTTCCCCTGTTGGGCGCGCCCACAGGGGGAGGGAAAAACTCCGCTTACCCCACTTTCACCAGCACGGCGCTGTCGAACTCGAGGACCTTGTCGCCGGTCGAATCGAAGGCCTCGCAGCGTAGCGAGAGCAGCCGCCAGCCCGGCCGCGAGACCATCGGACGATGGCCGAGCGCCGTGCGGGTGAAGGTGACGGTTTCCCCGGCATAGACGGGTTTCAGCCATTTGAGGTTCTTGAAGCCGGGCGAAGGGCCGAATTCAGGCAAGGGCCCGGGGCCGGTCCAATCCTTCTCGGTCACCATGAGCGTCGCAAGGTTCAGTTTCATCCAGGTGGCGGCGGTGTGCCAGCCCGATGCGCACAGGCCGCCGAACACGCTCCTCCTCGCCGCCGCCTCGTCGAGATGGAAGACCTGCGGATCGTATTTGCGGGCGAACGCCTTGATCGCCTCGGGTTCGAACGTATGCGAGCCGAGCGTGATGGTGACGCCGATGCAGAAGAACTCGTCCAATGTCATGAGCGGCCCTGTGCGGCATCGCGCGCGAGGAACATGACGGTGTTTTCGAGATCGAAAACGCTTTCGCCGCGCTGGTTGAAAAGCTCGCTACGCATGGTGACAAGGCCGAGCTGGGGCTTGGACTTCGACAAGCGCTTGGCAAGGACGGTGGTGTTGCCGCTCAGGATGTCGCCGGCAAGAACCGGTTTCTTCCACCGGACCAGGTCGACCCCAGGGGCGCCCTGACAGGTCGAATCGAGCAGGAAGGCGTCGCACAGCATGCGCATGAACATCGCGCAGGTGTGCCAGCCGGAGGCCGCCAGTCCGCCAAGAATGCTGGCCTTGCCCGCCGCCTCGTCGAGATGCATCGGCTGCGCATCGAATTCGGTGGCGAATTCGATGATCTCGGCAGCGCTTACCAGCTTGGTACCGAGGTCGAGCGACACGCCTTCGACGAAATCCTCATAGGCCCAGGTCTTTTCGGTGGCCCAAGTCTTTCCGGTCATGGTCTGGAATCCGGTTCAAGATTGTACGATCCACGGATCGGCGTTCCCGGATGCAGGCCGGACAGGCTTTGGTCAAGTGATTTCTGGTGAGCCAAGCCTTGCTCAGAGCCAGCCGCGGCGGCGGAAATACCAGAACGGCAGGATCGCCGACAGGATCATCAAGCCGATGGCGAAGGGGTAGCCGAAGCTCCAGGTCAGTTCGGGCATGACATTGAAGTTCATGCCGTAGATCGAGGCGACCAGCGTCGGCGGCAGGAAGATGACGGCGGCGACGGAGAAGATCTTGATGATGGCGTTCTGCTCGATCGAAATCATGCCGAGTGTCGCGTCGAGCAGGAAGGAGATCTTCTGCGACAGGAAGGTGGCGTGGTCGGCCAGAGACAGCACGTCGCGCGACAAGGTCTTGATGCGCGCCCGGATGTCCTTGCTCATCTTGGTCTGCGTCGAGGCATGGGCGAGGAAGCCGGCGAGGCGCTGCAGTGAAATCAGGCTGTCGCGGATCGAGGAGGCGATGTCCTCCTTGCGGCCGATGGCCTTCAGCAGCTCCTGGAAATCGCGATTGCGCTTGGAAACCTTGGTCGAGCTCGCCTCGAAGATATCGCGCGAGATCGACTCGATGTCGCGGCCGGCGCGTTCCAGAATGTCGGCCAGGCGATCGACGATCGCCTCCAGCAGGCCGATCAGGATGGTGTCGCTGCTGTTGCACCCGGTCGCCACCTTCTCGGCGCGCAGCGGAAAGGTCGTGAAGGCCTTGGGCTCGTGATACCGCACGGTGACCAGCCTGTTGCCAGCCAAGACAAAGGTGACCGGCGACATCAGCGGATCGTCGACCTCGGTCTGGGCGGGCAGCGTGGCGGTCATGAAATAGGCGCCGTCCTCGACATAGAGGCGGCTGGAAATCTCGATCTCCTCCATCTCCTCGCGCGTCGGAATGGCGACGCCGAGCCAGGTTTCGATCGTCGCCTCTTCTTCCTTTGTCGGGCTGAGGAGATCGGCCCAGACCACCCTGTCGCCGCTTGCCAGGAGATCGTCGACGACGCGCAGGCGATCATTCTCCACGACGAAGGCCTTGATCATCGCCGGTCTCCCTTGCTGGGGCCAAAGAGGTTTTCGTTCGTAGCGACGCGTCGTTTTGGATGCGGGCGGGGACAGGCATATGGACGAAGCCCGGCCGGTGCAGACGCCCCCTTAGACCCGTCGCCAGGGGCAGTCAAGCGATGCGGAAGGCAGGTAGAAGTGGCTCTGTTAGCCGTTGTAGGGAAGGCCGTCATCGTCAAGCTGAGCTTGAACCAGACCGGCGAGATAATCCTCCATCTCGGTGAAATCGAGATGCCCAGCTTCCCACGCTTCGTCAGCTGCTATCAGTGCTTTTTCGTAGCCGTCGCGGTTTTCGCGGATCCTCTCCGGGAGGGTCTTTCGACCTGGGAGAAGTGATCCGTTGCGAACGCAAAGAAGATAGTAGCACGCAGCTCGAGCTGTTCGCCCGTTTCCTTCAATGAAAGGGTGGATCCAGTTTAAGCGCCAGAGCCCATAAGCCGCCAACTCCGTTGGCGTCCAAATGTACCAGTTCTCATGAACATTAGAGATAAAGCGATCCATCCAGTCTCGCACTTCTCTAAAATGTGGCGGCTTGTGGTCACCCACATAGATAGGCTCCTCACGAAAGCGTCCACCAAAGGCGGAAATATTCGTCACTGCTACGGCGTTGAGAGCCCACAGCATGTACTTGTCAAAGGCCGTTGGCCCTTGCTTCAGGCCTATCTCTATGCAGTTGGTCATGAGATCGTACTGTCGGATCAGGTTTTGCTCCTGTACCCGGTCGTACAATTCCTGATCTTCATGTTCTAATACGAGCATGAGAAAAAGCCCGGCTAGGCCGGGCTCCCTTTAGTTATGCCGCTCGCGGCTCAGAAACGCGCATGTGTTTTGTCGCGCGCAAGGCCGACTCTTTTGTTATCCGCGAGCCTTTGGGTGCATTCCCATACGCAAAGCTGGCCCGCTGTTCTTGGAGTTGATCATCGGTCAGAACAATCGTTTTGGCGCGTTCAAGCTTCGCTTGGAGTTCCGGGCGCTCTGGCGCCCGTTTAAGAGCTGATTTGCGTTCGGCCATTGCGGTTCTCCCTTGTGGCAGTGCTAGTTTACCTACGAAATAGTTAACGTTCGCTACCGTTCCCGGTAGGGAACGCAGCGCGTGTCTCATTGTATTATTCAATGATGGCTTCGGCGCTGCTTCCGAACGGATGCGTTTGCCTATTGAACGTTAACTGCTTCGCAGACGTTCTGCTAGCCTATATGTGGTGCGCGATGTAATTTTTGTAATGCCTGCTGACGTTTTTTGTCCCGTGCGCTTTTGGTGTTTACCGTACGTTCGTTCGTGATGTTTGCGCAAAGGTCCCTGCGATCAGGTAGGCGGGACGCTTCCAAGCAAATGAGGTTCAATGCGTCACGTGTTAAACTTGAACAGCATGATGTCGCCGTCCTGGACGACATACTCCTTGCCTTCGTCGCGCGCCTTGCCAGCCTCTTTGGCCGCCACTTCGCCGCCCAGCGTGACGAAGTCATTGTAGGCGATGGTCTGGGCGCGGATGAAGCCGCGCTCGAAATCGGTGTGGATGACGCCGGCCGCCTGCGGCGCCTTGGCGCCCTTGTGCACGGTCCAGGCGCGCGTCTCCTTCGGGCCCACGGTGAAATAGGTGATCAGCTGCAGAAGCTCGTAGCCGGCGCGGATGACCTTGTTCAGGCCGGGCTCATCCAGCCCGAGCGAGGACAGGAATTCCATCTCCTCCTCGTCGGAGAGCTGGGCGACCTCGGCCTCGATCGCAGCCGAGATGGCGACCGTGCGGGCGCCTTGGGCGGCGGCCATCTTTTCCACCGCCCTGGTGTGCTCGTTGCCGGTGGCAGCGTCGGCCTCGGCGACATTGCAGACATAGAGCACGGGATGCGAGGTCAGAAGGTTCAGTCCCTGCAGGATGCGCAGGTCTTCGGCGGAAATCCCCTTGAGCAGGATGCGGGTCGGTTTGCCCGCCTGCAGAAGCTCAAGTGCGGCCTCCATCATCGGCAGCACGGTGGTCGCTTCCTTGTCCTTGCCGGACGCGCGCTTGCGGAACTGCACGATGCGGCGTTCGAGGCTGTCGAGGTCGGCGAGCATCAGCTCCGTTTCAACCGTCTCGGCGTCGGCGACGGGATCGATACGGCCCTCGACATGGGTGATGTCGTCATCCTCGAAGCAGCGCAGCACATGGACGATGGCGTCGACCTCGCGAATGTTGGCGAGGAACTGATTGCCCAGCCCTTCGCCCTTCGAGGCGCCTCGCACCAGGCCGGCGATGTCGACGAAGGAGATGCGGGTTGGGATGATCTCCTTCGACTTGCCGATGGCGGCGATCTTCTGCAGGCGCGGATCGGGCACCGCCACCTCGCCGGTGTTCGGTTCGATGGTGCAGAAGGGATAGTTGGCGGCCTGCGCCGCGGCCGTCCTGGTCAGCGCGTTGAAAAGCGTTGACTTGCCGACGTTGGGCAAGCCAACGATGCCGCATTTGAAACCCATTTTGTCCGGTCCTATCGGGAAATCGAAGTTTGATGAGGGCTATGGGCGATAGGGGTAACGAACGTCAAGCCCCGCGGCCACGATCAGGGGCGAGGCCTAGCCCTTGCCGCCGAACAGCTTCTTCAGCATGGCGGCCATGGGGCCGGTTTCGGGAAGCTTGGCCACCGGCTGCTGCGGTCGCGCCTGGCGGATGTGGCTCTGCTGTTTCGGGCCTTCCTGCTTCGGGCCTTCCTGCTTCGATCCGGCTTTTTCGGGCGCTGCCTTGCCCTGGACGGCAACGCTGACCTTGTTCATGAAGCCGTGCTCGTCCCCCCTGACGATCAGTTCGGCATTGGCGGCGATGGCATCGAGCATCAACTCCAGCCATTCACGGTCGGCCTTGGCGAAATCGCCCAGCACATGACCATGCACGAGTTCCTTGACGCCGGGATGGCCAATGCCGATGCGCACGCGGCGATAGGCGTTGCCGACATGGTCGTCGATCGAACGGATGCCATTGTGGCCGCCGGAGCCGCCACCGGTCTTGACGCGGAGCTTGCGCTCGGCAAGGTCGATCTCGTCATAGAAGACGGTGAGTGCCGACGGAGCGAGCTTGTAGAAGCGCAGTGCTTCGCCGACCGCCTGGCCGGACAGGTTCATGAAGGTCTGCGGCTTGATCAGGATGATCTTTTCGCCTGCAAGCGTGCCTTCGGCGATCAGGCCCTGGAATTTCTTCGACCAGGGCGAAAAGGAATGGCGGCGGGCAATCGCGTCCGCCGCCATGAAGCCGACATTGTGCCGGTTGTTGGCGTGTTTCGCGCCCGGATTGCCGAGGCCTGCAAACAGCAGCATCGTCACCTCCGGGCGGAAAGAAGTTACTTCTCTTCGGCGGCAGGTGCCGCTTCGGGTGCCGCCGCCTCGGCCGTCTCTTCGGTCTCCGGCTTCATCGCCGACGAGCCGGCAACGGTCGCGATGGTGAAGTCGCGATCGGAGATGACCGGCTTGACGCCGGCCGGCAGCTTGACCGCCGAGATGTGGATCGAATCGCCGATATCGGCGCCGGTGAGATCGACGGTGATGAATTCCGGGATCGCATTGGCCGGGCAGTGGAACTCGACTTCGTGACGCACGATGTTGAGCACGCCGCCGCGCTTGATGCCGGGCGACTTGTCCTCATTGATGAAGTGGACGGGCACGTCGACATTGACCTCGGTGTCCTTGCCGATGCGCAGGAAGTCGACATGGACCGGGAAATCCTTGACCGGGTCGAGCTGGAAGTCCTTGGGCAGGACCTGGATCTTCTTGCCGTCGACATCGATCGTGGCGATCGTGGTCAGGAACCCGCCGCCATGGATCTTGTAGTAGATGTCCTTGTAGGTCAGCGCAATCGCCAGGGGAGGCTGCTTGTCGCCGTAAATCACTGCAGGCACTTTACCGTTGCGGCGAACTGCACGGGCGGACCCCTTACCGACCTGTTCGCGCGCTTCGGCCTTGAGCTCGTAAGTATCGTGGCTCATGGCATTTCCTTTCGCGTTGTTCTGGAGCGCTCACGGCCAGCGTGGCTGGGCCGTAAACGTCGAAAGCCGCCGGGCCTGGATATCCGAAAGCCGGCAGCCGCATAAGCAAGCGGACCTTTGTTCGGGATCACAAGGGGAAGGCAGCCTTCCGCCGCGTTGCCTCCAAGGGTGTCTACGCGGGTGGCGGCTCTATAGCCGAAGGCGGGAAAGGGTGCAAGGGTGGCCATAGGTTGCGTCCAGCGTGCCGCATTGTGCCTCAGGCCGGGACACTGTCGGCGGATGATCCGTTGCCTTTGGTGCCGGCCAGCGTGGACAGCGCGCTCAGCAGTTTCGTCCGGTCCTTGCCGATCATGAGCACGCCGCTGTCGGGCGCCAGCAGCGCAGAGAACGGCAACATGGCGGCGCCGATCGAGGAGGCTTCGGGGCCGAATTGCCCGGGCACGATCTCCGGCGCCACGATTCCGATGGCGCTGATCTGGTTGAACTGGGTCTGCACTCTGGCCAGCAGTTCGAGGTGGATCTGCCGCGGCAGGATGCTGTCGAGAACGATGGCCTCGATGTCGATGATGGAGGTGATGGCGATAATCGCTTCGACGAGCGCGCTTGCACAATCGTCGATCCATTCGAACAATGGCGCCCGTGCTTCCGGCGGCAGCGGGTCGAGCTCCCGCACCCGGTTGATCACCACGCCGCGTGACCTCAAATGATTGACCAGCACATAGATCGAGGCGCGATGCAGCAGGCTCTGGTAGCGCGCCGGCTTGGCCGCCACCGAATCGAGGCTTGAGGGCGACACCGGCAAGGGCCCGAGTGCTGCGCTGTTGCCGTGCGGGCCGGTATGGACCTTGCCGCCTTGCACGAGGCCGCCGCCGACGAAGGTGTCGATCGAGATGTGCATGAAGTCGCGGAAGCGGGCGCCGGCACCCTGGACGAGTTCGGCCAGTGCCGCCGACGTGGCGTCGTTTTCGACGAATACCGGCGTCTTGGGCGGTGTGGCAAAGCATGTCGTCAGGTCGATCGCTTCCCAGCGGCTGCCGAGATCGTCGGGAAAGCCGAGTTCCTCGCTCCAGCCGCCGAGGAAATAGGGCGAGGCAATGCCGACGCCGACGATGCTGGCGTCGCCAAGCCCGTCGACCAGTTTTTCGAAGGTGGCCAGCGACATGTTGCCGGCCTTCAACACCATGTCAGGATCGGGGAAGCGGTATTCATGCGATTCGCGCGCTCGGATTTCACCGGCGAAGTCGACCAGAACGGCTTCGAGCGCACGCCGGCCGATCTTGATGCCGACGCTGTAGATGCGTTCCGGTGTCAGCCGGTAAAGCGTGGACGGCGAACCGCGCTGTCCGAACCTTTTCCCCACTTGCTTTACGAAACCGGACGACTCCAGGCCGTCGACGATGGCAGCGACCGCTGCAGGCGTCAGGCTGGCCGCGCGCGCCAGATCGGACTTGGACGCTTCCTTCAGGCGACGAATGGCGTCGAGCACGAAACGCTCATTGTAATGCCGAACTTTGACAGAATTGCTGCCTTTACCTGACAAATCCCGCATCTCCCAAATGTCGCCGTTCCGCCGCAAGGCCATAAATCGTCCTGCGACCGAGGACACCCTGCGGTGCCTGTGTTGGCGGCGACAGTGCGCGCCGGAACCATGGAAGTCAATTTTGCCGTTGCGTCTTTGAGCTATTTAATATAGCAAATTAAAAAAATAACCAGACCGGGAGGAGACGTGCTGCACTCGGGCGCCCAAAGCGAAGCCCCCGCCGCCGCGGTGGTGCGGGCTGTTCCCGTTGCTATAGTCCAGGCGACGAAGGCTTTCGGCGGCACGATTGCGCTCAAGGACGCGTCCTTCGAATTGCGCTCCGGTGAGGTGCTGGCCCTGCTTGGCGAAAACGGTGCCGGCAAGAGCACCTGCGTGAAGCTTTTGGCCGGCGTGCATTCCCCCACCAGTGGTCACGTCGAGGTTGACGGCAAGCCGGCGGTCTTCCACTCGCCGCATGACGCGCAAGCCGCCGGCATTGCGGTCATGCACCAGCATCCCGGCCTGTTTCCCGATCTTTCGGTGGCGGAGAACATCTATCTCGGCCACATGCCGCGCGACCGCTTCGGCGGCATCGATAATGCCGCCATGCTGGCGGGCGCGCGCAGAGTGCTGGCGACCGTCGGTCTCGACGTGCCGGCGGCAACGCGGCTGGGAACACTGCGCACCTCCGAACAGCAACTGGTCGAGATCGCCCGTGCGTTGTCGCTGGATGCGCGCGTGCTGATCATGGACGAACCGACCGCCGCACTGTCGCAGCGCGAGGTCGAGCGGCTGTTCAGCGTCGTTGCCGATCTCAGGCTGCACGGCGTGGCGATGATGTTCGTCGGCCACCGCATGGATGAAATCTTTCGCATCGCCGACCGCATCGCGGTGCTGCGCGACGGCCGCCTGATCGGCGTCAAGCCGAAGGCCGAGCTTGGCCGCGCCGCTGCCATCAGCATGATGGTCGGACGTGAAGTTACCGATCTCTATCCTGAACGGCGCCACGCTTCCGGCGCGCTGGTGCTGGAGGCGAAGGGACTTTCGCGCGCCGGCGGCTTTACCGGCATCAACCTCAAGCTTCACGCCGGAGAGGTGCTGGGGCTTGGCGGTCTGGTCGGCAGCGGGCGGACCGAGATCGCGCGCGTGCTGTTCGGCATCGACCGGCCGGACGCCGGAGAAATCTTGATCGACGGCAGGCCGGTGCAGTTTGCCTCGGCGCGCGACGCCATGGATGCGCGCATTGCCTATGTCTCGGAAGACCGTATGGGCCAGAGCCTGGTGATGGATTTCTCCATCCTCGACAATGCGGTGCTGCCGGTCCTCGACAAGGCCGCGCCTCGCGGTCTCTACGGCACCGATCGCGCCATCGATCTGGTGGCGGACTGGCTTAAGCGCATGAAATTGCGCTTTGCCGGCTACGGGCAACCGGTCAAGGAATTGTCCGGCGGCAACCAGCAGAAGGTGGTGTTGGCCAAATGGCTGCGCACCGAGCCCCGCGTCCTCATTCTCGACGAGCCCACGCAAGGCATCGATGTCGGCACCAAGGCGGAAGTGCATGCGATGATCGCCGACCTTGCCGCGCAAGGCATGGCAATCCTGCTGATCTCGTCCGAAATGCCCGAACTGATCGGCATGTGCGACCGCATCGTTGTCCTGCGCGAAGGCCACCAGACCGCCGAGTTCGCACGCGGGCAAGCCACCCAGGAAAAAGTTCTGGAAGCGGCGACCAAGACCGATGAACGCGCCGGCCAAGCCTTGCAGATACAGCGCGCCGCCCAGGAAGAAAAGGCAAAAGGACCGTTCGATCTCCTGAAGCGTCGCGAGTTCGGCCTGCTTGCGGCCATGCTGGCCGTCGCCATTCCGGTCACCATCGTCAACCCGCGCATGGTGAGTGCGGCAAACCTCACCGCCGTGTCGATGGACGCGGCCCTTCTGATAGTCGCGGCTCTCGCCCAGATGCTGGTTCTGATCACCCGCAACATCGATCTGTCGATCGCCGCGGTGATCGGTCTTTCCGCCTATATGGCGGCCAGCATGGTTCAGGCCTATCCGGGTCTCGACATTGGTATCGGGCTTATCACTGCTTGCGCGGTCGGCGGGCTTGCCGGGTTGCTCAACGGCCTCGTCGTCACCAGGGGAAAGATCCCGGCCATCGTCGTCACCCTGGCCTCGATGTCAATTTTTCGCGGCTTCAACTCGATCTGGGCGGCCGGCGACCAGATCAGCGCCGACGAGGTCACGCAGGCCTGGCTCGACATGACCGGTCTGAAGATCGCCGGTGTGCCGCTGATCGTCGTCATCGCCATTGTCATCCTGTGCGCCGGCTATTTGCTGCTCTATCGCACGGCCGTTGGGCGCGAGCTGTTTGCCACCGGCTCCAATCCGGATGGCGCACGGCTCATCGGCATCCCCGTCGATCGGCGCATCCTTCTGGCATTTGGCATGGCCGGCCTGCTCGGCGGCCTGTGCGGCGCGCTCTGGGCATCCCGCTACGCCACCATCGATGCTCGTGTTGCGCTCGGCTTCGAACTCACGGTCATCGCCTCGGCGGTGGTCGGTGGCGTTGCCATCCGCGGCGGTTCGGGCACGCTGCTCGGCATCATCCTTGGCGCGCTCACTTTGCTGGTTATCAAGAACGGGCTGACGCTGGTGCGTGTCGATCCGCTCTGGCTGCAGGGCGTCTACGGTTTGGTGATCCTGGTCGCCATCGGCATCGACACCTTCATCGTGCGGCGCGCGGAGCAGGCAAGGCAGGCAAGGGCGAGATGAGGAAGTTCCTTCGTTCGATCGACTTCTGGGATCTACTGCTGGCGATCTCCTGTCTGGCCATATTCCTCTATGCGGCGGTCTTCGTGCCGAATTTCGTCTCCGGCTTCAATCTATCGCAGCTGGCCGCGAGCGCCTCGGAAAAGGCGCTGCTGATCCTGCCGATGACGCTGCTCATCATCACCCGCGAGATCGACCTGTCGATCGCCTCGACGTTGGCGCTGACATCCGTGGTCTTTGGTTTGCTCGTCCAGGCCGGCGTGCCGACGCTGGCGGCCATTCCGCTGACGCTCGTCGCCGGCGGGCTGCTCGGCGCCTTCAACGGCTATCTGGTCTCGGGCCTGGGGCTGCAGTCGCTGGTGGTGACGCTCGGCACGATGGCGCTCTATCGCGGCATTGGCTACATCCTGCTCGGCACCGGGTCGGTCAACATACTGCCGCCGGCGGTCGTCGATTTCGGTATCAACAATCTGCCCGGCACGCAGATACCGTGGACCATCATCCCTTTCGTGGTGCTGGCGCCGATCTTTGCCGTCGTGCTGCAGAAGACGCCGACCGGCAAGCGCATCTATGCGCAGGGCGGCAGCCCGGAAGTGGCCCGTTATTCCGGTATCGACACACGCAAAATGGTGCTGAAGCTGTTCGTCCTCTCGGGCATCGTCGCGGCCATCGCCGGCATCGTTTACACCGCACGCCTTTCCAATGCCCGCGCCAACAATGCGCTCGGTATGGAGCTCGACGTCATCACCATCGTACTGCTCGGCGGCGTCAGCGTCTTTGGCGGCAAGGGGCGGCTTACCGGCGTCATGCTGGCTCTGCTCCTGATCGCTATCATCCGCAATGTGCTGGCGCTCAACCAGATCGGCGGCGACGCGCAAGGCATGATCATCGGCCTGCTTCTGATCGGCTCGCTGCTGATCTCCAATTGCTGGCGCTCCCTGGAGGAGCGGCTCTCAAGATCGCGTGCTTTGCGCGAAACCAAGGGGTGATCTCGGGCCCCTTCCTTCAAGCCCGAATTCTTTGACGGAGGAGTATACAATGAAAGCGTTTAGACTAGCCCTGCTCGCATCCGCGGTCCTGCTCGCGCCGACCGCGCTCGCCTTCAGCCAGGAATGCGCCAAGGAACCGGTAACGGTTGGCTTCCTGCCGAAGCTCGATACCGATCCCTACTTCAAGGTGGCTTTTGGCGGCGCCGAAGAGGCGGCAAAGGAAATTGGCGGCACCGCTACGCAGGTCGCCCCATCGCAGGCGACGGCCGAGGCACAGATCGAATTCATCAACAGCCTCGTGTCGCAGAAGGTCGGGGTCATCGCAATTGCCGGCAACGACGCCAATGCTGTTGCGCCTGCGCTGAAGCGTGCTGTCCAGCAGGGTGTCCGGGTGATCTCGTATGACTCCGATGTGGCGGCCGACGCCCGCGCGGTATTCGTGAATCAAGTTAAGGGCGACAGCCTCGCCGAAATGATGCTGGAAAGTGCATTCAATCTCAGCGGCGGTGAAGGCGAATTCGCGATTCTGTCGTCGACGCCGACGGCCACCAACCAGAACGCCTGGATCGACTTCATGAAGGCGAGAATGGCGGCCGAGCCGAAATTCGCCAAGATGAAGCTGGTGCAGGTCGCCTATGGCGAAGAGAGCGAACAGATCAACCAGCAGCAGGCATTGGCGCTGGTGCAGGCGTTTCCGGATCTCAAGGTGATCATCGTTCCGGCCGGCATTGGCCTGCCGGCAGCCGCCCGTGCACTCGAGGAAGCCGGCATGATCGGCAAGGTCAAGCTGACCGGCCTGGCCCCGGCCACTTTGATCTCGAAATACATCAAGGACGGCGCTGCCCAGGATATCTGGTGGAACGTCACCGATCTTGGCTATCTTACCTATCAGGCTGCCCAGGCGCTCGCGCAATGCAAGATCACCGGCAAGGAAGGTGAGAAGTTCACGGCAGGCAGGCTCGGCGAATACACGATAGGGGCCAGCGGCGAACTGATCCTTGGCCCGGCCAAGATCGTGACGCCGGAAAACTTGGCCGAATTCAAGTTCTGATCCTTTAGACTTGGGCGGTGCCGGTTCCTGCCGGCGCCGCCTTCCAACCTTGTTTTTGGATCGAACAGTGCGAAGGCGACGATGAAACTCTTGCTGGCAGGCGAAACCTTCGCGGCGACGACTTCGGTCGCTGCTGGCGGCGACGTGCTGACAAGTGCTGCGTGGGTGAACGGGGCGACGGCTTTCAACGCCGCGCTCGCCGCCGAGGGCATCGCGGTGACGCAGATCGGTGGCGATCGCTGTGTGGCCGAATTTCCCTATGACCTCGATGCGCTTGCTGAATATCAGGCGGTGGTGATCTCCGATGTCGGTGCGCTGACCTTGCTGGTGACACCGGAGGCCCGCGCAGGGCGCATCGGCGTCAACCGCCTTGAGGTGCTCAAAACCTATGTCGAAGGCGGCGGTGGGCTGATGCTGGCCGGCGGCTATATGGGGTTTCAGGGCATGTTCGGGACGGCACGGTTCCATGACACGCCTGTCGAAGACGTGCTGCCCGTGCGGTGCCTGCCATTCTCGGACGGGTTGGAAGTGCCGCAAGGCCTGCAGCCGTCGATCCTGCTGTCGTCGCATCCGATCCTTGCCGGTGTCGCGGGTCCGCTGCCGCCGATCCTCGGCATGAACAAGCTGGATTTCAGGCGCGACGGCTCGTCCCAGCTTCTGGCGACCTGCCACTATCGGGGCACAGACTGGCCGCTGCTTGCAGTTCGTGAGCAGGGCCGCGGCCGCACCGTCGCTTGGGCGACCGATATCGGCCCGCACTGGCTATCGCAGGAATTTCTCGGCTGGCCGCTTTACGGCAAGCTGATGGGCAACATCGTGCGCTGGCTGGCCGGCAAGGATTAGAGCCAGGCGTCATTGCGGGCAGGGCTAATCCTAATTGCTGCTCAAGGCGTCGCGCAACGCCTGGACCTGTCTGTTCAGGGCATCAATCTGTGCCAGCGTCATGCCCGAGCGCTCGATCAGGGTCTCGTTCAGACAGTTGCACTGGACAAGCAGCGCGCGCCCGGCGGCGGTCAGGTCGACCTGTACCTGGCGCTCGTCGGTCTGGCTGCGCTGGCGGGTGACCAGCCCTGCCTGTTCCATGCGCTTCACCAGTGGCGTGATGGTGCTCGATTCCAGCGCAAGCCTGTGCGCGATCGCCCCGACCGACATGCCGTCGGCCTCTCCCAGCGCATTCAGCACGAGATATTGCGGATAGGTGATCCCCATCTCGTCCAGCATCGGCTTGTAGGTGCGATTGATCGCCATGCTGGTGGCGTAGAGCGTAAAACAGAGCTGATTGTCCAAGGGAAGAGGCACGATGCATTCCTTTTGCCGACTGAGCATTCCAATATGTACCACGAAAAATAATATCGCGATATATATTTTTGTGGACAAGGGTTCCAGTTTGCGCTAGTCGTATTGTTATCGCGATACTGATTATCGCGGGAAAAATCAATGGAGATTGAGATGACCAAGCCCGGCAGCAGCACGATCACCACCAAGGACGGAACCGAGATTTTCTACAAGGATTGGGGAAGCGGCCAGCCCATCGTCTTCCATCACGGCTGGCCGCTGAGCAGCGACGACTGGGACGCCCAGATGCTGTTCTTCCTGTCGAAAGGCTACCGTGTCATTGCCCATGATCGCCGCGGCCACGGCCGCTCGACACAGACCGATACCGGCAACGAGATGGACACCTATGCCGCCGATGTCGCAGAACTTGCGGCGCACCTCGATCTCAAGGACGCCATCCATGTCGGCCATTCGACCGGTGGCGGCGAAGTGGCGCGCTATGTCGCGAAGTACGGTTCAGGCGGCCGTGTCGCCAAGGCGGTGCTGATCGGCGCGGTGCCGCCGATCATGCTGAAGACGCCGGCCAATCCCGGCGGCCTGCCGATCGAGGTGTTCGACGGCTTCCGCTCCGCCCAGGCCGCCAACCGCGCGCAGTTCTTCCATGATGTCGCGGCCGGCCCGTTCTACGGCTTCAACCGTCCCGGCGCCGAAGTCTCGCAGGCGGTCGTCGAGAATTGGTGGCGCCAGGGCATGATGGGCGGCACCAAGGCGCATTATGATTGCATCAAGGCGTTCTCGGAAACCGACTTCACCGACGACCTGAAGGCAATCGACGTGCCGGTGCTGGTCATGCATGGCGACGACGACCAGATCGTTCCGATCGCCGATTCGGCGCTGCTGTCGGTCAAGCTGCTCAAGAAGGGCGAGCTCAAGGTCTACAAGGGCTTCCCGCATGGCATGGCGACCACCCATGCCGATGTCATCAATGCCGACCTGCTGGCCTTCTTCAGGGCCTAAGATCGACCACTTGGATAGACGGAGGCATCCGCCGTCAGGCGGGTGCCTTTATGCTTTTCATCGAAATGCCTGCGGGGCAGTGCCTATTCGGCGAGAAAACCGGTGATCAGCTTGACGGTGGCGTCGGGGTTTTCCTCCATGATCCAGTGACCGGAGTCGGGCACGATGCCGCCCGCGACATCGGTCGCAACAAGCCGCAGAATATCGGCCTGCGTGGTGCCGGCGGATTTTTCACCGCCAACTGCCAGCACCGGCATGGTCAGTTTGCCGCCGGCGGCGAGCATCGCCTGGTTGTCGATCGCGTCCTGGTCAAAGGCCTTGAACTGCTCGAAAGCGTCATGCATCGCATGCGGGCGGGCATAGAGCTTGGCGTAGTGCTCGCGCGTTGCCTCGTCGATCTTCTTGGGGTCGGCCGACAATTCGTTGTAGAAGCGGTCGAGATAGATGCGCTCACGGCCCGCGACCAGCCGCTCCATATCCGGACCGCGGAAGTTGAAGTGCCAAAGCAGAGGGCTTTGCTTGATCTTTTCCCAGTCGCCGATGCCGGGCAGCGGCGCATCGATTATGACCCATTTGGTGATGCGCTTGGGATATTGCGCGGCAAGCGCATAGCCGACCATGTTGCCGATGTCGTGCGTGACCAAATCGGCCTTGTCGATCTTCAGCGCGTCCATCACGCCGGCAATGTCGACGGCCTGGTTCTTCTTGGTGTAGCCCGTTTCCGGGTGGGCGGACAGACCCATGCCGCGCAGGTCCGGCACGATGACGGTATGGTCCTTCGCAAGTGCCGCCGCTGCCGCGCCCCACATGTCTCCGGTATCGGCAAAGCCGTGCAGCAGCACAACGGCCGGCCCCTTTCCGCCGACGCGCACATAGAGGCTGGTGCCGTTGGTTTTGACGGACTGCGTCTTGAAGCTCGGTGGAAAAGGAACGATGCGTGCCGTAGCCGGCAAGGTAACAAGAAGCACACCCAAGACGGCCAACACGATCTTGCGCATATCATTCTCCAGAGACGTCGAAGGCCCCAAGCCTTCGTTGACGACTATCTCATAACAGGCTTTTCACCCGGCGTATGATGAAAGAATCGGCGAGGACGCGGCAACTGCCGCGCCCTCGTATCAATTCCGGAAGATGAACTGATTCTAGCCAGTCGCCGCCTGCGCCTCCCTGGCTTCCTTCATGTTGGGCAGGAACACCGTCAGCAGGCCGAGGAGCGGCAAATACGAGCAAACCTGGAAGACGAAATCGATGCCCTTCATGTCGGCGACGACGCCGAGCACCGCAGCGGCGATGCCGCCCATGCCGAAGGCGAAGCCGAAGAAGATGCCGGCGATCATGCCGACGCGGCCGGGCACCAGTTCCTGGGCAAAGACGACGATGTTGGAGAAGGCCGAGGACAGGATCAGCCCAATCAGCACCGTCAGCACCATCGTCCATTCGAAATTGGCGTAGGGCAGGGCCAGCGTGAAGGGCAGCACGCCGACGATCGAGAACCAGATCATCGCCTTCTGTCCATAGCGGTCGCCGAACGGGCCGCCGAGCAGGATGCCCAGCGCCGACGCGCCGAGGAACAGGAACAGCATGACCTGCGACATCTGCACCGAAACGCCGAATTTGTGGATGGCGTAGAAGGTGTAGTAGCTGGAGAGGCTGGCGATGTAGGCGTTCTTGGTCAGCACCAGCAGCGTCAGCACCGCCAATGCCCACATGACTTTGCGGCGAGGGAAGGGCGAGACGAAGCTTGCCGCCTTGCGGTTGGCGAGCGAAGCGCGCAGCCGGCTATACCAGCCGCCGACCTGCCAGAGCACGATGATGCCGATCAGCGAGCCGACGGCGAACCAGGATATGCTGGTCTGACCGAAAGGCACGACGATGAAGGCCGCCAGCAGCGGCCCCATGGCCTGGCCGAAATTGCCGCCGACCTGAAACAGCGACTGCGCCAGGCCGAAGCGTCCGCCTGAGGCGAAGCGGGCGATGCGCGAGGATTCCGGATGGAAGATCGCCGAACCGATGCCGATCAGCGATGCGCCGAGCAGCAGCAGCCAATAGTGCCCGGCATGGGCGAGCACGATCAGGCCGATCAACGAGGACGCCATGCCATAGGGCAGCGAATAGGGCATCGGCCGCTTGTCGGTGATTGCGCCGATGACCGGTTGCAGCAGCGAGGCCGTCACCTGGAAGGTGAAGGTCAACAGGCCGATCTGCCAGAAATCGAGGCCGTAATTGTCCTTCAGCAGCGGGTAGATGGCCGACAGCAGCGACTGCATGATATCGTTGACGCAGTGGCAGAAGCTCACCGCAAGGATGACGGTGAAGGCCGTCGCTTGCGCCGAAGTATGGCTGCCCGTCGCTGGCGTAGCGGCGGTGGTGGCTGTGGTGTCGGTCAAGGCAATGCTCCGAGGTCTTTCTGGCGGCGAACCGCAGGCAGCCTTATAGGACGGTTGCCAAACGACTTCTTTCGTGGTTTGGTCCAATAGCTTCGCAAGTGGGCCACATCCAATGCCACATGGCAGGGAAATTTCTAGAGGTGACGTCGCCGAACTCGGACGTCTGCACCAGTCCCGCTGGCAGTGGCTGGAAGAGGCCGTCGGGCCGGCGGTGGCGCTGCCGACCGAATATCCCGACGGCTATCACGTGCCCCAGCACCGCCATAGCCGCAGCCAGCTGCTGCATGCGCTTATCGGCGTCGTGCTGGTGACGACGCGGCATGGGCGCTGGATGGTGCCACCCGACCACGCGATGTGGATCCCCGCCGGCATCGAGCATTCCGTCGAGATGCTGGGCGATGTCAGCATGCGCTCGGTCTATGTCATGCCAGATGCCATTGCCGGATTGCCGGACGGCTTGCGGGTCGTCGGCATCACCGCCCTGATGCACAGCCTGATCGTGGAATCGGAAAAGCTGCCGCAAGGCGCCGAGCTGGAGGGGCGCGGCGGGCTGATCATGAACCTGTTGCTGCATGAGATCCCGAACCTGCCGGAACGGCCGCTCGGCCTGCCTTTTCCTTCGGATCCAAGGCTTGCGGCTCTGTGCCGGCGCTTTGTTGCGGCACCTTCGCCGCATGCGACGATCGACGAATGGGCCGATGCCGTCGGCATGAGCCGGCGCTCGTTTACCCGCGCCTTCCACCGCCAGACCGGGCTGTCGCTGTCGACCTGGCGCCAGCAGGCCTGCCTGTTCGCGGCATTGCCGCGGCTGGCCGATGGGGAGCCGATCACCAGGGTGGCGCTCGATCTCGGCTATGACAGCGTGCCGGCCTTCATCACCATGTTCAAGCGCATGCTGGGGGCCTCACCGCGCGGCTATATGCGCGGCGCGCGTGATGCCGGAGAAGGCATGAAGCGACTAAGCGGTCCGAGCAGGAGCGCGGCGGCTTAAAGCGCGTCGCGCTTGAACGGATTCATGCGACGCGCTTTAAGTTCTTGTTTTCATGCATGTCGTCATCGCAAAACCGCTACACACTTTTGCGCGACATGCATTAGTCGAACAGGCTCGATACCGATTCCTCGGTCGCGGTGCGCGAGATCGCCTCGCCCATCAGGTCGGCGATGGAGATGACGCGGATGTTGGGGGCGTCGAGCACGCCTTGCGTCGGCTGGATGGAATCGGTGATGACCAGTTCCTGCAGCTTCGAGCCGCTGATGCGGGCAACGGCGCCGCCCGACAACACGCCATGGGTGATGTAGGCGGTGACGCTGGTAGCGCCATTGGCCAGCAGCGCATCGGCGGCATTGCACAGCGTGCCGCCGGAATCGACGATGTCGTCGATCAACAGGCAATCCTTGCCGGCAACCGCGCCGATGATGTTCATGACTTCGGATTCGCCGGGACGTTCGCGGCGCTTGTCGACGATGGCGAGTTGCGCGTCGAAGCGCTTGGCCAACGCGCGGGCCCGCACCACGCCGCCGATGTCGGGCGAAACGACGACGACATTGCCAAGCTGCTTGTATTTCGCCTTCACGTCGCGGGCCATGACCGGCACGGAGAACAGATTGTCGGTCGGGATGTCGAAAAAGCCCTGGATCTGACCGGCATGGAGGTCGAGCGTCAACACGCGATCGACGCCCGCCCGGGTGATCATGTTGGCGACCAGCTTGGCCGAGATCGGCGTGCGGCCGGAGGCGCGGCGGTCCTGCCTGGCATAGCCGAAATAGGGAATGACCGCCGTGATGCGCTTGGCCGAGGAACGCATGAAGGCATCGATCATGATGAGCAATTCCATCAGGTGATCGTTGGTCGGGAACGAGGTGGACTGCAGGATGAAGACATCCTCGCCACGCACATTCTCCTGGATCTCGACGAAGATTTCCTGATCGGCGAAGCGTCTGACGCTGGCCTTGCCCAGGGGAATGTTGAGATAGCGGGCGACCCCTTCGGCCAGCACCCTGTTGGAATTGCCCGCGAAGAGCTTCATGCACCGTTCCTGGCGAAGGATGGAGAGACCCTGACAGACTCGCTTGAGCCTCTTAGTCGGGCTTTTAGCGGCCCGTGCCGGTATTGCAAGCGTCGTGATCGGGAATCCGCCGGCTAATCTCAATAAACGTCTACAGCCGTCAAAGCCGGCACCCCGTCAGCCCGCTTGCCCGCCAAGCCAAGCGGCGAACTGGTCGATCGTCTGGTCGGCGATCGACTGCATGGTCGCCGGCGCGACCGCCGCCCAGCCTTCGGCGCCGCTGGCGGAGGGCGCCTTCTGCTGGCCGTTGATGCGGTGCAGCCGGTTTCCCGAGGGGTCATAGACGTCCCAGACATAGATGACGGTGGTGTCCTTGCCTTCCGACATTGTCGAGAAATAGCCCTTCAGCACGTGGGTGGCGGCCTGGTCGGTGCTGCCGGCAAGCGTGATGCCGCGTTGCTTGGCGCGCGTCTGGAGCTCAGCGGTCAGCGGCGTCGCCGCCTCCACCGAAGCGCCGACGATCGGCGCCACCTGCAGCCGGGTCCGCGCGATGGCGGAGGCGCTCTTGGCGGACGGTACGGCCGATGCCGCGGCTTGCGCCGAGGCGGCTGGCGCAGGGGGCTGTGCCGTTGCGGAAGACTGCGCGGCAGTTGCAGCGGGCGTCGTGCCGGCTCCGGCCACGGACTGTGTCGATTGCGGAGCGATGGCCGAGGGCTCGAGAACGTCCTTGGCATTGGTGCACGCGGCCAGCGCCAGCGCCGCGAGCAATGACACGGTCGTCACATGCGATCGTCTCATTTGCCTGAAACTCCGATGACCGCCCCCATTATGCATTATGGATTCACCGCACGATCAAGTCGAGATCATGGCGGGACAGCGGCTTCGGCTGCGATTCAGTGGTCAGATAGGTGCGGCCAAGCGTCATCGCGGTCTCCGTTTCCGAATCCATGATGATCATGTGGGCGAACAGCGTCATGTTGGGGGCGATCGGTTCGGGATTGCCCTGATAAAACATCGGCATGTCCATCCAGGACGGGGTGAAGCGGGCGCCGACCGAATAGCCGCAGGCGTTCAGCCTGTGCTTGGTCAGGTTGTGGGCTTCCAGCGTGCGCGCATGGGCGTCGAACACGTCGCCGAAGATATTTCCCGGCGTCATCGCCTTTTCGACGGCTAAAAGTGCCGCGCGCGCGGCATCGAAAAGCTCCTGGTGACGCTTCGACGCCTTGCCGGTCAGCACGGTGCGCATCATCGGGGCATGGTAGTGGTGGAAGACGCCGGCCCATTCGAGCGTCAACTGGTCGTTCTTGGTCAGTTTGCGGCGTCCTGCCTTGTAGCGGCAAAGCAGCGCGTCCACGCCGGAGCCGATGATGAACTCGTTGGCCGGATAATCACCGCCGCCGGTGAAGACAGCGCCCTGCATTGCGGCAAGGATCAAGGCTTCGTCGCCGCCCTGCTTGATCAGCGGCAAGGCAGCATCCAGCGCGTCGTCGGCGAGATTTGCCGCCTTCTCCGCCTTGGCGATTTCGGCCGGGCTCTTGAACAGGCGCAGCCGGCTGACGATGCCCGACGCGTCGGCGATCTGGCCAAAGGTTTGCAATTGCTCGTCGAGGCGCCGGCCATTGTAGGCCGTCAGGCCGTGGGTGTCGTATTCGACGCCGATGCGGGCGCCGAGCAGGTCGAGATCGTTGAGCAGATTGCGCAGGTCGATCGCCGGATTGGCGCCGTCGCGATCCGTCCACAGCACGATATTGTCGATGATGGAGGTGTGGCGCGCCTGGCGCAGATCGGCCGAGCGGGTGAGCAGGACCATCGAACCGTCGGCCTTCACCACCAGGCACTGGAAGAAGCAGAAACCGAACGTGTCGTAGCCGGTCAGCCAGTACATGCTCTCCTGCGCGAACAACAGGACGGCGTCGAGCTTCTTCTCGGCGAGTTCGATCATCAGCCGGTCGCGCCGCGCGTCAAATTCCGAGCGTTCGAAATGCAACGCCATTACTCTTTCTCCAAAACAATTGCTGAAATCTGTCGCCCGTAATCCGGTTCCTTGCGATGCGTGGTGCGCCGGTAGGAATAGAACAGATCCTCCTCGCCATAGGTGCAGCGGTCGAGCCCCTCGGCGATCACGCCGGCCTTGGCGAGCCGATCGACCGTGTAGCGATTGAGGTCGAACATTGCATGTCCCGATTTCGCCGAGGGCGCGAAATAGCCGGCATTGCCGGCATCGGCCTCGATGAAGCGGGCGATGAATTCCGGTCCAACTTCGTAATTCAAGGGGCCGATGGAAGGGCCGAGAACCGCAACGATGCGCTCGCGCCGGGCGCCGAGGCCTTCCATCGCGGCAATGGTGTTTTCCAGCACGCCCGTGAAGGCGCCCTTCCAGCCAGCGTGCGCGGCGCCGATGATGCGCGCCTCGGCATCGGCGAACAGGACCGGTCCGCAATCGGCGGTCGAGGCGCCGATGGCGATACCCGGCCGGTCGGTGACAAGGGCGTCGGCCCTTGGCCGCTCGCCGGAAAAGGGCTCCCGGGCGACGACGACATCGGGCGAGTGGACCTGGTGGGCGGTCGAAAGATGGCTGGCGGGCACGCCCATCCAGTCAGCGACGCGGCGACGGTTCTCGGCTACCAGCGTCTGGTCGTCGCTCGAGCCGGTGCCGATGTTAAGACCTTGATAGATACCGCTGGAGACGCCGCCGATGCGTGTGAAATAGCCGTGGCGAATGCCTTGCGCCCGCGCCTTTTCCAGCGAGGGCGACCGAACAGGATCCGGTTTGGTCTGATTCAACATGCGGGCGTTGTTGTCCGTGCGGGCGATTTCGTCAAGCGGCAGTCAAAAGAAGGGCAACCGTCGGGAGAGTGGGAGACGAGACAGTGAAAAGTCAATCCGCCGGTGGAAATGGTGGAACCGCGACGCCGGCGGGAAGGATGGCCATCACCTTGAAGAGTTCGCCCATGGCTTGCGGCCCGGCGAGGCGTTCGACCTCGCCCGCGATCTTTTCGCGGGCCGCCTCATCGGCATTGGCGCCGAGCCGGCCGGCGCGTTCGAGAAGCCCCATCCTCACCAGGAATTCGCCTTGCGTGGCGAGATAGGCATCAAGGCCATGCGCCCGGACAATGGCGGCGAGGGCGGCGAAATCGACATGGGAGGTAAGATCGGCCTCGCCGGGATTGGCCAGCACATCTTCGTGATCGTGCCGGCGCAGGGCCTGCAAGGTGTCGCCAATCCCTGGCCGGAGATGGCCATAGTCAGGGAATAGCCCGGCGCCGCCACGGCTGGATATGCGCTCGGAGATGGTCGCCATCAAGGCGGTGCGGGCCGGCGCGATCTCGGCGATCGCGCCTTGCGGGGCCTCTTCGGCATCGTCCGGCAGCAGCGTCGGATCGACCGAACTGGCGCCGGCGAAAAAACGCAACCCGCCGGCGTCGTCGAGCCCGATCACCCGTTCGCGCCAGTCCGCGCCGGCGCGAACGAACTGGCGGATGGGCACCGCGTCGAACAATTCGTTGCCGACGATGAGAAGCGGGGTCCGCGGCAGCGTGTCGATGGTTTCATGCCAATCGATCGTGACCGATGTGCCGGCAAGCGTCTGCCGCTGGATTCCCGTCAGCCGTGGGCTGGTCTCGATCATGGCGAAGGAGGCGCCGGCGGTCAGCGTCGCGTCGAGCCGCGAAAAGGTGCGCAGCATGTCTTTCATCAGCGTGCCACGGCCGGGGCCGATCTCGGCGATGGTGACCGGCAGCGGCCGGCCCGTCGCCCGCCAGGCCTCGTAGAGCCAGATGGCGACCAGCTCGCCGAACATCTGGCTGATCTCCGGTGCGGTGACGAAGTCGCCGGCGGCGCCGAAAGGCTCGCGCGTCGTGTAGTAACCGTCCTCGGGGTCGAACAGGCAAAGCGCCATGTATTCGCTGACGGGAATGGGGCCTACCGCATCGATCAGCTCGGCGATGCGGGTTTTAAGCCGCGTCATGCCGGTTGTGGCTGTGTCACCGGTTTAGCGGTGGCCATAGCCCAGATGCCGGCAAGGACCATCGGTAGCGACAGCACCATGCCCATGGTCAGCCAGTTGGTACCGAGGAGATAGCCGAGCTGCTGATCGGGCTCGCGGAAGAATTCAACGAAGATGCGCGACAGACCGTAGCCGCAAATGAAGGCGCCGCCGACGAAGCGCGGCGTCTTCAGCTTGAGCCTGGAATGGGTGAGGACGCGCAGGACCAGGAACAGCACCAGGCCTTCAAGCAGCGCCTCGTAGAGCTGGCTCGGATGGCGCGAAAATGGGCCGCCATTGGGGAATTCGACGGCCCAGGGCACGTCGGTCGGCCTGCCCCACAGTTCGGAGTTGATGAAATTTGCGACGCGGACAAGGCCGAGGCCGACAGGGACGCCGGCCGCCACCACGTCGAACAGCGACCATGCGCGGATGCCGCGCGACCAGGAGAACAACGTCATGGCGAGAATGACGCCGAGCAGGCCGCCGTGAAACGACATGCCGCCCTGCCAGACGGCAAAGATATCCAGCGGGTGCGCAATGTAGCGCGGCAGATCGTAAAACAGCACGTAGCCGGTGCGTCCGCCCAGCACCACGCCAATGGCCGCCCAGACGATGAAGTCGTCGAGATCCTCGGGCTTCATCGGCAAGGTGCCGTCGGGCCAGAGCCTTTTGTCGGTGACGAGCCGCTTGGCATACCACCAGGCAAAGAGAATGCCGACGATGTAGCCGACGCCATACCAATGCACCGCCAACGGCCCGATCTGGACAATGACCGGGTCGATATTGGGGAAGGGCAGGGCGGCCAGCGGCAGCATAAGATGTTGGCTCAACAAGGATCTCCGGGTAGCCATCGCGTTCGGGCGCGGACCATGCGGCAGGGTTTTGGCAGGGTCAAGGCAAGTTGATGGTTGCCTTCATCGCCACGGACGGAGGGGCTCAACCCTGACGCTTGCCGTCGACCATTTGCCTTAGAGCGTCGTTGATCCTGTCCTGCCAGCCCGGACCATCTTCCTGGAAATGGTCCAGCACGGCTCGATCGATCCTAATCGAAACGAGCTCTCTGACATTGGGCGCGGCCGAGGGTTCGCGAATTGGGGCTGCCGGTTTCTTGATCGGCTTGAAGGCAGCTTCGGCAGCTGCCATCGGATTTGTCGGTCTGCGCGGGGGCGTTGCCATTGGGTGACCCTGACTGAGAGCGACTCGTGCTTGACGCCAGTCGCGACGAAAACACCACAATAGGCGACTGGCCTGTGAAGACCAGCCGCTTCACTTGGTGTTCTCTGCCATAGCGTCGTATTTGGCCTCGAGCCGGTCCAGAGCCTCGTCGCCGGGCTTGACCCGGCCGGCATCGGCATCCGAAATGCCTTTGGCGATGGCCGCATCGAGGACGGCGAGGCGCTTCTCATTGACTTGGCGCGCTAGCTTAGCGCACCGAAATTGAATGGGCTGCGGATGCCACGGGTTTCAACGTTCTTGCATTCCGTGCCGTGCGCCACTACGTCAATTCCAGCAAGCGAGGATTTGCCATGTCGACCGGACCGAACCGCATTCTCGATGAATTCGCCAAGCTGATGACCGACGCCGCGGGTGCGGCGCAAGGGGTGCGGCGCGAAGTGGAAACCGCCTTCAGGGGGCAGGCCGAGCGCATTCTCAACTCCATGGAAGTAGTGCAGCGCGAGGAGTTCGAGGCTGCCCGCGATATGGCGGCGAAGGCCAGGGAAGAGAACACCCGCCTCGCTGCCCGCATCGAAGCACTCGAGGCCAAACTGGCCGAATTGACCGGACAGGCGACGCCTGCGACCGCGGCCAAGCCGCGTCCGAAAAAATAACCAAAAAATATTCGTTAAACTTTTCCACAAAGCGCAATCGCAAAAAGTGCTTTGCCGTGAATCGCTTACCGGCATTGCGTGAATCTTTGTGACAGTGCCTATCCACATGCTGATGACGCAGTGCGAAAAATTGGGCTGGTCACGCGACTCCCGATCAATAGACTGAATTTGTTGCATGATTCGGAGCAGGGTCATGCGCCGGGCGGTGGGGTCCGGTCAGGGGTCTTTGCGTTGAGAAGTCCTGGCCGTCCGAGTTCTAGACAGGATTGTTCGTCGTGTGTGCCCACGGAGCGTGTGGCGCTCCCTAGAGCGACGTGGGTCCACTTGGACGCACAAAGTACGCTCTAGAACTTTTGAACGTTCGCATCGTGCTTTCCGAAAATCGGTTCCGATTTTCGGGCCGATGCGAGGGAACGACAGGAAGCATTTCATGGAACTTCTCGAACTCGAATTTTCCCGCGAAATCCATCCGGTGGATGTCATCGAGCAGGTGGCTCACAACAATGACTGGTCCTTCGAGCGGGCCGGCGACGACGAGATTTCGATCTCGGTTGCCGGAAGCTGGACCGACTATCACGTCTCATTCTCCTGGATGGAGGATTTCGAGGCGCTGCATCTGGCCTGCGCCTTCGACATCAAGGTGCCGGAGGCCCGTGCGCTCGAAGTGATGCGGCTCTTGTCGCTGATTAACGAGCAGATGCTGTTTGGCCATTTCGACCTCTGGGAGCAGGAAGGCGCGATCATGTTCCGCCAATCGCTGCTGCTTGCGGGCGGAGTCGAGCCGTCGAGCCAGCAGGTCGAGGTGCTGCTGTCGTCGGCGCTGGAGGCCTGCGAGTGCTATTTCCAGTCCTTCCAGTTCGTCGTCTGGTCGGGAACCTCGGCCAAGGATGCGCTGGCCGGCGTCCTCTTCGAGACCTACGGAAACGCCTGATCCTCGATGAGTTCCAGCAACCAGCGCAAGCCCCAGATCAGCTTCGCCGATTTCGACCGTGTCGATATCCGCGCCGGCACGATCGTCGAGGCCGAGCCGTTCCCCGAAGCGCGCAAGCCGGCATTCAAGCTGAAGATCGATTTTGGCGCCCACATCGGGGTCAAGAAATCGTCGGCGCAGATTACCAAATATTATGCGCCAGAGACGCTAATCGGCCGGCAGGTGTTCGCGGTGGTCAATTTCCCGCCGCGGCAAATCGGGCCGTTCATGTCGGAAGTGCTGACGCTTGGCTTTCCCGACGAAGAGGGCGCTGTCGTGCTAGGCGCCATAGAGCGCAAGGTGCCGGACGGCGGCCGCCTGTTCTAGCTTCCTCATCCACGGGTCTGCGCGCCGGCTTCGCCGCCGCTTCGCCCGCGGATGATGACAGGTGGTGTCAGCTTGCGCGTCGTGCCCAGTGCTTCCTCGACCGTGTCCAGAAACATTTCCGCGCAGGCTTTCCAGCTGTAGCGCATCGCGCGCTGGCGTGCCTCGGCGCGGTCGAGGTGAAGGGCGGCAAGTGCGGCCTGCCGCAAATCGTCAGCCACCGCGCCGCCAACGCCGTCGCCGACAATGTCGATCGGGCCGGTCACCGGATAGGCGGCGACCGGCGTGCCGCTGGCCAGCGCCTCGATGATGACGTTGCCGAAGGTGTCGGTGCGGCTGGGGAAGACGAAGACATCGGCCGAGGCATAGATTTCGGCCAGTTCGTCGTTGGGGCGATGGCCGAGGAAATGGGCCTGCGGATATTTCGCCTTGAGCCTGGCCAGTTCCGGGCCTTCGCCGACGATGACCTTGCTGCCCGGCAATTCGAGGTCGAGGAATGCGCTCAAATTCTTTTCGATCGCGACGCGGCCGACGCAGAGGAAGATCGGTCCCTTGAGACCCAGATCCTTCCGCTTGTCCGGCCGGAAATGGTCGGTGTCGACGCCGCGCGTCCATGGCCTGAGCTTGGTGAAGCCGCGTGCGGCGAGGTCGTCGGCCAGCGACTGGGTGGCGACAAGCGTGCCTTGCCCGGAATTGTGGAAATCGCGAAGCCAGCGATAGGCCCAGGCTTCCGGCACGGGCAAGCGCGCGCTCAGATATTCGGGAAAGCGCGTGTGATAGCTCGTCGTGAACGGCCGGCCCGTGTTGCGGCAGTAGCGCCGCGCCATGATGCCGAGCGGGCCTTCGGTGACGATGTGGATATGATCCGCCTTGCGCTCGGCAATCAGCCGCGCGACATGGCCCGGCGTCGTCAGCGCCAGCCTGATGTCGGGATAGGTCGGCAAGGGCAAGGTGCGGAAAATGTTCGGGGTCAGGAAGTCCGCTTCGACGTCGAAGGATTTCAGGGTCTCGGACAGCCGCTCCAGCGTGTGGACGACGCCGTTTACTTGTGGGCGCCAGGCGTCGGTGACCATCAGGATGCGCATGGCGGTCCTTTGCCCAGGAAGTCGTCGGTTGCCTTGCCGCGATGCCTGAATGGCGACCGGGCCGCGGCTCTCGCTTCGCTCCAGCGCACCTCGCTCCAGCGCACCCTGGCGGGCACGGGGTCGAATCGATGCCGAGGGGCCGAATCGATAGAGGTCGCGCGCTTCATGCGCGCTCTTCAGCATGGTTTCATGACGGGCCGATGAATGGATAGCCTGCGGGCGCACTTGGGAATGCCGAATGCAGGTCAGGCCGGTACCTTGATGACGGCACGCAAGCCGCCGAGCGGGCTGTCGTCCAGCATGATGTCGCCGCCATGGCTGCGGACAATGTCGCGTGCGATGGCGAGGCCGAGCCCGGTGCCGCTGGCGTCGAGGTTGCGGGCCTCGTCAAGCCGCACGAAAGGCTTGAAAACCTCCTCGCGCTTCTGAGCCGGGATGCCCGGCCCGTCATCGTCGATGGTGACGAGCAGCGAGCCGCGACCATGGTCGGCTTTGATCTCCACCGTCTTGGCATAGCGGAAGGCATTGCCGACGACATTGGACAGCAACCGGGCGAAGGCGCGGGGCCGCACCTGCACGTGCGGATCGCCGGCAAGCGTGGTCGACAGTTTGCGCTCGCGCAGCGTGGCCTCTTCGCCAAGCTTCTCGAAATAGGCCTCAAGGTCGAAACGGCCGGTGTCCTCCGTCGCTTCGCCGCGGGCAAAGGCGAGGTAGCCTTCCAGCATCGACTGCATGTCGTCGATGTCCTGGCCGAGCGCCTCGGTGTCGGCCTTGGTCCCGGTCAGCGCAAGCTGCAGCTTGAAGCGGGTGAGGATGGTTCTGAGATCGTGGCTGACGCCGGTCAGCATGGCGGTGCGCTGCTCGAGCTGGCGTTCGATGCGCTCGCGCATCTGGATGAAGGCAAAGCCGGCACGGCGCACCTCCTCGGCGCCGCGCGGACGGAAATCGCGCGGCATAGGCCGGCCCTTGCCGAAGCTCTCGGCGGCCTCGGCCAGGTTCAGGATCGGCCGGATCTGGTTGCGCAGGAAGGGGATGGCGATCATCAGCAGCACCAGCGACGTGCCGACCATCCAGATCAGGAAAATGTGGGTGTTCGACGCATAGGCCTGGCTGCGGCGCACGAAAACGCGCAGCACCTTGCCCTCGAGCTGGACGCGGACCTCGACGATGTTGGAATTGCCGACCGTGTCTATCCAGAACGGACGGTTTATCTGGCGGGTGATCTCGGAGGAGAGGATTTCATCGAGGATCGAGAAAAAAGGTTTTGGGCCCGGCGGCGGCAACGGGTCGGGCGGCAGCAGGTCGACCTTCAACTGCATGCGGTCCTGAGCGATGCGGATGATGTTGGCATAATCGGCGTCGTGCGGATAGGTTTCGATCAGATCGATGATCGCGGCAATGTCGCTGATCGTGGCCTGCGACAGGCGCTGGGTAACGGTCTGCCAGTGGCGTTCCATGAAGACAAAGGCGACGACAGACTGCAGCAGGATCATCGGTGCAATGACGATGATCAGCGAGCGGGCATAGAGCCGCTTGGGCATATAAAGCGCGACGTACCGCCAAAACCGGTTCCAGGCGCGCGGCATGGCCTTGAGCACCCGCACGGTGCGGGCGCTCAAGCCGTCATCTCCCGGCTTTTCCAGATCCGTGGTCGCCATTCGCCCTTTTGCTCATCCGCGGGCCACTCAACAAGGGGCCCGCAAGCGCAGTGCCGCGCATGCAATTGTTGACTTTACGCATGTCGTTGTCCCAAAACCGCTTTGCACTTTTGGGCGACATGCATTTTCCGTTTGATGCATGTCGTTGTCCCAAAACCGCTTTGCACTTTTGGGCGACATGCATTGCGGCAGTCTATTCCACGCTGAGCCGTTCTGGAACAGTCGTTTGTGTTCAAGTGGTTAGGCTGTCAAACGTGGCCATAACTGTCGTTGATAACAAAGGATTAATTCCCGTATTGTCAAACCCAACAACTCGCGTTTCGCTTGAGACTGGCCCTGACTCGCTAAATGAACATGTAGGCTCACGTCGCAATTTTCTCAAACTTACAGGTGAAGATTCACGTCAGGGAATCGTGCCGCTCGATACCAGCGCCGGCCGTTGAACATCGATGGAACGATCGCCGGCTGGTGCTGGTTGGTTGCGTGCAAGTTTCAGTAAGACCAATATACTGACCCATCGTGTTACGCACCTGATCGTAGCGGATCCGTTGATCACGTTTTTCCTGCAGCGCTCCATCGGAAATGGCGAAACGGGTCAAGCGAACCGACTGCTGGCGCCATCGGTTCAAGGCAGTCCGACGCGATCGGGGGATATCGGACCGCGTTCTTTACGCGATTTAGCACCATGCTGGCTAGACAGCAGGCGACAACTACGGCGATGTAACGATCGCGGCAAGGAAGGCTTCAGTCGACAGGTTCCCTAGATATCCGACTTGAGCGGTTGTGATTTTGACCCCTACGTGCGACCGGATTGAGATGCCATCTTCAAGGACAATAGCGACGTCCGAACCCGCGCCAAACAAAGCCGAGATGATGCCCGATCGTTACTCCAGGCGCATTGTCCTCATGATCGATGCGGATAACGTCCCGCCAAAAGCGACCGGTCGCGTGATCGCAGGATTTCCCGACGACGCAGAACCGATTGACGACGAGAAAATAGCGGCGAATGTCTGGGCCGAGGGCGCTGCTTGCGAAGCCTGTTGTGCCGGATGGCCGCAAGACGAGGTCATTCGACGTAGGGCTTTGGGCATTGGGCCAACGGAACCGAAGGTGAAAAACCGCTAACCTAGCAACTTGGCCGGAGAGAAAGCGACTGTATCCCAAGCTCATCGAGCGTATCGAAACAGCTACCGGTCCTGACCGGCAGCTCGACATCGACATCTGCTACGTCATGGGTTGGGTTAATGAACCGGGGACGCCGGAGGCGGCCGCCGAATTGGGCCTGCCCTATCTCACCAGCAATTTGCCTGAGGTAACTGACATCACTCAGAAGTCCCTTCAGAGCTGGAAGATCGAGGTCGACCAAGAGCCCTGCGATGCGCGCATCATTGAGCCTGATCGCGACGAAGACGAGGACGATAACATGAGCGTGGCCGCATGGCGCTGTTCCGATGGCCACCTGCACATGACTAAGCCGCCAGCCAACGCAGCGATTGCGCTCGACCGATTGGTGCAGGTGCGAAGATGAACATGTTGCTTGCAGGTGAAACCTTCGCGGCTACCACCTCGGTCGCTGCCGGCGGCGATGTGCTGACAAGCGCGACCTCGACAAATGGTGCGACGGCCTTCAACGCCGCACTGGCCATAGAGGGCATCTCTGTCATCGGAGGCGAGCGCTGCGCCGCGGAGTTTCCCTGTGACCTCGATACGCTCGCCCGGTATCAGGCGGTAGTGATTTCCGATGTGGGCGCACTGACATTGCTGGTCACGCCTGATGCACGCGCTGGGCGTGTTGGCGTTAACCGCCTCGAGGTGCTAAAAGCCTACATCGAAAACGGCGGCGGGCTGATGTTGGCCGGCGGCTATATGGGCTTTCAGGGCATGTTCGGGACGGCGCGGTTTCACGACACCCCGGTTGAAGACGTGCTGCCGGTGCGCTGTTTTCCGTTTTCCGGGCATGGAGGTGCCGCAAGGATTGCAGGCGTCCATCCTGCAGTCCTCCCACCCGATCTTTGCCGGGGTGGAGGTGCCTTTGCCGCCGATCCTCGGCATGAACAAGCTGGATTTCAGGAGCGACGGTTCGTCCCGGCTTCTCGCGACTTCCCACCATCGCGGCACCGACTGGCCGCTCCTTGCCGTTCACAACCGTGGCCGAGGCCGCACAATCGCCTGGGCGACCGACATCGGCCCGCACTGGCTCTCGCAGGATTTTCTCGGGTGGCCGTTCTACGGCAAGCTGATGGCGAACATGGTGCGGTGGCTCGCCGGCAACGATGACGTTGCTCTGAGCAGCCCACCTGGGCCCGAATGACCCGTGCAAGAGCCAACATAGACATTCACCTTTGTCGACGTTGTTGCAGCTCCGCGACCACCCGTTCATCCAGTCGTCGCACACGTAGCCGCTTAGTCAGGAACACCAGTTTTGCCGTTTCCTCCAACTCCTCCGCGGCAAAGACGGCATCGTGGAAACTGCGCCCGGAAACCACTGGCCCATGATTGGCCAGCAGGACGGCAGCATGATTCTGTGCCTTGGCTAAAACCAACGGCCTAACGTCAGCCGACCCTGGATGGGTGTAGGGCAGAAGCGGCACCCGCCCGACGCGCATCACCACATACGGCGTAATCGGCGGGATGGTGTCATCCTGGTCGGTGTCTTCGAGACACGAAAGTGCCGTGGCATAGGTCGAGTGAAGATGCACGACACCTGCCGCCTGCGGCCGCGCCTCATAGAATGCCATGTGGAAGGGTATCTCCTTGGTCGGGGCATCGCCGGACACGGCCATGCCTTGGGTATCCAGCTTCGACAGCCTGCCGGGTTCGAGATACCCCAGGCAGGAATTGGTTGGCGTGACCAGGAAACCGTCGGCAAGCCGAGCCGACAGATTGCCCGACGAGCCGGCCGTATAGCCACGCATGAAGAGGGATTCGCCCCAACGGCAGAACTCGTCGCGAAGTTGTTGTTCTTCCAGGGTCATGAGGCGTCACCTTTCAGAGCATGGAGCGCGCGTTCGAAAAAATCGCATGCACCGAAATTGCCTGATTTCAGCGCGAAGGCCAGCCTCGGCTCACCGTCGAGAACGAGCACCGGCACCCCAGCGTCGATCTCCGGACCGACTTCAAGCGCCGACGCTCCGAACGCCGAGGCGACAGCGCCGGAGGTCTCTCCACCAGCAACGATCACACGCCGGAAGCCAGCAATCACCGCCTTTACCGCGAGTTCAGCGAAAATGGTCTCGAACAGTGCTGCCAACCGCTCGCGCCCGTGCCGAGCCTGTGACGCCGACACTTCGGAAGGCTCTGCCGTTGAGTAGACCAGTGGGCCAGAGCCCTTATGGGTGATCAGGAAATGAAGGCAGCTGGCGACGAAAGCATCCGGGTCGAGTGCGTCCTCGGCGTCAAGACGCATCGAGGGATGGCATCTGCAATAGGCGGCAATTTGCGTGCGTGTCGCCGACGAGCAGCTGCCGGAGAGAATAAATGCGGGACCGCAAACCCCATCGAACTGCAGTCGGCCTTCGACTACGGGGCGGATGCCGAAATTGCCAGGCAGGGCCATGGCAATACCGGAGCCACCGGTGACCAGCCGATGGGTCTTGGCTATCCGGCCCAATGCCATCAGGTCGTCGTTCGAGATCGCGTCGGCGACGATCAGTTTTTCGCCGTCGCGTTTGGCAAGTCTCAAGGCCGCTTCCGCGTCACCCGACCGCAAGCTTTGCAGCGCAAGATGTCCCACCTTGAGCCGTGTCTGATGTGAAAGCCACCGCCTGATGTCGGGATCGGTCATCGGCGTCAGAGGATGGTTTTCCATGCCCGACTCGCTGAGCAGTCGGTCGCCAACAAAGAGGTGTCCGTTATAGAGCATGCGACCGTTGGCGGGAAAAGCAGGACAGACAAGTGCCAGCGGCGCGTCCAGTTCCGCCAGCAGCGCTTCGGCCACGGGTCCGATATTGCCTTCAGGCGTCGAATCGAAGGTCGAGCAATACTTGAAGACGATCTGCTCCGCGCCGTTGGCAACCAGCCAGCGGCAGGCTGTCAGAGATTGAGCCACGGCATCGTCGGCCGTAACAGAGCGCGTTTTGAGTGCGATCACCGCAGCTTCGATGCTTCCATCCGCCAGTTTTCCAATCGGCGTGCCGACATACTGGACAGTCCGCGCGCCTGCTTTGGCGAGCGTGTTGGCGATGTCACCGGAGCCGGTGAAATCGTCGCCGATGACGCCGATCTTCATGCGTCGTGGTCGCCCATTTTATGATCATCTGCTTTCTGGTCACTTGCCCGCTGGCGCCAGAACATCGTCGTCAGCTGATCCAGATGCTCACGCATCGCCTTTTCGGCCCGGTCGGCATCGCGCGCGACAATCCCGTCGTAGATGGCGTGGTGTGCCTCATACGCCGTCTGCTCCTGGCCATCGGCGGCAAGCGTGACAATGCGTTGCTCCTTGAGCCATTCCGAAATTTGGTCATGCAGGGCGACGAAGACGAGATTGCGGGCGATGCGCGCCAACTCGAAATGGAAAGCAATGTCGGTGCTGGTGAAGCGGTCACGATCGCCGATTGCCAAACGATTGGCTTCCAGCGCCTCGCCTAGCGCTTCCAGGTCCGAGGGCGTCGCCGTGCGGGCTGCCTCGCGGGCGAGGCCGACTTCGAAAAACATGCGAGCGCCCTGAAAGGAGCGCTGCCCCTCCTCGGTCGACAGCATCTGCCTGACGGCAGGCGCCATGCCGGTGAAGATGTGGCTGGCGGTCGGCATCAGCACCTTGGCGCGGGCGCCATTGGTGAGTTCGACAAGGCCGGCCTTCTGCAATGCGATCAGGGCCTCTCGGATGGCCGGACGCCCGACGCCGAAGCGCGACTGCAAGTCGCGTTCGGGCGGCAATTGGTCTCCGGGCTTCAGTTTGCCTGAGAGGATCTGCCCTTCGAGATGCGTGGCAACGTGCTCGAAGAGCTTCTTTCGTTCTATGACAAGTGGGTCGACCATAGACCTTTCATACCATCATGCTTGACAACTATGCAACAGCTTGCAATGCTGAAATCACAAGGTTGAAAAGCGGGAAGATGTGGTTGAGCTCCTGGAGCATTGACCGTGCCGGTTTGGGGCATGCTCCAAAGCCTGCAAATCAACACGCTTGGGGACGATGATGGCGGTCGCGAACGGTTTGCGGCCACCCAGGGAGGAAGATGCATGAAAATCGCCATTCTGGGCGGCGGCGGAGCCATGGGCGGGATATTCGGGGGCTATCTGGCCCGCGCCGGCAACGACGTGACTTTGATCGACGTCTCCAAGGCGGCGGTGACGGCAATCAACGACAACGGGCTGACCATCGAGGAGAAGGATGGTTCGCAGCCGGTGATCAGGGTGCCGGCAAGCGATGATCCGGCGAGCATCGGCCCGGTCGATCTCATCATCAATTTCGTCAAATGTTATCACACCGAGGCCGCCGTGCGCGCCGCCGCACCGATGATTGCCGGTGAGACGGCCGTGCTCAGCCTGCAGAACGGCTGGGGCAACGCGCCCCGCATCGCCTCGATCGTCGGCGAAGACCGCGTGCTGGTGGGCCTGACCTACCATGGCGGTACGTTGCTGGCGCCGGGCCGGGTCAAGCATCCGGGATCCGGCATGACCTATATCGGCGAACTCACGGGCAAGCCGACCGAGCGCCTCGGCAAGGTGATCGAGGCGTTCCGCGCGGCTGAGATCGAAACGACGCGCTCAGACAGGATCCTGGACGAAGTCTGGAAAAAGCTGGCGCTGAACGCCTGCACGCTGCCGGTCGCCGGATTGCTGCAGTTCATGTCGCACGAGCTTGTCGCCTTCGACGGCACCAAGCACCTGATGGCCGCCATCCTCAAAGAGGTCGTGGCGGTGGCGAAGGCGCAAGGCATCGCGCTCGATTATGATGAGCGCTGGGCCGCCATCACCGGGCTGCTGGAGAAAGCGATCGGCGGCAAGGCGTCGATGCTGCAGGATGTCGAGGCCAAGCGGCAGACCGAGATCGAGGTGATCAACGGAGCGATCGTCGACGCGGGCAAGCGCACCGGTGTGGCAACGCCCGTCAACGAAGCCATGGTCTGGATGATTCAGGCCAAGCAGGCCCACTATCTCCAGGCCAAGGCATAACGGGCCATGGCGCCGCGGCTCGAAATCAACGGCCTTTCCAAGTTCTTCCCCGGCGTGCGGGCGCTGGACGATGTCTCCATGAGCGTCGACGGCGGTGAGATCCGTGCATTGCTTGGCGAAAACGGTGCCGGCAAGTCGACCCTCGGCAAGATCGTCGCCGGCGTCTATTCGCGGGATCAAGGCACGGTGCTGGTCGACCGCGCCGAGATCGGCACGCTGGACGAAAAAGCCGCCGGCGATCTCGGCATCGGCATCGTGCATCAGGAAGGCTCGCTGGTGCCGCAGCTTTCGGTCGCCGAGAACATCTTCGCCGGCCGCCAGCCGACGCAATGGCTTGGCCAGGTGAACGTCCGCGCCATGCGCGAGCAGGCAAAAGCGTTGATTGCGCAGCTTGGCGTTGCCATCGACCCGGCGCTGAAAGTGTCGGCGCTGTCGCCGGCGCAGGCCCAGATCGTCGAGATCGCCAAGGCGCTGTCGCGGGACCTCAGGATCCTCATCCTCGACGAGCCGACGGCGGCGCTCACCCTGACCGAAACCGAAAAACTGTTCGACGTGGTGCGCCGCCTGGCCGGCAACGGCGTTTCGGTGATCTATGTCTCGCATCGGCTCGCCGAGATATTCGCGCTTTGCCATTCTGTAACAGTGCTCAAGGACGGCAGGCTCGCCGGGACACGCCGGGTCGCCGAGACCTCGACCGACGAACTGATCCGCCTGATGGTCGGACGCGACGTGCATTTCTCGCGCTCCCCCGCGGGACGGAAAATCGGTGATGTCGTGCTCCAGGCCCAAAACGTCGACGCGCCGCCTTTGGTGCGCTCGGCGTCGATCACCGTTCGGGCCGGCGAGATCGTCTGCCTTGCCGGTCTCATCGGGTCGGGCCGCAGTGAGTTCTGCGAGGCGATCTTCGGTGCCCGCCGCCGGCACGGCGGCTCGGTCCGCATCGGCGGCAAGCCGATCGATCCGAAAGGCCCATGGGACGGCAAGCATGCCGGCATCGGCATGGTGCCGGAAGACCGCAAGGCGGCCGGCCTGTTCCTCGGCATGGACATCGTCAACAATGTCGCCGCGACGGTTCTGTCCAGGGTCTCGTCGGGTGCGAATTTTTCCAACCGCAAGGCCGAGGCCCTGGCCAGGAATTTCGTCGACGAACTGCGCATCGCGACGCCGAACGTTCACCAGATCGTCGGCAATCTCTCCGGCGGCAATCAGCAGAAAGTGCTTCTCGCCAAATGGCTGGCGATGGAGCCGCGCCTTCTGATCGTCGACGAGCCGACACGCGGCGTCGATGTCGGCGCGCGCTCCGAGATCTACCGGCTTCTCAGGGCGCTCGCCGACAAGGGCGTCGCCCTGCTCGTCGTGTCCTCGGACCTGCCGGAGGTGCTGGCGCTTGCCGATCGCATCGTCGTGATGGCGGAAGGCCGGACGGTCGGCGAACTGCCGGGCGACGGGGCGAGCGAGGAACAGGTGCTGCGGCTGGCCACAAGATACACGGCCTCGGTGGCCGAGGTTCGCAACCAGGCAGATATGGCAGAGGCATGATGGCGATGCAGATCACGCAACCCCTGGCAGAAACTGTCGAGCGCCGGCGAGAGAACCTCTTGGTGCGCGTCGTGCGGCGCCTTGCCGATTCCAGGGAACTGACGCTCTTCGTGCTCGTCGTCGCGCTGGCGCTGGCGATGAGCATTGTCTACCCGAACAATTTCCCGACCGCCTCCAACATGCGGGCCGTGCTGCTCAACCTGGCGCCGGTCGGGATGCTCGTCTGCGGCATGATGCTGCTGATGATCGGCGGCACGTTCGACCTGTCGGTCGGCTCGACGCTGGCCTTCTCCGGCGTCTGGGCTGGCGTCGTGGCGGGATGGTGGGGCTGGCCGGCAGAGAGCGCTGTCCTTGTCGGCATCCTGGTCGGCGCATTGTGCGGCCTGGTCAACGGCTTGATCGTGACGCGCATCGGCATCAATGCGCTGATCGCCACTCTCGGCACGCTCACCATCTATCGCAGCCTGACCTATGTCACCGCCGGCACCGGCGTCACCCCGATCAGCGACGCCTTCGCTGCCTATGGCCGCGCCGCCGACCCGCTGTTCAGGATCCAGTCGCCGTTCTGGGCAATGCTGGTGCTGGTGCTCGTCGGCGGCTGGCTGGTGGCGCGGACGCGCTTCTTCCGGCAGTTCTATTTCATCGGCGGCAATCCGCGCGCCGCCCAGCTTTCGGGCATCCGCGTCGATCGGCTGATCCTGATCGGCTTCGTCATCATGGGGGCGCTGGCGGGCCTCGCCGGCGTGCTGGGCGCGGCTCGTCTCAACAGCGCCGTCGTCAATGCCGGCGTTGGCATCGAGCTCAAGGTCATCACCGCCACGGTGCTCGGAGGTGCGAGCCTGAAGGGCGGCGAGGGCACGATCCTTGGCGGCATTCTCGGCGTGCTGTTCATCGCGCTGATCGAGAACGCCATGATCATCAATGCGATCGGCGTGTTTTGGCAAGGGCTGGTGGTGGGCCTGGTCCTGCTGTTTGCCGTCTCGCTCGATCGTTTCAAGACCAGCGGCCGCGCCTGATCTCAGGCGAGGGCGGGAGGAGGCGTCCAAACAACCGGACGGCATGCAGGAGACTGGATTTCAGAAGACTGGAACGACAAAAACATCAGGAGGAAACGGGCATGAAATCGATAGTGAAAGCGATACTCTCCGGCGCAGCGCTTGCCGCCACGGCATTGCTGCAGACTTTTCCGGTTAGCGCGCAGGAATCATCCTTCGGGCCGGCCGATGCCAAGGAGACCTATTACTGGATCTCCAACAAGGCCAATTTGCCGCTGTTCGTGCAATATGACTATGTCGGCATGAAGCGGATCGCCGAGGAGCTCGGCGTCAAGGTGATCGTCGCCGGACCGACCGATTTCGACGTGCCGGGCTTCATCTCCGCCGTCGACCAGGTCTGCGCGCAAAAGCCAAGCGGCGTCTCGGTGGTCGGCGGCTGGGATCCGTCGCTGACCGAATCGGTCAAGAAATGCATGGAACAGGGCGTGCCGACCGTGGTCGATGACGGCGACCTACCGGACTCCGGCCGCCTTGCCTATATCGGCACGAACTGGACGCAGGTCGGCGTCGCCCAGGCCAAGAAGCTGATGGAAATGCTGCCGAATGGCGGCAAGCTCGCGTCGATGTCGATCATCAACGCCGGCAATATGCGCGAGGCAGTGGCCGGCTTCAAAGCCTATATCGAGGCCAATGGCGGCGGCAAATACACCATCGTCGCCAATGAGGACGATGGCGGCGACGCGCAGAAGGCGGCGCAGGTGACCGCGGCGATCCTGGCTGCCAATCCCGATATTGCCGGTCTTGCAGGTTTCGATTCCGAATCCGGCGCCGGCATCGTCACCGCGCTGCGGGAAGCCGGCAAGAATCCCGGCGATATCAAGGTGACCGCGATGGAGCAGACGCCCGATTTCTTCAAGTCGGCCAAGGAGGGCTGGGTCGACGGCATTGTCGTGCAGAACCGCGAGCTGTTCATCTACTACGCAGTCAAGCTGCTGCACGACTATAACCACAACACGCTGAAGTCGGCCGGTCTCACCTCGAAGGATGGCGGCCGCCCGATCCCGGATTCGCTCGACACCGGCGTCATCCTGATCACCAAGGACAATGTCGACAAGGTGCTGACCGCGCTGAATGTAAAATAGGCCGCACCATGCCGAAGCCCTGGTTCAAGGCTCAGTCTTGATTCCAAGGTCCAGGCAGCCTCCGGCGGCGCGCTCTCCCTCGCCGCCGGATGGCCAGTCACACAAAATGGCCAAGGACATAAAATGGCACGTCACCCCACCACCCGCATGCGCTTTCACGGCGTCGCCGCTTACGAGATCCTGACGCGCGACGGCTTGCGCATCCTGTGCGATCCGTTCCTCGACCAGAATCCGGGCGCGGCCACAAGGTCGACCGAATTCGATCACGTCGATCTGGTCATCGTCAGCCACGCCGCCTTCGATCATCTCGGCGACACCGACAAGATCGCGTGGAAATATGGCTGCCCGGTCGTTTGCGGCGGCGAGGTGAAGGCCTGGCTGATGGATCGCGGCATTCCGGCCAACCAGATCCGCGCCACGACCTGGGGCATTCGCGTCAAGGTGGCGGGTATAGAAATCCAGCCGCTCGAATGCCATCACTGGTCGCAGATCAGGCTGAAGGACAATTCCTTCATTTCCGGCGTGCCGATGGCCTTCATCGTCTATGCCGACGACAATCTGCGCTTCTACCACTATGGCGACACCGCGATCTTCTCGGACCTCAAGCTGCAGGCCGAGCTCTATAAGCCCAATGTTGGTTGTATCGGCATCGCCAATCCGCAGGAGATCCTGCATCTCAACCCAATGCCTGGCGAAATGCTGACCGGCGAGATGAGCCCTTACGAGGGCGTTCTCGCCACGCAATGGCTTGGCCTCGAGACCGTGCTGCCCTGCCACTACATCAAGCTCGACGGCGACAAGGACGTCGCCGAATATATGGAGCACCACCGGCAGGCCAGGGCGCGCGGCGAGGCGATCGCCGACCCCTATCTGCTGCGCGCCGGCGACTGGATCGAATTCGACGGCGACGGCAAGGTCGTGCGCCCTGCCAAGGCGGCCTGATCGATGCGTGCAGCGATCTTCGACGCGCCGTTTTCGATCCGCATGGCCGAAGCGGCGAAGCCGGAGCCGCAGCCGGGAGAGGTGTTGGTCCGCGTCAAGGCTGCCGGGCTTTGCGCCGGCGACCTCTACATCTACACCGGCAAGAACCCCTATGTGAGCTATCCCCGGATCGGCTGCCACGAGATATCTGGAGTGGTCGAAGCTTATGGTCCCGGCAGCAGTGGACCGCCGATCGGCACCCGCGTCGTTGTCGACCCGTTCATCGGCTGCGGCCGCTGTTATCCCTGCAGGGTCGGCAAGCGCAATTGCTGCGCCAATCTGGCCATTGTCGGCGTGCATCGCGAGGGCGGCTTCGCCGACTTCGTAACGGCTCCGGCCGGAAACCTCAATGTCGTGCCGGATGGGCTGACCGACTTCGAGGCGGCATTCGCGGAGCCGGTGGCCATTGGCGTGCAGGGCTGCCGCCGTGGCATGGTCAGCGCGCAGGACACGATACTGGTGCTCGGCGCCGGGCCGATCGGACTGGCCATCGTCGAAGTGGCGCGCGCGCATGGCGCAAAGGTCTACGCCACGGACCTGTCAGCAGAGCGCTTGACCACCGCGGCCGACCTCGGCGCGATACCAGTCGCAGGCGGAGCCGGTCTGGTCGAACGCGCCATGGAACTTACCAATGGGGAAGGCATGCCGGTGGTCATGGAGGCCACGGGCGCTGCGCCGGCGATGGAACAAACGATCGATCTCGTCGCGGCCGGCGGACGTATCGTCATTCTCGGCCTGGTCAAGAAGGGCCAGGGCGTCACCTTCCCCGGCCTCGATTTCACCCGCAAGGAGGTGACGATCCTTGGTTCGCGCGCCTCGGTCGACTGTTTTCCCGAGGCGCTTGAACTGCTCGCCTCCGGCAAGATCCACTATCCGAAGATTGCAAGTTCCTTCGCGCTCGGCGAAGCACCCGGCGTCTTCCAGAAGCTCGCAGACAATCCAACGGCTTTGCACAAGGCCGTATTCGTTTCGGAGGACTAGATGAAGCTCGTTACCTTCTCCCACCCCAAGGGAGGCCATGATCACCACGCCGGCGTGCTCGACGGCGACCAAATCGCCTGCCTGACCGAGGCCGGCCTTGCGCAGAGCGTCATGGAGGTCGTGCTCGGCGGCAAAGAGATGCTTGGCCGCATCCGCGCTGGCTTAGCCAAGGCGCCGCGCTACGCGCTCGCCGATGTGAGGCTGGAAGCCCCGATCCGGCCGGGCAAGGTGCTGTGCTCCGGCATCAACTACAAGGGCCATGCCGAGGAGAACCCGAACGCGAAAATGCCGACCGAGCCGTTCTTCTTCACCAAACTGCCGACCTCGGTGGTCGGACCCGACGAGCCGGTCGAAAAGCCGGATAGAACCGAGCAGATGGATTACGAGGTGGAGTTCTCGGCCGTCATCGGCCAGAAGCTGCATAAGGCGGATGAGGCAGACGTTATGTCGGCGATCTTCGGCTATACGCTGCTCAACGACATTTCGGCTCGCGACGTGCAGTTCAAGGACAACCAGATCACCATCGGCAAGAATTTTGCCGGCTTCGCACCGATCGGCCCCTGCATCGTCACATCAGACGCGATGCCGCATCCCGACAATGTTTCGCTGAAGACGCGGCTGAACGGCAAGACGCTGCAGGACGGCAGCACCTCGGACTGGCTGTTTTCACTGCCGCTGCTGATATCCTTCCTGTCGCAATACATCCCGCTCGAACCCGGTGACATTGTATCGACGGGAACGCCGGCTGGCGTCGGCATCTTCCAGAAGCCGCCGACCTTCATGAAGGCCGGCGATGTCGTCGAGATCGAAGCCGAGGGCATTGGCATTCTCAGAACGCCGATCGTTGCGGGATAGAAAATGGCGAGGGGGATCCGCATCGGGGTCATCGGCTGCGGCTTCTACGCACAGAACCACCTGCATGCGTGGGAAGACCTTGTCGGCGAAGGCGCCGTGCTTGCCGCGGTCTGTGATGTCGATCCAGGCAAGGCACAAGCAGCCGGTCGAACTTTCGGCGTTACTTCCTATACGGATGCCGCAACCATGCTCGGGACCGAGCGGCTCGATGCGGTCGATATCGTGACCCGCCACGACACGCACCGGGCGCTTTGCGAGTTGGCGATAGGCAAAGGCGTCGCCGCCATAGTGCAAAAGCCCTTTGCTCCAGCCTGGGAGGATTGCGTCGCCATCGTCGACGCAGCCGAAAAGGCTGGAGTGTGGTTGGCGGTGCATGAAAATTTCCGCTTCCAGACGCCAATGCGGCATGTGCGCCGTGTCATTGACAGTGGCGCCATCGGCACGCCGAGTTGGGCTCGGATAATGTTTCGCACCGGTTTCGATGTTTATCGCACGCAACCCTATTTCTATGACGAGGAACGTTTGGCGATCGCCGATGTGGGCATCCACGTGCTCGACCTCGCACGTTTCTTCCTGGGCGAAGTCGAACGCATCTCCTGTGAAATGCAGCGCCGCAATCCCAAGGTGCGGGCCGAGGACACAGCCACGATGCTTCTGCGCCATCGCAGCGGCGCTGTCAGCGTCGTCGAGTGCACATATGAGGCGAGACGCGACCCCGATCCGTTCCCCGAAACGCTGGTGGAGATCGAAGGCGACAACGGGTCGATCATCGTTCTTCCTGGCTCGCGCATGCGGGTTACCAGCAATGGAGCAACGACCGAGGAAGACATTGGCTCTCCGCTGCGCTCATGGACCAGCGATCGCTGGCATGTCACCCAGGAGGGCGCGTTCGTTGCCTGCCGCCATTTTCTCGGCTGTCTCCGGCGGGGCGTGTCCGCCGAGACCTCGGGAAGTGACAATCTCAGGACATACGCACTGGTTGACGCCGCATACCGCGCGGCAGAAGAACACCGGGCGATTGTTCCGGCGCAGCGGAAGGCAAGCGCCGCCGCTGTCTCAAGTGACCGGAGGGCGCAATGACATCGGGTCCGGATAAGGCGTCGAAACGAGCAAAGGAAGGCTTGGGCGCCACTGCCTTTGCGATCACCGTTGCGTTCGAATTGCTTGAAGGGGCATTCTCAGAATTCCATCGGCTGGTCGCCGAGAACGCAGCTCTTTCCGTAAAGCTGGAGCCGGACTGTCTGCGCTTCGATGTGCTGACACCAGCGGATGCGGCAAGTCCAAGGCAGGTCTTCCTCTATGAAATCTATAAGGATCGCGCGGCCTTCGATCTCCATCTTGGCTCGGAGCATTTCCGCCAGTTCGATCAACGCTCGCGCGAACTCGTGATCAGCAAGACTGTGCTCGCCTATTCCGTGCAGGAAAACGCCAAGATCAGGGAACCGATGTGAGCGGGCAAGCCGCCACCCTCGACCTGTTCGGTACCGACGAGCCGGTTGCCGAGCGCCGGACGCTCACCGCCGGACCGCTGACCGCGATCCTCGAAGACGGCAATCTGCGTACGATCTCCTTCGCCGGCGTCGAAGTGGTGCGCGCGATAAACTACCTGGCGCGCGATGCCTCATGGGGAACCTACAAGGCCGAGCTCACGAACCTCACGATAGAGCAAGACCAGGGGGCGTTCGAGGTCGCCTATGACGGGCTCTGCGCCGGGCCGCAGGGCAGCTTCTCCTACCGGATGAAGATAACAGGCAAAGCGTCCGGCGCGCTGACTTTGGAGGCGGAAGGAGTGGCGCTCAGCGACTTCCCGACCAATCGCACCGGTTTCGTCGTGCTGCATCCCTCGGAGGCCGCGGGCGGACGGCTGATTATCCGACATAGCGACGGGCGGATCGAGGAGACGGTCTTTCCCGATGCGATCAGCCCCGACCAGCCGGCCTTCGACATCAACGCGCTGACGCATGAGCCGGCACCCGGCATCACCTGCACCGTCGCCATGGAAGGCGACGCCTTCGAGATGGAAGACCAACGCAACTGGACCGACGCCTCCTTCAAGACCTATGTCCGTCCGCTGTCGAAGCCGCGGCCCTATGTCATCGCCAAGGGAGCAAAAGACATCCAGCGCATCACGGTTTCCATCGAAGCCGAGGCCTTGGTGAGCCGACCTGAAATCGCCGGAACCGCTACCCTGACGCTTGGCGGGCCAGTCGGGCGGATGCCGTCCATGGCCTTGTTCCTCGATCCGGACGATCTGCCATCGGCGCTGGCTGGCGCGGCGCTGCTCGGTGCCGCGCAGGATGTCATCATTCGCTTCGACAGCGCGCGCGGCCATGACGCGGAAGTCTTGCGCAGGGCTGCCAGCCTTGCCGCCGCGACAGGCGCGCGCCTCGCGATTGAGGTAATCCTGGACGCCATCGATCCCGGCATCGAAGCGAAGGCCGTTGCCGACGCGATCCGATCGTCGGAAATCGAACCTGGCGCCGTGCTGGTTTCGCCACGACGCGAGTTCAAGACACGATCCTCCAATTTGGTGCCTCCGGGCGAACGCCCGATCAGCGATCTGGTGACTGCTCTCCGGGCGAGCGGGATCGCCGCCGCCATCGGCGCCGGCACGCCGTCCCTGTTCACCGAGTTCAATCGCAATCCGCCGACGGGCGAGGCTGATTTCATTTTCTTCGGCAATGCCGCCGTCGTGCACGCGGCCGACGATCTGTCGGTCATGGAGACGCTGAGCGTCTATCCCTCCGTCGTCGCCACGGCGCGACGCCTGTGCCCGGGAAAGCCGATCTGGCTCGGACCCTGCACGATCGGCATGCGCCACAATCCCTACGGACAGAGCGTGGCTCCAAATCCTGCCCGTGTGCGAATGGCCGCTGCAGGCGAGGACCCCCGGCACGGCGCCTTATTCGGAGCGGCCTTTGCTGTCGGCGCCGCGGCACAGGCTTCTGCAGCGGGCGTCGATCATCTTGCAATCGCGTCCCCGACCGGTTGGTTCGGTTTGCTCGGTCCGACGGGAGCTCGTCGTCCTATCCAGGCAGTGCACGCTGAACTGGCGGCAGCAGCTGGAGCTGAGCGTTACCAGATTTCGGTCGACCACGCAGGCGTAGCCGCCATAGGATATCGTCGTGAGGACGATGTCCGTGTCCTTGTTGCAAATCTGACGCCGTCAGCGGTGAACCTCTCACTTCCATCAGGCGCACGGCCGGTTGCCATTATCGGCGAGACTGCCAACCGGATGATGACTCCTCTTCGCGATAAGCCCGCCTTAGGACCATATCGGTCAGTGATTCTTCAATGCCAATGATCAGCGGTGATGCAACTCGATAGACCGGAACCATGAGATCGTTCGCTACACCGAGGCGGTCGACCAGATACGCCTGGCGCACGAGGCGATGAATGCTATCGCCGAGCACGGAGCGGGAACAAAAATTGTCAAACCAAACTCATTGGTTTGACAATTTTACCCGTAAGCTATTGATAACGCATACCCGACGAACGGCTATTCCACGCTGAGCCGATACCCAATACCGCGCACGGTCTGCAGCCAGACCGGATTGGACGGGTCGCGTTCGATCTTGCGGCGCAGCCGGTTGATCTGCACGTCGATCGTGCGCTCGCCAACTTCGGAATCATCGCCGACAAGTTCATGGCGCGGGATCGTCTCGCCTGCTCGCGCCGCGAAGATCGCCAGGATCTCCTGTTCGCGGTCGGTCAGCTTGAGGGCCTCGCCGCCGCGCTTGAGCTCCCGCCGGGCGATCTGGAACGTGTAAGGGCCGAAGACCAGTTGCTCGACCTTCGGCGTCGTCGCCGGGCCACCGCGGCGCAGGATGTTGTTGATGCGCAGGATCAATTCGCGCGGATCGAACGGCTTCGGCAGATAGTCGTCGGCGCCCGCCTCAAGCCCGGTGATGCGGCTGTCGGTTTCCGACAGCGCGGTAAGCATGAGGATCGGCACGTTCTTTTCGGCTCTGAGCGCCTTGGTAAGGTCGACGCCGGTTTCGCCCGGCATCATGACATCGAGCACGAGCAGATCGAAATCGAGGCCGGCGAGCTTGCGCCGCGCCTCGCCGGAATTTCCGGCAACGGTGACGCGAAAGCCGTTCTCGGTCAGATATTGCTTGAGAAGATTGCGGATACGGGTGTCGTCATCGACCACCAGCAGATGCGGTGCATCGTCGTCCGGTGCTGCCGGCTGATCAACCTTTTCAATGGTCTCCATGGCTTTTCCCTGACATTTTTGCGGGCACAATGTCGATCTGCGCCCTTAGTTCCGGATTGACCATCGCCTCCAGGAAGCGTTCGATCAAGGCGCGCTCGCTGGCTCCGGAATCTTCCAATGCAGCACGGATGCGGCGCGACTGTGGCCGCGCCAGCGCCAGCGCCAGGGCGCGGCCCTTTGCGGTGGGGTAAAGTTCGCGCTGCCGGCGGTCGCGCGGACCCTGCAATTGCACGACATGGTCGGTGTCGATCAATTGCTTGAGCACGCGCGCCAGGCTCTGCTTGGTGATCTTCAAGACATCGAGCAATTCGGCAACCGTCAGACCCGGCCTGCGGTTGACGAAATGCAGGACCCGGTGATGAGCGCGGCCGAACCCGTAATCGGCGAGGATCTGGTCAGGATCCGAGGTGAAATCGCGATAGGCGAAGAAGAACAATTCGATGATGGCGAAGTCGATGCCGTCCTCGTCGGCGATCGCCGTCCTTATCGGTTTTCCGGCTGGGTGGCTGCGATCCGTCATCATTTCTCCGATGGAAACAGGAAATTATGTCAGTACTATTGACGTAATTTTCCGGCGATGGTAATTTTTGACAAGCTTTTCGGCGGATTGCGAACGAAAAGGCAAGGGAGGTCCGTTTTTCCGGAACTTCCTGAGTTTGCCAGACCTCAAATATCCGCTTACGCTTCGAGGCACTCTATGCTTTGAGAAATGGGGCCGCCCGGCGCGGCCGACACGAAAAACGCAACGACACAATGATATGCGGGCCGTCGCCCGCGGGAGGTTATCATGGCATCCGTTCCTTTCGACCAAATGGATGGCTTTATCTGGATCAACGGCGAGTTCGTCAAATGGGCCGACGCCAAGATCCACGTCCTGACCCATGGTCTGCACTATGCCAGCGCGGTGTTCGAGGGCGAGCGCGCCTATGGCGGCGAGATTTTCAAGCTGACCGAGCATAGCGAGCGCCTGCATGAATCGGCACGCCTCCTCGGCTTCAAGATTCCCTATTCGGTTGCCGAGATCGACGACGCCTGCCGCACGCTGCTGAAGAAGCAAGGGTTCCAGGACGCCTATGTGCGGCCGATCGCCTGGCGCGGCAGCGAACAGATGGGGGTTTCGGCGCAGAACAGCCGCATCAACTGCGCCATCGCCATCTGGCAGTGGCCGAGCTATTTCGACCCCGCGCAGAAGCTGAAAGGCATCCGTCTCGATGTGGCGGAGTGGCGCCGCCCCGATCCGCGCACCGCGCCGTCGAAGTCTAAAGCCGCCGGTCTCTACATGATCTGCACCATGTCCAAGCATGCCGCCGAAGCCAAGGGCTATGCCGACGCCATGATGCTCGATTGGCGCGGGCAAGTCGCCGAAGCAACGGGCGCCAATATCTTCTTCGTCAAGGACGGCAAGATCCACACGCCGAAGCCCGATTGCTTCCTCGACGGCATCACCCGTCGTACGGTCGTCGGCCTTGCCGGGGATCGCGGCCTCGAGGTGATCGAGCGCGCCATCATGCCGGAAGAGCTGGAAGGCTTCGAGCAGTGTTTCCTGACCGGGACGGCAGCCGAGGTGACGCCGGTTTCGGAGATCGGTCCGTACCGATTCGAGGTTGGCGAAATTGCCAAGACGCTGATGAATGACTATTCTGCTGCCGTTCAACCCAAGCATGCGATCGCCGCAGAATAACGAAAGTCACAGCTTTTTTTACAAGTAGGGGCGGTTTTCGGGCCGCCTCTTTTATTTAAGCACTTCTGCATTTGACTTTCGTCCAATTCGGCGTCTCATGATGCTGTCGGCCCGGGAGGCTGGCAGCTATGGAGGGACTGGTACTATGGACATGAACACGCTTCTTCCGATCATTATTCAGGTGATTACGGGTATCATCGGTGGTCAGGCGGTGGGCGCGGCGATCAAGACGGCGGCGATGGGTCAGCTTCCCAAGATCCTTGGTGGCGCCGTTGGCGGCGTCGGCGGCGCGGCCATCCTCGGTAGCCTGCTCGGCGGCGGCGCAGTCGACCCGGCAGCGGCAGCAGCGGCGACGGACGGATTGGGCAGCGCGCTCAATCTGCAGAACATCATCGGCGGTGCCGGTGGCGGCGCCATTCTGACCGGCATCATCGGCGCGGTCATGAATGCGATGAAGAAATAAGCTTGGCGGTTTCGGGCTTTCAATGGGCGGCTTCGGCCGCCCATTTCCATTTCAGCCCGGTTTGTCATGACGGTGGGCGCCAGTCACTTGTGTCCCTAAAGCACACCGCTTGAACGAAATTCACGCGACACGCTTCAGGCTCTAGTTTTTATACATGTCGTAATCGCAAAACCGCTGCACACTTTTGCGCGACATGCACTACATCATGGACGCCACCGCGAAAGGACGATCATGGGTCAACTCAATGCCGGTATCGTGCCGGTCACGCCCTTCCAGCAAAACTGCACCATCCTCTTCGACATGGACGACAAACAAGGCGTCGTCGTCGATCCGGGCGGCGACATCGACAAGGTGCTGGCAGTGCTGAAGGAGAATGCCATCACCGCCGGCGCGATCTGGATCACCCATGGCCATATCGATCATGCGGGTGGTGCAATGGAACTGAAGGAGGCGCTCGGGGTAGAGATTGTCGGCCCGCATGAGGCCGACCGTCCGCTGCTCGCCAATCTCGAGAGCCAGGCGAAACTTTACGGCATCACCGATGCCGTCCGCAATTGCGTGCCCGACCGTTTTCTCAACGAGGGCGACACCGTCTCGTTCGGCCAGCACGCGTTTGAGGTCTTCCATTGCCCCGGTCACGCGCCGGGCCATGTCGTCTACTACAACCGCGCGGCCAAATTCGCCCATGTCGGCGATGTCCTGTTTCGCGGCTCCATCGGGCGAACCGACCTGCCGGGCGGTGACCATGCCGCACTGATTGCCTCGATCAAAAACAAGCTTTTGCCGCTTGGCGACGACATCGGCTTCATCTGCGGCCATGGGCCTGGCGGCCGCTTCGGCGAGGAGCGGCGGAGCAACCCGTTCCTGGTCTAGGGTGTGCCGATATTCAGGTGAGGCCGGCCTGCAAACGGCGGCTTCCTGCGCTTCCGGTGCTCACGTACTTTAAGTACGCTCCGCTCCGGCCTTCGCCGGCCGAAGCCCTCATAGGCGCCTCCGTGCTATGAAGGCTACGGCCGGCGTAGGCCGGTTCTCGGAACCCACCATTTTCGACTCAGCCTGACCTGAATCTCAACACACCCTGGCGGGCCAACTTGGTTGGAGAGCCGGACACAAAAAAGCGCTGGCCTTGCGGTCAGCGCTTTTGTTTGGGGCAGGGAAGCCTTGAGGCGCTTCGCGTCTCAAGGCTTTGTCGTTGTGCATGTCGTTATCCCAAAACCGCTGTGCACTTTTGGGCGACATGCCTCAGTTTGCGGTGCAGAAATGCTGTTCGCCGTCATAGCCGGTGAACGTGCCCGTGCGGGCGTTGAAGCTCCGGTAGCGATCCGAACAGTATTCGTACCAGCCACGGGTCCATGGCTCGGCGTAGCCTTCATTGTAGGCGACCCGCGGTTCCACATAGTAGCGGCGCACCGGGGCCGGCCGCGGATAGCGACCATAATCGTCATAGCCGGGATCGTAGTAGCGGGGCTGCGGATTGCTGAGCGCGCCGCCGATCAGGGCGCCGGCCGCGAGGCCGAGGACGCCAGCGGCGACAGCATCGCCATGGCCATGGCTACGATAGTGGCGCTGGTGACGCCAATCACCGGCGCTGGCCGCAGGCAACGTCGCCAACGTGGTCGCTACGACGGCGGCGGACAGGATGGCAGTCTTGAAAATTCGGTTCATGTCGATCTCCTTCGTGCCGGCCCGGCAGTGGGGATGCGGTCCGGCTTTACCGAAGATTAATAGGAGACCGTGGCTGAACGGGGGCTGAACGAAGTTGGCGGGCCGAAATCAGGCGATCGGCCGCGGCACGGACGACAAATATCGCGCGCTCATGCGGAGCGAGCCTCTAGCGCGGGAGCCGTTAGGCTGTCTTGAGCCGGCTCAGCCGACCGACAGGTTAACGGCTTTCGGACCCTTGCCGCGCTTGTCCGGCTCGGTGTCGAATGTCACTTTCTGCCCATCCTCAAGACCGGGAAGACCCGACGCCTGCACGGCCGAAATATGGACGAAGACATCCTTTGCGCCATCATCCGGCGTGATGAAGCCGAAGCCCTTGGCATGATTGAAGAATTTGACGGTGCCGGTCTGCGGCATGGGAAGCTCCTTTGATCCCATCAAGTCAAGTCTCGGGCCGGCAAATGCCCGGTTGGAAATTTGTCCTTTATTTTAGCGCTATCGGCAAGAGAAAGTTTTCGCGGGCATTTTGGCTCGCCGTCCTCGATATGAAACTTGCCGTCCCCGATATGAAAAAGGCGCGACGGTGACCGTCGCGCCTTCGAAAACTCGGATCCGGCTCTGGAAGCCGGCGTAGCCCGTGGAGAGGCTCATGGACGTTTCGCGTGTCCGAACGGAGTTGCGACGTCCGACGGCTCAGGCCGCGCGGAGATTGACCGCCTTCGGACCCTTGCCCATGCGGTCGGGCTCGACGTCGAAAGTGACCTTCTGGCCGTCGACGAGAGTGCGCAGGCCCGAAGCCTCGATCGCCGAGATATGGACGAACACGTCCTTGGCGCCGCCGTCTGGCGTGATGAAGCCGAAGCCTTTGGTAGCGTTGAAGAATTTAACGGTGCCGGTCTGGGCCATTGGGGAAACTCCTTCACCCGTGTCAGTCTTGTGGTTTGCCCGCCGCCTGGCGCCGTGGGCAAGTCCCGGTGGTTGCTTTCGGCAGTCATGCATTGGCGCATGGTCAAACCCCCCGCCGAAAAACGGGGCCGTCAGAGATTCACAGTATCGGGGAAAGGTCGTCCAAAACGTTCCGCTCTCCGGGTCGCAAATGCCCGAACACAAAATTTATCGCACGGAAACGTGATGGTTGCAAGATAGCGCCGCGGGCCGCCCAGACGGCGACCCGACGCATGGCATCGATAGACCCGGGTGTTTGCGCGGTCATCGGCCAGAACCCGACCACGCATGGTCCAGAAAAGCTGTCCAGGCGGCATCCGCGACGTGTCGGATGTTTCCGGGAGCCGCCCAAAAACGGGGATTGCATTTGTCGGCGGAATGGCGAGGATCGCTGCTGGCAGTTTGATTTTTGCGCATGTTCCTTTCCGAAAAAGATAGATTTTCGGCGTCATGCGCCAGAGCGGAGCGCGTTTTGCGCGCGGAGCGGGGGCTCGAGGGAGGTATGGTCATGAGATTTCTTGCGGCAATCTTTTCGCGGCAGGGTTTTGCCGTACTGTTGTTGTCGGCCGTTCTTGCAGCCTGTACCGCAGTGGTGGTGGATGAAGGACCGGGGTACCATCCGCCAAGGCCTGGACCGCAATTCTGCACCAAACAGTATGACCCGGTCTGCGCCCGGCGCGGCGGCGACCGCCAGACCTTTGCCAATGCCTGCCTTGCGGAGCGGGCCGGATACCGCATCATCCGCGACGGCCAGTGCCGCGACGGTGGTGGTGGCGGTGGCGAAGAGCAGACATTCTGCACGCGCGAATATGCCCCGGTCTGCGCCCGCCGCCGTGGCGAACTGCGCACCTTCCCCAATGCATGCGAGGCCCGCGCCGCCGACTACCGGGTGGTCGACAACGGCCCCTGCTGAGGGCACGGCTCTCCTATCTCCCCCGTGCTGGGGGAGATAGGGCTTGCCCATCTGGAGATAGGGCTTGCCCATCTATCGGCTGGGCACCCTTGTGGCTGGCTCTACGCCGACTGTTCCATCTTGCGGCAATAGGCGATGAACTCGGCCGCGGGCATCGGCTTGGCAAACAGCCAGCCTTGGCCATAGTCGACCTCGTGCTCCAGCAGATAATCGGCCTGCGCCTGCGTCTCGACGCCTTCGGCAACGATCTTCAGCTTCAACGTCTTGGCCATGTCGATGATATGCGGCGTGACGGAACTGGTGGCGGAATTCGTGGCGATCGTGTCGATGAAGGACTTGTCGATCTTCAGCGCATCGAGCGGCAGTCCTTCGAGATGCGAGAGGCTGGAATAGCCGGTGCCGAAGTCGTCGATCGCCACCGCATGACCAAGCTCGCGAGCGCGGATGAGGGTCGAGCGCGCTGAATCGATATTGACGAAACCGCGCTCCGTCGCCTCCAGCCAGATCTGCCGAGGCCGAATTCCCGTGTGCTGCAGGGCCTTTTCGATGACGGGAAGGTTCCTTGCCGTTTCGACGTCGGCGGGACCGAGATTGATCGCGATGTGGAGGGAACGATTGGCCACGAGGAGCCGGTTCAGGTCAAGAACCACCTGGGCTACCACCTGGTCCGTGATCGCCGCGATCAGGCCGCTCTCTTCGGCCAGCGGGATGAAGAGATCGGGCCGCACCAGCGAGCCGTCCGGGCGCCTCCAGCGCACCAGAGCTTCCGCTCCGATGCATCTGCCGGTCCTGAGTTCGACGATCGGCTGATAGTGGACGATGAATTCGCGCTTGCGTACGGCGATCTGCAATTCCCTCAGCGGCGACAGCCGCCGTCGCGACAGCCAGACGACCGTGCCGATGGCGAACGCGGCGATAAAAGCGCCGAGCGGAAGCAGCAGCAATCGCTGTCTGCGCACACTGTCCACGATCTGGCTTTCCGGTTCGGTTGCGACGGCGATCCAGTCTGCCCCGCGTGCGGTGGCGAACAGATGGCCGTCCTCCAGGCCCTTGCCGGTGCCGGCGATGATCTTGCCGATGCGGGCGGAGTCGGGCCCATTCAGCGTGCCGAGCAGGACGCCCTTGTTCGTCGCCAAAGCGAGCTGAATGTCGGGGTCGACGACGACGTCGACAAAGCGCATGGGATCGACAAGGACATTGTAGTCCTTGTAGCGTAGCGCCATCAGCGGATGGTCCCGGTTGGCCAGGGGCTGCATGCGAGCCGTGACGGCAACGCCGTCCCGCGTGATGAAATCCGGAGCGGTTTGCGCGACCCTTCCTTCGGTCAGCCCCCAGGACGTGCATTTGAGCAGGCCATTTTCGAAATAGCCCATCTCCTCGATCGAGCGCGTGTTGATGATGAGTTGCCGCATGCGGGCGATATGGCCAACCGAGCAGCGGTCGCCGGTGAAGCGGTCGATCTCGCGCAGCGCGCCGGTCGCATCCCTGAGGGATATGTCGGCTCTGGCGATCGCGCGATTGGCGAACAGCGCCAGGCGGTCGTGTTCTTCCTGAACCGCCAGGACCCACGAAAAGTGGAACATCGCCACGATGGGCACGATGGCGCCGAGCAAGGCCAACACCACCGCGGTCACGATGATGCGCGGCCTGTCCATATGCGCCTCCTGCCTTCGGCCGGCGATGACCTGCCGGGTTCACGCGCAATCCCGCCGAACGGGCACCGAGACTCGTTCCAGCGTACCTTTATATGGCTTCGACGTTACGTGACCTTTAATGCGATCCGCGTCGTGGTCGGGTGAGCGCAGTGTTACTCACCCAGCGTCGAATACGTCCCATCCGCTGGCCCGGCGTAGAGCTCACTGCCGTCCTCATCGGAAATGCGCAGACGGTCGGGGATTTGCGGCATCGCCAGCGTGTGGAACAGCGCGCTGGCGCCGTGCAGGGCGGCACGCAGGTTCGGTGCTTCGAGCGGCACCCTGTCGAGCATCGCTTCGTCGGCGTTGCGCGAACGATAGAACTCGACGACGAAGTTCAAGCTGCCTCCATGTTGCGGCGCCGCAATCCTGCTGTGCTGGCTCAAGTGACCGGATTGTCGGCCGCTTCGAGATTGTCTTCCGTGGTCACCCGCTCATGGGTCTCCTGGTCGCTGCGGATGCGGTATTGCGGCGAGCCGTCCTTGACCGGCAGCTTGCTCTTGATCTGGAACAGTTCCGCAGCCTTCTGGACAAGGCCGGTACGGCTCTTCATGCGGACTGTCTGGCCAATTGTGAAAAGATGCGCCGGCGTGTCGGTGCGCGGGCGCGCATTCTGCTGGAAGCGGATCATGCGGCGTTCTCCCTATCGAGTCTCAGCGCGGTTTCGAGTTCGGCGTAGTCGATGGCGACAAGCTGGCTGGTCGCGCTTTTCACCGTCCTTGCCGGCAGATGGATGAAGGTGGCGACGCGGCGCCAGGCAGGCCACGACATGCCGTCGATCAGCTCTTCGTCGTGGTCGATGTCGTAGTCTCCCGCCGGCAATCTTCCTTCCAGCCCGCCGAGCACGAAAGGTGCCTCGAAATGCGCGATGGAATGGGTGGTGCGACTAGACATTTTGCGTCTCGACGTTTCTATCCTGGGCGTCTTGGGGAAAGCGGTTCCGCTCTGCCACGCTGGAAACAAATGCGCCCACGCGCCTTGAATTGGCAATTATGGTGTCGGCGATTTGGATTGAGTCTGTCGGGTCGAAACCTCTGACGCCGCGAGATGCCAAGCTTGACCCAAAAAACGATCTTATACCGTTAATCCAAAATTGTGTTTTATTCAAGAAAGTTCCCGGGAAAATTCGACTAATTCGGAAATTTGCCCTATATAAATTTTCAGGAATTCTTCTAAAGTAAAAACAATATCAAAAATTTCTTATTCAGATCGCTAGGATAACTATTCTGGCGCTTGGACTTATTTTTCACGGAAAGGACAAAAATCCATGAGAGTCATGAAAACACCTGATGGTCCGGCCGTAAAAATCAAGGCGATGGTCAAGTTCCCAAAACTCATGTCGGCACGGTTGACGATAAGAAGCGATGAAGCGGCACGGCGAAAGATCGCCGACACCGACGGCACGCTGCGGCGGGCGCGCCAGCTTGCCGAAAGCAACCGGCTGATCTGACGTCCGCCAAGGAGGTCGATGATGACGCTCAATTTCCCCAATCCCAGCCGCTCCTATGACGCGGCGGCGAAGCGTATTCGTTTCACCGGCCATGACGGCATGTTCGAAGTGCCCTTCTTCGTCGAGGTTGCCGCGCTTTCGGCGGCAGGTCCGGCCACGACCGGGGCGGAAGCCGAATATCTCAGCGCGTTCGACGCGAAGCGCTCCTCGATCCAGGATGTCGCGCGGGAAGCTTATTCGCATGGTCGCAAGAACATGTATGTGCTGACCCAGGCAGATTTCCGGTAGGCTTGCCCGCAAACCCTTGAACCTGCCGCGCCGATGGCCTAGATCGCCACAGGCGCACAAACACGGCAGGTTTCCCATCAACAGAGATCAAAGAAGAGCGGCGGGCGCGGGCGCGAGGTCTGGCACTGGAGGCCGGCCACCGCCAGGTTTCGACCAGTATGTGCAGCAGGCGCTGCAACTGCACCAGGCCGGACGCCGGCAAGAAGCCGAGGCGATTTACCGGCAGGTGCTGGCGCGCAAGGCCAATCACGCCGCCGCTGCGCACTTCCTCGGATTGCTGCTGCATCAGACCGGGCGCAGCGCCGAGGGGATGGATCTTCTCGAACAGTCGGTGCAGTTGCAGCCGACCAATCCCGATTTCCTCAACAATCTCGGAACGGTGATGCGCGATCTCGGCCGCATAGCTGCGGCCGTCGATTTCTTCCGCGGCGCGGTGGATATCCGGCCGGACCAGCTCGCGGCGCGCGACAATCTCGGCTCGTCGCTGAAGCAGCTCGGCCAGTTCGAGGAGGCCGAAGAGATCTATCGCGGCACGATCGGCCGCAACCCGTTCCATGTCCGCGCCCGCATCGGGCTTGCCGAAACGCTGCAGGAGGCCGGGCGGCTCGACGAGGCGCTCGCCGTGTTCCACGAGGCGCTGACGATCCGGCCGAAGGATGCCGACCTGCTGCACGGGCTGGGCGTCGGGCTGATGGAAAAGGGCAAGCTCGATGAAGCGACCGATCTTTTCCGCCAGGCGCTGGCAGTCAATCCCGGCATGGCCCGAGCCTGGCTGATGCTGACGCAGGTCAAGCGCCAGAAGGAGCGCGACGCTGAGCTTGCCGGCATGGAAGCACAGCATGCCAAGGCGCCGCAGGACAGCCTGGCGCGCATGCAGCTCTCCTTCGGCCTCGGCAAGGCCAATGACGATCTGAAAGATTATCCACGAGCCTTTGACTATTTCGCCGAAGGCAATGCCATCCGCCGCAAGGGCATCGACTATGATCCGGTGAGGACGCGGGCCGAATTCGATGCGATGAAGTCGGTGTTCGACGCTGGCTTCTTCGAAAAGCACCGACCGAGTTCAATCGCCGACGACGCGCCGATCTTTGTCGTCGGCATGCCGCGTTCGGGCACGACGCTGGTCGAGCAGATCATCGCCAGCCATCCCCAGGTCTATGGCGCGGGCGAGCTCAGTATCTTGAAGACGGTGGTCGGCAAGCAGTTTCCGTCGACCATGCCGGGTGGCTTTCCCTGGGGGGTATCCGATGTGGCCGACGCGGATTTTGCCGAGGCCGGGCAGGCCTATCTCGACACGCTGCACGCCCGCTATCCGCATGTCCGCCATGTCACCGACAAGATGCCGGGCAACTTTCTGCTTGTCGGCTTCATCCACATGATGCTGCCGAAGGCCAGGATCATCCATTGCGCCCGCGATGCGGCGGCGACCTGCCTGTCGATCTACAAGGTGCATTTCCGCGGCGACAGCCACCGCTACGGCTACGATCTCGGCGAGCTCGCCGACTTCCACAATCTCTACACCGACATCATGGCGCATTGGCGCAGCGTGCTGCCCGGTGTCGTGCACGATGTGCGCTACGAGGATTTCGTCGCCGACCAGCAAGGGCAGTCGCGGGCATTGATCGCCCATCTCGGCCTGCCCTGGGACGATAGGGTGCTGTCGTTCCACGAAACCGACCGACCTGTGCGTACGGCCTCGGCCGCGCAGGTGCGCCAGCCGATGTACCAGGGCTCGGTCGATCTGTGGAAACGCTATGGCGAGCGGCTCAAGCCGCTGCTGGACAGGCTCGATTGACATGCTGGTCACTGGCCGAAGCATCTCAGCTTCGTCATCCCAGGGCGAAGCAGGAGCGCAGCTCCGTCGCGAAGACCCTGGGATCCATTCCGTGCCCTCGATCGAAGGACGCAGCGGCGCAGAATTCTCCGCCGTTGCAACGCCTCTAGGTCACGGCATGGATCCCATGGTCTGCGCCGCGTCGCTTCGCTCCTTGCTCTGCCATAGGATGACGAAGCGATGGGTCAAAGCTCCATGAAGGGCTGGAAGCCGCCGAAGATCATGCGCTTGCCGTCGAACGGCATCGTCGATAGGTCTCCATTCAGGCGCGGGTCGGCCATCACCTTGGCCATCACCGCATCGCGGCTTTCCCGCGATTCATAGACGACCCACGAAAAGACGACGATCTCGTCATCCTTGGCCTGCACGGCGCGCGGGAACGAGGTGACCTCGCCATAGGGCACGTCGTCGCCGATGCATTCGACATAGGCGAGCGCGCCATGCTCTTTCCAGACGATGCCGGCCATTTGCGCCATTTTCTTGTAGGCATCGAGATTTGCCTTGGGCACGGCAAGCACGAACCCATCGACATAGGACATTTTGGTCTCCTCCTCAGGCTTTCTTCACAGGCGCGTTCATCGCCCACTCAACACCGAAGGGATCGCGCATGTTGCCCCACTGGTCGCCCCAGAACATCACCTGCAGCGGCATGACGACCTCGCAGCCGGCATCGACAGCGCGCTGCCACCAGGCGTCGATATCGTCGCTGCCGAGGTGAAGCTGCATTGTGTAGCCCTGCGGCTTCACGGCGGACATGCCGTGCTCAGGGTAGAAGTCGGAGATCATCAGCGTCGAGCCGTTGATGTGCAGGTGGATGTGCATGGTGCGGCCCTGCTCGTCCGGCGGGTAGAAGAAGACCTGCTCCGCGCCAAAGGCCTTTTGATAGAATTCGGCGGCCTTGAAGGCGCCATCCAGCTGAAGATAGGGCGTCAAGCCGCCGAGGACTTTCGCCGCGGGCTGGGTTTGGGGCTGATCGTTCATGTCTTGCTCCTCTTTGGGTTTGGTTGGCCTTGCCAACCAAAGGACGAACGAGGCGGCGGCAATCCTACATGGCCGCCGGATTTTTTTCGAACGCCACGATCAAACGCTCCGGCCGCGGGCCGGTGGTCGCCTTCATATTACCTTGGTCAACGCGGTTGCCATGGCAAGGCGACGTTCGTTTTGCGCGTCGAGGATTTCGGGCCAGCCTATGTCCTTGCGCAATTCGATCGGCAGTGAAAGCAGCGCGCGCTCGCTGCGGTAACGGGCGCGGGTCGCCGAGTAACGGGTCGCGATGCGGCCCATGGATGACAGAATTGACATGATGCACTCTCCCTGGTTGAAGCCGGCATCATCGTGTCGGCGTCCCAAGGACGTGGCGTGCGGTCATGATCCGACAGATCGCACGAATTTTTTTGCCGCAACACCGACAGGCGGCTCGAGGCCGTTGTTGCTGGCGCCGCCTGGCTTAGGCAGCATCCAGCGGTCCGATCGTTTCGAGATCGGCCTTCTTGGCTTCTCCCTCCACAGCCAAGTCATAGCTCGTCTGCATATTCATCCAGAACTGCGGTGTGGTTCCAAAGAACTTCGCGAGGCGCAACGCGGTGTCGGGAGTTATCGGTGTTGTCTCGCTGGCAAGACGCTCGATGCGCGTGCGCGGAACATGCAGCTTTTTGGCCAGCGTGTAAGGCTTCAGGCCAAGCGGTACAAGATACTCCTCGCGGAGGACTTCTCCGGGATGGATGGGTGGGTTGATGTCAAGCATTTTGAGACCTACGAAAGTAATGGGGCGTTTTTCTTTCAATGGTAGTCGGTGATTTCGACATCTTCTGCTTGCCCGTCGACCCAGCGAAAGCAGACGCGAAACTGGTCGTTAATGCGGATCGAATGCTGACCGGCACGATTGCCTTTCAGCGATTCAAGCCTGTTGCCGGGCGGCGTCTTCAAATCCGCCAGCTCGGCGGCGTTGTCGATCATGAACAACTTGCGCTGAGCCGAACGAACAAGATCAGAGGGGAAGCCTTTCGGAGCCTTGCCTTTCGAAACCGCCTCGCTGGTCTTGTCCTTGAACGAACGGATCATCTGCTGTCCCCGACGGACGTACCATTGCATGATACGTTTCGGAAATCAAGGAAACGTCTCACAACGTGATACGAAAAGACATCCAGCCGCCAACCCCTCAACCCACCGTTTCCGCCACCTCCCGAAAGAAGTCTTCCGGGCTGTCGATTTCGGTCAGCCGCCGCTTCTCGATCAGCCAGATGCGGTTGCCGATCGCCCTGATGAAGGAGCGGTCGTGCGAGGCCAGCACGCAGCTTGCCTGATGCGCCAGCAGTTCGGCTTCCAGCGCTTCCTGGCCGTCGATGTCGAGATGGTTGGTCGGCTCGTCGAGCAGGTAGAAGTTGGGATTGGCGAGCCTGAGCGCCAGCATCATCAGGCGCGCCTTCTGCCCGCCCGACAGAACGCCGATCCTGCGCTCCTGCATGTCGATGCTGACGCCTGCGCCCGCCAGCAGCGAGCGGGCACGCTGTTCGCCGACGTCGAATTTTCGCGAGACCATCGCCAGCGGCGTGTCGTCGCCGCTCATCCCGGACAGGGCCTGGTCGCTGTAGCCAAGCACTGTCGACGGCGTCACCTTGACGCTCTGCACGGTTTCCGGTTCGGCGATGGCATTCCGGATCAGGGTGACGAAGCGCGACTTGCCGACGCCGTTGCGGCCGAGCAGGACGATGCGGTCGCCCTGGCAGATATGGCGCTTGCCGGTCCTGAACAGCAGCGTGCCGTCGGGTGTCTCGACCGCCGCATCATCGAGCGTGATCAGCACCTTGGCATGGGTGCCGCGATTGGCGAGCTTTATCGCGCCCGCCGTTTTCTCGCGATGCGCAGGTGCTGCCGCATCTTCCAGGCGTTCGGCGCGCTGGTTGAGCTGCCTGGTCTTGACCGTCAGCAGGTCGCTGCCCGAATTGATGCCGATATTGTTGAGCTTGGCCGCCTGCCGGCGCAATTGCTGTGCCACCTTCATGTCGCGTTGGAATTTGCGCTCGGTCGAGGCATCGACTTCGTCGAGCGCCTGCCTTGCCTTGGAATAGGGCAGGGCAAATGCCGGCGATTGCTCCGGGCGCAGGAACAGCGTGCGGTTGGTGGTGGCGTCGAGGAAGGCCCGGTCATGGCTGGCGATCACCACCGGCACCTCGCGCGGCAGTGTGTTCAGCCAGGTCTCAAGCTGGCTGATTTTGGCGAGATCGAGATGGTTGGTCGGCTCATCGAGCAGCAGCACGTCGGGGTCGGTGACCCAGACACGAGCGATCAGCGCCAGCCTTTGCCAGCCGCCGCTCAGGGCACATCGGCCGCTCGCGCATGGGTTCGGGCACGTCGAGAGAATCCAGAACCACGTCGACACGCCACAGTTCGCTTTCGGCCTGCTCGGCCGGCAGGGCTTCGGCAACCACCTGATAAAAGGTACGATCGAAGAGGGCAGGCGGAACGGATTGCTCGACCTGGCCGATGCGCAAACCGCGCGTGCGGGTGATGTCGCCGGTGGTCGGCTCGATCTCGCCGGTCAGGCATTTGAGCAAGGTCGACTTGCCGCGGCCGTTGGCGGCGACGATGCCGAGACGGTCGCCGGCGCCGATGGTGAGGTCGAGATTGGAAAAGAGCGGCGCACTCATGGTGACGCCTAGGGATTTGAGGCTGATCAGGGCCATGTGGGGTTTCTCTGGTCTTGCCGGAGGCCGGCTCAATGCACTTTGACGGTGCGCGTGCTGGCCATCAGGCTAGCGGCACCACGAAGGGCAGACCAAAAAATCGAAGCGGGAGAAACCCGGACCGTCCCTGGTCAGCCCTGCAAGCTAGCTCGCAGGGCACAGACAGGGCCGCGCTGACGGTGGTGGTCGAAAGTCACGCAGCCCTCCTTCAAGACGTTGAGGTGGGGAATTGGCTACACCAGGGGAGGGGTTGGTGGCAAGGGGAGCGCAGCGGTTCGGGATGCAACAGTGCAGAACGAAATCCGCCGCGATCCTTCCCACCCCCCTCTGTCCTGCCGGACATCTCCCCCGCAAGGGGGGAGATTGGCCGTCATGCTCGCTTTCGCCAATCTTCACCGCCGCAAAAGTACGCGAAGCGTTGAAGCTGCCAATCTCCCCCCTTGCGGGGGAGATGTCCGGCAGGACAGAGGGGGGTGCTGTCCCGCTGACGTCTCAAGGGTTCTGCGCTGTCGTGGCCCCGACGTCGCTTCGTTAGGGCTCTACCGCCCCGGCCGACCGGTCTTACCGGGCCGGCGCTTTTCGCGGCGGGCGTCGCCCGGATCCTCGTAAGAGCCGATGCCGGCGCGCTGGCGAACGATTGGCTTGGCGGAATCGTTGCGATCCTTCGCGCGCCCCTCTGTCCTGCCCTCTTTGCCACCACTTGGCATCTCCCCCACAAGGGGGGAGATCGGCTGTGGCTTCGCCGGCACCTTTCCCTCGATCGGCTTCTCCGTGCGGCGCACGGTCATCTCGTCGAGCGAATTCTTCTTGAACAGCGGCTTGGTCGGCTCACCCGGTATACCGAAATCCGAGCCATGCGCCTCCTGCGCCGACTGTTTCTTGAACAGCGAACGGGACACCGCGCCTGACGGCGTCGGCATGTCGGTGCCAGGGCCCATATCGTCCAGCGACGGCTTGGCGAACAGCGGCTTCTTCACCGGGATGGCGCCGTCGGCGCCCATTTCGTCGAGCTCCGGCTTGCGGAAGAGATTGGGCCGGGCAGCCTTGGCGGCCTCTTCGGCGGCACGTGCCTCGTCGAGCTTGCGGAAACGCTCCTGTTCCTCCGATGTACGATGCTTGGCCACGCCCTTGTTGTGCTTGCCCTTTTCGCGGCCAGAGACGGGGCTTTCCATGTCGGCGTATTTGGCCAATGGGTCTTCCGAGATGGACAGTTCCATTTCGCGCAGCCGCTTGATCTCATCGCGGATGCGGGCCGCCTTCTCGAAATCGAGATTGGCGGCGGCGTCGCGCATCTGCTTCTCCATCGCATCGAGATGGGCCTTCAGATTGTTGCCCATCATCGCGCCGGCGCTGTCGGTGAACTGCGAGATGTCGGCGCGGACGTGGTCCTTCTCGTAGACCGAATCGAGAATATCGGAGATGCGCGACTTGACCGATTCCGGAGTGATGCCGTTGGCCGCGTTCCATTCCATCTGCTTTTCGCGGCGGCGGTTGGTCTCGGCCATCGCCCGTTCCATCGAGCCGGTGACCTGGTCGGCATAGAGAATGACCTTGCCGTCGACGTTGCGGGCGGCGCGGCCGATGGTCTGGATCAGCGAGGTTTCCGAGCGCAGGAAACCTTCCTTGTCGGCGTCGAGAATGGCGACGAAGCCGCATTCGGGAATGTCGAGACCCTCGCGCAAAAGGTTGATGCCGACCAGCACGTCGAAGGCGCCGAGACGCAGGTCGCGCAGGATCTCGATGCGCTCCAGCGTGTCAATGTCGGAATGCATGTAGCGGACGCGGATGCCTTGCTCGTGCAGATACTCCGTCAGGTCCTCGGCCATGCGCTTGGTCAGCACGGTCACCAGCGTGCGGTAGCCGGCCTTGGTGGTCTCGCGGATCTCGCCGACGACATCGTCGACCTGGCTCTTGGCCGGACGCACCTCGACCGGCGGATCGATGAGGCCGGTCGGGCGAATGACCTGCTCGGCGAAGACGCCGCCGGACTGCTCCATCTCCCAGCCGCCGGGTGTCGCCGAAACCGCGACGGAAAGCGGGCGCATGGCGTCCCACTCCTCGAAACGCAAGGGACGGTTGTCCATGCAGGAGGGTAGGCGGAATCCGTACTCCGCCAGCGTCGCCTTGCGGCGGAAGTCGCCTCGGTACATGCCGCCGATCTGCGGCACGGTGACGTGGCTTTCGTCGATGAAGACCAGCGCGTTGTCGGGAATATATTCGAACAGTGTCGGCGGCGGATCGCCGGGCTGGCGACCGGTGAGATAGCGTGAATAGTTCTCGATGCCGGCGCAGGAGCCAGTGGCTTCCAGCATCTCCAGGTCGAAGCGGCAGCGCTGTTCCAGCCGCTGCGCTTCCAGAAGACGGCCAGCCTTTTCAAGCTCTTGCAACCGGTGCCTCAGTTCTTCCTTGATCGACTTGATGGCTTGATTCAAGGTCGGGCGCGGCGTCACATAGTGCGAATTGGCGTAGATCTTGACGCTTTTCAACTCGCCGGTCTTCTGTCCGGTCAGGGGGTCGAACTCGGTGATCGACTCGATCTCGTCGCCGAACATCGAGATGCGCCAGGCGCGGTCTTCAAGGTGGGCCGGGAAGATCTCGATCGTGTCGCCGCGCACGCGGAACGAGCCGCGGACGAAGTTGACGTCCTGGCGCTTGTATTGCTGGGCGACGAGGTCGGCGAGCAGCGCACGCTGGTCGAGCCGGTCGCCGATCTGCATTTGGAACGTCATCGCCGTATAGGTCTCGACCGAACCGATACCGTAGATGCAGGACACCGAGGCGACGATGATGACGTCGTCGCGCTCGAGCAGCGAGCGCGTCGCCGAGTGGCGCATGCGGTCGATCTGCTCGTTGATCGAGGATTCCTTCTCGATGAAAGTGTCGGTGCGCGGAACGTAGGCCTCCGGCTGATAGTAGTCGTAGTAGGAGACGAAATACTCCACGGCGTTTTCCGGGAAGAATTTCTTGAACTCGGAATAGAGCTGCGCGGCCAGCGTCTTGTTGGGAGCGAGGATCAAGGCAGGGCGCTGCGTCTCCTCGATCACCTTGGCCATGGTGAAGGTCTTGCCGGAGCCGGTGACGCCAAGCAGCACCTGGGTGCGGTCGTTGTCGTTGACGCCTTCGACCAGATCCTTGATCGCCGTCGGCTGGTCGCCGGCCGGCTCGAAATCCGAGACCATCTTGATGGCGATGCCGCCTTCGGATTTCTCCGGGCGGGCAGGGCGGTGCGGCGTCCACAGCACGCCGTCCTTGTGCAGCGGATTGCCGGATTCGATCAACGCCGACAACGCGGCCACAGTGGCGGTGACGCCGCTGGAGGTCATGGTCTCGGCGTCTTCGAGAGAAATGTCGAGGCCGGCAACCGGATTGAGGCCGGCCGCGGTCCTCTCCCTTGCCGAGGCCGCGCCACCCATCGAAGTGCCGCGTGCGGTGCGGCCGGGGGAGGCGGAGCGTTCGGGAATCTTTTTCGCCTTGGCGCCTTCCCTCCCCCTCGAGGGGAGGGTGGCGGCTGAGCCGCCGGGTGGGGTCGGTTCGGCCGGGTTCGACGTTTCCTTGTGCCGCGCGCTGCCTTTACCGACCCCCTCTGTCCCCTTCGGCGACATCTCCCCCTCAAGGGGGGAGATTCTCCGCCCTTCCTTCTCCGCTTCCTGTTCGATCTGCTCGGCCCAGTCGGCGATCGAGCCGGTCAGCGGCGTGCCGGACAATTCCGCTTGCGGCGCTTCGGCAAAGCCGCCCTTGTGCAGCGGCTCCGACGCATCGAGGAAATCGGTCAGCGGGCTGCGCCGCTTGGGCGGCGAAGCGCTGATATCACGCGCCGGCGAGGGCGTCTTCTTATCGGAGGGTTTGGCCATGACCCAAATATGGGAAGTATCGGCCAAAATGGAAAGAGCGGAGTGAAGAGGGGCACAGTGCCAGGCGAAGCTGCTGACAGAAGGCTGTCAGGAGCGATGTCGCCGTCGGACCGCGCTCGGCTGCTTTCACCGCGGCAATGCCCCGTCGATCCCCAACCCTGCGGTCGCAGCAAGCCCGGTGGCGACGGCTGCCGCGCGGCGTGCCTTCGGGCCGTGCAGCGGCCAGACGAGGCGGCGCTTGATCGTCAACGCCGGCACGTCGCGCGCGATCTCGACGAGATGGCCGGGCTCCAGGTGCCGGCGCAAAACCAATTCGCTGGCCAGCAACGCGCCCATGCCTGCAATGGCCGCCTGCGCCGCGACGATCGTCAGTCCGAAGCGCGGACCTTGGTCGATGCCCTTCGGCTGCCGTCCAGCGGCGGCGAACCAGTGCCGCCAGGCCGGATAGACATCGTCGCCCATCGTCGGGTCGATATGCAGCAGCGGCAGCCTGTCGAGCGCGTCCGCCGCGTCCAGCCTGGCAATGCCCTGGATCAGTGCCGGCGCGCAGGCCGGGATCACCCGTTCGGTGAACAGATCGACCGAAGCGAGGTCCTGTGCGGAGGCCTTGCGGTAGCTGATGGCAAGGTCGACGCCTTCTTCCAGCATCACATCGAGAGTGATCGAGGCGACGATGCGGACATCGAGCCCGGCAAGCGCCGTGCGTACCTTGTCGAGGCGCGGAGCGAGCCACAGCGAGGCGAACGATGGGTCGGCGCAGATGGTGAAGGTCTCGGCCTGCCGCTCGAAGCGCAGCCGCCGCATGCCGGAGGCCAGCGCGTCGAAGCCCCGGTCAATGTCGGGCAGCGCGCTTTCGGCGGCGCGCGTCAGGACGATACCGTTGCCGGCGCGCCGGACCAGCTTGACGCCCAGCCTGTCCTCGAGCTGCCGAAGCTGATGGCCGACCGCGCCGGGGGTCACGCCCAGCTCCTCGGCGGCGCGAGTCAGGCTGCCGGTCCGAGCCGCCGCCGCAAGCGCCCGCAGCGCCGATAGCGGAAGGTCTCTCAGCGTCGTCATGGATTGAGATTACCTCAAAATAACTCGAAGGGAACTCGTTTGATTCCGAGAGTTTCAGCCCGCTACGATTATTGAGGAGTGTTCAACTCCGAGTCCAACCAGGAGGCGACCATGCTCGATACCCCGAAGCAATCCAGTTCCGATCCACGACCGTTCCGCGCCATGCGTGCCGAGGGCGACCGCGTCGCACTCGATTTCGACGGAGGCAAGGCGGCGCGGCTTTCCAGCCGTTGGCTGCGGCTGGCCTGCGAGTGCGAGGCTTGCGGCGACACCGCGTCCGGCAAGAGGTGGTTGACGCCGGCCGATGTTCCCGCGGGGATCCGCCCCACCTCGATCGACGCCTCGGCTAGCGAAGTGACCGTCACCTGGGAAGACGGCCATGTTTCGCGCTACGCTGCCCGGTTCCTGGCAGATCGTGCCGGGAGCGGAGTAGTCCGTTTCCAGCCCGATCTATGGGACAGCGATCTCGGCGCGCGCCTCGGCCGCTTTGCCTTCGATGCAGTGGTCGAGGACGACGAGACGTTGTTTCACTCGCTGCGCGCACTGCGCGACCATGGCATCGCCATGCTGACCGGGGTTCCCGCCGAAACGGAAGCGACGGCGCGCGTGGCCGGCCGCTACGGACCAATCCGCGAGACCAGCTATGGCAAGGTGTTCGACCTGATTTCGCGGCCGGATGCGCGCGTCGCGGGTGAGACGGCACGTGCGCAGATCCCGCACACGGACGAGCCGTTCCGCTACTCGCCGCCAGGCTTCATCTTCTTCCACGCCATCAGGACCGGCGCCGGCGCCGGTGGTACATCGCTGATGGTCGACGGCTTCCATGTCGCCGAGCTGATGCGGACTGGGACGCCAAAGCTGTTCAAGTTGCTGACGCGGCATGGCGTGACCTTCCACCGCGAACATGCCGGCGAGGTGTTCTTCAGCGCCGAGGCGCATGTCATCAGTCTCGATGCCACCGGGCAGGTGACCGGCATCCGCTACAATGACCGCTGCCTTGCGCCGCAGACTGCACCTGAAGACGAGATCGACGGGCTGATCGAAGCGCTGGCCGAGCTGACGCGGCTGATCTGCGATCCGCAAAACCAGTTCCAGCATCAGCTTCAGCCGGGCGAGGTGCTGGTTTTCGACAATCAGCGCGTCATGCATGGCCGCAGCGCTTTCGATCCGACGCTGGCGGTGCGGCATCTCAGAAGCTGCAACATCGATCGCGACGGCGTTCACAGCGCCTTGCGCACGCTGGCGCGCCGTTTTGCGCCGGACGAGGCGGAGACGGTACTCTATCAGGGTGCGATTTTCTAAACCGTTCTGCGTGTCGTAGCGGTCAATTGAACCACAGTGCGAAGGTCAAGAATCCGGCGCCGCCGAACTGGCGCTGGATCTGGTCGAACTCCCTGCTGGTCAGCATCCTGCCGCTTTCGAGATAGGGCGCGATGGCCGGGCCGGTGATCGACAGCACGAGGTCGAAGGGTTTCGGCTCGTCGAAGAAGCGCTTCATGTTGATGCCCTTGTCGGCGATGCGGAAATGCGGCAGCAAGGCGCGGCCTTCAAGCAGGTCCTCGGCCATAGCAAGCGCGGCCAGCCAGGCCTGCACTTGCTCCTCGCCGACATCGAGGCCGGTGAGCGGGCTGGCGCCCTTCTGCTGCGGCCCGGGCAGCCATTCGCGATCATTGTCGGTCTCGGCGCGGATCGCCTTCCAGTCCTCGCGCGACAGCCGGATCATCTCCATGAGATGGCGGCGCGCCGCCTGCCGGCGTTCCGGCTCGACGACCGGCCAGTTGACCAGATGCACCAGCGAGATGAAGTCGGCGATCCGCCATTCGGAGGAAAGGATGCTGCTGCTCATGCCGCCGTCGGGCGGGACGAGCGTGTCCTGCAGAGGCAGCTTGGCGCGCGGGAACAGCATATGGAAGGAGCCGTCGAACATGGTCCTGAAATCATGCGCCAGCCAGAAATCCGCCTGCGCCATCAGGAACTCGGCATAGCCCTGCAGCCAGTAGCCGTCAGCGCGGTCGAAACGGAAGACGAGCGTGGGTGCGGTATCGCCCGTCGTGATGCTGCCTCGCGCCAGGGCCGCCATAATCGCGGTGGCGCTTTCATCAGGCGCAATGGCGCCGTCCTCGTTGAGATCGATGCCGAGGCGGGTGAGGTCGACCTCCATGCCGATATCGGCGCCGGCGGGCACGGAACCGAGCGTCGCGGCGGATTTTTCCAGCCGGTCGCGGAAGCCGACCAGGATGGTGCGGAATTGCTCGTAAGTCAGCGGCTGGGGATTGGGATTGTCCGGCACGGGCAGCCGCATCAACGGCAGCATCAGGGATTGCGGGCTCTCGAAACCATGGCGGTGCAGGCCGCTCGCCAGGATCTCCAGCGCTGTGAAGAATTCTCCGGCGCCGGCGGCGTAGGCGGCTGCCGGATCAGCGGGTGCCGCCGCTTCCAGCGTTGCCAGTGCGGTATTGCGTTCCGCCACGGTTTTCGCGGCGAACAGAGTGGCTCCCGCTTCCGGCGTCGCGGCCGACGCATAAGACAGTGGCAGGAACAGGATGAGGGCCGACGCCACCAGGCCTGCAATTCGTATCATCTCGTTCCTCCGCTGCACTATCTCTGATGGACCATACACGCATTTGGTGCGCCGCGCCCGATGCCAGGGAATGCGTCCACGGTTTCACTGCCTGATATACGCGGACACGCTTCAACCCGTCCGGCAGACAGTCTACACAAGGCAAACAATTGGACGTCGCGTGTCGAACTATCCGCTTTCCTACAAATTGTCGTGGCTGCCGCGCTTCCTTCGGCCTTCGCTTGGCGGCGATCGAGAAGGCTTTGCGCCGGCGGCCGCGACCTTGATCGAGCCGCCGCCGGCGCAAACAATCCGGCTGGCCTTCGTCGGCGATATCTCGGCGGTGGCCAATGGCAGTGCGCCGAACTGCGATCCAGCGATTGCGGCATTGCTCGGTTCCGCCAATCTGGTGATCGGCAATTGCGAAAGCCCCGTCGTGGAGCGGCCAAGCGCCGCGATGGGCACGCGGCTTGGCACCCATCATGCGATGACCGAGCGGTTTCTCGCCGAGGCGCTGGCGGCCGTCGGCATAGCGCGTGAAAGGCTGGTGCTGTCGCTCGCCAACAACCATTTGCTCGATCAGGGTATAGCGGGCTTCGATGAAACGCTTGCGGCGCTGGAGCGGCTCGGCATTCGCCCCATTGGGACCGCGGCGAAGCGCCTGGTCGAGCGCATTGCGATCGGGCCGCTCAGCATCGGCCTTGCCGCTTTCACGCTGTGGCGTAACGCCGGAGCGACTTCGTTCGCGAGCCGCGTCTCGATGCAAGCCGATCCGGCACGGTGGCCGCCCGATGCCGCTGACGGCCTCGATCTCCTCTGCGCGGTGCCGCATTGGGATTGGGAGTTCCGGCATTTCCCCAGACCGGATACGCGGGCGCTGGCCAGGCGGCTGGCCGGACACGGCGTCGGGCTGATCGCCGGCCACCATGCCCATGTCGTGCAGCCGGTCGAGCGGATCGGCAAGGCGGTCGTAGCCTATGGGCTCGGTGATTTTCTCGGCACCGCCTTTTCGCGCCAGCCATGGCCCGGCCGCATCGGTGCGATTCTTGTCGTCGATGTCAGCACCGACGCAGGCACGCGCGGGGCGATCGTCGCCTACCGGCTGCACGCATTCATGCGGCTGCGGGCTGGCGACCACGAGCGGCTGGTTGCGGTCGAGGCGCTGGAAGGTCGAATGCGCGGCAAGGTCGAAGGCCGGTTGAGCGCGATCTTTCCTTCTCCCGCAAAGTGAGACTGCCCACCCCGCTGGCGACTTTCCCGCAAAAGTGGCTATCATGCCGAGGCACAGGCAGGCTTTCGGCGGGTGGGGGTGGCGATGGAAACAGCGGATTTCATGCCTGGTGAGGCTGACATCGCCGCCATCAAAAGAAATCTCGATGCCTATGAAGCCGAGAGAACTTCGGCCTACAGGCAGGTCCGGTGGCGGGTGCCGCTGTTCATCGGCTTGGTGCTGGCGTTCGTGGTGCTCGTGGCCTGGCTCTTCAACAAGATCGCCGATCCCAATGAGCAATGGGTCTCGACGCCGCATGTGTTCCTCTATGTCGCGGGTTTCGCGGCGGCGATCCTGCTCTATTTCCAGGCGATCAAGCCGGCGAGCAGATTGCAGCAAACGTTTCGCGACAGGCTGCTGCCGATCATCTTCGGCTTCATCGCGGAGATGCGCTACCAGCATGGTGTGACGCCGAATTCCTTCGACCGGCTGCCGCGCGGGGTGGTCGGTTCCTTCAACCGGCAGGTTTTCGACGACATCGTCTCCGGCCGCTATGACGGGTTTCCGTTCGAGCTTTATGAGACGGAATTGAGGGAAGGGACGGGCAAGGGTTCGTCGACCGCGTTCAAGGGCGTCATCGTCGCCTTCGAGACCATCGCGCCGTTTCCCGGCATATTGGTGGCGACGCGCCGGGCCAATGTGGTCGTCGGCTTTTTCCGCGGCATGTTCGCCAGCAAGATGGAGGAACTGTCATGCGGCGTGCCGGAACTCGATGCCGCTTACGAATTCCGCACCGACAATGCGCAGGCGGCCCAGCCGCTGGTGAGCGGCCGGCTGGCGCAGGCGCTGAAATGGCTCGGCGAAACATGGCCCGACGAACCGGCGCGCGTCGCGCTCAACGGCAGCGACGGTTTCCTGCTCCTGCCGCAGCCGAAGAATTTCTTCGAGCTGCCCGATATTTCGGTGCCGCTCGATTACCAGACGCATGTCGCGCCGATGATATCGGATATCGGCGCAATGCTGGCGACGGCGGCGCTGGTGCGCAAGATCGGGGCGAGGGACGAGCCGGGCTAAGGTGTGTTGATATTCAGGTGAGGCCGGCCTGCAAACGGCGATTTTCTGCGCCTCCGGTGCTCACGGACCCAAATGTCCGCTCCGCTCCGGCCTTCGCCGGCCGAAGCCCTCATAGGCGGCTCCGTTCTATGAAGGCTACGGCCGGCGTAGGCCGGTTCTCGAAAACCACCATTTTCGGCTCGTCCTGACCTGAATCTCAACACACCCTAATCCGGCTGGACGGTCAGCAATCGAAGCCGCGTTGGCTACGCATATAGTCGACTTCTTGCTTCGACATCGACTTGAACATCACGCAAACGGTGAAACTGCCAACCTGATGGCCGTTTCTGGTGTACCCCCAATCGGAAATATCGTGCCGGTTGAATTCGATATACTGGCCGGCCACGACGTTGTGTACAGCCTGTGGCTCGTTGGCCAATATCCCCCCGAATCCGGTTTCGGTCCGCTGGAACGGGATGACCCAGAAATGTTCGGTCACGTTTCCGTCCTTAATCATCACCTTCAGTTTGAATGTGTCCGTTCCAGGTGGCGGTGTCTGGGATAATGCCAGGAATTCATCCAGGCTGGCGCGCGCCTGCGCAGTCGCCGCCGCCATATCCGGATCGTCAGGCGCCACTGCGACGACGCCGTCGTCATTCTGAGTAGAGTCCTGCGCTTCGGCCGATATCGGAGCAAGCGCTAGCATCAGGGACAATATCGCGCGGAATATATGCTTCATGGGATGGGAACCTTATAACAGCCGACATCGTCGCGCATTTCGTTAGATATTTCAACTATAACGCGAAGTCTTTTGATATTGCAACCACAAAAATGCATCATTGATGCCGCAGCCGTAGTCCGGTTCCGCCACGCGCCGCTATGGTTTTTGCCGAAGCCTCGCGCTATCGATGGGGCGGGGGTACATGATGGTCGAGCAACGCGAGGGGTTTCGCCTGCCGCGGCGGCTGCTGCTGGGTGCGGCGGTCGTCGGTGGCGCCGTGCTGTGGGGCGGGACGACGGTGGCGCGGCTGGCGCGCGGGCCGTCGGGACAGAAGAATGCAGGGCGCATCGCCGATATAGACGGTATCTCCCTGCCGCTGAAACCCCTGAACACCGCACCGGCCTTCGACCCGTCGCTGCCATGGTCCGCCAAGGGCGGCGCAATCAACGATGCCAGCGGCCTGTCGATGACGCCAATCTATGGCGTGGTCGAGGTGCGCCAGGAGGACGACATCGCCAGGGCGCTGGCCTTCGCTCGCGCCAACGGGCTGAAAGTCTCGGTCGCCGCGGTGCGCCATTCGATGGGTGGTCACGCCTTCGACGACAATGCGCTGGTGCTCAACCTCAGGAAGTTCAACAGGGTCAGCGTCGATGCGGCGGCCAGGAGGATGACCCTACAGCCCGGCGCTTGCTGGCACGATATCCAGAACCTGCTGCATCCGCGCTTCGCGGTGAAGGCGATGCAGTCGACCGACATCTTTTCGGTCGGCGGCTCGCTGTCGGTCAATGCGCATGGCATGGACCATCAAGCCGGCTCGGTGGCCGGTTCGATCCGCTCGATGCGGGTGATGCTGGCCGACGGTTCGGTGACGACCTGCTCCCTGAGCGAAAATGCCGAATTGTTCCGCCATGTCGTCGGCGGCTACGGCCTGTTCGGCGTGGTGCTGGAGGCGACGCTGGATATAGTCGACAACGCCGTCTACCGGACCTCGCGCGAGATCATCAAATCGGACGACTTTCCGACGTTCTTCGCCGAGGTGCTGGAACCAAACAGGACGATCGGTCTGTTTTATGGGCATCTGTCGACGGCGCCGGGCAATTTCCTCGAGGACATGATCGTCTACCGTTACGATGAGGTCGCCGCCCAGCCGCCGGCCGACCAGCCCGATATCGGCGAACCCGACGGCGTCGGCCTGAAGCGGGTGATCATGAACATGGCGAAATGGGGCGGCCTGTTCCAGGAGCTGAAATGGTTCGCCGAAAAGACGCTGGAGCCGAAATTCGAGAGCTGCACGGTGGCGCGCACGGCGGCAATGGCCGAAGGCGAGGCCTGCCTCGTCACGCGCAACAATCCGATGCACGATTCGGTGCCCTATCTGTTCAACGGCCTGCTGGGCGAAACCGACATATTGCACGAATATTTCATCCCGCGCGGGGCCTACAATCCGTTCATCGCCGAGGCGCGCGAAATCCTGCGCAACCAGAGCCTGCCGGTGCTCAATGCCTCGGTGCGGATCGTGCATGGGGAAGATGTGGCGCTGAACTATGCGCCGGAGCTGGCCTATTCGCTGGTGCTCTACATCAACCAGCCGACGGATGCAGACGGCAATGCCAGGATGCGCGAGCTGACGCGGGCGCTGATCGACCTGACGATCAGGCATGGCGGGCGGTTCTTCCTGCCCTACCAGCTGCATTACACCGGCAAGCAGCTGCTTGCGTCCTATCCGGAGCTGCCTGACTTCCTGGCGAAGAAGCGGCAATACGATCCGGCCGAGCTGTTCTCCTCGACCTTTTACCGGGCACTGAAGGCGCTGAGCGGGATCGCCTGATAGCTTACAAGCCGCTCGGCATTTTCGCCGCCAGCCAGTTGGCGGAGCGTTTGGCCATGTCGACGGTCGCCGAGGCTGCGCGGCCAAGATCGGTCTTGATCACGGCATAGCCATTCTTCGTGCGATAGAGCACGCCGGCATCGACCATCTGTTCATAGGCGACGGGCCGGGCGGCGGCGGCCTCCATGGCCGTCGTCGGCGAGCCGACCGGGACGCTCGGCCGGTGGCTCAATTCCGGCGGCAGCGGGCTTTCGGGTTGAACGGTCCGGCTGGCGGGTTTCAGTTCCGGGCGCGAGGCCGTCGCGGCCAATTGCGAGGCGGGCGACGAGCCTTTCGCGCGGCAGATGCCGGAGACCAGCGGGTAATTGAAATTGCGCTCGTGCAGCATCTGGCTTTTCATCGCCGCTTCGCATTCGGCGACGGTCGACCACTTGGCCGGCGTCTCGCCGATATATTCGCAAAGCTTGGCGTCGCAGTCGCAGCCGACGATGGTCATGGCGACAAGGGCGGTCTTGATCACGGCATTATCCCTTCGGGTTTCACCCTTACCAGTCGGGGTAGAAAAAGGCAGGATTTGGCCGCGATCACGGAATGTGCAAGGCGAAGTGTTACGCAACGTTTCACGGAATGGCGACTGTGACCGAAAAACCTCAGTAGTCGTAGACATGCTCCAGCCTGGCGCCTGCCTTCATCAGCGCCGGCAGCACGATGTGCAGCTTGCGCACGGCGACGGTCAGCCCGGTGCGGCGCGTGGCCGGCTCCGCCGGGATCTGATAGCTGAACAGCGTGCGGGCGCCATCGGGAACGGTGACCTCGTCATTGGAAAGCATGGTGACCATGATCTCGTCATTGCCGCCGATCTCGGCGAAGGAGATGCCCTTGTCGATCAGACGTGGGATCATGTCGGTGAACACCTGGTAGCGCCTGGTGACGAAGATCGTGCCGTCGGCGCCATAGTCGCGCTCGAGCAAGGTGTCCGGCTCGTTGCGTGTCGCTTCGCCGACCGGGCCCTTGGCCCAGACATGGATATCGAGCATGGCCGGGTCGGACGTGGCGGCGACCGCCTGGCTGATCAGGTCGGCATAGAACTGCTTGATGGTATCGGCGAGGCCGAAGGCGAGCTTGCGTTCGCTGGTGCGGATGGCGCCATCATCCGGCGCCGGCTCGACGGCAAACAGGCCGGCGCGCTTTTCGGCATAGGGGAATTGATACCACGGCACCTGATCGAGAAAGCCTGCATACTCGGCCGCCACCTTGGCCTGGTAGATGTCGGCGGCGGTCCGCTTGCCTGATGTCGCCTCGGTGATGCGGCCGACCGTGTTCTCATAGGCCCATTGGATTGCATGCTCGATCGTATGGCTGGTGCCGATGATCACCAGCATCTGGTGGTTGGCGAGGTTGAACTTGTAGTCGGAGCTGGCGCGGATGACCATCGCGTAGTCCTGCCAGAAGCGGCCGATATAGGACCAATAGGGAAAGCCGCTCGGCTGGTTCTTGTCGACGAAGCCGGCATAGTCGCGGGCGGCGTAGACGATCGCCCATTCCGGATAGGTGAGGAAGGTCGATTCCTTCGGCCATTGATAACCGGGGATTTCGGCGCGCACCTTGTCGGCCAACGGCTTGGGCGGGGCACCGTCGGCGACGCCCGGCAGAGGTGCGCTGTCGAGCGACGGCGTGGTCAGGAAACCATAGGACAGCCCGACGATCGGGATGAGCACGACGATGACGACCAGCCAGAGGATCATCTTGATGATGCGTTTCAGCCAGCGGAGCAGGAACATGGCCGCTCAGGCCGTGGCGAAATGATCGTACACGCGCTTCGACAGCCGGAAGCCGACATAGACGGCAAAGCCGCCGATGACGAGGTGCGGCAGGTTGGCGAAGAAACGGGCCGGGAATTCAACGTCGTTCAGGGAGCGGAAGCCATTGATGAAGATGCCGGCGTCGAGGCAGCCGGAACCGGTGATCAGGCCGAGCAGCCCGTCGAACAGATAGACCGAGCCGAACAGTTTGAAATAGAACACCGTCTGGCGATGCGAGATCAAGGCGGCGGCCAGCGCCCAGACGCCGGAAAAGGCGTGCAGAAGATCGTCATACCATTGCAGCGAGAACAGTCCGAACAGATTGCCATTGTCGTCGTTGAACGCCGGTATGTAGCCGATGGCGACAACGCCGAAGAACAGGAAGGCGTAGGCAACGGCAAGCTTCTGGATCAACGTCATGAAGTATCCCCCTCCAAGTGACGCTAAACGTTAGCTGATTTTGCCGCCAGTTGCAGCCCCAGCCAAAAAGACCGTAAAAATTGTGGGGGATGCCAGGTCGTGGGTGCCCGGCCAAAGACAGTCGGCGCCGGGATTTCTCCCAGCGCCTCCCTGTCAGATCAGGACACGGTCGCGGCAGCAACTTCCGTAAAGACGTCGCGCCATGCCGGCCTTGATTTTGACGGTCCTGCCAGTCCGCTGCCCGAGAGCAGCGTCCGTTCGGGACCACGCCGGTCTTCACCCTTGCGAGCTTCGTCCAGCGCGCCATCGAAGGTTTTTGCCGTCCTTCATGGCAGCATCGGTCCGCCGTTGGCGTTCGCACGCTTTCCGCGGCCCCGTAGGTCTCGGCATCCGTCCCTCCAACAGGCAAGCCTGCTCTCGTTTCGGGCCGTACGGGCCTCAGGAAATCCGCCGTTCCGCTTTGCCTTTCGGCGTGGCGATCGGTAGCCGCCTGAGATGGGTTCAATGTACGCCGGATAAGTGTCTTGGGGAACCGGCCCGAGCCTGTGGATAGCGGGATTATCGGGGACCATTGCGTTTTTCGCGACCGGACCCGACTCCGGGAGTGCGGCGAGGGCATCCAGGGCGAATGAGCATCGTCAAATATTCGGCGCTTGCTCCGCCGGCCGCTGCGGGCTTCAATGCCGGCAAAGGATTCTGGGAGTCGCCCTCGATGTCCTTTGGGGGAGGTTGCTTGAAGGTCGGGGTGGTGCTCAATCCGATTGCAGGTGGCGGCCGGCTGAAACAGCATTGGCCCGAGGTCAGTGGCTTGCTGAAAAAGCATTTCGGCGATTTCGAACTACGCGAGACGCAAGCCGAAGGCGATGCCGAAAGGCTGGCGCTCGATCTCGCGGCCAGCGGTTTCGAGCTGGTGATCGCGGCGGGCGGCGACGGCACGGCCAGCGAAACGGCCGACGGACTGCTGCAGGCCTTTCAGGAGCACGGCCGGACGGCCGCGCTCGGTGTTTTGCCTTGCGGCACCGGCATCGATTTCGCCCGTGGGCTCGGCCTCTCCGGTGAAGTCGACCTGACGCTGAAGCGCATCGCCGGCGCCGAGCCCCGCAAGGTCGATGCCGGGCGCATCTGCTATATCGACGACCATGGCGCGCTGGCCAGCCGCCATTTCATCAACATCGCCAGCCTCGGCCTTTCAGGCGCCACCGACCGCGCGGTCAATGCCGACAAGCGCAAGGGCAAGGTTTCGGCCAAGGCGCTGTTCTACTGGCGCACCGTTTGGGAATTCATGCGCTACCGGTTCCAGGACGTCAGGATCACCGTCGATGACGGCGCCCCGGTTGAGGCGCGCATGGCGCTGGTGGCGGTGGCCAACGGAAAATTCTTCGGCGGCGGCATGATGATCGCACCGGATGCGGAGCTTGACGACGGTCAGTTCGACATCGTCATTCTGCGCGCTGCCGGCAAGCTGAAGCTGATCTGGGACATCCGCCTGCTCTATGGCGGGCGGCATCGCAACCATCCGTCGATCACCATCCTGCGCGGCAAGAAAGTGGTTGTCGAACCGCTCGGCGATGTGGATAAGAACGGCGCGCTGGTCGACATCGACGGTGAGTCGCCAGGGCGCATACCGGCGACATTCGAAATCCTGCCGGGCGCGCTGACGCTCAGATGTTGATTCAACGCGTTGAGAGATTGATTCAGGTCGTTGTGGCCGTGATTCCAGCGGCCCATTCAATCCACTGAAATCGCTTGATAATTCCGTAACGTCAGATTTCCAGTTTTGCCGGGAAACCGGGCGCGCGCAGCTCCGTTCCGACTGCATCTTCCAGCAGTTTGACGATCTGGGTTGACCAGGCGCCGCCGCCATAGGCGGTCTTGCCCTGCTCAAAGATCGCGTTGACGCGTGACGCCAGATCGAGCGGCACGCCGAAATCCTCGCCCATACGAAGCGCGAAGCCGAGGTCTTTCAGCGCCAGGTCCATGGTGAAGCCGATATCGTAGGAGCCGTTCAGCACGAGCTGGCTTTCGGTCTCGTGGACGAAGCTGTTGCCGGAGGAGGCGGCGATCGCGTGATAGGACTGGGCGAGGTCGAGCCCGCCCCGCCTGGCCAGCATCAGAGCTTCGCCGGCGGCGACGAGATGGATGAAGGCCAGCATGTTGGTGATCACCTTGATCACCGCCGCCGAGCCGACCGGACCCATCAGGAACGATTTTTCGCACATCGCTTCGATGGCCGGGCGGTGGCGTTCGTAGAGGGCGGCATCGCCACCGACCAACGCGGTGATTTTTCCGACCGCGGCCAGATGCACGCCGCCGGTGACCGGACATTCCAATGTCTCGATACCTTTTGCCGAAGCGAGAGCGGCCAGACGGATAATCTCGTCGCGGCCGTTGGTCGACATTTCGATCCAGGCGCCGCCCTTGGGCAGGCCCTCCAGCAATCCGCCGGGGCCGGCCAGCACCGCTTCGCTGACCTTGGGCGAGGGCAGGCAGGTTATGGCGTCGCCGGCCCGCGCCGCGGCTTCGGCGGGGCTGTTCGCGGCGGTGGCGCCGAGCGCCACCAGTCGTTCGACGGCGGCAGGGTCGCGATCGAAGACGGTGACGGCAAAGCCGTTGCGGACCAGGCTGGCGGCAAGGTTGCCGCCGAGATGGCCAAGGCCGATGAAGGCGTAGCGTTCGCTCACGGCATCAACGGCGTCTGCATCATCTGCAGATGCAGGTCCTTGCCGGTCCAGGGATGCGCCTCGCAGACGGCCTCGTCGAGCTCGACGCCAAGGCCGGGCTCCTTCGACGGGATGACATTGCCGTCCTGCCACTCGATCTTCTTCTTCAGAAGCTTCTCGTGGAAACCGTCCCACTGCTTGAGGGATTCCAGGATGAGGAAGTTGGGCAGCGTCACCGCGAGCTGGATGTTGGCGGCGCCGACGATCGGCCCGCAATAGCAGTGCGGCGCGACCTGGATGTGGTAGGCCTCGGCCATGGCGGCGATCTTCTTGGTTTCGAGAATGCCGCCGGAGCGTCCGAGGTCCGGCTGCAGGATGGTCGCGGCGCGGTTCTCGATGACACGGGCGAACTCGAACTTGGTCGTCAGCCGCTCACCGGTGGCGATCGGGATCGAGGTCGCGCGGGCGACCTGCGCCATCACTTCGGGCATGTCTGGCGGTACCGGCTCCTCGAACCACAAGGGATCGTAGGGTTCGATGGCGCGCGCCAGGCGCAGCGCGCCCGACGCGGTGAACTGGCCATGGGTGCCAAACAGGATGTCCGCCCTGTTTCCGACTGCTTCGCGGATCGCCTTGACCATGCGGGTGGAGACATCGATGTCGATGAGCCGCGGCTGGTGGCCGTCGAAGGCGGTGTAGGGGCCAGCCGGGTCGAGCTTCACGGCATTGAAACCCTGCTCGACATATTCGAGCGCGCAGGCCGCGGCCATCTCAGGGTCATTGTAGACGTTCCTGCCGTCCGGCGCGTCCTCGGAGTGGACGCTGCCGGTGTGCGGATAAAGGTAGGTGTAGGAGCGTAGCGTCTCGTGCACCTGGCCGCCGAGCAGCTTGTATACCGGCTTGTCGGCCTCCTTGCCGATGATATCCCAGCAGGCGATTTCGAGCGCGGAGAAGCAGCCCATGCCGGAAACGTCGGGGCGCTGGGTAAAGCCGGAGGAATAGGCGCGGCGGAAGAAGCTCTCGATATCGTGGGGGTCGCGGCCGATGAGGTAGCGCTCGGCCATGTCCTCGATCATTTTCGCGGTGACGTGGCCGGAGAAGGTGGCGTTGTAGGCTTCGCCATAGCCGGCGACGCCGCCATCGGTGGTGAGCTTGACGAAGATGAAATACTTGCCGCCGATGCCCGGCGGCGGGTTGCCGACAACCCAGGTCTTGACGTCGGTGATTTTCATTTTTGGTCCTCCAGAACCAGTTCGGCGCCCTTCCATCCGGTCATGATCGAGGCGGCGTTGGTGTTGCCGGTGATGTTGTCGGGAAAGATCGAGGCGTCGATGACGCGCAAACCTTCGAGGCCGTGCACTTTCAGACGCGGATCGACGACGGCGCGCGAAGGGTCCGGCCCCATGCGGCAGGTCGAGACCGGGTGGTAGACCGTGCCCGAGCGCTTCCTGAAATCGGCGATCAGGTCGGCGTCGGACTGGATCGAGGGACCCGGCAGAACCTCTCCCTCGATGATTTCGGCCATATCAGGCATCGAGGCGATTTTGCGCACGAATTTCACCGCCGCCAGCATCTCGTCGACATCGGCGTTCGTTGAGTACGCGTTGGCCGTGATCCTGGGATAGTCGCGCGGGTTGCTGGAGCGGATCATGATCTCGCCACGGCTCGACGGGCGGCAATTGGACAGGCCGATGGAAAAGCCCGGCCAGGGATCCGGCGTCAGGATCGGGCGCTCGCCGCTTTTCGGAATGACGGTCGAGAAGGCCTGGAAATAGAGCTGCATGTTGGGCCGGCTGGCGGCCGGGTCGGTGCGGAAGAAGCCGCCGGCATTGTTCATCGACAGCGACAATGGGCCGGAGCGCATGAGGATGTATTGCATGCCGACCAGCAACTTGCCCCACCATGGGCGCAGGATCTGGTTGAGCGTCGGCAGCCTGCCCTTGAATGTATAGTTGATGCCGACATGGTCCTGCAGGTTTGCCCCGACATTCTCGTTGGCATCAACGATCGGAATGCCCAGCCCCTTGAGCAGCGCCGACGGTCCGATGCCGGACAGTTGCAGCAGTTGCGGCGAGTTGACCGAACCGCAGGACAGGATCACTTCGCGTCCGGCGCGGGCGGTTCTTGTCTCGCCGTTCTGCAGATATTCGACGCCGACGGCGCGCTTGCCCTCGAACAGGATCCGGGTCGCCAGCGCATTCATCTCGACGCGGACGTTTTTGCGCTTCATCGCCGGGCGCAGGAAAGCGCGGGCGGCCGACATGCGGCGGCCGTTCCTAGTGGAGATCTGGTAGACGCCGACGCCTTCCTGCGAGGCGCCGTTGAAATCGGGATTGAGCGGCAGTCCGGCTTGCTGACCAGCGGCAAGATAGCGCCTGGTCAGCGGATGGACTGAATTCGAGCAGTCGGTGATGTGCAGCGGCCCGCCGGCGCCGCGCCAGCGGTCGGCGCCGGCTTCATTGTCTTCCAGCGCCTTGAAGGCGGGCAGCAGATCGTCGTAGCCCCAGCCGGGATTGCCGGCGGCCGCCCAGGCGTCGAAATCCTCGCGCGCCCCCCTGATCCACACCATGGCGTTGATCGAGCTCGAGCCGCCAAGCAATTTGCCACGCGGCCAGTGGTCGGCATTGCCGCCAAGGCCGGGGTCCGGCTCGGCCTTGTAGTTCCAGTTGACCGCCGGATCGAAGAAAGTCTTGCCGTAGCCGAGCGGCATCTGCACGTAGAAGCGGCGGTCGGTGCCGCCGGCCTCCAGCACCAGGACGGAGAAGCGGCCGGAGGCCGACAGTTTGTCGGCCAAGACCGAGCCGGCCGAGCCGGAGCCGACGATGATGAAGTCATAGGTCTGCATGATGGATGCGGCGGGCTCCGGAAATCTGGCTCTACCCTAGACTTGGGGCCTGCGCCGCGTCGCCGGACCATCCGGCATGGCTTGTGAAAAAAGCGACCGGCCTTCGTTTGCACCAGGTATCCCGTCCGAAGCGGCCTTTGCCTTCGTTGACAAGCGGTCCGGGCATCATACGTCATCGTCAGCATTTTGCTTGAAATCATAACGCATGATCGGGCGGGCTGGCATCCTGCGAGCGACGACCCTGAACCCGGCGCGGGCGAAGGTGGAGGCGTATCCACTGCCGGAAGCGCTCGGCGACACATCGGCGTCAAAAGGATAGGCCTCAAGCGCAGGGGCGTTTGCGCGCCTTGCCGTCTCCAGCCCCGCTGCGATCAAATGAGACGTGACGCCCTGCCGGCGATATCCCTTTCGCACGTAGAGGCAGGACAACGACCAGACCGGCGCGTCATCCACACGCTTGAGCTGCCACAGCCGATCGAGCCAGGGCACGGCATCCCGTGGTGTCACCCGGCACCAGCCGACCGCAGTCTCGCCGTAGAGAGCAAGCACGCCTGGAGGCGGACCATGCTCGACGGCTTGCCGGAACGCGGCCTTGTTTTCCTCACCTGGTCGCTTTCGATAAGAACTGCCGATACGTCCGTACATACACCAACAGCGACTGCAGACGGCGCTCTCACTGAACAGGTCTTCGAGTGCGGGCCAAAGATCCGATGTCAGAGGGCGAGAGGTAAGTTTCATGTCTTCAACCAACTCTGCGCAGTCTAGCACTTGCCGGTCCGCGTTGACGCATGGGTGCCGTAACGATACGAGATCGATCCATCGATCTCGGGGATTTTCGCATGGTGCACTACGCTGAAGGGCGGCCGATCGGCGACCTTACGCTGAGAACCCTGGCGATGCCATCCGATGCCAATGCGGCGGGCGACATTTTTGGCGGCTGGGTGATGGCGCAGATGGACCTTGCCTGCGGCATCCGCGCCGCCGAGCGCGCCAAGGGCCGGGTGGTGACGGCGGCGGTGAAGGAGATGTCGTTCGCCAAGGCGATGACAGATCGGCGACACGCTGTGCATCTACACCCATGTCGAACGCGTCGGCCGCACCTCGATGACGCTCAAGGTCGAGGCCTGGGCGCAACGCTATCTCTCCGATCTGATGGAAAAGGTCACTCATGCCGATTTCGTCATGGTGGCGCTGGACGGCGAAGGCAAGCCGAAGGCGGTTCCGGCGGAAGGTTGACCGGCCAGATTTCCAGTTTCGACATCGCCGGCAGGACCGACACGGATCCCGCAGGTCGATTCCGCGTGAAGCTTTTCACAGTCCCGTTTGCACATTTCCATGACCATGTCCGGCGGGGCAGGGGGGAAGACAATGCGTCAACGATTGCTGAACGGCGCTTTGGCGGGCGCGCTTGCAGCCCTGTTCTGCCTGTTGGCCGCAACCGCCTATACGGAGGTCAAACAGGGCAGGGCGGAAGCCGGCTGCGCCTTCGAAAACCACACGCTCGGGAGACAGGCGGCCAGGTGTGGAAACTGCGCTTTGGCGGCGTGCGGCACCGGGGCGACGACTGCGCGCAATTGCGGTGAAGGGGCGGGCTGCGCCATCGACGGCAAGGCGGTCGATCAGGCGCCGAGATCGACGCGGATCGGAAGCCGTCCGCGGGCCGGGATGCCGATGCAGCCGTAGGATACGCCGACGCTGCGCGGCGCGAAAACCCTTCCATTGCAAGGGTTTCAGGCGTGCATGCCGTCGAACTTCGCCCGCGCCGCCTTGACACGCGCGGTGTTCCTGCGCGCCCATTCGCCGAGTGCGGCGACCGGCACCAGCAATTCGCGGCCGAGATCGGTCAACTCGTAGTCGACGCGTGGCGGGATGGTCGGAAACACCGTGCGCGTGACGAAGCCGTCGCGCTCCAGCCCGCGTAAGGTGGTAGTCAGCATCTTTTGCGAAATGCCGCCGACGGCGGCGCGCAATTCGTTGAAGCGCAGCGGCCCGTCGCCGAGCTTGCCGACGACCAGAACAGTCCATTTGTCGCCGACGCGCTGCAGGATTTCCGAGATGGCGCGGCAGTCCTCGGTGACATGCGGGTGCCTCAGTAACAAAAACGTGCCTCCTTGCACTTCAAGTTTGCGGTATCTCATATAGCGCCGGTATCCAAACGATACCACAATTTCCCGCAAGGAGAGCCCCTCTATGTCCAAGCCCAAAATCGCCATTGTCGTCGGTTCGACGCGCGCCGCGCGCTTCGCCGACGTCCCCACCGAGTGGATCGCCAAGATCGCCAGGTCGCATGCCGATATCGACGTCGAAGTCGTCGATTTGCGCGACTGGCCGCTGCCGTTCTTCGACGAGGTCGCATCCTCCGCCTGGGCGCCGTCGCAGAACGAAGTGGCGCAGCGCTGGCAGAAGAAGGTCGCCGAGTTCGACGGCTTCATCTTCACCGCCGCCGAGTACAATCACGGCCCGACCGCCGTGCTGAAGAACGCCATCGACTACGCCGCCAACGAATGGAACAAGAAGCCGGCCGGCTTCGTCGGCTATGGCAGCGTCGGTGGCTCGCGCGCCGTCGAACAGCTGCGCCTTTACGCCGTCGAGTTGCAGATGGCGCCGGTCAAGTCGGCCGTCCATATCGCCTGGGGCGATTTCCTTGCCGTCCGCCAGGGTGAGAAGAAGCTCGAAGAGATCGAGCATCTGAACCAAGCTGCCACCGCGCTGGTCAACGATGTCGCCTGGTGGGCCAAGGTGCTGAAGGCAGCGCGCAAGGCCGATGCGATCGCCGAGGAAGCCAGGGCGGCCTGATCGCCTGTTTGAATTGTCCTCCCAAGGGATGTGGGGCGGCGCTTGCGCCGCCCTTCGAGGCCGAGGCCAACCGGCGTTGCCTGACGACGGCGGCAGCGCTCACCGCGCTCGCGTTGGGCAAGGGCGTGCTGGTGCCTTGGTAGTGCCCTGAGCCGATCGTCCCGTCCATTTTGCGCGCTTGGCAATAACTCTCGCTCTTGGGCCAGGCGCTTCGCCGAACCAGCTGAAGTCCCTGTCACCCGGCGGTGACCGGCAGCGTGTTTGCGACTTTCGGCTGGTCGCCGGCCGCAAAGACGGCGCTCGCCTCGCTGACGATGGAAACGTGGTCCCGCGCGGCCTTGCCGGCAGCATTGCCATCGCCCCGCATGATTGCCGTAACGATCGCGTCGTGCTCCTGCCAGGATTTGGCGAGCCGTCCCGGCAGCATGAATTGCGCGCGGCGGAACGGCGCCAGCCGGCTCCGTGTCATCACGGTCATTTCGTAGATATGGGCGTTGTGGGCGCCGCGATAGAGCCGGGTGTGGAACTCGGTGTTGAAATACTCGTAGTCCTCCTCGGCGCGCAGCCGCACCAGCCGCGCCGAGGCCTGATGCTCGATCTCGAGCGAGCGGCGTTCGCCGCTGGTCATGCGCTCGGCCGAGAAGCGGGCGCAGATCGCCTCCAGTTCGGCCATGCTCTCGAACATCGAGGCGAGATGCTCTTGCGTCACCACGGCGACGATGGCGCCCCGGTTCGGTCGCCTTTCGACCAGGCCCATGGCGCTGAGCTGGCCGAGCGCCTCCCGGACCGGGGTTCGTGACACGTCGAAGCGGGCGGCGAGCGAGGTCTCGTCGAGCTTTTCGCCGGGGCGCAGGAAACCGGTGACGATCCGGTCGCCGATCGCCCTCACCATCTGATCCACGGTCGTGCCCGACCTGATCAAGCTGCGCTTCCCCGACAAATCTCCTCCGTCCGGTCTTCTGTAGAGTCAGTCAGCGCACAAGGCCTGTCGACTCGATATACCACTCTATGCCTCTATTTTAATCTGCCTGTCAAACTGGCTGTTTTCGAGGCAAAAAGTGCATGCAATTGCCTGATACATGAGCAGATGCTTTTGAATCTATGATTGATTTCATTTGATAAATTTATGTTTTGGAATTGGCACAGCGATTGCATGCACTTTTTCGAGAAGGCGTTAACCGACCTGGAAAAGGGTCCATAGGGGAGCATAAGAGATGACCGACAGATTCATGCTTAGCCGCCGCCAATTGCTCAAGACCTCCGCCGCCGGAGCCGCACTTGGGCTGGCCTCGGCATCCTTTCCCATCACAAGGGCTTTTGCTGCCGCCACCACCGTCGGCTTTATCTATGTCGGGCCGAAGGACGACTATGGCTACAACCAGGCGCATGCCGAAGGCGCCGCGGCGCTGAAGGGCATGGAGGGCATCTCCATTGTCGAAGAGGAGAACGTGCCCGAGACGGTCGACGTCCAGAAGACGATGGAATCGATGATCAATCTCGACGGCGCCTCGCTGATTTTCCCGACCTCATTCGGCTATTTCGATCCGCACATGCTGGCCATGTGCGCGAAATTCCCCGACGTGCAGTTCCGCCATTGTGGCGGCATGTGGAACAAGGACAAGCATCCGATGAATGCCGGTTCCTATTTCGGCTATATCGGCATGGGCCAATACCTCAACGGCGTCGTCGCCGGCCATACCAGCAAAACCAAGAAGCTCGGCTTTATCGCCGCCAAGCCGATCCCGCAGGTGTTGCTCAACATCAACTCCTTCCTGCTTGGCGCGCGTTCGGTCGACCCGACGATCACCTGCCAGGTGATCTTCACCGGCGAATGGTCGCTGGCGGTCAAGGAGGCGGAAGCCACCAACGCGCTGGTCGATCAAGGCATCGATGTCGTCACCTGTCATGTCGACAGCCCCAAGGTCGTGGTCGAGACGGCCGCCGGCCGTGGCGCCTTCGTGTGCGGCTACCATGCCAACCAGAGCCCGCTGGCGCCCGAGAAATACCTGACCGGCGCCGAGTGGAACTGGGCCAAGGTCTACAAGATGTTCGTCGACGACCTCGTCGCCGGAACGCCTCTGCCCAATTTCACCCGCGGCGGACTGGCCGACGGCTTCGTCAAGATGAGCCCGCTCGGCCCCGCTGTCTCCGAGCCGGCCCGCAAGCAGTTCGACGCCACGCTGGCCGAAATGATGAAGGGTGGCTTCTCCGTCATTAAGGGTCCGCTGAAGAGCAACAAGGGCACCGTCATCGCGACCGAAGGCCAGACCTTCGCCGAGACCGCCATCGAGCTCGAAAGCATGGATTATCTCGTCGAGGGCGTCGTCGGCTCGACCGCCTGAACCGGACGGAGGCGGCAACATGACAGACACGGTGGCAGGGGCCGGCGCGCCGGCGACATTCGGCGCCAGGGGTTATCCGGCCGCGCTGGAATGGATCGCCCGGCGCGCCGAGGCCGTCGTCATTCCGCTGGCGGCGCTGGTCGTCGGCATGGCCCTGTTCAGCCTGTTCATCCTGGCTGTCGGCAAGTCGCCGGTCCAGCTCTATGAAACGATGTGGCGCGGCGGCTTCGGCTCATGGTTCTCGGTCCAGAACTCGCTGTCGCGCGCCTCTCCCCTGCTGCTGGCAGCGCTCTGCGTGGCGCTGCCGGCCCGGCTCGGCCTCGTCGTCATCGGCGGCGAGGGCGCCATCGTGCTGGGTGGCGTCGCCGCCGCTGCCGTCGGGGTGGCGCTCACCGGCGCTCCCTTCTTCATTGTGGTTCTCGTCATGGGCGTGGCGGGCATGGCCGCCGGCGGCATCTGGATCGGTGCCGTCGGCGCGCTCCGCCATTACCGCGCCGTCAACGAGACCATCTCCAGCCTGCTGATGGCCTATATCGCGATTGCCCTGATGAACCAGCTGGTCGAAGGGCCGCTGCGCGATCCGGCCTCGCTCAACAAGCCCTCGACCCAGCCGCTGGCCGATATCTACCGCATCGGCAACATGCCGGGCATGGAGGTGCATTGGGGCCTGGCCGTCGGTGTCGTCGCCTGCGTGCTGTCCTGGGTGCTGATCGAAAAGACCCGCTGGGGCTTTGCCGCCCGCATCGCCGGCGGCAATGTCAGGGCCGCCCAGGTGCAGGGGCTTGCCGTCGGTTCGCTGATCGTCGGCTTCACCGGGCTGGCTGGCGCCTTCGCCGGCCTGGCCGGCATGCTGGAGGTCGCGGCGGTGCAGGGCAGCGCCAACGCCTCGCTCGCCGCCGGCTATGGCTATACCGGCATCCTCGTCGCCTTCCTCGCGCGGCACAATCCGCTGGCCATCATTCCGGTCGCCTTCCTGCTTGGCGGCATCGATGCCTCCGGCGGGCTGATCCAGCGCCGCATGGACCTGCCCGACGCCACCGTGCTGGTGCTGCAGGGCATGCTGTTCATCGTCATCCTGTTCAGCGAAACCTTTTACGGCCGCTTCAAGGCCTTCAATCCGGACCTATGGCAAAGGAGCAGCTGATGGACGCCACCGGGATCGGCCTCTGGGGCGTGCCGCTCGCCATCCTCGGCGGCGCCATCCGCGTTTCCACCCCCTTCATCTTCGTCTCGCTCGGCGAAGCCATCACGGAGCGTTCGGGGCGCATCAACCTCGGTCTCGAAGGCACGCTGGTGTTCGGCGCCATGACCGCCTATGCGGTGGCGGTGATGACCGGCTCGCCCTGGCTCGGCCTCGTCGCCGCAGCCATCGCCGGGCTCTGCTTCGGCCTGTTCCACGGCTGGATCTGCAAATTCCGCGGGGTCAACGACATCGCCATCGGCATTGCGCTGATGCTGTTCGGCTCGGGCCTCGCCTTCTTCTTCGGCAAGCCGTTCATCCAGCCTTCCGCGCCCGACCTGCCGGCCATTCCCCTCGGCGCCTGGTCGGACATTCCGCAGGTGCAAGCCGCACTCGACGTCAACGTGCTGTTCCTGATCGGCGCGGCACTGGCGGTATTCCTGTGGTGGGCCTTCCGCAACACCCGCGCCGGCCTCATCGTGCGCGTCGTCGGCGACAGTTCCGATGCAGCGCGCGCCATGGGTCTCAACCCGGACACGGTGCGTCTCATCGCCATCGGCCTCGGCGGCGCGCTGGCCGGCATCGGCGGCGCTTATCTGTCGCTCTATTATCCCGGCAGCTGGACCGAAGGCATCTCGTCGGGGCAGGGGCTGATGGCGGTGGCGCTGGTCATCTTCGCCCGCTGGAACCCGCTCGGCTGCTTTGCCGCAGCCCTTCTGTTCGGCGGCGCCGGCGCGCTCGGCCCTGCGCTGCAATCGGTCGGCGTCACGCAAGGGTACTATCTCTTCTACGCCGCCCCTTACATTCTCACCCTGATCATCATGATCGCCACCTCCTCGCCCAGCCGTTCGCTCGCCGGCGCGCCGGGCGAGTTGTCGATCACCAAATGAACCGGAGTTTGCCATGAACGCCAGAGCCGGGATCGCCCAGCGCTACATCGACGCCGAACCCTATCCTTGGCCCTACAATGGTGATCTGAGGCCCGACAACACGGCGCTGATCATAATCGACATGCAGACCGATTTCTGCGGGCCGGGCGGCTATGTCGACCATATGGGCTACGATCTGTCGCTGGTGCGCGCCCCGATCGAGCCGATCAAGTCGGTGCTGTCGGCGATGCGCGCCAAGGGCTACACCATCATCCACACCCGCGAGGGCCACCGGCCCGACCTCGCCGACCTGCCGGCCAACAAGCGCTGGCGCTCGCGCCGCATCAATGCCGGCATCGGCGATCCCGGTCCTTGCGGGCGCATCCTGGTGCGCGGCGAGCCGGGCTGGGACATCATCCCCGACCTCTATCCGGCCGAGGGCGAACCGATCATCGACAAGCCGGGCAAGGGCTCGTTCTGCGCCACCGACCTTGACCTGATCCTCAACCAGCGCGGCATCGAAAACATCGTGCTCACCGGCATCACCACCGATGTCTGCGTCCACACCACGATGCGCGAGGCCAACGACCGCGGCTTCGAATGCGTGATGCTGGAGGATTGCTGCGGCGCCACCGACTACGGCAATCATCTCGCCGCCATCAAGATGATCAAGATGCAAGGCGGCGTGTTCGGCGCGGTGTCGAACGCCGCCGCGCTCGTTGCCCAGCTGCCGTGAGGATACCGCGATGAGCGCAACCACCAACAGCAAGGCGGTCGGCGTCGAGGCCATCGGCATGACCATGCGCTTTGGCGCCTTCACCGCGCTCGACGATGTCTCGGTCAAGGTGCCGGCCGGCTCCTTCCACGCGCTGCTCGGCGAGAACGGCGCCGGCAAGTCGACGCTGGTCAAATGCATGATGGGCTTTTATCACCCGACTTCCGGCGACATGCTGGTCGACGGCCGCGAGGTTACGATCGCCAGCCCCAAGGATGCCTCGGCGCTCGGCCTCGGCATGGTCTACCAGCATTTTACCCTCGTGCCGTCGCTGACCGGCGCCGAGAACCTGGTCATTTCGCGCGAGAAGGTGCCCGGCGTCATCGACTGGCGCAAGGAACGCTCCGGCCTTGCCCAATTCATGGAGCGGATGCCGTTCAAGCTGCCGCTCGATGTCAAGGTGGCCGAGCTTGCCGCCGGCGAAAAGCAGAAGCTGGAGATCGTCAAGCAGCTCTATCTTGGCCGCTCCTTCCTGGTGCTGGACGAGCCGACTTCGGTGCTCACCCCCGGCGAGGCACAGGAAGTGCTTGGCTTGGTGCGCGCCATGACCAGGGCGGGCGACCTCACCGTGCTGATGATCTCGCACAAGTTCCACGAGGTGACGGCGTTCGCCGACGATGTCAGCGTGCTGCGCAAGGGCAAGCTTACGGGAACCGGCCGTGTTACCGATCTCGACCACAAGGCGATGGCGGCGATGATGATCGGCGACCAGCCGATCGCGGCGCTCGACAGCCGTGCCGAGCCAAAGCTCGACGCCGAGATCGTGCTCAAGGTGAAAGCATTGAAAGCACCGGACCGCACCGGGCTGAAGTCGATCCGGATCGAGGATCTTGGCGTGCGCTCGGGCGAGATCGTCGGCATCGCCGGCATTTCCGGCAACGGCCAGAAGGAGTTCCTGGAAGTGCTGGCCGGGCAGCGCCCGCGCGATACCGGCGAAGTCATGGTGCGCGGCACCGCCTATGCGGCGACGCGCGCCGAGGCGCGCGCGCTCAATGTCCGCCTCATCCCCGAGGAGCCGCTGAAGAACGCCTGCGCGCCGAAGATGACGGTGGCCGAGAACATCTCCTTCCGTACCTTCGACATCGACGGCAACGGCAAGCCGGTGAACTGGATCAGCGCTGGCGCCATCCGCGCGTTCAGCGCCAGGCTGGTCGAGCAGTTCAAGGTCAAGACCGCATCGCTCTCCTCGCCGATCGCCTCGCTGTCGGGCGGCAATGTGCAACGCGCCGTGCTTGCCCGCGAACTGACCGGCGAGGTCGACCTTCTGATCGTCTCCAACCCGTGCTTCGGCCTCGACTTTTCGGCCGTGGCCGAAATCCGCACCCGCATCATGAAGGCGCGCAATGCCGGCGCGGCTGTGCTCCTGATGTCGGAGGATCTGGACGAACTGCTCGAGCTCTCCGACCGCATCTTCGTCATGTCCGACGGCGCGCTCGTCTACGAGACGCCGATCGCGCTGGCGAGTGTGCAGACCATCGGTGAGCACATGGCGGGACATCATTGATGGTTGAAATCGCAGCGCAGCCATTTCCATTCGCCTTCAAGCTGCCGACCATGGCGCTGGTCGTCATCGACATGCAGCGCGATTTCGCCGAGCCCGGCGGCTTCGGCGCCAGCCTCGGCAACGACGTCAGCCGGGTGGTGGCAATCGTGCCGACGGTGAAGAGACTGATCGAAGGCTTCCGCGCCGCCGGACTGCCGGTGATCCACACCATGGAATGCCACAGGCCCGACCTTTCGGACCTGCCGCCGGCCAAGCGTAATCGCGGCAATCCGTCGATCCGCATCGGTGACGCCGGCCCGATGGGCCGCGTGCTGATCGCCGGCGAGCCGGGCACGGCGATCCTCGACGAGCTTGCGCCGCTGCCCGGCGAGATCGTCATCGAGAAGCCCGGCAAGGGCGCTTTCTACGCCACAAGCTTTGGGGACGACCTCAAGAAACTGGGCGCGCAGCAGCTGGTATTTGCCGGGGTGACGACCGAAGTCTGCGTGCAGACGACGATGCGCGAGGCCAACGACCGCGGCTATGATTGCCTGCTCGCCGAGGACGCGACGGAAAGCTATTTCCCCGAGTTCAAGGCGGCGGCGATCGCCATGATAAGGGCGCAGGGCGCCATCGTCGGCTGGACGGCGACCACCGACCAGGTGCTCGAGGGAATTGCCAATGCCTAATCTGAGTTTTGCCGGCCTGCTCGACGACGGCTGGCGCGATCTCGTATTCGAGCCGTTCCGCGATGGTATCAGTGTGCACTGGCTGCTGAAGGGCGGGCCGGTCGAGCCGTCGGTCGCCATCCTCAGCTACCGGCCCGGCGCCGGTGTGCCACGCCACCGCCATGCCGGGCTGGAGACCATCGTCGTGCTAGACGGCACCCAGAGCGACGAGAACGGCGACTATCCGGCTGGCAGTGTCGTCCTGAACCCCGTCGGGACCGAGCATTCGGTGTGGACGAAAGACGGCTGCGTCGTGCTGATCCAGTGGGACCTGCCGGTGATCATTCTGGGGGAGGCCAAATGAGCGACATCCACTTCGACATCGGCAGCCTGCATGGCGCCTTTCAGGCTGGCACCGGCGTCGCAGAGGTGATCGACGCCGTCTATGCACGCCTCGCGGCCGCCGACGATCCCGGCATCTTCATCTATCTGGCCGACAAGGCCGCACTGCTGGCTGCGGCCGCGGACCTCGGCCAGTTCGATCCCGTCGCCAGGCCACTCTGGGGCATTCCCTTCGCCGCCAAGGACAACATCGACGTCGCCGGCATGCCGACGACGGCGGGCTGCGCCGAATACACCTACTGGCCCGACAAGGACGCTACCGTGGTGGCGCGGCTGAGGGCGGCAGGCGCGCTGGTCGTCGGCAAGACCAATCTCGACCAGTTCGCCACCGGCCTCGTCGGCGTGCGCACGCCCTGGCCGATCCCGCGCAACGCCATCGATCCCGAACTGGTGCCGGGCGGCTCTTCCTCCGGTTCGGCGGTGGCGACGGCGCGCGGCATCGTCTCCTTCGCGCTCGGCACCGACACCGCCGGCTCCGGCCGCATTCCCGCCGGCCTCAACAACATCGTCGGGCTGAAGCCGACGGTCGGCGCGCTGTCGGCCGCCGGCGTCGTGCCGGCCTGCCGAACGCTCGACTGCGTCTCGGTGTTCGCGCTGACCGTCGACGACGCCTACAGGGTATTCTCCGTCGCTGCGGCGCGCGACGCGGCCGATCCCTATTCGCGCGACATCGCCGTCCAGCCGCTCGCCGCCCGCCCGCCGGTGCTGAGCGTCGGTATCCCGGCAAAGGCCGACCTGAAGTTCTTCGGCGATGCGGCGATGCAGGCCGGCTTCGAGGCCTCGCTTGCCATGCTGTCGCGGCTCGGCTGTCGGCTGGTCGAAGCCCCCTTCGGCGATTTCTATGCCACCGCCAATCTTCTCTACGAGGGCGCCTGGGTGGCCGAGCGCTATGCGGCGATCCGCGATTTCATGGAGGCCAATGAAGCGGCCCTGCATCCGGTAACGCGGAAAATCATCGGCGGCGCCAGGAACCTGTCGGCAGCGGACGCCTTTCGCGGCCTCTATGCCTTGCAGGCCTACAAGGCGAAGCTCGCCCCGGTCATTGCCTCGGTCGACCTGTTCTGCGTGCCGACCGCGCCGACACATTACACCACCGCGGCCGTGCTCGCCGACCCGGTCGAGACCAACAGCCGGCTCGGCACCTACACCAACTTCGTCAACCTGCTCGACATGTGCGGCATCGCCGTACCGAGCGGCAGGCGCGGTGACGGCCTGCCGATGAGCGTCACCTTGCTGGCGCCGGCCGGCCGCGATGCGCTGACGGCGGCGCTCGCCCGCGACCTGCATGCGGCGAGCGGCCTTTCGCTCGGCGCCACCGGCTGGTCGCAGCCCGGCCTGCCGCCCGCCACCCTGCCGCCCTGCGACGGGATGTTCGACCTGGTGGTGGTCGGGGCGCATCTGTCGGGAATGCCGCTCAACGGCCAGCTCAATCAACTTGGCGCGCAATTCCTGCGCGCCACCAAGACCGTCGCATCCTACAAGCTTTACGCACTGGCGGGTCAGTCGGTGCCCAAACCCGGCCTGATCCGGGTTGGCGATGGCGGCACCGCGGTCGAAGTCGAGGTCTGGAGGCTTTGTGCCGACGCGTTCGGCCGTTTCGTTGCGGCCATTCCGCCGCCGCTTGGCATTGGCACGATCGAGTTGGAGGACGGCAGCGCGGCCAAGGGTTTTCTGGTCGAAGCCGCTGGCCTGACAGACGCCTCCGATATCTCGTCATTCGGTGGCTGGCGCAGCTTTGTTATCGCAGCGGCCTCGTAGGTCATGTTCAAGCGGATTACGAAGCGTTTCGCCTTCCGTGCCAAGGAGGAGGTTTAGCGACGCGGTCGGGCAGTCGAGCCACGGACCACCAATTCGACTGGCATGACGATTTGCTTCGGGGCTGCGTTCGCGAACACCATGTCGGCGGCAAGCCGCCCCTTCCCGGCGATATCCTGCGCTACGGTCGTGAGGGGGGGCGTGGTGCGAGCAGATTCAGCGGTGCCATCGAAACCCACCACCGACAGCTGCTCGGGTATGTTTATGCCACGACGAGTTGCTTCATCGATCACGGTGATTGCTTGCCAGTCCGACATGGTCAGAATTGCCGTTGCTTCCGGAACTCGATCGAGCACGACAGCTCCGGCGGAGGGTTCTCCCGGAGTAGTCTCGATTATCGGGACATCGTCGATCGGTAGATTGACCTCCGCCAGGCCTTGGGCGAAGCCCAGGAGCCTTTCGTGGTCGAGCTGAAATCCCGCGCTAATAGCGCCCTTGCCGCTGCCTGGAAGATGGATGATCGGGGGTCCGGATGTGCGCCGGACGGATAGGATCGCAAAACGCCGATGTCCAAGCGCAGCCAGGTGCCTGACAGCCGCCAACGCACCGCTCCTGCCGTCGATTCGGATCGAATTGACATCCGGACCGGCGTCGCTTTCCAGGATGACAAAAGGCAAGCGCCGACGCTGCGCCGATGTGATCAGATCGATGTCTGCGCTGTGGCCCAGGATGAAGCCGTCGACCAGCGCCTCTCTTATGCTGGAGATACGCGTTTCGTCTCTACCATTGATCAGGCTCAGTGTCGCTCCGGCCGCATCGCATGCAATCGACACGCCAAGCACCAGTTCCCGCGTGTATGGGCTTCTGATGACGTCGGCAATGGCGTACGCCCCTGGCGGCATGAAACCGATGGCATTGAACTTGCCGTCACGTAGTACTCGCCCTCTTGGGTCGGGTCCATCGTACCCAAGCTGGCGGGCCGCAGCCTCGACGCGCCGGCGCACGTCGGCCCGCACTAGGTCCGGATGGTTGAATACGTTGGAAACAGTGCCGCGAGAGACCCCTGCGAGCCGGCCGACGTCAGCGAGGGTTGGCATCTTGGAAACATACATTTCCCTCAGTTAGACAATTTTTTGGAGCGCTCCAAGTTTTTTCTTGACTCTGCGCGTAAAAAGTCGGAATTTATCTTTGGAGCGCTCCAAAACGGCAAATATGCAGATTTTCGCGGTATTTGCGAAGGTATTGCCTGACGCTGGAAATGTTCGCCAAATCATAAATATTCATGAAGGAGGATTAGGATGGCTGCGACCAATGGTGCTCCGACCTCGCTCGTCGGAAAGACTTTCGATTGCGCGTTCGGCTCGTTCGTGCCGAGGCTGACGGTCCTGTCGCTGACGGAATTGCGCGTGCAGGCTACGATCGGTGCCACCGAGATCGACGAGGTGGTTCAGAGCGATCTGACAGGCGTCCGTCCTGGCCTGTTCATCATGAGCTGGATCGAGCAGAGCGGCAACTTCATCGTTCAGATTCAGGATCACGAGAACGAGGTCGTCCACAATTACGCACGGCTGGCGGACGGGCAGCTGTTCTGCGCGCAAGGTGTAATTCAATCGGTGCCGGCGGCCTGAAAGCCGCCGGATTCGGAGCTGCGCGACCCTCGCACATCGGCGCCGAGGCCGTCGCTGTAATCAATGGAGGACACCATGGCGATCACCACCGATATCATCGACCAGACCGACCCGGCACAATGGGACCCTGAGCTTGACGCTGTGATCGCGGCTCCCGCCAACCATAAGGTCGTGTTTGAGAACGACCGGCTGCGCGTACTCGAAGTGATCCTCGAGCCCGATGAAGAAGAGCCGACGCACCACCACCGCTGGCCTTCGGTCTTCGTATTCGATCAGGTGGAAGGACCGATCCATGACTTCGCGCCGGATGGGACCATGATGCCGCCCAATCGAGATGTCATACAGGCGATCCAGGCTTGGGATGGTCAGGGCTGCCTCATCGTCCACATGGCGCCCCAGCCGGCAGGTCGTGTGCTGAACTCCTCAGGCAAGACACTGCATGGCATCCGCGTTGAGATGAAGTCTTAGGGCAAATAACCTCTGCCGGCCCACGCCGGGCACCGGTAGATGGTGCATGTGCGACCGTCTGTTTTCGGAATGCAGGTTTCGACGGGGGAGGCCGTCAACTTGTGGGGGGTGCCGCGACTCCAGCGTAGTGGCTTCCCAATTGCCAGAAGGGCAGCGGGAACCGCCCGCGCTCTTCTTCAACGAGGTGGAAGCCCGCCCCGCGGATCAGGCGCAACGGATCGCGGTTGAGGTGGCAGCCGCCAGCGAGCGATCCCCACGGCCGGTTCAGGCGCTCCTGCCACCTGCGGCAACGCGGCCCCTCGGCCTGGCCATGCTCGATGAAGATCAGCCGGCCCGTTGGCCTCAGTATGCGCCGGATTTCGGTCAGCGCCGCTTCAGGATCCAGAATGGTGCAGAAGGCATAGGTGACGACGACCGTGTCGGCGAAATCATCGGTCAAGGGCAGGCTTTCGCCGCTGGCCCGGAGGCATTCGACATCGAACGGCAAGGAACGGCTCTTCGGTCCGGCCAGGCCGAGCATCGTGCCGTCGGGATCGATGCCGACCAGTCGTTCTACTCTGGCGGGGTCGTAGTAGGGAAGGTTCAGGCCGGACCCGAAGCCGACTTCGACGACTATGCCTTCTGCCCGCGGGATCATGCGCTTTCGCATGTGCGCGAATGCGTTGGCCGAACAGCCGGCGTGGACGAGATAGGGAGCAATGCAGCGTGCGTACCAGGAGAGACAGGATTGGCACATGGCTCAGCCTCCTTGCCCCGTGTTCGGAGCACCGGCAGGGCGCAGCAATGCGCCGACCGCCGAGACCAAGAGCGGCTCGCCGTGACCTGGGTAGTCGTTGTGGGCGACAGGGACGCCATCCTCGGCAACAGCCTCGGAAGCGCGATGGCGGGTGGGAGTATTGACCAGTGGCATTTCTCGCTCCAAGGGAGTGTTCCTATCGGGCCCGATCGGCCCGACGTCGTGGGGTAGATAAAAGGCCGGCGTCCCCTCAACGTCCCCGCTCGGCCGCAAACGGACCGATGGAACGATTGGAGTTCCAATTTCTGGGTTTTCCGGAGTTCCGTCAGAACGGGAAGCGGGTGGAACTCGGCTTGCGCAAGGCGGCAGCGCTCCTCATCTACCTCGCCGAAGCCGGCCGGCCCGTGGCGCGCGAGGTCGCCGCCACGCTTCTATGGCCCGAAACCGACGAGGAAGCCGCACGGGCGCGCCTTCGGCGCACATTGTATAAAATCCGCATCGCGTTCGGCAGCGAGGTCATCGCCGCCACCGGAGCATCGCTTAGTCTACACTTGGCGCTCGCCGTCGAAGTCGACTCCCGGGCCTTCGAGCATGCCTGCGATGTCGGTCCTCTCGACGCGGCAGTCGACATCTACAAGGGCGACTATCTCGCAGGCTTCTCACTGCCGGACTGTCCGGAATTCGAGGAATGGGTGTTTTTCAGGCGCGAAGCTTTGCGCAGCCGACTGGTGCAGGCACTGGAGCGGCTGGTCGAAGCAAAGATCGCCGGCGGGGAGCCTCGCGCCGCGGTCGTGCATGCGACACGCCTGGCGGGGCTGGACCCTTTGAGCGAAAGCGCACACCGTCACCTGATCCGTGCCCATCTGGCGGCTGGGGACAGGGCGGCGGCAGAGCGCCAGATCGAAGCTTGCGTCCGGCTGCTGCGAGAGGAACTCGGTGTAGAGCCTGATCCCACCACGCTTGCCTTGGGTGAGCCAACCAAGCTAGCCACTTTGGACGTGCCCAGAACGCGCTACGTCGAAGTGGACGGCATCCACATCGCGTTCCAGACCGCTGGCAGCGGCCCGCTGGACATCGTGCTTGTCCCGGGGTTCATTTCGCATGTCGAGCGCGTCTGGGAAGACAGACGCTGCCGCGCCTGGATATCGGCGGTTTCGCGCCTGGGCCGCCTGATCCTCTTCGACCGGCGCGGCATGGGGCTTTCCGACCGCGTCGGCGCCCGCCCCACCGTCGAAGCGACGGCGCAGGATATTCTGGCGGTCATGAATGCGGCCGGCAGCCGCCGAGCCCTGCTTATCGGCGCGTCAGAGGGCGGGCCGGGCTGCATCCGTTTTGCCGCGGATCACCCCGATCGCCTGAGCGGCCTTGTTCTGTGGGGATCCCTGGCCAAAGGCAGCCACGCGCCCGACTATCCTTTCGCCCTGACCGTCGCGCAATACGAGCTGTGGACGCAACGGCTGATCGCCGGCTGGGGTGGCCCGGCGGAAATCGGAACCTTCGCGCCGAGCCTCGCCGGCGACCGTCAGGCGCAGAACTGGTGGGCCGGACTGCTCAGGGCAGCCTCCAGCCCCGGCGCTGTCGCAGGCCTGCTCGAAGCGCTGCGTGATACCGATGTGCGTCATCTGCTTGCAAAGGTTTCGGCCCGGACGATGGTTCTGCACCGCTCCGGAGACCGCGCCGTGCGCGTCGAGGCGGGGCGCTTCCTCGCGGCCCAGATCCCGGGCGCGCGGTTCATCGAGGTCGAGGGTGACGACCACTGGTTTTGGGTCGGCGACCAACAGCCGCTGCTCGACAGCATCAGCGCGTTTGCACGACGCAGCTGATCGCGCGGCTCGTGCAAAGTCACCGCACGACTTCGCGGTGGCCGCTTGGCAGGCGCGTGGCAATGAGCTTGTCGATGCGGCGGCCGTCGAGATCGACCACTTCGAAGCGCCAGCCTTGCGCGTCGACGCATTCGCCGGTCGCCGGCAGATGGTGCATGTGCGACAGCACATAGCCGGCGACGGTCTCGTAATCGCGGTTCTCCGGCAGGTCGATGCCAAGGACATCCGCCATCTCGTCAGCCTGCATGTAGCCGGCGAGCAGCCATGAGCCATCCTCGCGCTTGACGGCGTTTTCATCGTCGCCGGCGTCGAGATCCGCGCGGAAGACGCCGGTGATGGCTTCAAGTATGTCGGCGGGCGTGACGATGCCTTCGAAATGGCCGTATTCGTCGTGCACCAGCGCCATCGGCACGTCGGATTCCTTGAGTTTCGAAAGCACATCCAGCGCGTCGGCCTGATCATGAACGATGGGGGCGGCGCGCACATGCCTGCGCGGGTCGAGCGCGCGACCGCCAAGCATGGCAGCCAGCACGTCGCGGGTCTGGACGACGCCGATCATGGCGTCGACGCCGCCATCGCCGGCCGGAAGGCGCGAATGCTGGGTCTCCATCAACAGCCTGCGGATCGCAGCATCGTCGGACTGCAAATTGATCCAATCGACCTCGGTGCGCGGCGTCATCACCGCGCGCACGGCGCGGTCGCCGAGCCGCATGACGCCGGCGATCATACGCCGCTCGTCGGATTCGATGGTGCCGTGATGCTCAGCCTCGGCGACCAGCATCTTGATCTCTTCGTCGGTGACCTTCTCCTCGCTTTCGCCGCGCTGGCCAAGCAGCCACAGGATGGCGCGGCCGGAAATGTCGAGCAGGAAGACCAGGGGCGCGGCTACGGTGGCGAGGATGGTCATCGCCGGAGCGACCTTGGCGGCGACGCGTTCGGGATCGCGCAGCGCGATCTGCTTGGGCACAAGTTCGCCGACGATCAGCGAGAAGTAGGTGATAACGGCGACGACGATGCCGACGCCAAGCGGGTCGGCGACGCTTTCGCGGATGCCGGTCGACGCCAGGAACACGGACAGCCGTTCGCCGAGCGTGGCGCCTGAAACGGCGCCGGACAGAACGCCGACCAGGGTGATGCCGATCTGCACCGACGACAGGAATTTGCCTGGATTGGAGCCGAGCGCCAGGGCGCGGCCGGCACCTGTGACGTTGCGGTCGATCATCGCCTTGAGGCGGGCGGGCCGCGACGAGACGATGGCAAGTTCGGACATTGCCAGAAGGCCGTTCACGCAGATGAGGACGACCACGATAGCGATTTCAGCGTAAAGCATGAGGGGTCAATAGCATTGCGGCGTGGTTTTAGAAAAGCCTGTGTCCAATCTTCGCCGACGATCGCGCCTAGGGCAATTGCCTGAGCACGCCGATCACCGCCTTGCCGTCGGTGAAATAGGGATCGCCGCCGCCGTTGCGTCCGGTCCTGGTCGCGCCGATGCCAGGGATGTCGCTGGTCGAGATCAGCATGCCGGCGGCGGTAAGGTCGTGGATCAGGAAGTCGCGCTCGGCGTCGATGTCGGGACCGATATGGTGGGTGATCGCGCCGGTGTCGTGGCTAAGGCCGACGCCGCGGTCGAAGCTTGCTGAACCCAGCCACAGCGGCCGGCCATCGTCGCCGGTCGTATCGGTATGCCAGAAGCGGACGTGATGACGCCGGTCGGCGCTGTTGCCGACCGGTTTTTCGAAGGCCAGATCCTGGGCGCGGCCTTCGAACAGCAGACGGCTGACCGGCGCGTCGGGATAGGGACGGCCAAACAGCACGCTTTCGCCGATCTCGATCGCGGTCTTCAGCGTAATGGCGTCGGCGGTGTCCCAGCCGGCAACGGCGAAGGCGTGGACGAGTTCCTTTTCGGTGCCGACAAGGCCGACATTGATCGGGTCGCCCGGAATGCCTTGCGGCGTGTGCGTCACCATCTCGAAGCTGTGCGAGCGGAAGTTGCGGTCTCGAAACGTCCAGAACTCAGGCGCGGCGAAATAGGCGAAGGCGAGATAGAAGGCCAGGAACGCCACCAGCCAGGTCGTTGCACGTCGTTTAAGGCTTCGTTGGCCCATGATTGCCGCCCCAGCGATATGGCGTCACCTTACGCGGCGCAGCAGACCTTGGGCAGGGGCATCCATCCACTTTTGGGTCCGGCACGCCTTAGCGGCAGGCGCGGTAGCCGTTCCTGCGGTTCTTGATGTCGAAATGGAAATGGTTGCGGTGGTCGTAATTGTAGCCGGGGCCGAGCACGGTGGTGAAATACTGGCAGCCGTCGGCGCGCACATTGTTGAGGAAGCCGCGCGTTCGGAAGGCGAACAGTCCGGGTTTGCGCACATCGATATCGTCGCCATTGTTGAGCTCGATGCTCATGACGTCGAGGGCATTGCCCTTGCCGTGCTCGGACAAGACGCCTTCGCCGGCGATCCGGCGGCAGGAATAGCTCGAGCCCTGGTGGATAGTCTTGACGCCGGAGAAATAGCGCCAGCGCGCCGACGGGACGAGTTCGTGCTTCGTCCAGCCGGCGAATGTGGCGGCCATGTCGCAGGTCAGCGTCGCGGCCGGTTTCATCTGGATGCTGCCGATGGCGGAGACCTTGACCGGATAGTCGATGCCGCACTGGCCTTCATGGATGGGTGCCAGATCGGTATAGACGACGCCGAGACGCTGCAATTCCCTACGGCAGTCGGTCTCGCTGGCCGGCATCTGCTCAGGCTGTGACATCGGATCGTCCATGCGCGGGTAGGCGGCCGTCATCATCTCGGGATTGGAGGGGACAAGCCTCTGCATGCCGGAATATTGCGGCACGGCGGCCGTCTGCGAGCCGACATCGACGGCCGGCTGCAGCGACAGCACGCTGCCGGTATTGCAGGCCGAAACCGCGACAAGGGCAAGCCCGGCGACCGTCATCGCGGCACGTTTCGATTGGCGCGCGGCGGCGAAAAACACGGCGCGAAATGTCCCGGCCATCGGCGGAGTCCTGTTCCCAGATGTCAGGCATTTTAACGATCAAGGGTAAAGGAAAACTCAGCGGCGGCGTTCACGCCTGCGGCCGAATTGCGGCATCGCTCACTGACAGAACGTGCCGCCGTTGCGGCGCGGTTCCAGGTCGAGATGGAAATGCAGCGCATGGTCGGGATCGGCGCCCGGGCCAAGCACGGTCTTGAACGGCCCGCAGGCCGCCTTGCGCACGGCATTGAGGAATTTCGCGTCCTTCTCCGGCGGCGCCGGGCCAATTTCGATCTTCTTGCCGTCCGAAAGCGTGAAGCTTGATATGTCGAGCGCGTTGCCGAAGGCGTGTTCGGACAATTTTCCTCCGGCATGGCGCGGCCGGCAGACAAAGGCTGATGCCTGGCTGATCGATTTGAGGTCAGCGCCGAATTCCGCCTTGGCCGCCGGCTGGATGACATCGGCGGCAAAGCGCGCGGCCGCCTCGGCCATCTCGCAGTTGAGCTCGGTCTCCGGGCCGATGGCGATCGATGTCCCGAGCGTTTTCAGCGTGATCGGATAGGGGATCGAACAGCCGATTTCGAGATTGTGCTCAGGCTTGTGTTCCTCGAAGTCGACACCCATCGATTTCAGCCGCCGCCGACAGGCAAGCTCGTCGTCCGGCATTCTTTCCTCAGGCACGTCGGCCGAACGCGGATCGGGCAGCATTTTTTTGTCTTGCTTTTCTTGCGCCTCGGCCGGCTTCTCTGGTGGTTGCGGGGCGATGGTGGGCGGTTGTGCCTCGGGCTCCGCTTCAGCCGGCTTCTCGATCGGGCCCGGCTTTTCGGTTGGCTTTGGAGCGTTCGCCGGTGGCTCGGGTTCGTTTGTCGCGGGCCGGCCGGGCTTTGGCGTGTCGGCGGGGCGGGGCTCAGGTACCGGCACATTGGCCGGCGCGTCTTTTTGGGCAGGCTGTGTTTGATTGAGCACCGGGACAGGTGCGGTTTCAGGCAATTTCGGCGACTTGGCCAGGGCCGTACCGGCAAGCAGCGTTGCCACGGCCAAAGGCAGCGCTGCACTGCTCAATCCGGCCAATCTCAAAAGGGTCAGCGCCGCCATCCGTCCCTAACGGCGGGCGACCGGGGAAGTTGCCCGAAATGAGCGTGTGGGCCGATCACGATGAGTGACGGCAGCGTTAGAGACCGTTTGGAAATTCTGCTCCGGCGGCCATCTGATGGCGTTTTCTGCGCTTCCGGTGCTCACGGACCCAAATGTCCGCTGCGCTCCGGCCTTCGCCGGCCGAAGCACTCATAGGTGCCTTCGCCCTATGAAGGCTACGGCCGGCGTAGGCCGGTTCTCCGAAACCACCATCATATGACTCGCCAGAGCGAATTTCGAAACGGTCTCTTACGCACCGATGGCTTCCAGTCCTTCCTCCAGCCAGTCGGCGAGCAGCGGCATGCCGAGCAGATATTTGGCGGTGCGCTTGTTGGCGCGCTCGCGCGCGGCCGCCAACGCGTCCGCCCATTCGGAAGCGTCATAGTCGCCGCGGCCGACCCAGGCGAGTGCCACGAGTTCGGCCGCCTCGTCCACATTGAGGTCGTTGATCAGTTCGCGCAGTTCTTCCTCGGTGAGGTTTTCCGAGCTTTCCTCGGCCAGGCCGTCATGATGGTGGTTGTCGTGCGCCTGCCCGTCGAGTTCTATCTCGTGCTCGGCGCCGTCGGCATAATCTTCGTTGACGGCGGCGCTCAGCGCCTTTGCCTTGAGAATGAATAGGCGCACGGTATCGGGACCGATCGAAAGCTCCCACTCCTTTTCAAGGCGCTGCTGCACTGGCCTTTCTCCGCATGCTCCGTTTGCCGGATGATAGCGAATTTGCAGCGCGCGTCACGTCACGTTCGGCTTGCAGCCTTTATCTTTGGCAAATTCCGGCGGACCTGCGCGCATTCTGCTTGGATCGAAGATCGAAGAGCGGGCGGTTGAGTGTCGGTTTCTGGCATTTGCGGGATGAAACGGCTTTCGCCCGGCGTTAATGTGGCATTGTTCTTCTCAAGGAGGCTTCGATGCGCAGACGATTGCTGATCCAGGTTCTGGCGGTTGCCGCCCTGCCGCTGTTTGTGGCTCCGGCGTTTTCGGCCGGTGAAGGTGGTGGAGGTGGCCAGACCACGAAATGCAAGAAGGGTGAGGTTTGGGACAAGAAGAAGCAGAAATGTGCGCCGCCACAACAGAGTATGCTGGACGACGACAATATCTATGAGGCGGGCCACGACCTGGCGATGGCCGGGCGCTATGACGAGGCGATCGCCGTGCTCAGCCTGGCCGCCAACAAGCAGGATCCGCGCATCCTCAACTACCTCGGTTATTCGCATCGCCATTCCGGCCGCGTCATCGTCGGCCTCGGCTATTACGAGGAAGCGCTGCGCATCGATCCCGATTACACGCTGGTGCGCGAATATCTCGGCGAAGCGCATCTGCAGATCGGCGACCTCGCCGGCGCCCAGGAACAGCTCCGCGAGATCGAAAAGCGCACCGGCAAGGGATCGCGCGAATACGGCATGCTGTCCGAGCAGATCGACCATTTCATGAGGAGCTGATCTATCCCCGATACTCCTCAACCGGCCGCGAGCGATCACGGCCGGTTTTTGTCGTCTGCCGCTACGGCATTTCCAGAAAGGGCGGAGAATTTTTGAAAACCGACTTTTTGGACGTGAAAACCGCGCAAAGATTGCTATATCTTGGGAAATTGTGGTGAAACGGTTCCGTTAGCCCGAGGCTGCCGGACCGTTTTCTTTTTTACCCATCGACAAGGTTATCCCCGAAAATGCGGGGGTGGCGGCAGGAAAGGTCAGGCATCATGAACAAGGTCCCGATGACAGGCGAGGGGTTCGCGTCATTGAAGGAAGAACTGCGTTGGCGTCAGCAGGAAGAGCGCCCGCGCATCATCGAGGCGATCTCCGAAGCGCGCTCGCATGGCGACCTGTCCGAAAATGCCGAATACCACGCGGCGAAAGAGGCGCAGAGCCTCAATGAAGGCCGCGTCAACGAACTCGAGGACCTGATCGCGCGGGCCGAGGTGATCGACGTCACCAAGCTCAGCGGCGACAAGGTCAAGTTCGGCGCCACGGTTGTGCTGGTCGACGAGGACACGGAAGAGAAGAAGACCTACCAGATCGTCGGCGACCAGGAAGCGGACGTGAAGTCCGGCCGCATCTCGATCTCCTCGCCGATCGCGCGCGCGCTGATCGGCAAGGAAGTCGGCGACGCGATCGAAGTCAACGCGCCCGGCGGTGCAAGGGGATATGAGATCGTCCAGGTGCAGTTCATCTAGGGACTTTTGATAATTCTACTCTGGCGGCCGACTAGCGCAGCCTTCTGCGCTTTCGGTGCTCACGGACCCAAATGTCCGCTCCGCTCCGGTTCTCGAAGCCCACGCTATTCGACTCGCCAGAGCGAATTCTGAAAAGTCCCTACGTCGCGGCCTGCGATTTGAGCGACAGCAATCTCTCGGCTTTTGCCATTACTTCCGCCGGCGCAATGCGTCCGCCCGGCTGGGCCAGAAGCGTCGATGAGAACGGCCCGCGCGGGCCGGTCAGGCCGGGTTCGGTCGCCAGGAACACGGCGACGGTCGGCAGGCCGAAGGCGCTGGCCAGATGGGTGAGGCCGGTGTCGGCGCCGATCACCAGCGTTGACCGGCCGATCAGCGCGGCGATCTCGGCAAGCGGTGATTTCGGCACCAGTTCGGTCCGCGGAACGGCCTTGGCGATCGCTTCGGCGACCGCCTTTTCAGCCTGGTTCGACCAGGTGGTGATCGGTGTAATCCCTTTTTCGACCAAGAGCCGGGCGGTCTCGATCCAGTCGCCGACCGGCCATTTCTTGTCCTCGCGGCTGGTGCCATGCAGCAGGAAGGCGGTTTTGCCTTCGACGCGAGGCAGACCTCCGGCTGGCGGCGCTATGCCGGAATCGAGGTTGGAAAGATCAGGCTGGTAGCCGAGCGCCAGCCCGAACAGCCGCCTTGTGCGCTCTATGGCGTGCAGGTCGCGCGGCACGGCGTAGCGGCGATCATAAAACAGGGCGGCCTTCGGTTCGCGCGCGCTCGTCCGGTCGAAGCCGGCAACGGGCGCTGCTGCCTGTTTCGCCACCAGAGCCGATTTCAGCAGGCCTTGCGCATCGATGACGAGGTCATAGCGGCCGGCTCGCAAGGCGCGTCGCAAGCCCGCCGCCTCGCGCCAGGTGTCGCGGCCGAGCAAGTTCTTGCGCCAGCGCCGGATCGCCACTGTGTGAATGTTGCCGATCGCCGGGTGCAAGGCGACGATGCCGGCAAAAGCCTCTTCCACGCACCAGTCGAACGAGATTTCGGGCCGATTGCGGCGCGCATCCTCGACGGCCGGAAAGGTGTGGATGACATCGCCCATCGAGGACGTCTTGACGATCAGCACCTTCATGCGGCGGCCGGCATTTCCAGCAACCGGTCCGCCGCCGCCGTGACCCGTGCGACCTCAAGCGTCTTCAGGCAGTTGAGATGGCCGAGCGGGCAGACTTTCTTGTGGCACGGCGAACAGGACAGGCCGAGCCAGACAAGTTCGCGACGCTCGGTGAGCGGCGGCGTGTTGTCGGGCGAGGTCGAGCCGTAGACCGCGACGATCGGCGTGCCGACAGCGGCGGCGACATGCATCAGCCCGCTGTCGTTCGACACGGCGAGCCTGGCGGCTGATATCAGGTCGATGGCGTCTTCCAGCCGCGTCTTGCCGGCGAGATCGACAACGCCTGGCGCAAGCGCGGCGATTTCCGCCGTCACGCCGGCGTCGTTCTTCGAGCCGAACAGCGCGACCTTGAAACCTCTGCCCATGAAATCACGGGCAAGGCCGGCATAGTGTTCGCTCGGCCAGCGCTTGGCTGGACCGAATTCGGCGCCGGGCACCAGTGCTGCGAATTTCTTTGCTTCCAACCCGAATTGGGTCAGCAATGCCGCCTGGTTGGCTGCGTCGACGGTTAGCCTCGGAGCGCGGAATGTACCCCCCTGGGCTAGGTTGAAATAGGCCTGTGCCGTGCGCCGCTTCACGGCGTCGGGCAATGGCACGATGTCGGTCAGCAGGCCGTAGCGCATTTCGCGCAAGTTGCCGACACGGCGCGGAATGCGGGCAAAATACGGGATCAGCGCCGATTTCCAGCTTCCCGGCATGACATAGGCGATATCGTAGCGACCGCGCAGCAACCTGCCGAAGCGGTGGCGGATGCGGAACTCCAGCGCGCCGGATTTCAGCGGCAGGTCGATCTGCTGGCGTATCTCGGGCATGCGTGCGACCAGCGGTGCCGCCCATGCCGGCGCCAGCACGTCGATCGCGGCGTTCGGGTGAAGCTCTCTCAGCGCCGAAAACAGGCACTGCGCCATCACCATGTCGCCCACCCAGCGTGGGCCGATCACGAGGATCGTTGGGCTTTCAGCCATTCGACATAGTCTCTGACGCCGGTTTCCACTGTGCGAAATTGGCCGTTGTAGCCGGCTGCGCGCAACCGGGACATATCAGCTTGCGTGAAACTCTGGTAGCTGCCCTTGAGGTGGTCGGGGAAGTCGACGAATTCGATCTGTCCCTGGCCCAGCGTGTCGATCACCGTTTCGGCGATGGTGCGGAAAGGCTGGGCGCGGCCGGTGCCGCAATTGAAGATGCCGCTCGAGCCGCGCTTCCACAGCCACAGATTGACGTCGGCGACATCGCCGACATGGATGAAGTCGCGGCTCTGCTCGCCGGGGCCGTAACCGTCATAGGCGCCGAACAGCTTCGGGTTCTGGCCTTGCTCGACCTGGTTGAACAGATGGTAGGCGACCGAGGCCATCGCGCCCTTATGCGCCTCGCGCGGTCCGTAGACGTTGAAATAGCGCAGGCCTGCCACCTGCGAATGATCGGTATCGAAGACGGTGCGCCTGACATAGTCGTCGAACAGCTTCTTGGAATAGGCATAGACGTTGAGCGGCCGCTCAAGCTCCGGTTCCTCGCGAAACGCGGCGCCGCCGCCATAGACGGAGGCGGAGGAGGCGTAGAGGAAGGGCACGCGCAGCGCCAGGCAGGCATGCAGCAGCCGTTTCGAGAAGGTGTAGTTCACCTCCATCATGAACTTGCCGTTCCACTCCGTGGTGGTCGAGCAGGCGCCCTGGTGGAAGACGGCTTCGATGCGACCCAGGTCTCCCGCCTCCAGGCGGGCCAGGAAATCATCCTTGTCGAGATAGTCGGCGATCTGGAGATCGGCGAGGTTGGCGATCTTGCGGCCGTCGGTGAGATCGTCGACGACAAGAATGTCGCTAAGGCCTTCGGCGTTGAGCGCAGCGACGATATTGGAGCCGATCATGCCGGCGCCGCCTGTGACGATGATCATGAAGGCCTCTGGCTGCTTGCGATTCCGGTCCTTATAAGGGAGGCCAGCCGGGCTGTCGACAAAGCAGGCGATTGCTCTGTGTCGCCGTTCCTCGCTTGTCTATTTTGTCTGTTTTGTCTATTATGTACAAAACGGAGTGGCCATGAAACACTATCCATCGACCGATCTGAAACAGAATCTTGGAGATGTGCTTGCGGCTGCCAGCCAGCAGCCCGTCTCCATCACTCGTCACAACAAGCCTAGATATGTCCTGATGAGCATCGAGACCTACGAGGCTCAATTCGCCAATGATAGCCGCCGGGCCTACGCGGCTAAGGACGCCCCATCCGAACATGTCGAGATGCTTGAAGAATACGCTGCCGAGTTGGATCGTGATTAAACCCAATACCGCCGACGTCTGGCGATATCCGTATCTGTGGTATCGCCAACATGGAGGCGGCGAGACCGAAGGACGCAAGTCGCGACCGGTCGCCTTCGTGGCCGTCCTTCCGGGGAAAGCCGGCAGCACGAACCTCTTTATCCTAGCAATCACCTCCAAGCCGCCGGGCCGCGATCGCGTCGCTGTTGGCGTTCCGGAAATTGAACGTCACCGCGCCGGGCTTGACCCTATCCCCCTTTGGGTCATAGTCGACGAATATAACCACGATATCCTGGAATCTTCAGCCTACTTCGAACCCGGTTCGCGCATCGGCGCATTCAGTTCGTCATTCCACAAGAAAGTCATGTCGGCTTTTATTGCAGCTGTCCGTACAGGCCGGACCAAAGCCATCCCGCGCGCGGACTGAACCGCCTGCAACCGGAATCGCCGAGGAGCAAGGCAAATGCCGTCGACCGAACTGCTTATCGCCTTCTTCGCCACCACCGCGATTTTCGCCTATATTCCTGGTCCGGCCATGCTTTACGCCGCCGCGCAGACCATGGCGCGTGGGCGCTGGTCCGGGCTGACGGCGGCGTTCGGCATTCATCTTGGCGGCTATGTGCATGTCTTTGCGGCCGCTGCCGGGCTGTCCGTGCTGTTCCACGCCGTGCCGCCGCTCTACATGGCGGTCAAGCTCATCGGCGCGCTCTACCTGATCTGGCTCGGCGTCTCCCTGTTCCGCAAGCGGACGGACGGCGACGCGGCACTGCCCGCGATCGAGCAGAAATCGGCGCGCCGCGCCTTTTTCGAGAGCATCGCCGTCGAGGTGCTCAACCCCAAGACGGCGATCTTCTTCATGGCCTTCCTGCCGCAATTCATCGATGCATCGGCCGCACTCCCGATCTGGCTGCAATTCGTCGTGCTTGGAACCATCGTCAACCTGATGTTCTCTTCCGCCGATATCGTCTGTGTGTTCCTGGCGGGCGCCGTTCTCGGCCGCTTGCGGCGTTCGAGCCGCGCGCAGCGCCTGTTGCAGCGGGCCGGAGGCGCAGTGCTGGTCGGGCTCGGCGTGCACGTCGCCTTGCAGAAAAGTTGACAAAGCGCGCCGCCGTTGCGCTGGCGCGAATTGGGGTATATCGGCTTCGCCACAAAAGACCGGCCAGCCGGTTCATTTTCTCGGAGACTGGTTCCAAGAGCATTGAGATCGGCTTTTCCCGCGCGTTGCAAATGACATGATCAAGCACAATCCGCCTTCTCCCGAACCCTTACACCGCGCCATTTCGCGGTTCGGCGACGTCACCGTGCTGGTGGTCGGCGACTTCATCCTCGACCGTTTCGTCAACGGCGTGATCGAGCGGATTTCACCCGAAGCGCCGATCCCCGTGCTGCATGGGCGTGGCGAGATGCTGGCGATGGGCGGCGCCGGCAATGTCGTCTCCAACATCGTTTCGCTCGGCGCTGCCGCCATACCGGTTTCGGTGATCGGCGACGACCATGCGGGCAGCAATCTGATAGGCATGCTGGGAGAACTGGGCGTCGGGACCGATGGCCTCGCGCGGGACCACGAACGCATGACCTCGTCGAAAAGCCGCTTCAGCGCGCTCAACCAGCAGGTGCTGCGTTTCGACGAGGAGGAAATCAAGCCGTTGGGCGACGCGGAGCGAGCGATGCTGATCCGGCATTTCCGCGCAGCGCTTGCGCAAGCCGACATCGTCATCCTGTCGGATTACGGCAAGGGCATATTGCTCGATGGCGTCGCTGGCGAGCTGATCTCGATCTGCCGTGAGGCGGGCAAGCCGGTTCTGGTCGATCCGAAGGGGCGTGACTATGCGCGCTATGCCGGGGCGACGGCGATCACGCCCAATCGCAAGGAGCTCGGCGAAGCGGTCGGACGTGTGGTTTTCGCCGACGACGAGATCGTCGCTGCGGCGCGTGAGCTGATCTCGGCGCATGGCTTCGACTTCGTCGTCGCGACGCGCAGCGAGAAGGGCATGAGCGTCGTCGGGGCGGAAGATGCCCGGCACATCGCCACGCAGGCACGCGAAGTGTTCGACGTGTCCGGCGCCGGCGACACCGTCATCGCGACGTTTGCGTTGGCGCTTGCGGCAGGCGCCGACCGCGTCATGGCCGCTTCCCTCGCTAATGCGGCCGGCGGCGTGGTGGTGGGAAAGCGCGGTACCGCGCGGTTGACGGTCGAGGAACTGACCGGCGCGCTGTTTCGCTCGCACGGACCGGTCGCCCATCACAGCGCGATCCTCGATGCCGCCGCCGCCGCAAGGCTGGCGGCGACGTGGAAGAACGAGGGGCTTTCCGTTGGCTTCACCAATGGCTGCTTCGACATCCTTCATGCCGGCCATGTCAGTCTGTTGCACGCCGCGCGCAGCCAGTGCGACCGGCTGGTTCTGGGCCTCAACAGCGACGCCTCGGTGCGCCGGCTGAAGGGGCCGGGGCGTCCGGTCAACGATGAGCATGACCGCGCCTGCGTGCTGGCCGCGCTTGCCTCGGTCGATGCCGTCGTCGTCTTCGAGGAGGACACACCACTCGCCCTGATCGAGGCTTTGCTGCCCGACATATTGGTCAAGGGTGCGGACTATACCGTCGACACCGTGGTTGGCGCCGATGTGGTGCAGAAGGCCGGCGGGCGGGTGGTGCTGGTCGACCTCGTCGCCGGCAAGAGCACGACCGGCACCATCGGCAAATTGCGCGCCACCAACTGAGGGTTTCATGTCCGAACTGAACGATTATCTGGTCCGCTCGGCGGCCGCGATCAATGCGATGGTCGAGCGTGACCTCACCGGCGAGATGGAGCGGGCTGTGACCGCTGTCGTCGCCGCACTCTCGTCTGGGAAGGCGCTGCTGATCTGCGGCAATGGCGGCTCCGCCAGCGACGCCATCCACATTGCCGGCGAACTCGTCGGCCGTTTCCTGAAGGAGCGCAAGGCCTATAACGTCATCGCGCTGCCGGCCAATGCGGCGGTGCTGACCGCCTGGGGCAACGACTACGGCTTCGATACGGTGTTTTCGCGCCAGGTCGAGGCGCATGGCGCGGCGGGTGCCGTGCTGCTCGCCATCTCGACCAGCGGCAATTCACCGAGCATCCTGGCCGCCGCCGAACAGGCGCGCATGATGGACATGACGGTGATCAGTCTGACAGGCGATACCGGCGGCAAGCTCAAGCCGCTTTCCGACATCCTGCTCAACGTGCCTTCGACGTCGACGCCGATCATCCAGCAGGGGCATCTGTGCCTCTATCATCATCTGTGCGAAATGGTCGAAGCGCGGCTCAGCGATGGCTGACATGGGCGCGGCCGAGGCGTCGAGCCGCCACCCGCTCGAGGAACCGGGCCTATGGGTCGAGCGGATTGGCGACAGAATTTTTCCAGTCGGCAGGCCGGCACTCTTCCTCGACCGGGACGGCACCATCAATGTCGATACCGACTATCCCAGCGATCCGGCTGATATCGTCCTGCGCGAAGATATCGCGCCAGCGATCGCTGCCGCCAATAGGGCCGGAATTCCGATCGTCGTGGTGACCAACCAGTCCGGCATCGCGCGCGGCTATTTCGGCTGGGACGTTTTCGCTGCTGTCAACGCTCGCGTGCTCGACTTGCTGCGGGGCAGCAACGGGTTTGTCGATATGGTTGTCGCCTGCGCTTATCACGAGGCCGGCACAGGGGCGCTGGCGATCGCCGACCACCCGATGCGCAAGCCCAATCCAGGTATGCTGCTTGAGGCGGCAAAGCGCCTCGGCCTCGATCTCAAGCGCTCGCTCATCGTTGGCGACAAACTGGCGGATATGGAGGCGGGGCGGCGCGCTGGCCTGTCGCAAGGCTGGCTGGTCGACGGCGAGGCGTCCAGTCAAGGCGGATTCAGCACCATGCGCCTGCGCAATCGCGGCGACCTGGCCGGCCTGCTGGCGGCGGTCGAGGTGCTGTAGGCCGGTCTGGTCAGATAGAGTCAGGCTTTCACCATAGGTCATTGTTTTCTGGTGGTTTTGAGCGTTCTTGCTTTGGGCATTGCACTCAAGCCGGAAACGCCACCAGACCTTCATCCTTGACCCGGCGGATGGTCAGCGCGGTGCGCACCGTGTCGACATTCGGCGCCGAGGCCAGTTCCTCGATGACGAAGGTCTGGAAGGCGCCGAGGTCGCTTGCCACGCAATGCAGCAGGAAGTCGGATTCGCCCGACACCATCCAGGCGTCGCGCACGATCGGCCAACCGCGCGTGCGTTCGGCGAAGGTCTTGAGCTCGGCGTCGGCCTGGTGATGCAGGCCGATAAGGCAGAAGGCGACGACGTCCATGCCAAGCGCCGGCGCATTGAGCAGCGCGCGATAGCCGCGGATGATGCCGGCCTCTTCAAGCCGCCTGACGCGGCGCAGGCATGGCGGCGCCGAAATGCCGACGCGGCTGGACAGTTCGACATTGGTCATGCGCCCGTCCTGTTGAAGCTCGCGCAGGATCTTCCAGTCGATGGCGTCGAGATCGGCTTTGAGCGGCATGGATACCCTTCGGCGCTTCGCGCAAGAATCTTTCGTGATTTTGCAATTAAACGACTTACGCGTCTCGCTTCAATCGGCGATTTTCTGACAGTCACCGCGCAAGATGTTCATGGATCGCCTGTTGGCGCCGAAGCTTTCCGGGGACGAAGCGCAGCTCGTCTTGCTGGCGTCGTCCGCAACACCTAGATTAGGCGCGATATCGCTCCCTGTGCCGGATTGCGTCCGGTTGTTGTGAAAGCCCTGCCATGACTACCAAGCACGCACCCGTTCTCATCATCGGCTCCGGCCCGGCCGGCTATACGGCAGCGATCTACGCCGCCCGGGCCATGCTGAAGCCAATGCTGGTCGCCGGCCTGCAGCAGGGTGGCCAGTTGATGATCACCACCGATGTCGAAAATTATCCGGGCTTTGCCGATCCGATCCAGGGTCCGTGGCTGATGGAACAAATGCTGAAACAGGCCGAGCATGTCGGCACCGACATCATCAACGACATCATCACCGAGGTCGACCTCAATGTACGGCCGTTCCGCGCGAAGGGCGATTCCGGCACCCTTTATACCGCTGACGCCTTGATCATCGCCACCGGCGCGCAGGCGAAATGGCTGGGGATTCCGAGCGAACAGACCTTCATGGGCTTCGGTGTGTCGGCCTGCGCTACCTGCGACGGTTTCTTCTATCGCGGCAAGGATGTCGCGGTGATCGGCGGCGGCAATTCGGCGGTGGAGGAGGCGCTCTACCTTTCCAACCTGGTCAAGAGCGTGACGGTCATTCACCGGCGCAGCGATTTCCGCGCCGAGCGCATCCTGCGCGAGCGGCTGTTCAAGAAGGACAATGTCCGCGTCATCTGGGACACCATCGTCGACGAGATCACCGGCCAGCCCGGCAAGATGCCGCTGCCGCCGTCGGTCGAAGGGCTGACGCTGCGCAATGCGGCGACCGGCGAGGTGACGCATCTCAAGGTCGATGGCGTGTTCGTGGCGATCGGCCATGCGCCGGCGGTCGAGCTGTTCGCCGGCAAGCTGAAGCAGAAGCCGAATGGCTATCTGTGGACGGCGCCGGATTCGACCCGTACCGATGTGCCGGGCGTGTTCGCCGCCGGCGACGTGACCGACGACATCTACCGCCAGGCGGTGACCGCCGCAGGGCTTGGCTGCATGGCCGCGCTCGAGGCGGAAAAATATCTCGCCGGTATAGAGGTTCACCGCGAAGCCGCGGAGTAAAAGTTCAAGAGGCGGCTGAGAAAAGCCGTTCAAAAGCCTGATTTTACTTCCAAACGCTAAGAGCGGGGCAGACGCTAAGAACGGGCAGACGCCAAAGAAAGCACGAGGGGAATCATGGCGCTGGACTGGGACAAGCTGCGGGTGTTTCACGCTGCGGCGGAAGCTGGGTCGTTCACCCATGCGGCCGAGACCCTGCATTTGTCGCAATCGGCGATCTCGCGGCAGGTCAGTGCGCTTGAACATGACGTCGGCGTGCCGCTGTTCAACCGTCACGCCCGCGGCCTGGTGCTGACCGAGCAGGGCGAGATGCTGTTTCGCACGGCGCATGACGTGCTGATGAAGCTGGAGACGATCAAGTCGCGGCTGACCGAGACCAAGGACAGGCCTTCGGGTGTGCTCAGGGTGACGACCACGGTGGGGCTGGGCGCCGGCTGGCTGACCGAACGCGTGCAGGAATTCATCGAGCTCTATCCCGAGGTCAGCCTGCAGCTCATCCTGGCGAACGAGGAGCTCGACCTGACCATGCGCCAGGCCGATTGCGCCATCCGGCTGCGCCAGCCGCAGCAGCCGGACCTTATCCAACGCCGGCTTTTCACGGTGCATTTCCATCTCTACGCGGCACCGTCCTATATCAACAAATTTGGCAAGCCGGCGTCGATCTCCGAGCTGAAGAGCCATCGCATCGTCACCTTCGGCGTGCCGGTGCCGGCACATCTGTCGGAATTGAACTGGCTGGAGACGGTCGGTGATTTCGAAGGCGGGCAAAGGGTACCGACGCTGCAGATCAACGACATCTTGTCGATCAAGCGCGCGGTGCAGGGCGGCGCCGGCATCGCCATGCTTCCCGACTATGTCATCTCCAAGGATTCAGGCCTGGTGCAATTGCTGCCGGAGACCGAAGTGCCGTCCTTCGACACCTACTTCGCCTATCCCGATGCGATGAAGAACCAGGCGAAGCTGCATGTTTTTCGCGATTTCATTATTGCCAAGGCACGAAGCTGGTCGTTCTAAAGGCGTGTCGATGTTCAGGCGATGCCGACCTGATATAAATCTCAACGCACCCTGAATCGGCGCAACTCCCGGCTTACCCGCGCCACGGTGTCAGGCGGGGCAGCCAGCTGGGCACGGCGCGCCGGTAGGCCTCGTACTCGGCGCCGTAGCGGCGGGCCAGCGTCGGCTCCTCATGAAGCCTGGCGAATGAGACCATGGCGGCGGCGGCAATGACGGCGTAAGCGACGAGAGCCCAACTCGAAAACAGCAGTGCCTGGCCGAGGATTATCGACAGCACCGCCACATACATCGGATTGCGAACATGGCGGTAGATGCCGCCGACGACCAGTCTTTCGGTTGGCGCTACGGGGGCCGGCGTGCCCAGGCCCTCCAGGGCAAAACGGGCAAAAGCATGCAGCAGCAAGGCCGCGGCAGCGACGATCACGACCCAGCCGACCGGCACGAAGCCGGGCACGGTCGACCATGGCGGGCGATAACGGGCGGTCAGCAGCCAGGGCACCAGTCCCGCAACCACGCCGGGTGCTGCAATGAAGAACAGCGCGCTGCCGGCGATCGCCGAAGCTGTCCGCACGAATGCCTCCTTGCCGGATTGCCGTAAAAATGAACGCGGACTGCCCGATTCCACGTCATTCAGAGTTTTCCGCGTTTTCGGCGGGAATCAAGTCCGATTCGCTTCTCCCGCTGCCATTCTAGCTCGCGACACGTTACATTTCGACGATTCCGCTGGTCCTACGAGCCCCAGGAATGGGTTAAACCACAGCCTACCTCTTTTTGCATGCGAGTGTTGCAAAATAGATGCTTGTTTCTTGGGCATGATGAGCAGATATATAGTTCATCTCCTGGGCGCGTTCTCCTCCCATTAGCGCCCTCGAGTGTTCCCCTCTGGAGGTTAGCCTTAACAGGCACTTCCAATCAAACTCAGCCGGATCTTCGTTGATCCGGCTTTTTTGTTGCCCAAAATCTGCAGTGCTCCGAAAAACCGACCGAAATTGTCGCGTAACGGTGACATGTAACCCCAGGTAACATGTTGCAGACACCCGGTATCGGGTAAGCAGATCGTAGGACGCGGTGTGGTCGTGCGGGAGATGGGGGCATCACTCGGGCGATCCGGGCTCAGGCGGCTACCGCGTCCGAACCAATTCCACCGTCGACGCCATCAGGCGCTGGCGGCATGTGCGGCGGACCTGCCGTTTCGCCTCCCACGAAGACGGTCCGCAAGAGAGCGGCGTCCGGATCACCCGGACGCCGCTTTCTTATGCTCGGGTACGATTTGATGCCCGACACGCTTAATTTAAATCCTTGTTTTCATGCATGTCGTCATCGCAAAACCGCTGCACAGTTTTGCGCGACATGCATTAAGTGTCAGGCGGCCTTGCCGTTGGCATTCATCGCCTCATCGGCCAGGCGGCCGGTGAGTTCGGCCATATGGTCGAAGGCGGCGCGATAGCTGGCGACGCCCGCGGTAGCCGAACGCAGCTCGATGATCAGGTCGCCGATCTCTGCCTGCGGCATGGTCGCCTCGACAACGTCCCATCCCGGCCAATCGGGCCTCGCGTCATAGCCGAGGATCTGGCCGCGCCGTTGCGGGATGAGCGCAATGATCCTCGAAGTCGCATCGGAGGGCGTGACGATCTCGACTTTCATGATCGGCTCCAGAAGCACTGGCGAGCAGGCGGCCATGCCCTCCTTCATCGCCAGCTTCGCCGCCATCTGAAACGCCATGTCCGACGAATCCACCGCATGGTAGGAGCCGTCGGACAGGTTGACGGCGACATCGACCACGGGGAAGCCGAGCGGGCCCGACTTCAGATAGTCGCGCACGCCGGTCTCGACCGACTGGATATAGGTCTTCGGCACGACGCCGCCGGTGATGGTGTCGGTGAACTGAAAGCCGGAGCCGCGCGGCAGCGGCTTGATCTCGATCACCACGTCGCCGAACTGGCCATGGCCGCCCGACTGCTTCTTGTGGCGGCCGCGTTGCTGCGCCGATTTGCGGATCGTCTCGCGATAGGGCACGGCCGGCGTATGGCCCTCGACCGGGATCTGGTTCTTGCCTTCCAGCCGCTCGCGTACGACGCGCAGATGCATCTCGCCATGGCCCGACAGCACCGTCTCGGCCGAATCCTGATTGTGGCGCAGGCTGAGCGAGGGATCTTCCTCGGCAAGACGCTGGATGGCTGCCGACATCTTGACCTCATCCTTGCGTTCCTTCGGCCGCAGCGCGAACGCGAAGACCGGTTGCGGCGGCGTCAGCGCCACCAGCGGCCTGATGCCGCCCTTGGCCGAGCTCAGTGTCTGGCCGGTCTTGACGTCGTCCAACTTGCCGAGCGCCACCGTGTCGCCGGCCTTGGCCACGGTGAGCTTGGTCTGGTCCTTGCCGAGCATTCTGTAGATGCCGGACACTTTTGTCGTGTCGCCATTCGAGAGGTAAAGCTCGGAGGCGTCGGCGAGCTGTCCGGAGAGGATGCGCGAGACCGACAGCTTGCCGCCATGCGGGGTGTGGATGGTCTTCATCACCTGGACCACGGTGGCATTGCCATCGGGCGCGCCGAGACGCTTGCGGGTTGCCTCCATGTCGGGTGCGTCATGGCGGATCGTCTTCAACAGGCGCAGAACGCCATTGCCCTTCTCGGCGGTGCCGATCAGCACCGGCGTCACCGCGCCGGTGCGCAGGTCGGCGGCAAGGTCGTCGAAGATCGCGTCCTTCGGCGGCTCGATCTCTTCGAGAAGCTGTTCCATCAACTGGTCGTCATGGTCGGCGAGCGTCTCCAGCATGGAGAAGCGTGCCTCCAGTTCGCGTGCCTTGTCGTCACCCGGAATCTCGGCGACTTCGCTCTCGGCATATTCGCGATAGATGTAGGCGCGCTCCAGCGCGAGATCGATCGAGCCGATGACGACGCCGTTCTTGCGCAGCGGAATCTGGCGCAGCAGCAAAGGCATCGAGCTTGCCGGCTGCAGCATCTTCAGCGTGTCGCGCACGCCTGCTATCGCCTTGTCGACCTTGTTCAGGAACAGGATACGCGGCACGCCAAGATCGTCGAGTTTGCGCATGATGAGCTGCAGGGCAGGGATTTTCTTTTCGTCGGCTTCGGCGACGACCACGGCGATGTCGCAGGCGGCCAGCACCGGCTCGGCCTCGAAGGAGAATTCGATGGAGCCGGGACAATCGACGAAGGTGAGCTGCTCGCCCATGAATTCGGTGGTGGCGACGGTGGCCTCGACACTCATGGCGTGGGCGCGCGCCTCGGGCGAATGATCGGAAACGGTGCTTCCCGACGAAACGGGATTCTGGCGGGGAATGGCGCCCGTGCGGGCGAGTATTGCTTCGAGAAGTGTCGTCTTACCGCTTGCGAAGGGACCGACTATGGCAATGCATTTCGGTCCCGTGCGTCGTCCTCCGGCGCGAGTTCCCATGACTGACCTCCACTCAGGCGTTTCCCTGGGAGCGGCGGCCGGCCTGTCGACCGTCGCGGGCGGGGCTTTTTTAGTTCGCCACCTACCCGAGCGCATCGTCCCACGGGTTAGCCGGGAGGGCAAGGGATTTGAGGGAAGGGGGTTTGAGGAAGAGGGATTTGAGGGAGGACTCGACGCGTCCTGACCCTGCATCCGCGGATGCAGGCGGCTAAAGTGCTTCGGCGAGAAATCAGCCGGCCTTCGTCCGGCGCGGCGCCAGCGTGGTCTCGTCCGCGCCCCGCATCGCCACTGTCTCGACAAAGCGCGCCAGCAGCGGATTGAACAGGTCCGGACGCTCCCAGAAAGGAGCATGCCCGGCGCCGGGGACAACGTGGCAATGCTCCCACAGCGAAGCGTAGGCCAAGGTTTCGAAATAGCCGAGGCGGACGAACGGGTCGTTCTCGCCGTTGACGATCGCGACTGGAAATGCGGCCTGCTCGACCACCTGCTTCTGGTCGGCGCCTTTGCCGGTGAACATGCCGCGCGTCATAGCAGCGCGCAACCGGCCGTCGGTGCGCAGGATGGTCTGGCGGAACGATGGATCGGCAGTGTCGCCGAAGCATAGCGTTTCGAAGCGCTCGGCATCGCGTTCGGAGTAGGTCTTCTTGGACGCCAGCAGCATGTCCCAATGGGCATGGAAGCCACGCAGCATGCCGAACGGCCCTTTCGATACCGGTGGCGCGCCGGTCAGCATCAGCCCGGCGACCGCCTGGTGAAAACTCGCGAGCTCGATGGCGACATGCCCGCCAAGCGACCAGCCGAAGACGACGGCGCGGCCGATCCCCATGATGTCGAGGAGCTGAGCCGCCGATTGGGCAAGGCCGGAAATCGTATAGGCGTTTGCCGGATCGCGGGCGTCGGACGATTCGCCATGGCCGGGCAGATCGAAGGCGATCAAGCGGTGGGCCACAGCCAGGGGGCTGTCGAACTGGCGGGCGAACACGGCCCGCGAACTGCCCGAGCCATGGATCAACACAATGGGAAGGCCGGAGCCCGACGACTGGCTGAGGCGCAAATCCGCTTGCTCGGTGCGGACCGTCCGTTGGGAAACGACCATGCTGGATTAGACCCTCAGATTGCCCGATGGCCAACATCGCATCCCACAGTCACTATCTTGTTTAGGTTTGTGGTTAAGAAAGGATTTCTCCGCGGCAACAGGGTATGATGAACGAATCCACGGCTTGAGCGACATGCATCCATTGTAAAAAATCCGCTCCGGCACTTTAGAATCCGCGCATCGCGCCTTGCGAAATCGCTTCTGATTTTTCGAGGCCGATGCGATAATCAGGGATTGCGATGATGGAAGGCGTGCTCGATCTTCTTGTCTCGATCAGCAGCATCGCGACGCTCGGCCAATATGCCTGGTCCATGCGCGCCCATTTCCAGTCGCCGACCATGCCTCCAGGCGCGATGATCATTTCCGCCGTGGTGATCGGTGTGGCGGTGTTCTTTCTGGCAATCCTGTGGATCGAACGGCAGCCGGTGGCGGCGAAGCTCGGCGGGCTCGCCATCGAACTGGCAAGCGCGGCCCTGTTCTGGTGGGCGATTGTCATTTCCCGCAAAGCGCGGCTGCGCTTCGCGTTCGATGCCGACAATCCCGACAGTCTGGTGACCGACGGGCCTTACTTCTATGTCCGCCACCCGTTCTATGCCTCCTACATCATCTTCTGGATCGGATGGGGCATCGCGACCTGGTCGATCTGGGCGGTGGTGCCCGTCGCCGGGATCGTCGCGATCTACACGATCGCCGCGCTGGACGAAGAGAGGAAGTTTTCGCGCACGGCGCTGGCCGGCGCCTATGAGGCCTACCGCGCACGCACAGGCCTGTTCTGGCCGCGCCTCAACCGTGATTGGCGAAGCCTCTGGATGCGGGCTTGAACAGCCGGTTGCGCCATGGCGGGTATCGGACGAAACTGCCGTCAGCCTGAGGATTATCGACGATGAAGATCATTGCCTGCGGCAGCGTGCCGACCATACTTGCGCCGGAGAAATATTTCACCGGCCGTGTGTTGCAGACGCCGATCATCGAGAAGGAAGCGCCGGCGCGGCTCAGGGCCGTGATGGTCAGTTTCGAGCCCGGTGCGCGGACCCACTGGCACACGCATCCGCTCGGCCAGACGCTCTATGTCATATCAGGCGCCGGCCTCGCGCAAAGCTGGGGCGAACCGATACGGGAGATCAGGGCTGGCGACGTGATCTCGTTCGCAGCGGATGAAAAGCACTGGCATGGCGCCGGTCCGAAATCGGCAATGGCGCATATCGCCATGCAAGAGGCGCTCGACGGCGTCCACGCCGACTGGCTGGAGCAGGTGACCGACGCGCAGTATGGCGGTTGAGCCTTCTTGAACAGATATAAAAAATCCGGCCGGGCGGCCGGATTTTCATTTTGTATCGATCAGGTCAGCGACGCCGTAAAGCGCTGGATCCGCGTACAGGCCTCTTCGAGCAACGCCTCCGACGTGGCGTAGGAGATGCGGAAGTTGGGGCCGAGGCCGAAGGCCGAGCCGAACACGACCGCGACGCCCTCGGCCTCGAGCAGTTCCGAGCAGAAGGTCTCGTCGTTGTCGATCACCTTGCCGGCTTTGGTCTTCTTGCCGATCAACTGGGCGCAGGACGGATAGACGTAGAAAGCGCCCTCCGGCGAGGGGCAGGAAATGCCGCGCGCCTGGTTGAGCATCGACACGACAAGATCGCGCCTGGCCTGGAAGATCGCCTTGTTCCTGGCGACGAAATCCTGTGGACCATTCAGCGCCTCGACCGACGCCCATTGGGCGATGGTGCAGGCGCCGGAGGTCTGCTGGCCCTGGATCATGTCCATCGCCTTGATCAGCGGCACCGGGCCAGCCGCATAGCCAATGCGCCAGCCGGTCATCGCATAGGCTTTCGACACGCCGTTCATAGTCAGCGTGCGCTCGTAGAGCCTGGGCTCGACCTCGGCGAGTGTCTTGAAAACGAAGTCGCCATAGATCAGGTGCTCGTACATGTCGTCGGTCAGCACCCAGACATGCGGATGCTTTATAAGCACGTCGGCCAGGCTCTTGAGCTCCGCCCCGGTGTAGGCAGCGCCGGACGGATTGGACGGCGAGTTCATCAACAGCCATTTGGTGCGCTGCGTGATCGCCTTTTCCAGCGCCGCCGCCGTCAGCTTGAAGCCGCTGTCGATGGAGGTATCGGCGAAGACCGAGGTGCCGCCGCAGATTGCCACCATCTCGGGATAGCTGACCCAGTAGGGCCGCGGGATGATCACCTCGTCGCCTGGATTGAGCGTCGCCATGAAGGCGTTGAACAGGATCTGCTTGCCGCCGGTGCCGACGATGGTCTGCTCCGGCCGGTAGTCGAGATTGTTCTCGCGCTTGAATTTCTTGGCGATCGCCTCGCGCAGCGGCACGATGCCTGAAACCGGCGGATATTTTGTCTCGCCGCGCCGGATCGCCTCGATGGCGGCCTCCTTGATGTTGTCGGGAGTATCGAAGTCCGGTTCGCCGGCGCCCAGCCCGATCACGTCACGGCCGGCGTTTTTCAGCTCGCGCGCTTTCTGCGTCACCGCGATGGTTGCGGAAGGCTTTACGCGGGAAAGGGCGTCGGCAAGAAAGGCCATGGTAGCGTGTCTCCAGAGAGCGTCGGCGCGGCCGAGAATGGCCGCGGCGCTTCTCATGTCGCATCATTCCCCGAAGTGCAAGCGCAGTCGGATGAGCCAGTGCTCAAATCCTCGGCAACAATAAATTCATCAACGGCCGGTAAACCCTTGAGTGGCAGGATCGCAATCCAATCTTGCCAGTCTCGCGGAGCGAGGAACCCTTGTCGCGCAGCATCGGGCTTGCCCATATCATCCGCCATGATGACGGCACCGCCAGCGGTGTCTGGGGCATCTATACGCTGCAAAGCGCCTTCCAGCCGATCTTTGCCTTCGCGGAGGGCAAGCTTTCGGTCGTTGCCTTCGAGGGGCTGATCCGGCCGTCTCGCGATGGCGAGCCGCAGCCGCCGATGAGCTTTTTCAGCACGTGCCCGGCGGCCGACCGCCTGCATATCGAGGCGCTGACAAGGACGCTGCACCTCTTGAACGCCGGTGCCTGCCTGCCGCAGGAGGCGTCCATCTTCATCAATTTCGACCCGTCGGTTTTCACCGACCGCGGCATCGTCGACAAGGCGCTGCGCGAGATGCGGCTGGTGCTGCACGAAGCGGGCATCGATCCGCACCGCGTCGTATGCGAGGTGACCGAGCAGAAATCGGCGTCGCAGGAAACCCTCTACAATTTCGTCGAAGCGCTCAGGGCCAACGGTTTTCGCATCGCTGTCGACGATTATGGCGCCGACGAATCCGACATCAGCCGCGTCAAGGAGCTCAAACCGGATATCGTCAAATTCGATGCTCGGTGGATCACGCAGTTGATGGAGTCCGGCGCGGGTTTCGCGCTGCTGACGTCGATGGTTGCAAGCTTCGAGGAACAAGGCATCCGCACCGTATTCGAGGGCATCGAGGAGGGCTGGCAGCTTGAACTGGCCGAGAAGTCGGGCGCCTCGATGGTGCAGGGGTTCACGCTGGCGCGTCCCGAACTGGCGCCGACCAGCTTTCGTGTCTTCGGCAAGGACAGTCAGACGCCTGCGGCTGTCGCCACTGTCGGAGCGGCGCCTGCGCCCGTGCGGTCTTCGCCGCGGCCGGCGCGGGCTTTCGGGCGCCGGGTGGCGCAGTGACAGGGCGGCCCGACAGGCGGCGCAATGTCGGCGAGGCGATCTTTGCCGACGAGGTCGGGATCGAATATGGCGTCTATGGCGCATTCCGGCTGAGGAGCGCCTATCAGCCGATTTTCGCGCCGCGCGGCAGGTTTTTGCAGGCCGTTGCGGTCGAAGGCCTGATCGAGCCGCACCGTGCCGGCAGGCCGGTTGCGCCACCGGTGTTTTTTGAAAGCCTGCCCGCGGCCGATCGACTGTTCGTCGAAACGATGTGCCGGGTGCTGCACCTCAGGAACTTCCGCAACATCGGCGTCGACGGGCTCGATCTGTTCTTCAACTACAATCCGCTGATCAACGATCATCCCGGGCGGGCGCTGGCCGAGATCAGGCTGATGACCAGGCATCTCGCCGATTTCGGCCTGCATCCGGGCATGCTGGTCTGCGAGATCACCGAACAGGCGGCCGACGACGCGCTGCTCGTCAGCCTGGTGCGCGAGATGCGGCGCGACGGCGTCCGCATCGCCATCGACGATTTCGGTACCGGGCATTCGACGGAGGAGCGGGTCGCACTGGTCCAGCCCGATATCGTCAAGATCGACGGCGCATGGTTCGCGGAATTCTGCCGCCATGCCGCCGCCGAACGATTTTTCCGGCCGCTGGTTTCGGCGTTGCACGACCGCGGCACCAAGGTGCTGGTCGAAGGGATCGAGCGGGCCACCCATCTGCGCGTGGCCCTCGATGGCGGCGTCGATCTCTTGCAGGGTTTTCATCTGGGGCGGCCGGCATTGGCCGGCACGGTCTTCGACGAGGAGCCGCTGTCCATCGACAGGCTGCTCGGCATGGATAACAAGGTCATCCCGTTGTTTGGGTGATGCATCAGCGGCGCTGATGGTCGCGCCAAAACAAATCACTGGATCGGACCGCGGCTGCGACGATAATTGCGTCGGAGTGGCCGCAGGGGAACAAAATGACCATACTCTATGGAATGATCGACAGCGGCAATTGCTACAAGCCGCGCCTTTTGATGGCGAAGCTGGGCATGGCCTTCACCAATGTCGAGGTGAGTTCGCATACCGGCGAGACGCGCAAGCCCGATTATCTCGCCAAGAACCCCAATGCCATGGTGCCGCTGCTGGAACTCGACGACGGCAGGCGGCTCGCCGAATCCAACGCCATCCTGCTCTATCTCGCCGAAGGCACGCGCTTCCTGCCGACCGACAAATACGAGCGCGGGCTGGCCTATCAATGGCTGTTCTTCGAGCAATACAGCCACGAGCCCTACATCGCGGTGCGCAAGGCGCTGCTTACCTTTCCAGAGCGGGCCAAGGATGCGACACCCGAACGGCTGGCGGTAACGCTGGAGCGCGGCAACAAGGCGCTCGGCGTGATGAACAAATATCTGGAAGGCAATATGTTCTTCGCCGGTGCGGCGCTGAGCGTCGCCGATATCGCGCTCTACGCCTATACGCATACGGCCGAGATGGGCGGCTTCCAGCTCGACGCCTATCCGGCGGTGGCGGCCTGGCTGAAAAGGGTCGAGGCCGATCCGGGGCATGTGCCGATGGAGTGGGTGGGGTAGGTGACGTCGGCGATTGGCGAAAGCTGTGACACAGCTTCCTTCTCCCCGTCACTATACGGGGAGAAGTGCCCGGTAGGGCGATGAGGGGCAGCGCGACACCTCAGAACTACCTCTCGATAGCTACCCTGAAAAGCTGGCGCCGCCCCTCATCTGGCTGCCGCCATCTTCTCCCCGTATAGAGACGGGGAGAAGGACGCTGAATTGCTGGGTTTCGCCAATTGTGAGCGTTTGAAATCCAGGCAAACAAAAAGGCGGGACAAAATCCCGCCTTCCCATGCTTGGTAGCCTGACTGGAGCGTTTTGGCCGGGCCGTCAGCAATCTGCTGCTTCGGCTGGTCGGGTTCTTTCCGCTCCGGCGCGCTTTTCGCGCGACCGTCAGTACATCCGTGACTTGCCGCGCGCCCCGAGCTCTCGCCCGGCGCGCGCCATTTTCAAAATCAGGCTGCCTTGCTCAGAGACCCAGCGGACGACTTGCCAGTGCGGCGGTCCTGCTCAATCTCGAAGTTGATCTTCTGGCCTTCGACCAGGGTCGACAGTCCAGCGCGCTCGACTGCGGAGATGTGGACGAAAACGTCCGCGCCGCCCGCGTCAGGCTGGATGAAGCCGAAGCCCTTGGTGGAATTGAACCACTTGACCGTACCAGTTGCCATTTCGATAGTCCTTCACATTTGCTTTAGTTTGACCAGACCGAAGTCCAGCCGGTGTGCATCGAGATTTTGGAGATAGACGTCAGCAAACGCGAATATCGCGAGGCCCGGATCGATCGGCCGAAATATCAATGGAACGCATATAGGCTGGTTTTGCGCGAAAAACAAGTCTTCGTGAGAATGGCGCTGACGCGGCGCCGCCCAACGGCCGCCCCAATCGCATGAAAGCGTTGAGGAATTGCGCGTCGGGAAGGGGGCAACATACCTTCGGGCGCCGGTTCGGTTTTGGGAGAGGAACCATGAAAACTGTTCTGCTTGCCGCCTGCCTAACGCTTATAGCCGCCGAGGCGCAGGCGATCTCGCGCTATGATCCGACCCGCATGAGCTGCGACAGGGTGCGGGCGACGATCGCGCGGCAGGGTGCGGTGATCCTGCGCTACCAGTCGCCGCGCGTGCCGGGCCTGGCGCTCTACGACCGTTATGTGCGGGACGAGCGCTTCTGCAACATGGGCGAGGTGAGGGCGCGGGCCTATGTGCCGAGCGCCGATGCGAAATCCTGCCCCGTCTACACGTGCAAGCGGCCGGATTTCGACCGGCATTTCCGCCGCCGCATCCTCAGGCACAACTAATCTAAGGCGCCCGATCAGAAACCGAACGACACCTGCGCCGACGGCGGCGGGCCGACGCGCACGCCTTCCATTGCCAGCATCTTTTCCTTGGTGGTCGAGCCGCCGGGGGCGGAAAAACCGCCGATCTTGCCGCCGGCGGCAAGAATGCGGTGGCACGGAATGACCAGCGGCACCGGGTTGGCGCCAAGCGCGGCGCCCGTTTCCCGCGCCAGCCCGGCATGGCCGGCGCTTTTGGCCAGTTCGCCATAGGTGGTGGTCTCGCCAAAGGCGAGCTTGCGGGCGGCGTCATAGATGGCGAGGCGGAAATCGTCGATGCCGGCGAGATCGACCGGCACGCCGGAGAAATCGACGTCTTCGCCTGATGCATAGGCCTTGATCGAGGCGATCAGTTCGACAACCCAAGGCGGCTGGACGGTGGAGGGCGAAACGCCGGGATGGCGCAGCAGCCGGCGCTCCACCGCTTCGCGACTGCGTTCGGGCAGGCAAAGCCTGATCAGCCCGGCTTCGCTCCAGGCAATGCCCATGAAGCCGATCACTGTTTCTAACACTGCGTGGCCGGCGGTGATCGAAGTGGGGGTTTCCATGGCATGTTCTCCAGGCAAAACGACGAAAAACAGGTACATATCCAGAACAATATGGCATCGGGACCTGAGTCCCGCCACCCGAAAACCACCGGCCCGCCCCGATTGCGGCCCAGGAATCGCTGGTGTAAGGGATTTCTTAACAACCGAACCGGACCCGAGCGCGGCTTGCCAGCAAAATTCAATCTCATCGCGATCGGCGTGGTCGTTGCGGCGGCCGCCCTGGCCGGCTGCACGTCGACCTCGCAGGTCAAGCCCGCGCCTTCCTTCACCGAACCGGCCGCTGCCGCCGGCGCCGACGCAGGTTTCGCGCTGGCGCTGCCGGACACGGTTTCGGTTCTGCCCGAGCCTTCAGGCAACAAACCGGTTCAGACGGCCGCGCTGTTGGCCGATCCCGCCGCGTCTCCAGTCGAGCCCACTGCGGCTTTCGCCGGGTCGACACCAGGGGCCGCAGCCATGCCTGCCGTCATGACCAGCAAGGCCGCCGCCATGCCGGTCAATGCGCCGGTCTACACCACCGCCGGGCTTGTCGTGCCGGCGACCGCCGGGAAAGCCGGCATGCCGGGGGTTCAGCAGGTGGCCTATGTCGTGCCGCAGAATCCCGCCGTCCTGGCCCCTGTCGGTTCGCCGGAAGCACCCGCGAGCGGACCGCGCGCCGAGATCGAGCGGCTGATCGAGAAATATGCCGCGCTTTACCAGGTGCCGGTCGACCTGGTGCGCCATGTCGTCAACCGCGAGAGCACGTTCAACCCGAAAGCCTATAATCGCGGTCATTGGGGGCTGATGCAGATCAAGCACGCGACGGCGCGCGGCATGGGCTATATCGGGCCGGCGCGCGGACTGTTCGATGCCGAGACCAATTTGAAATACGCGGTGAAATATCTGCGCGGCGCCTGGCTGGTGTCCGATGGCAACGCCAAGCGCGCCGACCGGCTCTACCAGACCGGCTATTATTACGACGCCAAGCGCAAGGGCATGCTGGAGGAAACCGGCCTCGGCCGCGACCGCAGCCGGCGTCGCCTGCAACCCGATGCCTGAAAGCGCGTCGCGTTTGGACGGGTCGATGCTGCGCTTCAGGTTCTTGTCTTGATGCATGTCGTTATCGCAAAACCGCTGCGCACCCTCGGTTCAAGCCCGAGTGCATGCTTTTGCGCGACAGGCATAGAATAATATGCCTGAGCCGCGCCCGCCGGCGCCAAACGACATCAGGCTGCGCAAGATCCTCGACGAGACGCTGGTTCCGCCGCGCTGGCCGGAAGGCTTCATCATGCGCTGCTTCGAACCCGCCGATGCACCGGCCTTGCACGCGCTTTTGACCGAGGTGTTCGACGACGGCGCCGATGGGCCGTTCGACGAATGGTGGCCGCGCATCTCGGGCGACGCGGAATTCGATCCCGCTCTGTGCTTCCTGGTCATCAACGGCAAAGGCCGGCTGGTGGGCGCGGCGTTGTGCTGGACGAGTGCTTTCGTTAGGGATCTTGCCGTTCATCCCGAAGCGCGCGGCCGGGGCATCGCCGAGGCGCTGATGTGGCACGCCTTCGCCGAATTTCACGAGCGCGGCGCCGCGCATGTCGATCTCAAGACCAATACGGTCGAGAACCCCGCCGCCGTCAGGCTCTACGAACGGCTGGGCATGTTCGAGGTTGCCTGGGAAGGTTAGCTCGGCCCAAGTCGTTTCTCGCCCTGACGCAGCGGAAAGTGCATCCTTTGTGAGCCGCTTCACATAGATCGCCAAGGGCAAATGCTAACACCCTGCCACGCCGGTCGGTCGGGGTTACGAGCGGAAGGTGTCGGAGGGGCTGCACCGGCATGTGTCAGCCACACTCCACGGCGGGTCCCGAGAGTTTGCGGGGGGTTCTCCCGAGGCGGGGTTCGGGATCCGCCACCTTGTATCTTCCTGTTCGTATCTCGCTGTTTGCCCGGACCAACCTGTGTGTCTGTCGTTCAAATGTCATTCACGCGTTCAAAGATCGGGCACGCCGTTCAAATATCGGGCGCGTTGCCGATCTTCTGCTTGAGGTCGAGCGCCCAGGCGCGGCCTTCGTCGCCGCCCCATAAAAGCCAGGCGATATAGCCGGCCGACGGGTTTGCCTCATTGCCGTAGTTGCGGCCCTTCTTGTCGACCTCGTGGCGGGCGAAGTAACTGACCATGCGCCGGATCGTGGAAGGCGAAAGCTTGTCGCGGTTCTTGAGCTGGGTGGCCCGCGCCACGCCGACCTCGGTGCCGCCGCGGCCAAATATGCCGCGCAGCCTAAGGCCCCTGGCGGCATTGTCGGCAACGATCTGCGGGCAGCACAGGTCGATTTCGTCGTTGTCGGCTTCGCGCATGGTTTCCCCCCTGACATGGACCTATAGACCTGAACGAAGAATGCGGCAGGAAGTTTCCCCGCTTCGCGCTCGTCGGAGTTGAAAGGAACTGTCCACCAAGGCGACAAGCCGCATCTTGCCTGTGTTCGCCCCATCGTTAAGCTTTGTTACAGCGGGGGCTCTCGAAAATCGGAGAAATACGATGCGGCTTTGCAAAACCGGCCTCGCCACCTTGATCCTCGCCGTTCCGCTGTTCACGAATGCGGCGCGGGCGGCCGACGACTGCGCCAATGCGATGGATCAGGCGACCATGAACGAATGCGCCGGCAAGTCGTTCGCCGCGGCCGACAAGAAGCTCAACGACGCCTACAAGCAGATCGAGGGCCGGCTGAAGGACGATGCGGCGTCAAAGAAGCTGCTGGTCGGCGCGCAGCGCGCCTGGGTCGCTTTTCGCGACGCCGAATGCAATTTCCAGGGCGGCCCGCCGGCCGATGCCGGCAGCATGTATCCGATGGTCGTCGCCGGCTGTCGGGAGCAACTCACCAACAGCAGGCTGAAGGATTTCGAGGGCTACCTCAACTGCCAGGAGGGCGATACCAGTTGCCCGGTACCGGCGGCGCAGTAGTTTCGGCCGATTGGCGATCGCGTAGGCCCCCTCATTCGGCCGCTTCGCGGCCACCTTCTCCCCGCTGGGGAGAAGAGGCCGGCATCAACGCCGGCGACCTCCTCTCCCCTCGGGGAGAGGGTCGGATTGCCCCGAATTGCTCTTCGCAATTCGGTTGGCTATCCGGGTGAGGGGGCAACCTCGCCGCTGGCAGCGCGTTGAAACTCCGAACCCCTAAAACCCGGAGTTTCCGATGAAACCGTATCTTGCCATCGCCATCGCTGCCCTGCTTGCCACGACGCCGCCGGTTTTTGCTCAGTCCAACTCCCAGCCGGCCGAGCTTCCGGCGCCGGCCGACAGCAAGGTCGACACCGCGACCTTTTCCAGGACTGTCGCCAGCGCCGGCCAGTTCGAGATCGAAAGCAGCAAGCTGGCGCAGGGCAAGGATGTCGCCGCCGATGTGAAGGATTTTGCAGCACTTATGATCAAGGACCACACCCAGGCCGCCGAGGACTTCAAGGCGGCGCTGAGCCTCAGCCAGACCACGGCCTCGGTGGCGCCCAGCGGCCCGGCCCTGTTGCCGAAGGACCAGGCCATGCTCGACCAGCTCAAGGCGTTGGACGGCGATGAGTTCCAGGCCAAATACATCCTCATGCAAAATGAGGCGCACAAGCAGGCGGTGGCGCTGTTTTCCACCTATGCGCAGTCGGGCGACGACCCGGCGCTGAAGGAATTTGCCAAGAAGACGCTGCCGACCCTGCGGATGCACGAGAAGCACGCGAAGGATCTGGCCGCCAGCCACGGCTAAGCGGGTCGACAGCTTCTGTCGGACCGAGCGGTGCTCAGCCCGTCTTGATCTGCTCGACCGCTGTTATCAGGAGTTCGGCCATGGCGCCGCGAATCTGAATATCGGTGAGGGCGACGCCGGCCGCGTCGAAATCGGCGCGCACCTTGCGGAACACATCGTCGTCGCCGGCCTCTTCGAAGTCCGAACGCACCACCTCCTTGGCATAGGCGTCAGCGTCGGCACCTGATTTGCCGAGCTTTTCGGCGGCCCACAAGCCGAGCAGCTTGTTGCGGCGCGCCATGGCCTTGAACTTGGTTTCCTCGTCCATGGCGAACTTCTTTTCGAAGCCTTCCTGACGGTCTCTCATGCTGCTCATGGTCTGCCTCGTTCGGGGGTTTGAGTCTGCGGCCTTCATCCGGTGGAAGAGCGGGTGCCGAACATGGCGTGCATATACGTCATAAGCAAGACCGGAGCGTTCATTCCGCAGGGCAATCGCTTCAGACAAAAGCTGGCGCTCGACTGGCCAATTGTCGATGTCGGTGCTGCCCCTCATCCGCCTGCCGGCACCTTCTCCCCGTATAGTGACGGGGAGAAGGGGCTGACCGCAACCTCGGCACCTATTCCGCAACGCTGGAGATTGGCGAAATCCTCGGTGCGGGCGTCTTTCTCCCCGTCCCTATACGGGGAGAAATGCCCGGCAGGGCAATGAGGGGCAGCGCAAACCTGACGCGATTGCCCTGTCGGCGATCGATCGGGCGGCGCCTGGGCAAACGGTACGCAAGGGCCATGACCGCCGCCTTCGCACCGATGTGATTTGACGTTGCCGCGCCGTGACCTAGTCTCGAATGGCGGGATGAACCGAGGAGACGAGCGATGCAGTCGCCTTTCAACGGGATGCGGAGCGCCGCGCTGGCAGCGGCGGTGATGCTTGCCGCCGGCACCGCGGCTTACGCCCATCACGGCTGGTCGTGGACCGAGGACGGGTTCTTCGAACTCCGGGGCAAGATCACGGCCATCTACATTGGCAATCCGCACGCCACGCTGGATGTCGACGCGGAGGGCGAGGCCTGGCGGGTGGAGATGGCGCCGCCGTCGCGTACGATCGCCGCCGGCTTCACCGAGGAGGTGGCCAAGGTCGGCGACGAGGTGACCGCGATCGGCAACCGCTCGCTCGACGAGAAGGAAAAGCGCATGAAGGCAGTGCGCGTCATCGTCGGCGGCAAGACCTACGATGTCTATCCCGACCGCGTGCCGCCGGCCTGAATGGACGGGCTGCTGGCCGGCATCGAGCAACTGGCTCTCGTCAAGGGGCTGAAGGCCTCCTTCGTCGCCTACCCCATCGTCAACGCGCTGCACATCCTATCGATCGGCGCGCTGCTGACTAGCGTCATGCTAATGGACCTCCGGGTGATCGGCGCCTTCCGCGCGCTGCCGCAGGCGGCGTTCGTCGCGCTGCTGCGCCGCGTGGCGTTGGGCGCGTTCACTGGGGCGCTTGTCACTGGGGCGCTGCTGTTTTCGGTAAGGGCGAGGGAGTATGCGGCGATGCCGGTTTTCCTTGCCAAGATGGGGCTGATCGTTCTCGCTGGGGGCAACTTCCTCGCGTTTATTCGATTGTGCCGCGCAAAGGCCGGTGAGGAGCCGGCCGGTGGAGGCGCGACCATGCTGGCGGGGCTTTCCTTGGTGTTGTGGATGTGTGTGCTGTTCGCCGGACGGTTTATTGGTTTTCTCTGACCAAGGCGAGCGTCGGCACTGGCCTTTCCAGGCCGGCAGATAAGCTCGGCGCAACCACATGGAGATTGTCATGAACAATATCGAGATCGAATGCGTGGCGGTTGGGTGAAATAGTCTGCCTAGTGCTCGTGGAGGAAAATCAACCAGTCGCTTAATTTGATATTCAAAATAATTTAAAAAAATAGAGCGATGAACGTTAAAAATTGCACCAACCGATAGATAATCGCCATTGGCCGAATACGTTAGCCAGCCAGCGACCTCTCATTTATCACAAATTTATGAAAATTTAAGCAGCAAGTAATTATAACGCCGTATTTCTTTTGAGCTAATTTGCAGAACTTTCCCTTTCTTTCATGAACTATCCTGTGGCGTTTCTTAGCGTTACATCCTTTTGATTCTGGATCAAATAGGTCTACATCGTGGCTTACGACCGAATAGAGACCGGAAGAGACCGCAAACTCTACTATCCTTCGGTCCTTCGCATTCAGGCCATCAAGCCGCAAGGATTTTCCAACTGCCGAATCCTTCTTAAATTCAATAATTCTAATTATATCCTTAGCAAGCATGTCGCCAATCAGATCCCCAGCAGCTATGTTGGAAGATCCGCCTGTACAAGACCGCCACTCTTGCTCGAACAAACCTCCCTTGTCGAGTGCGATCCACCCGTTCTGTTCTATCAACGAAAACGCTTCAAAATAGGCGTCTTCCCGGTCTTCGATGAATGCGTCGAAGTAACCTTTGAAGCAATTGGCGTCCACAAACACTGGCATTTTAGTCCGGATATGTAAATCTAAGTTGCAAGTCAGAATCGGATTTCCCGACGTTCATCCTAGCCTTAGCAAGTTGAAGGGATTCCATCTGTCGCTGGGGAAAGAAGCCGCCTGGCCAATCAGGTTTAAATACCCCATCTGCCCTTACATCCAAATCCGTTATTATCTTATTTCCCTCGTTATCCTCTACGAAGAAAATCTTCACGTCAGAGGGGGAGATTTCTCCTAATGCAACATGGCGAGCCACCCGAAGGACCAAATTGTCACTATGGGTTTCGATGAATTGCTGGCCTCCCGATTTGGCCAACCCAACAAAAAATGAACCCAGAGATGCCTGGGCATTAGGGTGAAGGTGTATCTCCGGCTCTTGAACTACAAAAATAGGAGAGCGTCTACGTCTCGGGTCGACCCCGCCAAAAAGGTTCAACCCTCCCACCAATACAGGAAGGACTTGGCTGCATCCAAATCCAACGTCGCATATATTGTGTTCTTTTCCTTTGAAATCTACGATGCAAACCTCAAAGTGGCGTGTAGTTAAATTCTTCACGCGGATGTGTGAAGCTATCTTATTTACACGCAACCAATTTGAAATTTCATCTTCGATACCTATCCTGAGTGCGCCGCGTCTGCCTGTGTCATTAACTAGAAGGCTAATCCCGTTTGACCCGGTGCGGCCAATCTCATTGGGGGTTTCTCCGGTGTACAGGTATGTTCGTTGTGGTTGAGCGCGAAACGGACTGAGGGAGTCAAAATGTCTCAAGGAGTCACGAAGCCTCATGTCGGCTCTGCGCAGAGCGCGCGATACCTTTTCAATTATCGTTGCGGATTCCTTCGGGTAATCTTTATGTGAAAAAAATGGAGTAAGCTCTGGGTGATAAGGCCAAAAGCCAATGAAATGAGGCCTTCGTATTCCCTTTATGCCCAAGATCGTTTCAATTGGGCGTTTTTGAAGTTTTACTTCAGATTTATCGGCTCTTATCTGGTAGGAAAATATCTCTTGCCGGTCTTCATGCAGCGTAAACCGGGATATTTCCAGTTCTCGCCTTTGAAGACGAAATTTAACGTCGAAAGATATATCGTAGCGATCGATCCCAATGTCGAATCCTATAGGAGTTCTTACGTTATTTCCATGAACGACATCTTGAAATGTTCCAAGCTCCTCGTATGGCCCATTTAGAACAAGGGGGCTTGAGTTTCCCCGACTTGCTAGATAGGTCTGAGCTATCAAATTTATTGCGCTTAAAATTGATGATTTTCCGGAATTATTTGTTCCGATAAATAGATTAATACGTCTAAATTCGAATCGATGATCCCGGTGCGCGCGAAAATTTCTTAAGGCGATATACTTCAACATTGACTTGTTCGATGCGAAGATATGTGGATCATGTCTTATTAATGACGTGGTCTTGAACTGGTAGTCAACATGATTTTTCCAGCACCAAGCCTCGGTCTCAGAATCGTGCCCGCCAAGACAGCACTCGATAAACTCGTAGTAGGGTGTACAACATCGGCGCGTTTGCGCGATTGCCTCCCTGTGGTCTCCTAGCCATCGCCTACAATAGGGGACTAGCTAATCTCCTCACGCAAAATACTCCTGCAGCGGCCTCACTTCCAAACTCCCCGCCCGCAGCGCCGCAATCGCCTCCGCCACCGCCGCCGCGCCTGAAAGCGTCGTGTAATACGGCACTTTCTGCATCAGCGTCGCCCGGCGCAGCGACTTCGAGTCCGACACCGCCTTCTGGCCATCAGTCGTGTTGAAGACGATCTGCACCTGGCGGTTGCGGATGGCGTCTTCGATGTGGGGACGGCCTTCCAGCACCTTGTTGATTTTTTCGGCGACGACGCCGTTTTCGGCGAGGAAGCGCTGGGTGCCTGATGTCGCCAGCACCTTGAAGCCCTGGCCGGCGAGGCGTTTGACCGCCGGCAATATGCCCTTCTTGTCCTCGTCGCGCACCGAGACGAACAGCGTGCCCGCGCGGGGGAGATCAACACCCGCCCCTAGCTGGCTCTTGGCGAAGGCGAGCGCGAAATCGCGGTCGAGGCCCATGACCTCGCCGGTCGAGCGCATTTCCGGGCCGAGCAGGATGTCGACGCCGGGGAAGCGGGCGAAGGGGAAGACGGCTTCCTTGACCGCGATGTGGCCGGGGTTGCGTGGGTCGGGCATGGCGCCGTAATGGGCGAAGGCGTCTTCCAGGCTCTCGCCGGCCATGATGCGGGCGGCGATCTTGGCAATCGGACGGCCGATGGTCTTGGCGACGAAGGGCACGGTGCGCGACGCGCGCGGATTGACCTCCAGCACATAGACCGTGCCGTCCTTGATCGCGTATTGCACGTTCATCAGGCCGCCGACATTGAGCGCGCGGGCAAGGGCCGCCGTCTGGCGCTCCAGCTCGTCGACCAGTTCGGAAGGCAGCGAGTGCACCGGCAGCGAGCAGGCACTGTCGCCCGAATGGATGCCGGCCTCCTCGATGTGTTCCAGAATGCCGGAGACGAAGGTCGACTTGCCGTCGCACAGGCAATCGACATCGACCTCGATGGCGCCCGAGAGATAGGTGTCGAACAGCAGCGGGTTCTTGCCCAGCAGCGTGTTGATCTGGCCGGTCTTGTCGTTGGGGTATTTCTGCTTGATGTCCTCCGGCACCAGGCCGGGCACGGTGTCGAGCAGATAGGTCTGCAGCATGCCCTCGTCGTGGATGATCTGCATGGCGCGGCCGCCCAGCACATAGGAGGGGCGCACCACCAGCGGGAAGCCGAGCTCGCCGGCGACGAGGCGGGCCTGCTCGACCGAATAGGCGATGCCGTTCTTCGGCTGGCTGAGGTTCAGCTTGTGCAGCAGCTTCTGGAAGCGGTCGCGGTCCTCGGCGAGATCGATCATGTCGGGCGAGGTGCCGAGGATCGGGATGCCGGCCTTCTCCAGCGCATCCGCCAGCTTCAGCGGCGTCTGGCCGCCGAACTGGACAATGACGCCGACCAGCTCGCCCGACGCCTGTTCGGCGCGCAGGATCTCCAGCACGTCCTCCGCCGTGAGCGGCTCGAAATAGAGCCGGTCGGAGGTGTCGTAGTCGGTCGAGACCGTTTCGGGGTTACAGTTGACCATGATGGCTTCATAGCCGGCGTCGCGCAGCGCGAACGCCGCGTGGCAGCAGCAATAGTCGAACTCGATGCCCTGGCCGATGCGGTTGGGGCCGCCGCCGAGGATGACGACCTTCTTGCGCGACGAGACCTGCGCCTCGTTGGCGAGCGCGCCGGCGAACGGCACCTCGTATGTCGAGTACATGTAGGCGGTGGGCGAGGCGAACTCGGCGGCGCAGGTGTCGATGCGCTTGTAAACCGGATGAACGTCGAGCTTTTCGCGAGTCTTCTGAATCACTTCGGCGTCGGTCTTCGTCAATGAGGCGAGGCGGGCGTCGGAGAAACCCATCGCCTTCAGCATGCGCAGATTGGCGGCGTCCTCGGGGATGCCGTGCTCGCGGATGCGGGCTTCCATGGCGAGGATGCCGGCGATCTGTTCGAGGAACCACGGGTCGATCTTGCACATGGCGTGCACGTCTTCCAGCGAGGTGCCCATGCGGATCGCCTGCGCCACCATGCGCAGCCGATCGGGCGTCGGCGTGCCCAATGCGGCGCGGATGGCGTTGCGGTCGTCGACATGGCTGGCCGGCGCGCTGCCGTGGCCGAGGCCCGGGATTTCGATCTCGTCCAGACCCGTCAGGCCGGTTTCCAGCCCACGCAAAGCCTTCTGCAGCGATTCCTGGAAGGTGCGGCCGATGGCCATGACTTCGCCGACCGACTTCATCGCCGTCGTCAGCACCGGTTCGGCGCCGGGGAATTTCTCGAAGGCAAAGCGCGGGATCTTGGTCACGACATAGTCGATGCTCGGCTCGAACGAGGCCGGCGTCGCGCCGCCGGTGATGTCGTTCTCCAGCTCGTCCAGCGTGTAGCCGACGGCGAGCTTCGCGGCGATCTTGGCGATGGGGAAGCCGGTCGCTTTGGAGGCGAGCGCGGACGAGCGCGAGACGCGCGGGTTCATCTCGATCACCACCAGGCGCCCGTCGGCCGGGTTGACGGCGAACTGCACATTGGAGCCGCCGGTCTCGACGCCGATCTCGCGCAGCACCGCGATCGAGGCGTTGCGCATCATCTGGTATTCTTTGTCGGTCAGGGTCAGGGCAGGGGCGACGGTGATCGAATCGCCGGTGTGCACGCCCATCGGATCGATGTTCTCGATCGAGCAGACGATGATGCAATTGTCGGCCTTGTCGCGGACAACCTCCATCTCATACTCCTTCCAGCCGAGCACGCTCTCCTCGATCAGCACTTCGGTGGTCGGCGAGGCGTCGAGGCCGGACTGGACGATCTCGTAGAATTCGGCGCGGTTGTAGGCGATGCCGCCGCCGGTGCCGCCCATGGTGAAGGACGGGCGGATGATGGCGGGCAGGCCGACATGGTCGAGCGCTTGCGCCGCGATCGCCATGCCATGGCTGATATAGCGCTGCTTGCGGTCGCCTTCGCCGAGGTTCCAGCGCGTCTCCAGCGCGTCGAGCGCGGCGTCGAGATCGGCGGGCTTCTCGGCCTTCAGTGCGGCGCGCTCTGCCTCATGCGTCTTGCGGTCGGCGTTCTTGACGTCGGTGGCGTTGGCCAGCATCGACTTCGGCGTTTCCAGGCCGATCTTCTTCATCGCCTCGCGAAACAGCGCGCGGTCCTCGGCCTTGTCGATGGCCGTGGCGTCGGCGCCGATCATCTCGACATTGTAACGTTCGAGCACGCCCATGCGGCGCAGCGAAAGCGCGGTGTTCAGCGCCGTCTGGCCGCCCATGGTCGGCAGCAGCGCGTCCGGCCGCTCCTTGGCGATGATCTTGGCCACGACTTCGGGCGTGATCGGCTCGATATAGGTGGCGTCGGCCAGTTCCGGGTCGGTCATGATGGTGGCCGGGTTGGAATTGACCAGGATGACGCGGAAACCCTCTTCCTTCAGCGCCTTGCAGGCCTGGGTGCCGGAATAGTCGAACTCGCAGGCCTGGCCGATGACGATGGGGCCGGCCCCGATGATCAGGATCGACTTGATGTCGGTGCGTCTTGGCATATCGAGGGTCCGTTCGGCAGGCGGCTTGCACGAAAAACCGGACGGGAAGACCCGGCCGGTTGTGCTCGCGATTCTGGTATCAGGCTAGGAGGGCCTTATAGGGAAGAGTTTTGCTGGATGTAACCCCCTAAAATGCGGGTTGTGCGGGGCTGCGTGTCAAGTGAACAGGCGCCTCGTTCCGTCGCGCCCCCCTCTGCCCTGCCGGGCATCTCCCCCTCAAGGGGGGAGATCGGATATCACGACTGCTTTCGCCACTTTCAACGGCGGAGAAAAGGCGAGAGGCCGAAGCGCTGATCTCCCCCCTTGAGGGGGAGATGTCCGGCAGGACAGAGGGGGGTGCTGTCCCTCCGGCGTTTCGAATCTACCTAACCTCCGGTCGCCAAAGCGTCAGGAATCTCAAACCGTTCGGAAACGCCGACGCGGATCATGTTCAGGGTGCCTTCGCGGGTGAAGCGGAACTCGCCTGGTGCATCGGACTTGGCCGGCAGGCCGGCGGCGAAGCTGATGACGCGCGTGCCGCCGTCGGGCCAGGTCACGGTGACGGCGGCTTTGTCGCCCTGGCGCTCGACATCGGCGTCACAACTTGTCATCGGCTGGCCGACATAGCGCGCGCAGGGAATCCTGTTTTTGGCGCCAGCGGCTGGCGGCCCCGGTGGCTGCAGCCGCGCAACCGTTTGTGCGTCGGCCGGCGCCGCCGCATTGGCCGCGAAATTCTGGACGGCGTCCGCCGTGGGCGCCTGCCCATCCGTCTCGCCGGTCGACGGATCACCGTTGCCCGCAAGCGCGAGCCGGTAAGCATCCTCGATGGCGGCCTTGCCGATTGCCTCGGCCGGAGTCGGCGGGGTTTCGGTGCCGCCCAGGCGTTCCGTCAGGTCGGGCAGGGGCGCGGCCGGCTCGGGGTTTGCGGCCTCGGCAGAGACAGTCGCGCCTTCACCGGTCGTTTCCATGTCTGTGACTGGCTGGGGATTGGTCGAACTGAGGTAGCGCGCGGGAGCCCATCCAATCATTTGCGGGTTCTCGGTCACCGCGACCTTGCACCATTGATGACCGTTGACGTCGTTGCAGCCGAGATTGTTAAGGCTCGACCCATTGGGCAGGCGGGTCTGGATCTTGCCGCCTGGCGAGGGTTTGGCGCGGATGTTCAAGAGATCGTCCGGGGCCAGACCCGTCACGATGGAGACGACTTCAGCCTCCTGCGCTCCGGCCGGCAGCGCCGTCGGCAGCATTGCCATCAAAAGCGCGGTAAGCAGCAGTATTGTTGGGAGCGTAGGTTTGCGCCTCATCACCTGGCCGTGGGCGATTGTATTATGGAAGGCGCGGCGAGGCACGGAAGTGCTGCCGCATGCCGAGCGATTTATAAGGGACGACATGGCGCCATGTAAGTCGGAAAATATGGCCACGGCATGAGCAAACGGACCTAGTTCAGTGGGGGTATGAGCAAGCTCAACGGGGGCATGAGCTTCGCTCAGCATGGGGTATGAGCTTCGCTCAACCCGGCATTAACCCGGTGCGCAGCGCGTGGGCCCATTCGGGCCTTCCCGCCTGTTCGGCCTGTCGCGCGGCCGCCTCGTGATCGTAGTCGACGGCGATGGAATCGAAGCGGTCGCGGTGTTCGCCGAGTTCGACGATGCCATAGCGCGCATGCGGGGAGCCTTGCTCGGAGACATGCGCCGGTGGCGTATCGTCGTAATAGGCGGGGCAGCCGATGCTGCCGGGGTTGAAGATGACAGGCCCGTCGGGAATGCGGATCAGCTCGGCGCGATGGCTGTGGCCGCACAGTACGATGCGGCAAGAGGGGTCGAGCCCCTTCAGCCGTCGCTTGATGGCGGCCAGCGGCGCGCGCACCAGCTGGCCGTCCGAGATCGCGTCGGCCAGGTATTTTTCGTCATGGTCGGGACGTGCATGGAAGGCGATGACGCCGGGCGCGACCTCTAGGGTGAGAGGAAGCGCAAACAGCGCCTCGCGCTGCGCCGCCGTCAGCCGCTCCTGCGCGTAGCGGTCGGATGGCCACATCCGGCCGTCGGCCGGGTCGACGGCGACGCGGCGGTCGTGGTTGCCGCGCACCGTCGGCAGGTCGAGCGCTTCGAGCCGCTGCATGGTTTCGCGCGGCCACAGCGGACCGGAAACGCAATCGCCAAGATTGACGACGAGATCGGCGCCGCGGTGCTTGAGATCGTCGAGCACAGCGTCAAGCGCCAGCACATTGCCGTGGATGTCGGCGAGGACGGCGATGCGCATGGGAGGCTCCGGTTGTGAGGTTCTTTCCCCACCTTGTGGGCAGGGGACAACATATTGATTCTTGCGCAGATGGACCCCCACCCTAACCCTCCCCACAAGGGGGAGGGAATGCTGCCGCGCGCCTAATCGATCATATTGGCGTCGGACTTCGGTAATTTGCCAAGTTCTGCGTCTACCAGAATCTCCCTCCCCCTTGTGGGGAGGGTTAGGAGTGGGGGTATTCGTAGAGCGAAAGCCTCCGCTGCCCATATGCGATTGTTGGGGGAGAGGAACCCAAGTCCTGCACGGCTAGGCCGGCACTTCGACCTCGTGGCCGCCGACCATTGGCAGCGCGGTATCCTCAGTGGCAGCGGCAATCACGCTGTCGAGCAGGCCGGGGAAGCGAGCGTCGAGATCGTCGCGGCGCAGCGTGATCAGGCGGCTGGTGCCGACCACTTCGGCGCGGGTGACGCCGGCCTCGCGCAATTTGGCGAGGTGATAACTGAGATTGGTCTTCGAGCCGAGATCGAGGAACTGGCTGCAATTCAGCGGCACGCCTTCCTTGCTGGCGAGATAGCGCACGATGGCGAGCCTGGTCGGATCGCCGAGCACGGCAAGCACGATCGGCAGGCTGATCTGGTCGGCGTTGGGATGGGGCAAGGTCATGCCCAGGAATTAAGCACAATCGGCGCCGATTTCAACGTGTCTCCTCCTCCGCCGGTACCCGGCGTTGATGCTGCTCTCCGGCCCGTCCTGACACAGGGCTGTCAGCAGGGTTCAGTTATTTTGCCCTGGCTTCATTGACATCATGCCCTGTTATGTCCAATTGTTCAATAACTTTTGAACTAAGGGTTTCGCCATGGACAAGCGCCTTTTCTGGCTTGCGCTCGGATCGTTCACGATTTCGACCGAAGGCTTCGTCATCTCCAGCCTGCTGCCGGATATCGCGGCGGACGCCGGCATCTCCATTCCGCTCGCCGGCTCGCTGATCACAGCCTTCGCGCTCGCCTATGCGGTCGGCACGCCGATCCTGGCGACGCTGACCGGCGAATGGGACCGGCGCCGCGTCATCCTGTGGACGCTGGTGTTCTTCGTGCTCGGCAATCTGGTGGCGGCGTTGAGTTCCTCATTCGAAGTGCTGCTGATCGCGCGCATCGTCATGGCGCTGTCGTCAGGCCTGTTCGCGGCAACCGCGCAAGGAACCGCCGTGGCGCTGGTCGATGATCATCACCGGGCCCGCGCCATAGCGGTCGTTGTCGGCGGCACCACGGTGGCGGTGGCGGTCGGCGCGCCGCTCGGCGCGCTTGTCGCTGCGATCGCCGGCTGGCGCGGCACGTTCTTTGCCATTGCCGGGCTCGGCGCGCTCGCCGGCGCCATCCTGTGGTACCGGCTGCCGCGCGGCATCGTCGGCACCAGGCTGCCGCTGAAGCGCCGGCTGGCAGCAGCACTGCGTCCCGGCGTCCCCTCGATCCTCCTGACCACGTTGCTGGCGCTTACCGGCGCCTTCACCGTCTTTGCCTTTGTCGCGCCGCTGGCCATCGAAGGCGGCGGTTTGAGCGCGATCGCGCTGCCCGGCATGCTTCTGGCCTTTGGTGTCGGCGCCGTTATCGGCAACATTGCCGGCGGGCAGGCCGCCGACCGTTTTGGCGCGACGCGCACCGTCAGCTGGTCGCTGGCGCTCAGCGCCGCGATGCTGGTCATGCTTTCGGTCATCCCGACATTCCTGCCGCACCATATTGCCGGGCCGGCACTGATGGCGATGATGGTGCCGTGGGGCATCGTCGGCTGGGCCTTCCCGCCGGCGCAGGCCAGCCGCATCATCAAGCTCGCGCCCGACGCCGCACCGATCGTGCTGTCGCTCAACGCTTCGGCGCTCTATCTCGGCGTGGCGCTGGGCGCGGTGGTCGGCGGCGCGGTGCTGCGCTTCGGTGCGCCGGCCGATCTCGGGCTGGTCGCGGCGGCGTTCCCGATCGTGGGATTGGGCGTCGTGCTGGCTGGACGCATGCTGGCCCGGCCGGTCGCCATGCCGGCGGAGTAGGGTCCAAGACCAGTCGCTGACCGATGCCTCATTTCGATGGCGCGGCCGGTGGTATGTCGAAATCCAGCGCGGCGATGTCATCCAGCGCCGCGCGCAGCCTTGCCGCCTCGTCGTTGCCGACCATCGCCTCGAAACGCTGCTGGGCGAGGCTCCACAATTTCATCGCTTCATCGAGCTTGATCAGGCCTTGCGGCGTCAGCCGCACGCGCTTGATGCGGCGGTCGTCCTTGTCGGCAAAGGTCTCGACATAGCCGTCGCGGATCAGCGGCTTCAGCGTGTGGCCGAGCGCCGACAGGTCCATGATCAAGGCGGCGGCAATGGCGCCCATCGCCGGCTCGTCGCCGATATGGATCTGGTAGAGCAGGCCCTGCTGCGTGGCTTTGAGGCCCGAGGGGGCAATCATATCGTCATAGAACTGGCCGAGCTTTCGTGTCGAACGACGCAGCGAGGCGTAGTTGCAAAGGGTCAGGCCGGGCAGGGCGGTTTGGGTCATGGCGCGCTTCCTTGGAGGCGAACGGTGTTCGCTAACTCTGCCCAGAAATAATCTTCGACAGTCCGATTGACAAGATAGTGGCATATACCTACTTCCCGTAAAGTGGCATATGCCACTAAATAGAATATGACGGCTTGAGACAGGTAAGGGCATTGCCCGCCGCACCTCTAGCCAAGGTCGAGATGAAGGAACAAGACAATGAGCAGACAGGACAACAAGGGCACGGCAGTGGTCACTGGCGCCTCGTCGGGCATCGGTGCGGTCTATGCGGACCGGCTGGCAGGGCAGGGCTATGATCTGGTGCTGGTGGCGCGCCGCGCCGACCGGCTCGAGGAATTGGCTGAAAAGCTGCGCCATGCCTACAAAAGCAAGGTCAGCATCCTCAGCGCCGATCTCGCCGCCGACAATGATGTCCGCCGTGTCGAGCAGGCGATATCGGCCGACGAGAGCATCACGCTGCTGGTCAACAATGCCGGCATCGGCGGGGCGCAAGTGGTGGCGACAGCCGACGCCGACCTCGCCGAGCGGATGATCAAGGTCAATATCGTCGCCTTGACGCGGCTGACGCGCGCCGTTCTGCCAGGCCTGATCGCGCGCAAGAGCGGCGCCATCGTCAACATCGCCTCGGTGCTCGCCTTCGACACCTCGTTCGGCGGCATCTACAGCGGCACCAAGGCCTATGTCGTCAACTTCACCGAGGCCCTGCAACGCGAAGTCGCCGGCACCGGGGTGAAGGCCCAGGTCGTGCTGCCGGGCGCGACCCGGACCGATTTCTGGGAACTTGCGGGCAGCGATATCGACAAGCTTCCCAAAGAAATCATCATGACGGCCGATGACCTGGTCGATGCCGCGCTTGTCGGCCTTGCCAAGGGCGAAGCCGTCACCGCGCCAGGGCTTGCCGATGCGGCCAAGCTGGACGCGTTCCTTAGTGCCCGGCAGGGCTTCTACGGCAGCCTGCACGCCGACAAGCCCGCGGCTCGCTACGCGGCTTGAGGGTAGGATAGCGCCTGCCCTGCAGGATTTGGGTTCCTCGCCCCGCTCTGTGGGGAGAGGAACCAGGTCTGTGCTTTACGCCGTCCGCCACATTGGAATGATCGAGGCGGTCAGCGCGAGCGCCAGTGCGATGTTGAGGGTGCGCCATTGCCATTCGGTCTTGAGCAGCCTTGCCAAGAGCATGCCTGCCACGCACCAGATGGACAGCGACACGGCTGCCGTGAGGCCGAAGGTCGAGCCGAGCAGCAGCGCAAGTTGTCCTGGCCCGTCGGCCAGCGCGGCGAACGAGGCCGCGGCACCCAATCCCATAGCCCACCCCTTCGGGTTCATCCACTGGATGCCGGCGCCGCCGAAGAAGCTTCTGGGTTTGGCTATCGTCACATCGAGATTGGGTGGCCCGGCGCGGCCGATCTTGAGCGCCAGCCAGACGAGATAGAGCGAGCCGATGATCTTCATCGCCAGCTGCAGCGAGGGCATGGCAAGCAGCAGACCGGCGAGCCCGGCGGCGGCAGCGCCGGTCACCGTGGCAAGGCCGACAGCACTGCCGGCCATCAGCGGAACGGAGCGGCGAAAGCCGAATTGCGCACCCGAAGCGGTGGACAAGGTCGTGGCGATGCCGGGCGTGGCGGTGGCCACGAAGGCGAACAGGATGAGCGGCAGGATGGGCTGGAGCATGGGGCATCCTTTGTCGGAAGCCCCATGGTAGGCGTCGATTGGCATCAGTAAATGCAATGTTTGATATGCTTGGCATTAGCATCTATAATGCCAGCATGATCCGCAATCTCGACACCGCCCTCATCCGAACCTTTGTCACCGTCGCCGACAAGGCGAGCATGACGGCGGCGGCGAACGCGCTGCACCTGACGCAAGGCGCGGTCAGCCAGCAGATCAAGCGGCTGGAGGAGGTTTTGGGCTGCGGCCTGTTCGAGCGCGACCGGCGCGGCTTGCGATTGACGCGCGCCGGCGAACGGCTGCTAGGCAAGGCCAAGCGCCTGCTCGCGCTGAATGACGAGATCTGGACCGAGATGAACGGCAACGCGGTTGCGGGCGAGGTTCGGATCGGCGTGCCCTACGATCTCGTCGGCACCCTTTTGGCGCCGGTGCTGAAGACCTATGCCGAGACCTATCCGCAAGTGGAGATTTCACTGATCTGCGCGTCCTCGCCGGAGCTCGCAGCAGCACTCGCCGCAGGAACCATGGACCTTGCCGTGATCGAGGAGCGGGTCGGTCCGTCCGCCGGCGAATGCCTGTTGGTCGACCGTCTCGTCTGGGTCGGCGCCAAGGGCGGCGTCGCGCGCGCCAAGCGCCCGTTGCCGGTGTCGATGGTGGCCGACACTTGCGCCTTCCGCCCTGCGGTGATTTCGGCGCTCGACGAGAACGGATTTGAATGGCGCACCGTGTTCGAGAATGGCAATATCGACGCCACGACGGCGACGGTGCGCTCGGACCTTGCCGTCACCACCTGGCTGGCCTCCACGGTGCCTGCCGACCTCGACATCCTGCCCGATCCGAAGCTGCCGGCCCTGCCGAATTTCGCGATCAATTTGCATCTGCCGAAGCATGGTGTCGAGCCTGCCGCAATGGAGTTTGCGGCTTGTATCCGCGAGGGTCTGGCGCGGCGGCGAGAGGCGGCTTGAGATCCGGGGGATTGGCGCCGCGGTCTCAAGTTTTCATACGGCATCGCCCTACGAAACCCCCGCTCCGGGGGGGGGGGGGGCCCCCCCCCCCCCCCGCGGGGGGGGGGGGGGGAGAAGCAAGCCGCGGATTAAAAAATTTTTGAGGGCGTGAAAAGGGGGGGGGAGGGACGCCA